>CAXTER010000005.1:0-107609 GCA_964243345.1 uncultured Armatimonadales bacterium
GCCGTCTGCCGCCGTCTCCTGCGCCGCTTGACTTTGGCCGAGCTTTTGGCTCTGTATGAGCGCACGGTTTGCCTGTACGCCCCGCTCGCCGAAGCCGTCTCCGAAGAGCTGGACTCGCGGCTGCTGGGAGGCTAGTTTTTCACCGGCACTTACGGCTATGCTTATCACGCTGAAAGCTAAATGGCACTTCGCGCTGTTTGCTGCGCTCTTGTACCTGTCTGCACCTTTCTTTAATGTTGCCTACTACACAATTGAAGAGGGGCGAAGGGCTTATCCTCCCAATGCAGACACCATCGCCATTCCCATTTTTACCTTTGTGATAGGCGCAGCCGTGCTTGCGCCTTTTTACGCTGCTGCCGTCTGGCTGGCAACACGCTCCTATCATGGCGGCTTGCCACTGCTGGCGTTCGACATTCTCAGGCCGTTTTGGAGTGGTTTCTGGTCTTTGGTGCTAGGCGGTCTGGCTCTTGTCTTTCTATATGATGCGGCTATTAAGGCCAATCGCATTCTGCCTTCTGAAGTCGTCTCTGACCTGGCTTGGGCTTATTTGCTGCTGTGCTTGCGAAGCTCGCTCGCAGGAGGTAATGAGCAGCAGAATGACAGCCCTGCGCTGAACAAGAAACTTGATGAAGATGCACCGTCGCTTTAAAGGCTGCTGGTATTTCTACTATGACCACTTGCTGGGCTAAATCTATATGAGTTGAGCATACCGCTCCTGACGAAAAAACTGAGAGGTAACTGTTGCTGAATTCGCGCTTAGGATATTGGCTGCCCCGCGTGGCTTTACTGGCCGTTCTGGTGGCTTTGCTTGTCGGGGTTTGGCTGGGACGCCCGGCCCGCTTTGATCCTGCGGTCTGGTATGCGAACTCCGAGCCGGAATCATTCAGCACCCAGCGGTTCCGCATGACGCAGGATTTAATCAAGAACCACCTCACGGTTGGGATGCCCCGCACACAGTCTCGCAATTTGCTGGGAGTGCCGGATGCTTCTTCGCAGATTACCTTCGACGCTTACGGACACCCGGTTGTGAATGATACCGACGCCTACAGCCTCGGCTTTGTCGGCAACGCCAAAGACATCACCACTCTAGAGCTTCGCTACAGCCATTCGGGTGTGCTGCTCAAAGCGGAAATTGTTGAGCGATGAGGCCAAAGAAGAAAAAATCTGCTGGGCTAAATGCGTATGAAATGGGTATACTGTTGGCGTGCCAGCGGGGCGAAAAATGACCGGCGCTGGAACCCGCCCTGCCGTTTTGCGGTTATAACAACAGACCATTTTGCCGCGCTCCTCGCTTCTTTAGAAAGCAGCCGCTCCGATGAAAAAACTAAGCTGTCATTCTTCTCATTTCACGCTCGCCACCGGTGCGCTTGCGGTGCTTATTGTGCTGCCGCTGGCTGCACATGCCCAGGTTGTGCAGGGCTACCCGCAAGGCAGGCCGGCTACCACGCAGGGACCGACCATGCATCCGGGGCCAATTGTGCGCGGCGGGCTTCCGGTGTACCGCACCGCGCCGTCCTACAACGCTCCTGTTTATAATGCACCTGTCTATAATCGCCCTGTCTATGGCGGGCCGGTGTACGGCAGCCCGACCTACGGGCGCGGTGGTTCCACCTATTACAGCAACGGTTACGGCGGTTATTCCGGCACAGGACCGGTGGTGACACTGCCGTCGGCACCCTATTCCCCGAACCGTGGCGGGACTTACGGCAATGGATCCTATGGCGGCGGGGCGTTCCTACCGCCGGTCGGACCGGCAAACGGCTTCTTCCATAACCCAATCCCGCCGGTTGGCCCGGCCAACGGTTACTTTAGCGGCCAAGCGCCAATTACCGGGGGCGGCCCGGCTCTGCTCGGCGGCTACTACTACGGGAACTATTGCAGCAACTACGCGCCAAACTCGTACCCTTCTGTGTATTCGGGATACAGCGGCTTTCCGCAGTATGTTTACAGCAACGGCATTGTTGTTGCCGATCCGCAGCCGGTAGATTATTCAACGCCGTCACTGCCGTTCTACACGCCGGTCTACGAGACGACGTACAACCAGAACAATTACTATGTGGCGACGCCGGAGCGTGTCGAGCAGCTTCAGGAAGGCGGCGATCAGGCAAAGGCCGCGCTGGAACACGCCTATCCGGCGGACTCGTTCCAGGCCGCGTTTGCCGACATTGCCCATGCCTGGACCGACGGGAACATCAGTCTGGTTAAGAACCATCTGCGGAACTCGGACACGCGCATTTCGGTCTTCTTGGACGGCAAGTATTCGTATTCTATTGCGTCAAGCGATTTCTCTGAAATCACGCGCGATGCCTTAGACCGTCTGCACACAGTCTCGTTTAACTTTACGCATCTGCGAAAGCTGAAAAACGGCGATGTGACCGCCTTCGGCACCCATGTCTACCAGGGCGCAAGCAGCGACGGCGGCACGGACACCGGCATTGTGCCGTTTGACCAAGCCGGAAACGACACTGCCGCCGACGGCTCGGCATTGGGGGCGGACAAGACCGCGTATGTATCCTATACCCTGCGCCGCTACGGTACGGAATGGGACATTGTCGCCACCGACTCAGCCCGCCACGATTTGGCAGCGACCAGCAGCAAGAGCGGTGAATAAATTACGATTTAGCGGCACAGGTATGGTGAAATGATCCGGCACTGGAATTGCCGGTGAAATGCTTCACATAGACTTTACATAGACGGGATTGCATGGGAACTTTTTCCCGCGCAATCCCGTCTTTTTTACTTGTATTCTCAGTTCGTCTCTTTTGCTTACAAGTTTCATTTGCCATTCCGTCTTCAGAATTCTCAGCACGACCCCGCTTTAGGAGGACTCCCCACTTGACCCTTAAACGTCCCTGCCACTTCGGCATGGCGCTTTCGCTTGCTGCCTTGTCTCCAGTTGCCGCACTTTCAGCGGCGGCTTTATTTCTCGCAGGCTCTCCCCCGGCGCTGGCCCAGAGCGTCCGGGCGATGACGCCGCTGACGCCCAAAGTGGCCGGCAAGTCTGAGCCGGTGCAAACACTTTTAGTGCATGATGCCCTGCCGGTAATGGGCGACAACAACGGTGTCCGGCTTTGGGTGCATGGCGACGGCAGCCACGCCGACCTGCGTGTACGCATTTTGGCCCCAACCCGCACCTTGTCTCCGGCCTCCGACCCGCTGCCGCGCGATGAATGGATTTCGGAGCCGACCCCGATTTCGTTCACCGGCTGGCGCGAAGTTGTGCTGCCGAAGTCGAACTTTACGCTTCGCGCCGCGCCGCCGCTGTACAAATCGCTCGACATGGCCCTGCCCGCCGATGCCCAAGTCGGCGGAACCGATGTGGACGACCCGCAGCCGGACTGGTCCAAAGCCCGTGGCCTGGCGCTGGACGTGACCACGGCCCGGCAGTCCACGCTGATTGTGGACGATGCGGCCTGGGTGACGCTGGATGCCGCCGGCAAAGGCGACATGAATACGCCAATCCCGAACGAAGACCTCGGCAACATCGGCGCGTGGCAGGCCGTCGGTCCTCCGGCCTCGACTTCGGCGGTCAATTACGGCTTGGCGACCCAGCCTGGCCTCACCCACGGTGGGCGTGTCGCCTTCCGCTTCACGGTGACGCCGCCGGGACTGGAGCGGCAGGGCCGCTTGTCTTACGTACAGGAAGCCATGCGGACCGCTCGAAAGCCGGTGTGGGTGTGGACACCGGGAACGCTGTTTGAGCGTGTCTTGCCGTCATCGCTGCCTGCCTCCGGCGCGGGTACTGATGTTCTCTTATCCGCCTGCGCCGAGCAGACCCAAGCCGCGTCGTTCTGCGTTTATAGCCCCGTCGCCTTGACCAACGTGACGGCCTCAATGCCGCAGGATTTGCTGGGCATTGGGCGCAGCCTGCCGAGGTCGTCGGTTGACATCCATGTCGTCAAAGTCTGGGAGCAGGACGGCGCAGGGCCGCTGCGTGACCCGGATACAGCGGCGGCGGTGCCGGAGCTTCTAGTCAAAGATGACCGCGTTCCTTTAAGCGGGACATCGCCAGATGCCCGGCTGACCGGCCCTGCGGTCTGCAATATCCCCGCCGACACGTCCAAGCAGTTCTGGCTTTCCGTGACGGTCCCGCGCAACACGCCGCCCGGCCCATATACCGGACGCATTGTTGTCAGCGGGCGCGGCCTGCCCGCGCCGATCTCCGTGCGGCTTGCCCTCACTGTCCTGCCGCTTCGCCTGTTGTCGCCCGCCAAGCAGTACGGCGTTGATTTGCGCTCCCGGCTTGACCCCGCGCCGGCGGAATTGCCGTCGCCCGATGGCCGGCATCTGGTAACGGACTACGTGACGAAAGACGTGCTGGACAGCCAGCTTGCCGACATTGACGCGCATGGCTTCACCATCGCCTCGCTGTACGACTCGCCGGACACGCTTTGGGACGCCGTCACCGAGTATAAGAACTACGGCCTCGGCACCGCGTACAACCTGTACAAAGGCGAAGGCGACCCCCAAGAAGTCGAAAAAGAGCGCGGAAGCCACAGCGGCCCGGTGCTGACCTACTACGCCGACCCAGAGCCGAACGCGGCGGCATCCGCCCGCATGGCCCCGCTGTCTAAGGCCGGCATTCCCAGCGCGACCTACATTCCGCGCCAGGACGACTTCACGGCCATTGGACAAAGCGCAGACATTGTGGTCTACAACCGCGACTCGGCTTACCCGCAGCAGCTTCTTCGCACCAATGGTCAGCGCGTTTCCATGACCCGCGACTGGTGGTACTGGCCGGCAACAGACGAAGACCCGAAAACAGACCGCGTCGATTCCGGCGTTCTGCTTTGGAAATCTAATTTGTACGGTGCGTTCCTGCCGGACTACCAGACTGCGTTCGGCGCTGACCCGTATGATGAGACTTCTGTGGGCGCGTGTCCGGCCCGGATCGCGTTTCGGCCTCTGATGCTGACTTATCCGGTCAAAGGCGGCGTTTTGGACACGCTGC
This sequence comes from uncultured Armatimonadales bacterium, assembly GCA_964243345.1. Taxonomy (GTDB): domain Bacteria; phylum Armatimonadota; class Armatimonadia; order Armatimonadales; family Capsulimonadaceae; genus JANXMY01. Next base: position 4,952 of record CAXTER010000005.1, read on the forward strand.
AATGGGAAGCCTGCCGCGAAGGCGTCACCGACGTTCGGTATCTGACGACCATGTACGCCGCCCTGCGCGAGTGCAAAGATGCCCACATTGCAAAGCCTTTAGTGTCCGAAGCCGAAACGTACGTCAAGACCTTCTTGACCAAGCCGCTGGCAAACCTGCCCGAAGGCCAGTACGACACGTTCCGCACCCGCGTCGCCACCTACTCCATCCGCCTGCGCTCGTCCGTAGACGCCTACAACAAAGCCCACGGCATCCGCTAACTGCGCCTGCCGTCACTGACAGCCGCCGGGTCCCAAAAGACCCGGCGGCTTTTTTGTGCTATACTTCCTCTATGCAGAAAGCAAAACATCGCACCGCCACTGTCACAAAAATTGTCTACATCCCGACCTACCCGCAAAACGGTAATGGCGCTCATGCCGCCGACACCTGGAAGCCCGGCGACCCACCGGAAAAGCACCCGCTTTTTGACCTTGCGGGCAAATACAAAGACGACCCATTGTTTGAAGAGTCGGTTCAGCTTATGAAAAAGCTCCGGCAGGAGGAACTCGAGCGCGACTTGAGATGGCTTGATGAAGCCGAAGCGACAGCAGAAGCCGAACTCAAAGCAGAAGCAGAGTGATATGTTTGTCTTGGACAGCGACACAACGCTCTTTTTTAACGGCAGTCAGAAGGCTGTCCAGCGTGTTCTTGCCGCGCCGGATGACGCTATTTATCTGCCGGCCATCGTGGTTGAAGAACAGCGTTGAAGAACAGCGTTGAAGAACAGCTTCGGGGCCGGATGGCATTGCTGGCAAGCCTTAACCCCGCGCGAGTGTTGGACCGTGCGAAGGTTCCTCTCGCCTATGACCTGTTGCTGAAAACAGTGCGTGACTTGCGGCGCTTTGAGCATCTGCCCTACACCGCCGAAATGGAAGCGCTGCACCAGTCTTGGCCTGCCGCCGTCAAGCGGGTCGGGACGCGCGACTGCCGCATTGCCGCCACTGCAATCGCTCTTGGCTTCACCGTCATCACCTGCAACCTCAGCCACTTCTAGCTCATTCCTAGCATCCAAATGGAAGATTGGAGCTAGTCCTAGCGCCTGCAAACTTTTTTCCGCACCACCGAACCGTTTTGCCTCCCATTTCGTTCTCTGTCCACCGTCGGCTACGACGAAGGCGGGACGTTCCTGGAAACGGCGCTGAATAAGCTCGGCTCGGACATTCCCATCCCATCCGCGCACAAATAATTGGAAGAGGAAAAGCCGCCATGCCCGGCAAAGCTGGGCTTGGCGGCTCTTTTTTGCCGTACCCGTTCGCTTTAGTGGCTGCCCGAACATCACTTTACAAGAACAACAGAAAGGAGGCCGAGAATGACGGACTGGCAGCTACTCCAACAATTTACCGAAAGCGACTCGCAGGCGGCGTTCGCCGAGATTTGCCGCCGCTACACAAACCTTGTGTACCAGGTCTGCCGGCGGGAACTTGGCGAGTCAAGCCTCGCGGAAGACGCCGCGCAGGCGGTCTTTCTGCTGCTGGCCCGCAAAGCGCCGTCACTCAAACAAAGCCGAGCCGACGCCACACTTTCCCCCTGGCTGTTCCAGACAGCGCTGCTTGTGGCGAAAAACGCCCGGCGTCAGGAGCAGCGGCGTCAGGCGCATGAATGGGAGGCTGCACAGATGCAGGCGCAGCGTGAACCACCGGAAACGCCGGAATGGGCTGAAGTCGAGCCGCTCTTAAACGACGCCCTGCAAGCACTGCCGCCGGGGCAGCGAACACTTATCTTAGAGCGCTTCTTTCAGGAGCGCCCGCTGGCGGAAATTGGTGCGGGGCTTAGCATCTCTGAAGACGCCGCCCGGATGCGGGTCAGCCGCGCTTTGGATCGCCTGCGCCGCTGGTTCGCCAAGCGAAACGTCGCGCTTTCCGCCGCCGCTCTGGCTGCCCTGCTGCCGCAAGCTGTCCGTCCCGCGCCCGCCCATGCCACCGAAGCCATCGCCCGTCTCACGCTGCCAACTGTCGGCGATAACACGCCTGCTCAAAGCCTCGCACAAGGAGTCCTACGCACTATGAACCTCAAACGCCTTCGGCTTCAGCTTGGAGCCGCCGTCCTCGTCGCCGTCTTTTTCCTCGGAACCGCCGGGGCCGTCCGCGTCACTGCCCAAATGAACGCGCGGCGCGTCGCCGCTGCACAGCAGCAAAATCAGGCCCAAGCCCTCGCTGTTTTGAACCAGATGTACACTACCTATGCCGCCATGCACTCGTTTAAGTGCAGCGTCACCAGCCGCGAGGAACCGCTTGGCACGGCGCAGGATGCCGAATATGAAATAGAGCGTCCCAATAAGATTCGCTTCCGCCGCGCCACTCTGTTAGGTGTGGAAAATTCCGGCAAAGCACAAGCGGTCAGTGACGGCAAAAATCTGTACGTCACCCGCACGGAATCAATCGGCGCAAGCGGCGGCGAACTGGCAGACTGCTACGCGAAAATTCCTTTAGAGCCTTCCGTTGATCCCTCCCTGTTCTACACATTCGGCGGGCTTGCATCCTGGGGGACTGAGCCAACGGCAGGAATGCCAGCAGTGGCATTAGGTGGCGATAAGGGTAAGGATGTAGCCCTCACAAGTACCGATTATGCTCTTGGGCAGCCCGCTACAATGAACCCGCCGATGATCAACGAACATGATGTGCCAAATGCTCTTGCGGACGTTGTCATAGTAACAAAGCACATATGGGATGGAGCGACATTCCGCGAGGGAGTAATTGATTTAAAGACAGGCAGAGATTTGCCGTACACGATTACTTACTACATCGGCCAGCGCGATCATCTGCTGTACAAGATGACTGCCGCCTACCCGTATAGTTCAGACCAGGCAAACACACGGACTGAAACGTATGACAACCAGGATATTAATCCAAAGCTGCCTGCGTCCGACTTCGTGTTCACGCCGCCGCCCGGCAGCCATGAGGTGCGGGATACAAGCGATTTGTTTCCGAAGAGCAACGGGTAGGGGAGACGCGGAACGGGAAGCAGGAACGCGGGAGTTCTGAACGTGGGAGTGAACTCTTGCGCTGTGGGGCGCAGACGCCGAATGACCGCCTGCGCGGTCAGGGAGAAGAGCCTGCGGCAATTGGCATTTAGTCGCGGAGCGACTTTCACTCAACAGTAGCCCGGCATTTCAATGCCGGCGTTCTTTGACGTGCTGGGTATTTTGCGCTCGCACAACAAAAGCCGCCCGGCACTGCCGAGCGGCTTTTGTTGGCTTCTCAATTAGCGCCAGTTTGTTGCGCCTGCGCCCTGGGCGGAGGCGGGCAGGTCGGGTGCGCCAACGATGGTTTCGACGCCTAAATATGCATCAAGCTCTTCGTTGGTGTGGCGGTGGGACCACTGGGCGAAGCGCTCTTCGCCTTCGCGGGTTTCCTGGAACCGCGTGAGGACATTGGCGAGGGCGTACTTGACTTTCTCGGCAGGAACCTTGCGATGGATTGGACGGCTGAATGACGGGTGCAGGCCGAGGTCGCCGCCGAGCAGGATGTCGAAGGCTTCGACTTGGGAGCCATCCTCGCGCCGGGCGAGACAGCCCTGAAGGCCGATATCGCCGATATGGTGCTGGGCGCAGGAGTTTGGGCAGCCATTCATGTTGATCTTGATGCCGCGCTCATACGGGTTCGGCGCGACTTCTTCCAGGTGGGTGATGACGTCGCCGATTCTCAGTTTGGTCTCAGTAATCGCCAAATTGCAGAACTCAATGCCGGTGCAGGCTATCGCGCCGCGCCGGATGTTGGGGACGTCCCACGCAAAGCCCGCCGCTGCGAGGTCTTCCTGGGCTTTGGCAATGTCTTCCGTATGAACATGCGGAATGAGCATGTTCTGAATGTTAGTCAAGCGCACTTCGCCAGCGCCCCACTTGTCCGCGACATCGGCGGCGCGGCGCATCTGCTCGTCGGTCAAGCGGCCTGCCAGAATGCACAGGCCAATCCAATTCAGATCAGGCTGCGCCTGCGGGTTGACCCCGATGTGGTCCCGGTAAGTTTCATCAGAAAACTCAAAGCCCGGCGCGGCAGGGTCGGGAGTCCAGTCAAGCTTGGCCCGGACTTCGGCGGTGAACTTTTCGGGTCCCCATTCAGCCATGAGGTACTTGAGGCGGGCGCGGGTGCGCTTGGCCCGAAGCTGGTCGGCGTCCCGGTAGCACTCGGCGATGGCCCGCATGACATCGACAATCCCCGTCAAATTGTCGGCAGGGACAAAGATGTCAAGCTGCTGGCCGAAGAACGGCTGGAGCGAAAGTCCGCCGCCGACTAGAAACTGGTAGCCGACGACGCCGTCCGATGGGCGCTTGTACGCGACCAGAGCCGCGTCATTGACCTGCGGCACCGTGCTTTGGATCGGCGAGCCTTCCACGGCAATCTTGAACTTCCGGGGCAGATCGCCAAAGTCTTTGTTCAGGTGAAAAAAGTTTTGGATGGCGTCCACCACAGGCCGCGTGTCCGCGATCTCCTGCGGGTCAAAGCCTGACGCCGGGGAGGAAGTCAGGTTGCGGGCAATGTCGCCGCACGCGCCCGCCGTGGTCAGGCCGCAGGCATCCAGACGCGCAAAAATTTCCGGCATATCTTCAATCGTCAGCCAGTGCAATTGGATGGTCTGCCGGGTTGTGATGTCGGCGATACCACGGGCATAATCTTTGGTCAGCCCAGACAGTGTCCGAAGCTGCTCGGTAGAAAGCCGCCCGCCGGGGACTTTAATCCGCATCATGAAGTGGCCGTTATTGGGCCGCTGCTGGTAAACGCCGTACCATTTAAAGCGCATAAAGTCGCCGGGGTCAATGGCATTAAAGCCCGTTTCGGCGTAGCGGTAAATGTCGGCGAGGACATCTAAGCCTGCTTTTTCCTTCTTCAAACGCTCTTCTTTGGTCTGCTTAATCTCGCTCATATCTGTATTCCAAACTAATTGCCTATTAACTTGCTTGCCATTCGTATTATACTGCGCGGTCTCTCCTCTGTCAACACGCCCAAGCCGCGCCGGGTTCCTGTGGGTTCGTCAAAACCAATCAAGTCGGGTAACATGAAAACGGGGGGGCAAAAGCAATGCGAGTTACGGTGACACTGGGAAGACAGCTTGGGTGCGGCGGCTCGTATTTGGGGCAGCGTATTGCTGAGGCGCTGCAAATCCGCTGCTTGGACCGCGAAATCATCAGCAAGGCCGCGCAGAATCTGCAAGTAGATGAAGCGGACGTGCTGCACCGGGAAGAGCGCGGCGTCTCGTTCTGGGAGCGGATGCTGCGCGGCATTACCACCGGCCCGCCGGAAGCGCTCTACCACACGCCGGTCACGCTGTCCGTCTCAGACCGCGACCTGCTGGATGCGGAAACGAAAGTGATGCAGGAAATCGCGGCTCAGGAAGACGTCGTCATTGTCGGGCGCATCGCCGGCTTCGTGCTGCCGCCCCATCCTGGCCTGGTTAAAATCTTTCTCTATGCGCCGGAGCGGTTCCGCGTGCAGCGCCTGGTAGAGAATGCCGCCGCTGCGACGGAAGCCGAAGCCCGCGCCTTGATTGCCCGGTCCGATGAGACACGCCGCCAGTATATCCGTCAAATGATCGGCAGGGAAGAATACGACCCTCGCGCCTACGATCTGTCTTTGGATACCAGTCTTCTGCCGCTCTCCGAGACGGCGGACATGATCACCGGCTTTATTCGCAAGCGCACTGCCGAAGGCACTTGACAATTGGGGCAAAAAGACCTATGCTGTCTTTAAAGAATGGCAGGAGGTCTTTCGTGTTTCTTCGGCATCCGCTTGTGCTTGTTTCCGCCGCGGCTTTCTCGGCAGCAGTCTTTGCCTCTGGTCATGCGTCGCTTAAAACTCACGCGCTGCCGGCTGCGGCCATCGGCAGCGCTTATGCCAACCCCGTGATTAACCTCAACTTTCCCGATCCTTCCGTGCTGCGGGTTGGGAACACCTTCTATATTTACGGCACGAATTCCCGCCTAGTCAAGCACGCCCCGGACCACAACATGGTCTGTGCGTCTTCCTCCGATTTGGTTCATTGGACGATACTGCCGGACGCCATGCCGGCGCTGCCGTCCTGGGCAAAATTCGGACGCACTTGGGCACCGGAGGTTCGCGCCGTGCCGGGCAGAGGCTACGCCGCCTATTTTACGGCGTGGGATGCCGCGACAAACCAGCAGGAAGTCGGGGTCGCGATGGCGTCAAAGCCCAATGGCCCGTTTGTGTCTGCGTCCGACACGCCGCTTGTGGATCAGCCGGAAGAAGGCGGCACCATTGACTCAAGCTGCTTTATCGACTCGGACGGCTCGCGTTACTTGGTTTGGAAGAACGACGGCAACAGCCGGGGCCGGGCGACCTGGCTTTGGGTCCAGCGGCTCACCGGAGACGGCACTCATCTCACGGGAATACGAAGAAAGCTCATCAGGCAGGACCAGCCCTGGGAAGGCGCGGTCATTGAAGCGCCGACTTTGTGGAAGCACGGCCAAAAATACTATCTGTTTTACTCGGCCAACGATTACGCCAATTGCCGCTACTGCATGGGGTACGCCGTCGCAGACGCTGTCTGGGGACCGTATGTCAAGCCGCAGGCGACGCCCTGGCTTGCCAGCAGCGGCGGGGTCTGCGGCCCCGGCGGCGAGGACATCGTTTCCCTGCCCGACGGCAGCACCTGGATGGCCTATCACTCCTGGGTCAACGGCCCCGGCTCGTACCGGGGCGTGAGTGTCGGCCGCCTGCACTGGAACGGCGCTGTTCCCGTTCTGGACGGCCCCCTGCCATCCCCGCAGCCGGAGCCGAAACTGCCGTGACTGCGAAAACTTCCGCGCCGCCGCGCTTGACAACGCGCCGCAAGGTTGCTATAATGGCGAATGCTACGATGCACCGCTCCCAGAGCAAACCTATTAGGAAAGAGAATAGCTTGAACCCTTCCAGTCAGATGCGTTTAGTGTTTTGTTTTGTCTGCGCCGGTTTTGCGGCCTTAACCGTCTCTGGCTGCGGGCATGACGACACTGCCGCGCCTTCCGCCGCGCCTGCGGTGTCATCCCATCCCGCTGCGTCCGCTGCGGCGTCTCAGCCTGTGCCTGCCGGCAATCAAGATGCTGTGGCGCAGCATTACAAACAACTGATGCAGCAGAACCCGCAAGTTGTGCCGAACCAACGGAGATAGACTTGCTGGTCTTTCCGCTCCTAAGTGCTGCTTTTCCTGCTTTACTATTTCTTTTGATCTCTGCTTCTTTCAATCCGTCACTACTTTTTAGTTAAAGGACCCTTCCATGAACTGCTATGCCGTCTCTAAGCGCCGCACACCCAGCGGCTTCACGCTCATCGAGCTTCTTGTTGTCATCGCTATAATTGCGATCCTTGCTGCTATTTTGTTTCCGGTTTTCCAGAAAGTGCGCGAAAACGCTCGCCGGACGGCCTGCTTATCCAACACAAAGCAGATGGCTCTGGCGGTTGCCATGTGGGAACAGGACCATGACGAGTTCCTGCCGAAAGCTTACTTTAATGACCAGTACAACGGCATGAATACCGGGCAGCCTTACTACTCAGGATGGGATACCGCGATTTATCCGTATATCAAGTCCGCAGGCGTCTACTCCTGTCCTGACGACTCGGTAAATCCAACCTACAAACCGGACGCTCTTTCGGCAAATCCGCCGGCCAATCCCAATAACCCACAGGCAGGCCCAATCACTCTTGGCGAGTCTTACCGGTTCAACGCAAGCAATGAAACTAATGGTCCATTCAACAATGTTTCGCTGTCGCAGCTTGCTAGTCCGTCCCAATGCATTATCATAACGGAAGGCATACCGGGTGTGAATAATGCCGACTACAACGATGTTTCCACTTGGGCGACCGGTCCGAATGACTACGTTTGCAAAAACTTCTCAAACAATGTCGCTTTTGACCGCCATGCGCCTGTAGGCCGCAGCACCGCCGCCGAAGCCTCCACAACTGCCGAGCCGCAGACCTCGCAGTGGGGTATGGGTCTGTCCAACTATGTGTTTTGCGACGGTCACGCCAAATCCATGCGCTGGGCTGATACCTGGGTTCGCGTTGACGCCAACACCAAAACTGTCACTGGTGTTACCGTGACCCCAAATATGTGGCGTCAGAACTTTCAGAGCGCCGGCGGCGACTCGAACAATGATGTCTGCGCCTTCGTTGCCAACCCGTAATGCCTTGCGTCCCACGCACGCAAAGACCGCTGGGAAAGCAATGGCTCTTCCAGCGGTCTTTTTGTTAATTCCTCTTTACACTATTTCGGCAGATCCGCGCCGCAGTTGGGGCAGAACACAAAGGCGCGGTAGGAAACTTGCGCTTTGCAGTTCGGGCAGGTACGCTCACTGTCCGGCGGAGTGTCTTGAAACATTTCCGTCGGCGGAACCGGCGCACTGGAAGCTTTGTCGTAGCTACCCGCCAGAATGGCTTTGTATTCGTCGCTTTTTGCCCATCCGTCAATTTCTAAGGCCCGAACAGCGGGGAAGGGGTGCGTCGTCCCAAGAGTCTGGCCCAGTTTCAGGAACGAGTTCAGCGCGTCCCGGCCCATGTCCTCATAGTCCCGGCCCTGCTGCAAGAAAGCGTCCTTGTCCATCTGTGCGTATAGCTTGCGGGAGCCGCCGGCCAGCTTCATCTCGACATCCAGCACCGTGCTGACATTCTGCGCCGCCAGCAGGCTGGCCCGGTCGGCAGTCAGCTCACTTTGGCGGTACCAGTGGAAGAACGCATAAAACAGGCCCGCACCCAGGCCCTGCGCCAGTCCGAAAGTCCGCCCGCCGAGGCGCAGCAGCAGGGTCGCCAAAAACTCGGCAATCTGCCGGTACAGCACATGGCCGGCCTTGATATGCCCCAGCTCATGCCCCAGCACCACCCGCCATTCGTCCTCATCTAAAAGGTCAATCAGCCCGGAATACAGCACGATGATCGGCGAATCAACGCAGAACGTGAACGCATTGGCAAGAGGCCGCTGGTCAATGTAAAGCTGCGGCACCGGCATGTCTAAAATGGCGCACGCTTCGACTAGCAGCCCGTATAAATCCCGGCACTGGCTTTTGTCCACCCGCACCATGTCCGACAAGCAGTACATCCGGCCAGACCGGTCGCCGCCGTACTCGTTGAACTTGCGGAACACCCAGTCTATGCCGGGCGCTTTCCGCAGAACGGCCAGCGCGGCCTTGTCGGTGGGATGCTCAAAGGCCGTCGAAGACAGGCCGGGAAACCGCAGGCGTTCAGACATGATGTGGCTCCTTTATCTTGGACAGGCAGAATGGTTACGAAGAATGCCGCCGCTCGCGGGCGCTTTGCATGATTTTTTTGAACCGTTCTCTGCGGCCCATATTCCAAATCGCCTCCCACCGCTGCGGGTCGAAGGGGGAAACTATCGCTTTGAGGTCGTAACTCTCTTGTGGCAGCCGGGCCAGGAAGCGCCGCTGCTCGGCAACACAAATGCGCTCAATCCGCACTCGTGTTTTCTTGGTATAAGGAATATACAATGAGTCTAATCTGCCGTGTGTCGACTCGTGGACAAGCATGGAAGCATAGCGGGCCAGATGCCACTCGTAATGCTGTGCCTGCGGATCGGCGCAGAAGTTTCCGTCCTCATCAGTCCAATACTGTGTGAAACTAACCTTGCACTGACGGGTGACACGCTCATAAGCCCCAGCCGAAGCCATAGGCTGGTTGACGATCAGCCTTAACTCACGCTCGATCACCCGGTATCGGCGGGGATCATAGCGCTCTATCAGTTTCAAGGCGGCTCGTGTTGCCTGAACAAAAGGCTCATCAAGATCGCGGCGAAGAGTGCAATTAACCAGAATGATCGGGCCGACTTGGTCCAGTTTGTTTTGGACGATAAGGAGTCGCCTCATCGCATCTCCACCCAGCCGGCAGAACAATCGATCGGGGCTGGAAACAGCATTGATCCAATCAATCATCCCATAGGCTGTTTTGCGCGAAACCATTCTGCCTCTCCAACTCTTCAATTTCCGGCTCTGCTGTTACTTCTCTGAAGTCACCGCCAATACCTTGCAAATAAGAGCGTGATGAACGTAGCAAGAATAGTTACTACTACAAATAGGTCGGTGGCCCACCTTGAAATGAAGTGAAGATCACTGTTTGCTAAAGAAGCCAGACATGCGAGAAAGATTAAGACGCCGCCACGTCGAAGGACCAGCAATTGTTTTTGGGTCATTGACATACATCTTCTCGGTGACTACCTCTCCAAAGTGATCGCCAGTATTTTGAGGCTGCGGTTGTTGGGCAGGACAATCGCGGTCAGCTTTTTGGTTGGGTCCAGCGCCAGGCGGTAGTCGCCTAAAGTTGCCGCGCCAGGCTTGGGGCCGGCTGCGGTGATCCGGTAGGACGCGGTGAACGCAGGCGCAGCGGGCGCGGCGCTCCAGTCGGCGACGGTGACGGGCAGGGAAGCGGTGTCGCCGCCGTACTGAGCGTCGATGTTGACCATGACGGAAGTGCCGTCGGAGGCTGCGGCTAATAGGTGAACAGCAGCGTATTTGCCGCTTGGTACGGATAGGGTCTGGCCGGAGCAGGCGACGACATTCGGCATGCCGGCTTTGACGGCGGGATACAGGAACGGCAGGGCGTGGTTTGAGTCGGCGTCCGTTCCCACCTGTGCCGTATAATAGCCGGACGGGTACAGCGGCGGGCCGGGCTTGCCTTGCAGCAAGGGGTCGCCGTCTACTTCGGACGTCACATCCGGGGGCAGCATTTCAGCAGGCAGGGTCGCGCCCTGACCGTCAAAGCCACCGGTCTTGCCGACTTCTTCGGACGAAATGCCGAGAATGTTGAACGCTTTCGTGAGATCAACAGGAGCCGCGCCGGACTTGCTTTCTACGGAAACGAACTGCTGTGAGAGCGCATCGCCGCCGGAAACCGGCAGTGTAGACTGCCACGGGCCGTCGCCGGTGCGGACATCCCAAACCAAAGCATACCGGCCTGGCTGGGTGGGCGCTTGGAACGATGCCGTGATGCCGCTGTCCGCCTTGCCCGGAAGCAAGTCCGCCGTCAAAGATGCGGTCTGCCCGCCGTCCCACTGCCGCTCGGTGCCGTCCAAATAGTACCAGTGATAGCCAATACGGGTGTCGGACTTTTTGAGCGTTTGCGGGCTGATGTTTTGCAGCTCCAGCCGGACCGTGCCTGTTTTTCCGGCTTCGACACTATGCGGGACATCGGCCAGCACCACTGATGCAGCGGGCAGTGCCTCGGCAACCCGCACCATCTCGTCGTAAGCGCCATTGACAGTTGTGCCGAGCGCATCCGGCTGCACAAACCAATGCAGGCGGTACACGCCCGGCGCAAGGGGCTTGCCGGCGCTATCGGCAAATGCCAACGGCAGGCTGACCGAAGCAATCTGGCCGGGCGTGATAGAGTCGCTGCCGACCGGCGCTTTGCCTTCGGCGATTGTTTTGGGGCTGCTGCCGTCCGGGTCGGTCGTCTGGATTTTGTAGCCGAGCGTGTAAGTTGCGGGCCAGGCCGCCGACCCATCATTGCGGACCTGCACGGAAGTGGTCAGGCTTTGGCCGGACTGAGCAATGCCCGGCGTGCTTGTACCGAGGAACGTCGCCGCCGTGCCGCCCACGCCTGCGTCCGCGCCGATTACCGTCACCGGCACCTGCAAAGGAGCATCCCCGGCGTAGGAGAACCAGCGGTCCTGGCCCTGCACCATGTCCACGACCAGCGTATAGTCGCCCGGCGCTAAATCCTCGCCGAAGTTGTTGCGGGCGACAAGGCCCAAAGACAGCATCAGCGAGTGGCCCGGCGGCACGTCTTTACCGATAGGAATGCGCGGGGCGCTGTCGTCAAACAGCTTGCCGTCCTTGTACCAGCGCGTGGACAGCGAGTAGCCTTCGCCCGCCCGCCAGGGCAGGGTTCCGGCGTTCTCGATGCGAACCGGAATCTGGTACAGCGTCTTCGGGAAAATCGTGCGCGGCACGGCGTTTGACAGGTACTTGGCGTGCCACTGCCGGTCGCCGTCATATTGAATGACTTCGGCGCGGGTGGCGTCTACGTACTGCTCGCCGTACTGGCGGGACGCGGCAATTTCTGTGCCGTGGGCAAAATCGTTCCAGCTATCCACGACAATCTGGTCCGGCGTAGACACTAAAGCGACCTGCCAGGACGTGTCATACGTCCGCCCGCCTTTTCGGGAAAGAACGCCGTTCCTGTCTAAGCGGCCCGGCGAAACGGAAGTCACCGTGTCGCTGTGGAACACCCGCGCAATGGGCGTGCCGTCTGCAAGCGCTTTGGCGGCGTCGCTGCTGCCCAAGCTCACGTCGTAGACCACAACGCCCGGCTGTCCTAGCCCTGGAACATCCTGCATTGCCCGGAACTCGGCGGGAATATGGGCGTAGATCAAATCCAGATCAGGCTGGCCCGCTGTGGCGTCCACGCCGACCAGCGGATAATCTTCGTGGTCCGCCTTCATTTCTTTGAGCGCTTCCACAAACGCATCCAGCTCGCGGCCTAAATTGGGATCACTCGGCTGCGTCCGAAGCAGCGCAACTTCAATGCCGGCCAGCCGCATGTCGGACATCTGCTGCCGGTGCCAGGAAGCTCTCAGGCCGGAGAACCAGGGACCAGCGCCGTTCATCGGCTGGTCGGCAAGCACTGTTCCCCCGGCGGCGTTCCACACATTCTGGCTTGCCCCGCTTCGCATGTCGCCGTTGAAATCCAAGCGGTACACGCCCATGATAAACGCGGGCGCTTTGGGCTGGCCCAGCACGAACGCGCCGGAGTTGACGGTGACGCCGGCGGGCAGGGGCGCGGTGGGAACGTCCGACGAATACTTGGGCTGGTTTGGCACCTGCGCCACCTGGTACTCGCCTTTGCCAATCTTTTGGGTCCGAACCGGGCCGGAGGCAGAGGGGGATGGAGCGGTACCCTTGGGGTTCTTAATGCCGCCGGGGACGATCTTAATAAACCCGTGGCCGTTCGGCAGATCAATCATGCCGGTAGGGACTTCCACCTGCTGGGCGGCAGGCGCGGCGGGGCCAAGTGGGGGCGGGTTGTCAAACGGCGAATCGGTCGTGTTCGGCTCTTCGGCCACCGTCGGTGCGGGCGCGGTGACAGCCTGAGTGCCGAAGCCGATCTGGGTTTCGGCGGGCCAGTCTCCGGCAACAATTGTGCCGTTGACACGCGGGAACTGTCCGACCACTTTGGCGCAGACAATTTTATCGGGCGTGGACGGCACCGATGCCGGGCTGTTGACAAACGTGATGCGGGTCCATTTCGACGGGTTCTGGACATCCGCTCTGCCCCGAACATTCTGCGACAGCGAGTAAAACTTGTCGGCAGTGCCAGCAGGGCTGTCCCGGTCCCGCGAGATGACGTTGAAGCCCCAGGTTGCGCCCGGCGCGGGCGGCCCGGAGCGTCCCATTTCGGTCCAGGGAATGGCAATCTCGACATCGTAGCCGCTGTCGGTGTCTTCCGGCTTGTTCAGGGTCCCGTTGACTGTGACTGCGTACTTGTAAGAATAGACCGCCTTACCTTTGGGGATTTTCGCGCCGGTGCCGACGCTGAAATACGCCCCCTGCGCCGCCGACACAGCCATCTGGTAAGTCTGTGGAGTGCGAAGCTTCGCGCGGGCGTCATCGGTCTCAAAGAAAACTTCCACGTCGTCGTCCTGCTGCGGCTCGGACGTCGTCGCTGTGTTCGTCCCCTCCACATCCGTATCATGCACCCGGAACGCCGCATAAAAGTAGTAATCGTCCCACGACGTATACATTGTCTGCACCCGCTCCCCGCCATCAGCGACCACCGGCGTCGGCGCGGCAAATGCAGGAGCGTAAAGCGCAGCGGAGGACAGCAAAAGCAGAAGCGGCACAGAAGCGGCAGCCTTGCCGGAAAGTCTTTGGAGCATATTTCAATATACCCCTCTGCGCGTGAGAGTGTCAAGGAAACACAGGTGATATTACTAGGTCGCAGGAGGCGTGGACGTGGAAGCGCGTGGGATTAAAATCCTGCGCTATGGGGCGAAGCGCCTATTCTCCACCTGCGTGGAGAAGGAGCAGAACAAGTAAGAGCGTGTTTCTCTGCCCGTGAGGGCGGTCACTCGGCGTCCGCGCCCCGTAGCGCAGGATTTCAATCCCATACTATTTTCAACCCCGGCAATTCTCCTATCTCTTCCGTAAACAAAGCGCAAAAAAGAGGCGTGAGGAAGCGAAAAATCATGATACGAATTGTGTTATAATCAAGAAATAGCGCTCGCGAAGTAGCCAATCAGCGCGTCCGTCGTGCAGCAATGCGTCCTGCTATATGCTTTCCCGCAAGCGTCCAGCGGCATAACGCGGTAAAATACTTGTTAGGTTGCAGGGCGTAGGCTTGGTCAGTTTACGGAAGGATTAAGTTCATGGATCGGGCAATATTTCGAGACTTGTTCTCCGGCAGTATTGCAACCGGTTTAGCGACGGGATTGTTGAATTATCCCATCACTTTTGCATTTGACCTGCTTTTGGGACATTCGCATCGGCGCGATGTTTCTAATGCTGTCTCAACGGGATGCTGGTGCGCGGTCGCCTTCTTTGTTTGTAATCACCGCTACTTGAAGAAGCCTTGATCTATCCGAAGACTCTGTTGCGAGAGTCGAACAGCCTGCCATCCAACAATGCGCTGCACCGGACGCCACCGCTGCTGTTGCCTTTGCGAGTTCGTTCGGCTGCACAGGCGGTGGCACAGGTGAGCTTTGGCGCTAGGCCGCAGGGCAGAGGCAAGTGCGTATGTGGAGGCGACTGACTTGTTGACCCTTTACTTTCTTTGTGGCGTGGCTGCTTTTGTATTAGCTGGAGTTTGTCTGCGTGGGGGCGCTCATCTCGTGCAGGCTCTTCTGGCAGGAGAAAAGGCCCAGGCGAAAATACTCGCTTGGGCTGTTCTGCGGCTCAGCCTGCTCACGGCTGCCTTCGCTTGTATCGCAGCCTCTCATGGACAAGATGTCAGGGTGGCATTGCTACTAATTATCATTGCAGGCGTCACTCGGCTTCCCGCTGATGCACGGGTGCTGGGCTGGCTAAGGTGACATTGTGCTGAAGTGAGACCGTGTTGCGGAGACTTTACCATCCCGCGGTCTAACAATGCATTGAGCCGCCGCACGAGAGCCAATCTTTGGGAAAAAGCATGAGGAAGAGGTTACGGAAAAAGCTGCATCGGGGCGAGTTTCAGGAGTTTGGTTTCGCCGTCGCTTGGCAATTCACCCCTGCGCTGGATAACCCAGCTCTCAGTCTATTTTTTGAGGCGCTGATGGACATGGCGGAAAACAGGGGACTCACCTTTGGGGGCGGGGGAGACTCAAAGCAAGGCTCAGGCTTTTTCTGCAAAAAAGAGCGCGGTTCCACATCGGAGGAGGATCGCTCCGTAATAGCCGCGTGGTTTCAAGAGTCAAAACCTGCGGTGTCGGCGACAGTAGGCCCCTTTTGAAGATGCTTGGCATAGCCAGCCGCCCCAAGTGACAATGGTTAAAGATTGGATTGGGCCGGCTGACATTATTGTTTTGCCGCAGGTGAGGCGATAGATGACGCCGCTCGACAGTGTAGTATGACGTGAGGTAATACTAAGACATGAGCGTAGCCAAGATCACGATCTCTATTGATGAACAACTGCTGAACCGATTAGACCCGCTGGTGCAGTCTCGCGTTTTTCCAGGCCGCAGTCAGGCCGTGCAGTCTGCGGTGCAGGAGAAGATTACACGCCTGAGCAAGACCCGACTTGCCCATGATTGCGCGAAGCTTGATCCGCTGGAAAAGCAGGCGCTCGCCGATGAGGGCCTGAACGGCATATCAAGAGCCTAGCGTCTGTTGTCCACAAGGGAAAATTATGCAGATTGTTCCAAAGTTTATATTTCTTTCGTGTCTCCTCTTGGCGAGCGGCCTGCCAACTCAGGCCCGGCAAACTGCGGCAAAGCCGAGCGAGGCTGAAAAGTCTATTTATGAGCTGTATGCCGTGGACAAGCAGCATGTTTTGCAGGATCATTTCAGGATTTTTAAAACTATGCGGGCCATTCCTCAGACAGTCCTGCACTCCCTTGTCGGCAGTGACCCGGAGTACCGAATGGCCGATCCGGGGCAGCCCATTCAGCGCGTGGGTGACGCTTCAAGCCATCTTCCGTCTACGCGCCTGGTGTTTGTGGGCCTTTCGCCGGGCTACTGCTTGGTTTATAACGAGGATCACGGCACGGACAAGGCGGGAACGGAACTCTTCTTGTACCGGCTGTCAGCCGCGCAGGCCAGACTAGTGTGGCAGGGCGTCCTGACCGACTCGTCCGGCAAGCTGAGTTTGACTCAGCTGCGAAGCGAGATACGCAACGGCCGGTACTTCAGGGACCTGCCATCTGGAAAATCTTGACAGCAAACTTAGGTCATCAGCAGAAAACCGGCAGGGCTACAAGCCCTGCCGGTTTTGCGTTTGAAGCGCCGACTGATTAAGTGCCGGACGAGATCGCGGTTGCGGTCCAGTTGGTGTAAGGACCGAAGCTGAACTGGCTAAAGATGCCGGCCGCGTTGTCCAGGCTCCAAATGGAGGCAGTGCCGTCGGTCTTGTCCCACAGCACGCGCAGCTTGCCGTCCGGGCCATCGCCGAGGCCAAGCGCAGTCCAGCCGGGGTATGCGCCGTAAGTGTTCTGGGTGAAGCTGCCGTTTGCCGTGCTGTAGTTCCAGACTGAAGCGTGGCCGTCGGTTTTGTCCCAAAGAACATGGGTTGTGTTGTCGGTGGCGGCGCTGATGGAAAGCGCAGTCCAGTTCGGGTAAGGGCCGAAGTTGTAGTCGGTAAACTGCCCGCTGGTATTGTTCAGGCTCCAAATCGAAGCCATGCCGTTGGTGTTATCCCACAGCAGGCGTGTTTGGCCGTCCGGGCCATCGGCGACGGATTTTGCCGACCAGTTCGGGTAGGGGCCGTACTGGTTCTGCGTGAACGTGCCGCTGGCGGTGCTGTAGTTCCAGACAGAGACCGTACCGTTGGTATTGGTCCACAGAACATGGGTTGTGTTATCCGTGCCGACGCTAATGGCGTTGGCAGTCCAGCCGGGATAAGGGCCGAAGTTGTAGTCGGTGAACTGTCCGGTCTGGTTGCTGAGGCTCCAGATGGATGCGGTGCCGTTTGTGTTGTTCCACAGAACCCGCGTTTGACCGTCCGGGCCATCGGCGACAGCTTTAGCGGTCCAGCCGGGGTAGGGGCCGTACTGGTTCTGCGTAAACGTGCCGCTGGCGGTGCTGTAGTCCCAGATGGCGGTCAGCCCGCTGGTGTTGTCCCACAGGACACTGGTAGTGCCGGGCGGGCGGGCCTCATATGCGCCGATGCTGGGGGGAGAAGGCCGCGTGTTACCGTCTTTGTCCGTCGCCGGAGCGCCGGACGCCGTGCCTGCGCCGAGGCAGGGAGAGCCGGCTTTTAGATGCAGGTCTGCGGGTGGATAAACAAAGACCGGGTTGGCGTTGATGTTGCCGGTGCCGGGGTAGCTGCCCTGCACGTCACAGTAGGAAGCGACGGCATTTGTCGTTGGGCCGCTCCCGTTGCTCGGCTGGTAATTTGTAATCTCGCCGCCGGTGTCGCCGTAGACAATGTTGTTGACGAGCATAACTGTGCCGTAGTTGAAGCTGTCAATGCCGCCGCCGCCGCCGAGGGATGTCCCGCCGGTGTTGCCGGTTAAGGTGCAGTTCTCAACCGTGATTGCGCCGCCCGTCTGGTTGAGGTTAAAGATGCCGCCGCCGCCGCCGGCCGTGTTGCCAGCCAGCGTGCAGTTGGTGACGGTGATCGCGCCGGTGGTGCTGCTGTTGAACAGGCCGCCGCCGGCCAGGGTGCTTCCGGCAGTGTTGCTGGAAATGGTGCAGTTAGTGATGGCAACAGCGCCGCTGCCGGTGGTGCTGCTGTAAATACCGCCGGCGTCGGAGAAGGAGGCTGTATTGCCGGAAACGGTGCAGCCGGTGACTGTGATCAGGCCGGCACCGGAGTTGTTGTTGTAAATGCCGGCACCGTCGCCGCCGGTTGTCGTGTTGCCGGAAACGGTGCAGCCGGAAAGCGTCACCGGGCCGCTGGTGGTTGCGCTGTAAATGCCGCCACCGGTGTTGACGGCAGTATTGCCGGTAATGGTGCAGCCGATAAACGCGGTCGCGGCGGAGGTGGTTGTGGTCACATACACGCCGCCGCCGGACTGTGCCGTGCTGTCTTCAAAGACGCAGTTTTGGAATGTTGCGCCGCTTCCTACGAGAAGCACCGCGCCGCCCGTCCCGGTGCCGCTGCTGACGTAGCCGTTTTCAACGGTCAGGCCGCTAATCACAGCGCTTGTCTCGCCGGAATGCAGGTAAAAGCCCCGATGGTCGCCGGATCCGTCGCTGGACGCCGCGCCGCCGCAGTTGATGATCGTGCTGGCAGGGCCGCTCTGCGACGTCACCGTGATGTTCTTGCCGCCAAAATCCAAATCGACGTTGCCGGGTCCGGTGTAAGTGCCGGACGCCAAAATAATTGTGTCGCCACTTGCGGCGGCATTGATGGCCGCTTGAACAGTCGGGTATTGCGCGGGAACCGAGCGTGCCGCCGCCTGAGCGAGAGCCGGCAAGCCAAGCGCGAGGGCTGCGACGCCTCCCGCCCAAAGCGCGGAGCGCGACCGAGTGAAGAAGTGCTTCATTGTGTTTATCTTTCTGAGTATCTGAGCAGGAAAGCGTGAAAAAACTAAAGAGCATAAAAAAGAGGACGGCCTCTTAGTTTCTGCCAGAACCGCAGACTGAGTATAACACAAGAAAGTTCCTGTTTCAAGCACTTGACGCGGCTCCTGCGAAAAACTGGTAAGTTTAAGAGTGACTTTTTGCACGAATTTTCAATTCGGCTTGACAATGCCAAAATGTTATGCCAGAATGCTTGCGGTTCTATGTCTACTTTTGCCAACAACTTCATCGCAGCCCCGCACGGCAGCCGGCAGCTTTCCCTGCCCGGCACGCCCACTGCGCTGCCGATTGCCTCTGCTCTTTTTTGGTGGAACTGTCCCTGACGTAGACATAAAGACTTAAAAAGTGAGAAGGCAGCAATCGGCTCCAGGCACACTGCCTGGGGCCGTTTTTATTTTTAGGACAAGATCACTATGAAAAAAGACTCACTTGGCGACCGCATGAAAGCAGACTACGAGAACCGAACACGCTTCTATTTGCCGCGCCGTACCTACACGCTGATTCGCGTGGACGGCAAAAACTTTCACCGGTATACGCAGGAATGCGAGCGGCCTTATGACTTAGGGCTTATGGAAGACATGGATACAGCGGCTTTGGCGCTGTGTGGAAGCATAGAAGGCGCACGGATGGCGTTCGTTCAGTCTGATGAGATCAGCGTTCTGCTGACGGATTTTGGTGCGCCGCAAACGCAGGCATGGTTTGATGGAAGCGTACAAAAACTGGCTTCCCTCAGCGCTTCTCTTGCAACCGCGCATTTCAACCACGCACGAATGCGGCAATCGCAAACCCCGGAAGCCGAAGAAAAGCTGGCGTGCTTTGACAGCCGGGCGTTTACAATTCCCGACCCTCTCGAAGTGGAAAACTACTTTCTTTGGCGTCAGCAGGACGCGACGCGCAATTCAATTTCGATGACGGCGCAGGCGCACTTCCCGCACGAGCGTCTTCAAGGCAAAAGCACGGATCAGATGCAGGAACTGCTTTGGCAGGAAAAGGGCGTGAACTGGAACGATTTGCCGGGCGGCTTCAAGCGTGGACGCTGCATTGTCCGAAGCCGGGTCACACGCGAGGCGCATTACCAGGACAAGCGCACGGGCGGCCAAGCGGTGGCCGAAGTCGAGCGGTTCGCCTGGGAGCGCGTTGTGCCGCCGATCTTTACGCAGGAGCGTGACTGGCTGCAAAAACAAATACCACGCCCTGAGACAATTTAAGGAGACCGTAAATGGAAACTTTATCGAAGCCAATTCTGCGTGATCTGCCGGACATGCTGACCGGGCCGCGCGTTCTTCTGCGGCCTGTGCGTCCCGGCGATGGCGCGGTGATTTACGAAGCCGTGGAAGAGTCGCGTGCCGAAATAGGCCCGTGGCTGCCCTGGGTGGAAAAGACCCAAAGCGCAGAAGACAGCGAGGAATACGCGAGGCAGGAGGCGGCGCTGTGGCTGACCCGCGAAGAACTGGCTGTCGGCATCTGGGACCACGCGACAGGCTGGTTTCTCGGCGGCAGCGGCCTCATTCGAATAGACTGGGCCGTGCCGGCGTTTGAGATTGGCTACTGGCTGCGGACTTCCGCCTGGGGGCAGGGCTATGCCTCCGAAACAGTCCAAGTTCTCTGTCAATTTGCGTTTGGGACACTCGGCGCAAACCGCGTGGAAATCCGGCTTGACCCGCAAAACGCCCGCAGCCGCGCCGTTCCCGATCGCCTCGGCTTCGTGCTGGAAGCCACCCTGCGTAATCAAGTCCGCGACGGGGCAGGGGAGCTGCGGGACACGCTCATTTTCGCCTTGACGCCGGACGATTACGCGCGGGCAAAGATGCAGTGGGGCAATAAATAGAGAAGAAGCCACGAAGTTTATCCCGTGGCTTCCTCTTTAAACTCCGCTGCCGACAGATGCACGGGAGTCAGCGCTCCGCCGGACAGCTCCGCCGCACGATTCGCGACAAGCAGGCGGTGGCACGCCTCCACATCGGCCTCGTAGCAGAGCAGGCAGCAGCGTTCGCGCCCGGCCCGTGCAATCAGCGCGTCCATTGCTGCGTCCTGCGTTGTGAGATACGCCGAGAAGTCTGCCCGGAACACCGCTTCATCATGGTCAATCTTACGCCGGTAGCGGATATCGCGCGGCGTGCCGAGGGCGCGAAGGTGTGCGTATGCCATGCCGTAGCGTGCTGCCGCCAACCCAAGCGCGGTCTTTGACAGCCCCGGCTTGCGGCTCTGCGCCCGCTCCCGAATGTCCAGCAGCGTCTGGATATCACAGGACACAAGCCTCTGCAAAAGCGTGTCCTGGCTTAGTCCCTCGTAGCCAATTGTGTAAAGTTCAGGCATATCAATTCTTGCTGACGCGCTTTGGCAGTTCTCTTAGCATACAAGAAATTAGCTGTGAATGCTAACTGTTGCGTTTTATTGGCGCGAAAATTGGTTATAATAAAGGGCGAAACGAACAGTGTTTCGTATTTTACCAGAAGGGCGAAAGATTTTGACGGACCTCAGTTATGACCTCCTCTGCTTTTCGCACCTGCGCTGGGATTTTGTTTATCAGCGCCCTCAGCATCTGATGGAGCGGTTTGGGCGCAGTCACCGGGTTTTCTTTGTGGAAGAGCCGGTCTTCGATTCTCCTGAACCCCGGCTGGATGTGACTGAGCGGCCTCAAAAAAATGTGCAGGTGCTGGTCGCGCATCTTCCCTGGGGGCCGACGGAGGAGCAGCACGGCGAAATGTATCGAGCGCTGTTCAAGACGTTCATGCAGGACTATCAGATTAACAGCTATGTGTTCTGGTACTACACGCCGATGATGGCATCCTGGACGGCGGGCCTCACGCCGCACGCGACCGTGTACGACTGCATGGATGAACTGTCGGCGTTTGCCGACGCCCCGCCGGCCTTGCGGGAGCGCGAAGAGCTTCTTTTTAACCGGGCGGATTTGGTGTTTACCGGCGGGCAGACGCTGTATGAGGCCAAACAGGGGCGTCACCCGGCGGTATATGCGTTTCCCAGCAGTGTTGACGTGCCATTTTTTATGATGGCTCGGACAATTGCCGAAGAGCCGGAAGACCAGAAGCCAATTCCGCACCCGCGCCTCGGCTTCTACGGTGTCGTGGATGAGCGTTTGGACGTTGCCCTGCTCGGCGCAGTCGCAGCGCTGCGACCGGACTGGCAGTGGATTATTGTCGGGCCGACCGTGTCTAAAATTGATCCGGCAACACTGCCAGCACTGCCTAACATCCACTACTTGGGTGGCAAGCCGTATGCCGCGCTGCCGGCCTATCTGTCCGGCTGGGATGTAGCCCTGCTGCCGTTTGCGCGGAACGAGTCGACGCGCTTTATCTCGCCGACCAAGACGCCGGAATATCTGGCGGCAGGTCGCCCTGTTGTTTCTACGTCTATTCGGGACGTTGTCCGGCCTTACGGCGACCTGGGGCTGGCCCGGATTGCAGACACGCCGGAGGAGTTTGTCCTTGCCTGCGAAGCGGCGCTGGCGGAAGACGCCGACGCCCGGCGGCGCGAGGCAGACACATTCTTGGCCGACTTGTCTTGGGACAAGACTTGGAGCCGCATGGCGGATTTAATTGACTCAGCGGTAGCACACAAAAACAACTAGCACAAAGAAATAGCAAGGAGCGGGATTTGTTCGACTATCTCATCGTCGGGGCAGGATTTGCAGGAAGTGTTCTGGCGGAGCGCCTGGCTTCGCAGGCAGGCAAGCGCATTTTACTAATTGACAAGCGCAGCCATATCGGCGGCAACGCCTATGACCGCTACAATGACGACGGCATTTTAATTCACCCTTACGGGCCGCACATTTTTCACACGAACGCTGAACGTATTTTCAAGCATCTGTCCCAATTCACCGAGTGGCGTGCTTACGAGCATCGGGTCTTGGCGGAAGTAGACGGTCATCTGCTGCCCATTCCAATCAACCGCACAACAGTCAATACGCTGTACGGCTTAGATTTAAAGACCGACGCCGAGTGCGAAGCGTTTTTCGCGTCCCGTGCCGAGCCGGTCGGTCATGCCGTGACCTCAGAAGATGTGGTTGTCGGAAAAGTCGGGCGCGAGCTGTACGAAAAGTTCTTCCGAGGCTACACCCGCAAGCAGTGGGGACTAGACCCGTCGGAACTGGACGCGCAGGTGACGGCCCGTGTCCCAACCCGCGCCGATACCGACGACCGCTACTTCCAAGATTCATTCCAGTATATGCCGAAGCACGGCTATACGCGCATGTTTGAGAAGATGCTGGATCACCCGAATATCAAAATTATGCTGAACACGGATTACAAAGAAGTCCGTTCGCTGGTTCCATACCGGGAAATGATCTACACCGGCCCCGTGGACGAATACTTCGATTTTCGTTATGGTCGCCTG
The DNA here is from genome assembly GCA_964243345.1 of uncultured Armatimonadales bacterium. Taxonomy (GTDB): domain Bacteria; phylum Armatimonadota; class Armatimonadia; order Armatimonadales; family Capsulimonadaceae; genus JANXMY01. The sequence goes on from CAXTER010000005.1 coordinate 27,936, forward strand.
CCGTATCGGTCGCTGGAGTTCAAGCACGAAACGCTGGAAACCGATCAGCATTTGCTGGTCGCCGTCGTGAACTATCCAAACGAACACGATTACACGCGCATCACCGAGTTCAAGCAGCTCACAGGCCAGCAGCACGATAAGACAAGCGTTGTCTACGAGTACCCGCAGGCAGAAGGCGATCCCTACTATCCGATTCCGAAGCCGGAATGCACGGCGCTTTATACCAAATACAAGGCGCTTGCCGACAGCACCTCCGGCGTCTACTTTGTCGGGCGGCTGGCGACCTATAAATACTACAACATGGACCAAGTCGTCGGCCAAGCGCTTGCGGCTTTTGACAAGCTGACAGGCGATAAGCCGAGCGAAGCCCGGACTGAGCGCGTCGCTTTGCCGCCGCGTCCTGAAACACGCCCGCGCCTGCGGGCCACTGCGGATGCCGCGTGATTAGGCTGCCGCAGAATAATTCAGCGCCGGAGCTTTGGGGCGGCGTGGAGTGCACGGTCAACCGGGTCGGCAATCAGCGCTTCGATGAGCTGAAGCGCAGCGGCCATGACCGGCGTCCAGAAGACCTGGACTTGTTTGCGTCGCTTGGCCTGCGTGCCTTGCGCTACCCTGTTTTGTGGGAGCGCACGGCTCCGAGCGGTATAGACAACGCCGACTGGCGCTGGCCTGATGCCCGCTTAGGGCGGATCCGGGAATTGGGTATGGAGCCGGTGGTCGGCCTGCTGCACCACGGCAGCGGGCCGGCGGACACAAGCCTGCTGGACCCGGCGTTCCCAGAACGGTTTGCGGACTATGCGCGCGCCGTTGCCCGCCGCTATCCGTGGGTAACGCAGTATCTGCCGGTGAACGAGCCGCTGACGACCGCTCGCTTCAGTGGCCTGTACGGTCACTGGCATCCGCACAAGCAGGACAGCCTTTCGTGGGCAAAAATCCTGCTGAATCAATGCCGGGCGGTTGTACTGGCGATGCAAGCCATTCGGGAGATCACTCCGCAAGCGCAGTTTATTCAAAACGAAGACATTGGAACAACATACAGCACCCCTGCTCTGGAATACCAAGCCAAGTTTGAGAACGAGCGGCGGTGGCTGACATTCGATTTGCTGTGCGGCTCTGTGACACCTGATCATCCGATGGGTCAGTACCTGCGCTGGCTAGGGGTATCTCCCGGAGAACTGCGTTTTTTCGAGGAGCATCCCTGCGTTCCGGACATCCTCGGCATTGATTATTATGTCACGAGCGAGCGCTACTTGGATAACCGCGTGGAGCAGTACCCCGCGTCCGTGCTGGGCGGCAACGTGCAGGATCGGTATGCGGATGTGGAAGCGGTGCGTGTCCGCATAGAGGGCATTGCCGGTCCTGCGCCTCTGCTGCGCGAAGTCTGGCAGCGGTACGGCCTCCCGATTGCGGTAACTGAAGCGCACATCGGCGCGTCGGAAGACGAGCGGATGCGCTGGTTCTGGGAAGTCTGGCTGGCCGCCAATCAGGTGCAGCGTGAAGGAGTAGACATCCGGGCTGTGACCGCCTGGGCGCTGCTGGGGAGCCACGATTGGGACAGCCTGGTGACACGTATGGACGGTCATTATGAAGCCGGCGTCTTTGAGATGCGCGGATCAACACCCTGCCCGACCGGCCTGTCGGAAATGCTGCGCGAGCTGGCGTCGCAAGGGACTGTTGACTCGCCTGTTTTAGACACGCCCGGCTGGTGGCGGCGGCCTGAGCGCATTTTATATCCCGAAGCAGGTCGCCTTGCTCTTTCTTTTTAACTTTCTGCTGAGGGTTCGCTTATGGAAACCGCACTTTGTTTCTCTCAGAGTTCCTCAGATTTCTCTGTGACGCTCCGGCTGCCGCCGCCGAAGGCGCGTCTGCGTCTTTCGGTCATTATCCCCGTTCGCAATGAGGCTGAGGCGATTGCCCGTACTTTGGATTCGCTTGCCTGCCAAGTAGACAAGTCTGGAACCGCGCTTGACCCGGCTTGCTACGAAGTGCTGCTGCTGGCGAACAATTGTACGGATGACACCGCGGAAGCCGCCCGCTGTTTCGCCCGCCGCGCTCCAAGCTTTTCACTGCACGTCGCCGAAATCGCCTTGCCGCCTGCCCACGCCCATGTCGGCACGGCCCGGCGGCTGCTCATGGATGAAGCCTGCCGCCGCCTCTTTTCCTGCAAACAGTACCGGGGCGTGATTGCATCCACCGACGGCGACACGCGGGTCGCTCCAGACTGGATTGCCCAGATGCTTGCGGAGATTACTGCCGGAGCGGACGCCGTTGGCGGCCGAATCCGGGTGGAGCGGCAGCGGGGGGAAGACTGGGACGCCCGGCTCTACTGCCTGCGGGACACTGCCTATCAGCGCGGGCTGGCCCGGCTGGAACATCTGCTGGACCCCGATCCTGCCGACCCGTGGCCGCGTCATCATCAGTTCTTCGGCGGCAGCCTCGGCGTCACCGCTCTTGCCTACCGCCATGTCGGCGGCCTGCCGCCCCTGCCATGTTTGGAAGATGTCGCGCTTGGCGATGCGCTCCGGTGCGTGGATGCCCGCATTCGCCACTCCCCCGCCGTGCGGGTCAGCACGTCGCCGCGCCAGGCGGGCCGGACAGCGCTTGGCCTGTCGTCGCAGCTTCGGGAATGGGGCCAAATGGGACGCACCGGCCAGGCGCATTGGGTCCAGCAACCGGCAGCCGTCGCCGCCCGGTTTGCGTCCCGGCGCTCGCTGCGCCGCCTGCGCGGGACAAAACACACCGCTCCTGCGGAAGTTTCCGTGCTTGCCGAAGCGCTGGCTGTTCCCATGTCCGTGCTCCAGGACGGTTTTGCCGACCCGCGTCGTCCGTTCGGCGCACTTTGGGCAGACGTCATGGCATACCACATGCAGCCGGACGGAGACTGGGCCAAACGCTGGCCTCTCATAGAGATCACCCAGGCTTTGCCAGACTTGCGCCGCCGGCTGGCTTGCTTCCGGGGGTAAAGTTTGCCCCGCAGGAGCCGCGAACTCCATCAGCACGAGGCTAAAAACAGCCCGGCGTCCAAAATACCCTGCTGCTCCAAAGCGTCGCTGCCGTGGTAGTCGGCATCTTCCAGTTCAATAGAGACCGCCCCTGTATAGCCTGCCGCGACCAAGATGCGGCACACTTCAGTCCAGGGCGTCCCGCCGTGGCCGGGAATGGTGTAGCGCCAGGCGGATGCGCCGCAAAACGGGTTCTCTTTAAACGTCGCCGGCTGCTCAGTGCCGTACTCGTACAGGTCGTCGGCCAGAATGAGTGTGTCCTTGCCGTGGACATGGCCGACGCGCGAAACAAACTCGTTCAGGAACCGAATTGGGTCAATTGCCATTCTCAAGAGGTGTGACGGGTCATAGTTAATTCCAATTGTTGGCGACGCGCATTCGCGGAACGTCGCCCGGTAGCTTTCCGGTGTGCAGCACAGCGCTCCCGCTCCCGGCCAGCCTTCAATCACCAGCCGTCCGCCGGCGGCTTCCAGCGCTTCCGCAATCCCGTTCAGCGACTCGGTCATATAGCCGAAGTTCTCGCGCCGCCCCAGCTTGGGGTCTTCGGGAATCATTACCGCGAAAAAGTTCTGCGGGCCGCATTCTTTGATATACGCGCTGCACTGCGCCACAGCGTCGGCGCGTTTCGCCGCATCCGGCGAAATCAGTCCTCGCCCGCCCGCCAAATCCACCGATCCCACGCGAAGCCCGGCGTCTTTAATCGCCGCCGCGTCGGGCGAGTTGCCGCGTCCAATGTCAATTGCGCCGAAGCCATGCGACTTGGCCCAGTCAATTGCTGATGCAATCTCGTGCTGCCAGCCTCCGCCGCCCCGCCGAAATCCAATCGCAAATCCACCTGTCCGAGTTTTCAGTTCCGTCATTGTTGTCGTGTCCATCCTTTCAAGGTCTCACCGAGATAGTACCCTCATTGGCACATTCGCCTGGAGAGGACATAAAAATAACCCGGCATGGAAAATGCCGGGCCACCGTCTCACTTGTAGCGGCTTCATCTTACTTTCGCGGTGCCGCTGCGGCAACATCCAGCGGCGCGACAAGAGCTTTAACTCGGTCGTAGCCGTCCGGCGTTGCTTCCACCAACAAACAATGGCTGCTTTGGAGTGCGAAGATGCGCTGAACGCCCTGCGGTAGCGTGGCGTTTGGACTGTTCCAGCGCAGTGCCGCTAAAACAGCAGCAGGCGAGACATTTTTCAGCAAGGCCGTCTTGTAACAGGAAACGAGCGGCGTCTTAGCGGCAGGCGCGGCGAGAGCGGAAGCGGGTGCGGCGAAAACAAAAAAGGCAGCGGCGAGTACGGGTAGGCGCATGGCAGGGTTCTCCTTTAAAGGGTGATACGCCGTCATAAAGGGAAAATCCTGCATGATATTGGAACCGGCACTGGAAGTGCCGGTCTATTATGGAGTGAAAGTCCCTGCGGGACTAAATGCTGATAGCGAAGGCCATTTTTCGTCTTCAGTGTCGGAGACACTTTTATTCACCAGTAGACCGGCACTTCCAGTGCCGGTTCCAATGCTTCTTACTTCCCTTCTTCTTTCAGCGCGTCTAAGAGTGTCTGCACTTTTGTCGTCGCAACGGCGATGCGCGTATCGGCTGCGCCGTAGTAGAGGTATAGGTCGTCGCCTTTGATAATCGTGCCGGTGGGGAAGATGACGCCGGGGATGAAGCCGGTGGACTCATACGGCTCTTTAGGGCCGAAGACCCAGCGGGGCAGGCGGCGGATGACCCGGCGCGGATTTTCTAAGTCCAAAAGCGCCAGCCCGGCCCGGTAGATGGGGCCGTGGGACGTGCTTTTGACGCCGTGGAAGATTACCAGCCAGCCGTCCGGCGTCTCAATCGGCGGCGGCCCGCCGCCCACTTTGTCGCCGTCCCACCACGGCCCGCCGCGCTCCTCAATAATGCACCAGGGGCGGCCCCAGTGGATCAAATCTTCGCTTTCCACCAGCCAGATATGCTCCATGTCGCCGAGAGCTGGCCGGTGCAGCATCCAGTAGCGGCCATTGATTTTGCGCGGAAACACCGACGCATCCTTGTTGTTCGGAGCCAGCACCAGGCCGAAGCGGTTGACGCTCTTGAAGTCCGTGGTCGTGGCGAGGCAGACGCCCGCGCCGAGGCTGGAATAGCCGGTGTAGGCGATGACATACTCGCCCCGGTCGGCAAGATACGTCAAACGCGGGTCTTCCGAGCCGTAAGCCTCAAACGGCGTGTCAAAAGCGCTGTCGGCGACCGGCCAGCGGGCGTTGGAGTCGTTTGGGGCAATAAACGGGTGGTCCTCAATGCGCCAGTTTGTCAGGCCGTCTGCCGAGCGGGCGATGGTGATATGCGAGGAGCCTTCCTGGTCAATCACACGAATAAGCATCAGCACCTCGCCGTTTACTAAGTGCGTGGCCGGGTTGCAGATGCAGTCGCAGGGGTAGGGCATGTCGCCGGGGCTGAGGATCGGGTTCAGCTCGGAGCGCGTAAACAGCTCATGTTCAATCATAGGAAAAATCTTTCTAAAACGGCATTCAACGCTACTATACCTAACTCAACGGCAAATAGTTCACGCGCGAAAATGCCGATTTCCGCCGCCGGCGTGCAGGAAAATTGCAGTTTGGCGGCGAAACGTGGGTCATGGCCTTAAAGACAACTTCTGCAAACGAACCGGAAACCGGCAGTACGGCGGCGGCGATCAAGCCGCTTTCCCTGTGGCGGACACTGATTTTGGGGCTGCTGCTGATCCCGATTAATGTCTTTTGGACAATTGTTGTGGAAATCCGCTGGTACACGCTGGACGGGACTTCGCTGCCGCTGTTTATCACGCCGATTTTTATTCTGTTCCTTGTCGTGCTGATGAATCTGGCCTGGCGCAAGGTGTTCCCGCGTGTCAGCCCTATGCGCCAGGAAGAGCTGCTGCTGGTGTATATCATGCTGGTCATTTCCTGCACGTTCGCCGGGCATGACACGCTGCAAAACATGTTTGGCTCCATCACTTATCCCTACTGGAACGCGACGCCGGAAAACAAGTGGCAGTCGCTGTTCTTTCAATACCTCCCCAAATGGCTGCTGATTACCAACAAAGACTCGCTGACCGCGATGAACCACGGCAACGTCAATCTGTACAGCCCGCTGGGACTGATTTATTTACGCGCCTGGATTGTGCCGCTGACAGCCTGGGGCCTGTTTTTTCTCACTCTGGTCGGCATGTATTTGTGCCTTACGGTTCTGATCCGAAGGGCTTGGATTGAAAACGAAAAGCTGACGTTTCCGATTGTCCAGCTCCCGCTGGCAATGACTTCCGAGAATGCCGGCGCGAACTTCTTCCAAAATCCAGTCATGTGGGCGGGCTTCGGTGCGGCTTTCTCGGTGTCGTTCCTGAACGGCCTGCACACGCTGTTCCCGTCCATCCCGGAGCTGAACGTCAAGCTGTTTGACCTCAGCTCGCTGATTGTGAATAGGCCGTGGAGCGCGATTGGGTCTACGCAAAGCTCATTTTACCCATTCGCCATCGGCCTCGGCTACTTTATGCCGCTGGACTTGTCGTTCTCCTGCTGGTTCTTTTATGTGCTGGCCCGCGTCTTCCGCGTGGTGGGCGACGTGTACGGCTGGGACGCCAATCAGAACAACGGGCAGGCCAGCTCATTCCCGTACTTTGGGGAGCAGGCCACGGGCGCTTGGTTCGGGCTGGGCTTGATGCTGCTGTATGCCGGGCGCGGCTACTGGCGTCAGGTCTTTGAGTCGGCCTGGCTTGGAGTGCGCTCGGCGGACCCGGCGGAAGCCCGGCGCTACCGGACCGCGTTTGGGGGGCTGGCTGTCGGCGGCGTGCTGCTGGGCATCTTTTCGGCCCTAATCGGCATGAGCGGCTGGGTCGCTTTGGCATTCTTCTTGATTGTCTTTTTGCTGGGCTTTGTGATCACGCGCGTCCGGGCCGAGTTCGGCTCGCCGCATGAGATTGTCTGGGTCAATCCGGTGCAGGTGCTTTTGACGCTGTTCGGCTCGCGGGCGCTGGGGGCGCAGGATTTGACCCTGCTGTCGGTGCTGTACTGGTTCAACCGGGGCTACCGCAACCACCCAATGCCGAACCAACTGGAAGCGTTCAAGATGATGGACGGCAGGCCGTCGGTGGGCATCGGCAAGCTCTGCGGTGTCCTTGCGTTTGCCTCGGTCATCAGCCTGCTGTCCACTTACTGGGCGCACCTGCACGTTTTGTATGCTTACGGCGGCGAAGCCAAAGATGTCGGGTTTAAAAGCTTCGTTGGGGCGGAAAGCTATGACCGCCTGGCCGGATGGCTTAATCAGCCGGTGCCTCCCGCCTCCACGGGCTTGTACTATATTGCGGCGGGCCTTGCGCTGACTGTCGCGCTGTCTCTCATGCGGATCAACTTTGTTTGGTGGCCGTTCCACCCGGCAGGCTATGCCCTGGCCTTGTCATACGCAATGGAATACTTCTGGATGCCGATCTTCATTGCCTGGGCGCTGAAATTCATTATCATTCGGTACGGCGGCATCAGCCTGCATCGCCGGGCCATCCCGTTCTTTCTGGGCCTCATTTTGGGCGACTACACAATGGGAGCACTGTGGGCGATTGTCGGCCCTGTTTTGGGCATCCCAACCTACAAAATCTATATCTGACAGTGTTGGTATTTGCCGCGTGTTTGCCTTGACGTTTTCCCTTACTCTGTGTTATGATGGCTTTATTACTTCTTTCGCCCTGCTGCCGATAAGGATACTTTTTGATGCGTTTTTACCCGACCCTGCTTGCTTTTGCTGTTTTCGTTTCCGCAGCCCTGCCCGGCGAGGCCGCCGCTAAACATCATCATCACGCGGAAGCCGCCGCGCATCAAGCAAAAACCCATCAATCCGAGATTGAAGCCCAGCATCGCATCCGGCTGGCGGCTAAAGAAAAGAAAGCCTGGCGTGAGCATCTTGCCAAGCTGCGCTCTTTGCCTCATGCCGAGCGGGTCGCGGAAAAGCATCACGAGAAAGTCTGGCAGCGCAAGCACAACGAAAAAGTCGCCGACATGCAGGCGGACTCGGAGCACCAGAAGCGTGAGCAGATGCACCAAGAGACGCTGGCTCAAAGGCCGGCCCGGCGGCATCATGCTCACATTGAAGCACAGGTCGCAGACGTGCCGATGCCGCACAAGTCGTCATCCCATGCGCGTCACCTCGCGGCGCTGGAAGCCGAACATCAGGCCGCGCAAACTCACTACCGTGCTGCACAAGCCAAGCATCAGGAGAATGTCGCTCGCCGCACCCAAATTGCCCGCGAATGGGCGGCCCGGCGTCAGGCCATCCACGCCCTGCATGAAGCCAAGTTTGCCGCCGCGCTCCACGCTCATCTCGCCGGCGAGCTGGCGCGGCACAATGCCCGCGTCGCGTCGGAACACGCGCATTGGGTCGCCCTGCACGGCGACGGCAGCGGCGGGCGGAACATTCGGTTCTGGCAAACCGGCGCAGCGGGCGTTCCCGTCAAAGTCATCTCGGTGGATTTGAACGACCCAAACGTCAAAGTCTCGGCGGTGATGGCCGCACGGGGCAACGGCACATCCGAGCCGTTCCGTCAGATGATCAGCCGGGCCAACCCAAATGTGGCTGTTACGGGGACGTTCTTCTCTTTAGATGACTTGCAGCCGGTCGGGGACATCGTCATCGACGGCAGCTTAGTCCATTTCGGCGGCATGGGAACCGCGCTGTGCATCACGCCCAGTAACCAGGCCACGATGGTGACATGTGAGTGGGGACGCCATCACGATTGGAGTCCTTATGACTTTGTCGTCGCCTGCGGCCCGCGCCTGCTCCGTCAAGGTCAAGTGGTGCTGGATGCCCGTGCCGAGCGGTTCCACGACAAGCACATGCTGGCTCCGAACTCGCGCATTGCGGTCGGCATCACGCGCGGCAACACGCTCTTTTTCGTGATGACCCACACGCCCATTTATTTAGGCAGGCTGGCCCGCGTCATGCAGTCGCTTGGCGCAGTGGACGCCATGAATCTAGATGCCGGGACCAGCACCGGCTTCTACTACAACGGCGCGACGCTGGCAAAGCCGGGCCGCAAGCTGACTAATATGATTGTAGTCTACGGACGCCGCGACCGCTATGAACATGCCTTAGACCAGCTTGTGCCGTCGGCTTACCACCATGCCGCCTCGCGCCGCCCGGCCACTACCACCCAAACAGCATCTTTGGTTCATCCGTGACGCCGCCGGAGACCTCAGTTCCCCCGATTGCCCCGCGCGTCTGGGCCGAAATTGACGCCGCCGCGCTGGCCCAGAACATTGCTTTGCTGAAGCGGCGCTTCGGCCCGGCGCGGGTTATGGCGGTAGTCAAAGCCGATGCCTACGGCCACGGCGCATCGCTTATCGCCCCGCTCTGCGCGGAGCGCGGCTTAACAGACTTCGGCGTCGCCACGCCCGCCGAAGGCGCGGCCTTGCGGTCCCTGCTGCCGCCGGATGCTGCCATCTATTTGCTGGGTCCCGCCCTGCCGTCGGAAGCCCCAGCCATTGTCTTCTATCGCCTCACACTTCTTATTAGCTCTTTGGAAATGGGCCAGGCACTTTCCCTTGCCGCCCAAAATCAGAGTGTCACAGTGTCGGCGCACCTAGATTTGGACACCGGCATTGGACGCGCCGGGGTGCAGCCGGCAGATGCCCACAGCCTGCTGGCACAGCTTGACGCTTTGCCGAACTTGAAGATCACCGGCCTTGCCACGCATTTTGCCGACGCTGACGACAATCCCGCCGACGCAGAGGGGCAGCACACGCTTTTCCTGCGCTTCCTGCACAGCCTCGGCCCACGTCCAAGCCCTCTTCTCGTTCACGCTTCCAATTCACCTGCTGCGCTGAATCTTCCCCCGTCTGCCCGCCATGCCCTGCTGCGCCCCGGCCTGCTGCTGTACGGCATTGAGCCGACACCTGGATTGTTCGCCAAGCGCGGTTTGCCGCTCAAGCCGGTGCTGTCGCTGCGTACCCGCGTGACGCTTTGCCGCGCCCTGCCTGCCGGCGCGACAATCTCCTATGGACGCACTTATACGGCCCCGCCCGGCGGCGGCACTTACGCGACGCTGGGCGTCGGCTACGGTGACGGCTACCCGCGCGGCCTGTCCAATCTCGGCTCGGTCCTCATTCGCGGACAGCGTGCGCCGATCTGCGGGCGCGTCTGCATGGATCAGATTGTGGTGGATGTCAGCCATATCCCAAGTGTCCGGGCTGATGATTTGGCGACGCTGATTGGAACCGACGGCGGCGTATCGCTGACGGCAGGCGATGTTGTTGCGCTGATTAAAACCACGCCGCACGAAATCACAACGCGCCTCACCGCCCGCGTCCCGCGTTTGTTGGCAGAATAAGGAAGCCTCACCCGAAAACAAGTTTTCACCCTCTCCTTGTTAAGGAGAGGGTCGGAGCGAAGCGACGGGGTGAGGTTTCTTTGGGTACAATGATAGGAATATGTTCCATGAACCCTCGCGCCTCCAGACGCTGACTGTGGACGGACGCGACGTAGGCGTTCGCACGCTGGATGCGCTGCGTCTCAATCCCTGCGCTCTGCCGGTGATCTTGCTGCATGGTCTCGGCTGCTCGGCGGATGCCTGGCGTCCGACACTGAGCGCACTGGCCGGACGTCAGATAGATTTTCCCGTCTACGTCCCCGACATGCCGGGCTTCGGCTGCTCGCCCGGCCCGAAAAAAGCTCTTTCTATCCCGGAGCTTGCCGACTGGCTGGCCCGCGTCATGGACAGTTTGGGTATTTCGCAGGCGAACTTCGGCGGCAACTCCCTTGGCGGACAGGTGCTGCTGGCCCTGGCCCGGCGTCACCCGGAACGGGTCGGGCGGATGGTGCTGGTCGGCTCTACGGTCGGAGGCCAGTACATTTCCCTGGCCCGCTATGCTGCGGGTCTGGTGCTGGATGGAAGTCAGGAGCCGCTGCGTTACACCGTGCTGCTGGCGCGGATGTATGCCCAGATGGGCTTTGTGCGGTACTTTGAAACAACGAAGGCCATGCTGGACGACGAGCCGCTGGAGCATCGGCACGAGATCAACGCGCCCTGCCTGGTGCTGCGCGGCGAAGGGGACGGTATTATTCCCGACCCTATTGCTCGCCGCTTGGCTGCCGCGCTGCCGAACGGCCAGTTCCGGCGTCTTTCCGGGTCTGCTCATGCCATGCAGTTCACGCGCCCTCTCGAATTTGCCGAAGTCGCTTTGTCGTTTTGGGGTGGGGCGGCGGCGGAGAACGCAGGGTGAAAAGAAGTAAATAAAGAAGTGCATGGCAGCCCAGAAGCCATACAAACCCTGTCCTGAAGGACATGGTTCCTGATCTGCTGAACAATGACAGCCAACTATGACTAATGCCTTAGAACTTGTGCGTGAGCTGACCGCTTTGCCGGGGCCGCCGGGACAGGAAAAACTTGTGCGGGACGCCGTCATCACCCATGCGGAGCGGCTGAACTGCGTTTACGAAACCGACGCGCGGGGCAACCTCTTGATTTCCGCGCCGGGTGCAGAATCCCTGCCGGAGCGTCCCGAAATCGTGGTCATGGCCCACCTGGACGAAATCGCCTTAATGGTCGTGCGTGTCGAAAATGACGGTCGGCTGGTTATCACGAATCTGGGCGGCGTGTTCCCCTGGAAATGGGGCGAAGGGCCGGTGCAGATTTTGGCGTCTTCAGGGCCGCTGGACGGCGTGCTGTCACTGGGCAGCATCCACACGAACGATATGTCCAGCCCGGCGGCATCCGCACGGGAGCGAGCGCTGACCTGGGCCGACATGCGCGTCTTTACAGGACTGAAGGCGGAGGAGCTGGCCCAGCGCGGCGTCCGGGCCGGAACGCGCGTGGTCCTGCACCCGGCGCGGCGGACATGGACGGAGCTGGGTAATTACGTGGCGTCGCCGTTCTTAGATGACCGGGCTGATTTGGCGGCGATGCTGCTGTCACTCGAAGACCTTCCTGCTATTGACCCGCGGCGGGTAATATTCGCGGCGACGGCGGCAGAAGAAGTCGGCGGCCACGGGGCGCTCTGGCTGCTGCGAGAAAGGCCGGCGGCGGTTGGAATTGCGCTGGAGATCGGGCCGCGCGTGCCGGAAAGTCCGTTCATGCTGGATGACCAGCCGGCGGTCTGGGTCAGCGACAGTTACAGCGCGATGCAGGCCGCCGACATTGATTTGGTGGCGCAGGCCGCAGAACGCATCGGCCTAGCGCCCCATTTTCAGGCGCTCTCGCGCGGCGGCAGCGATGCTTCCTGCGCGGCGTCCTACGGCCTTGTCGCCCGGCCCATCACGCTGGCGTTTGCCGCCGAGAACTCGCACGGCTACGAGATCATGCACCGGGATGCCGTGCCAAATTTGTCCCTTCTGCTGTCGGCAGTCTTGGAAGAAGTCTAGAAGAAGTTTAGGAGAGCTTTTGGAGTGACCGACGTTTTTTCGCTGCTCATTCGCCCGCAGTATTATGATTTTGACCCGTCCAGCATTGTTCACAACGCCACTTATGTGCGGTGGCTGGAAGACGGGCGCATCGCGTTCCAGCAGGCAAGCCCCTGGCCTACCGAGCGGCTGTATGCGGCGGACATGGCGGCGGTGCTGACGCGCACTGAAATCCAGTACAAGCGGCCTGTGCGGCTTGCCGAAACGGTCCTGCTGCGAGTTTGGGTGCTGTCGGTAGGCCGCTCCGCCCTGTCGCTGGCGCTGCGGTTTGTCCACCCGGATACCAACACCGAGTATGCCTGCGCCGAGCAAAGCGGCTGTTTCGTGCGCCGCTCTACGGGCCGTCCGATTGCCATGCCGGTTGAATTCTTGGAGTTCTGCCGTCAGTACAAGGCAAAGTTCGGAGCGCCGGGATAAAGAGCATTGGAACCGGCATTTCCAGTGCCGGTGCGGTGGACGCGGCCGGTCTAGACCGCAGAATATCCCTAATGAAACTTTTTGCGTCCCATCTTTGTTATTGACAATAAGAGGTAAGCAAATCAATGAAGCTGACACGCCGAGAATTATTTCGCAATGGACTGGCCGCCGCCACAGTCGCCGGAGCATCTTTGATGGCGGCCAAATATGGCTTGACCGCGCCGAGCGCCCATGCCCCGGCGCATCACTTTCTCGTCATGCACACCGACGCCGAGTGGAAGAAGCTGCTGACACCCACGCAGTACAACATTCTGCGGCAGGCAGGGACCGAGCCGCCGTTTTCCGGCGATTATGAGTTCCACGGCAAAGGAACCTACGACTGCGCCGCCTGCGCGAACCCGCTGTTCAGCGCCGACACGGAGTTTGACTCAGGCACCGGCTGGCCGAGCTTTTATCAGCCGCTGCTAAAAACCAGCGTTTTGACGCAGGGCGACGATAGCCTGCTGATGGAGCGCACGGAAGTTATCTGCGCCCGCTGCGGCGGTCATTTGGGCCACGTCTTCAACGACGGCCCGAAACCTACTGGGCTGCGCTACTGCATGAACTCGGCTGCGATGAAGTTTGTGCCGAAGAAGGCATAACGGATTTATTCCCAAAGAGCGGGACAGGCGAGATGCCTGTCCCGCTTTTTTGTGCTTCTTATCATACAATCTAATAATAGTTAAGCAAATCAAAAGATAGTTGTTGATGCCTGCACGGTTTAATAGGCATGAGGCAGCGGGTAACTTCGCTGTGGTTATAACACGCGCTCACGCGCAAGGAGAAATTGAAATGAAGAGCCAATCCAAGTTCGCTGCGCTTCTCGCCGCAGGCTTTATATTCGGAACTGTCGGCGTCTCGTTCGCGCAGGCTCCGCCGCCGCCCGCCACTGGAACGCCTGCGGGGCCGGTTCCCGGCACAAATCCCACCACTGTCGGCACAGGTGACAGCCAGACAAAGACCGGCACGGGTGACCGGCCAAGCGCCGATACCACCGGCGGCAGCCAGACCAGTGCGCCCAGCACTTCCGGCAAGAAGAAGCATAGCCGCCACGGCAAGAAGTCCCAGCCTAACACCAGCGCGACCACCAGCGCGAATGGCTCCGCCGCCAAGACAACCCAGTAACAGCGGCGTTTAGAAGACAAATTTAGTTTGAGGAGAGTAAGCATCTTACTCTCCTCGAACTTTGTGAGGAGACACCCATGACACCCCCGAAGCAGCAGGACCCTAAAGAACAGTATCCGAAGCCGCCGTTCAATGAACCGGCGCAGACGCCGCCCGGCTCAGAAAAGCAGATGCACACCGCGCCGGACTACGGCGAAAACAGCTATGTCGGCAGCGGCAGGCTGGAAGGACGCGCCGCAATTGTGACCGGCGCGGACTCCGGCATCGGCCGGGCCGTGGCGCTGGCCTTTGCACGGGAAGGCGCGGACGTACTGATTTCATTCTTAAACGAGAGTGAAGACGCCCAGGAAACGGTGCGTCTGGTACATAGTGCGGGACGGCGGGCGATTGCCGTTCCCGGCGACATCACGCAGGAAGCGCATTGCCAGGCTTTAGTCCAGCAGGCGCAGTCGGAGTTCGGGCATTTGGACATTTTGGTTAATAATGCCGCGTTCCAAATGCCGCATGAGAAGATTACTGAAGTGCCGTCTGAGGAATGGGACCATACGTTTAAGACAAACATTTACGCCATGTTCTATCTGTGCAAAGCGGCCCTGCCGATCATGCGCCCCGGCGGCGCGATCATCAACACGGCGTCCATTGAAGCCTACCAGCCGGACTCCATGCTGCTGGCGTATGCAACCACCAAAGGGGCTATTGCAAACTTCACCAAAGCGCTGGCCGAAGAAGCCATTGAAAGCGGCATCCGCGTCAACGCTGTCGCACCCGGCCCCGTCTGGACCCCACTGATCCCATCCACCATGCCTGCCGAACAAGTCAAGACGTTCGGCCAGCAGACACTTCTGAAGCGTCCCGCCCAGCCGGCGGAACTCGCTCCGCTGTATGCGTTCCTCGCATCCCAGGAAGCCAGCTACATTACCGGCATGATCTACGGCATCACCGGCGGCGACCCTATCGCGTAGTAGAACCTACCACAAAAAACCTCACCCGGCAATAGAAGACCTCACCCAATCACAAGTGATTACCCTCTCCTTCACAAGGAGAGGGTCGACGCGGAGCGGCGGGGTGAGGTCTTCTATTGCCAGATGAGGTTTTTGGCGCTTCTTCAGACGCATCTTCTTTCCTCATACTTTCAGGTACACTCTCCTAAACGGCAACGGCGCTGTCCAATACACGAACAGGAACTAATCTTCGTTGAGTACAGTCACCCTTCCCGGCGAGACCGCCGCGCCTGCCGCGCACAAAGCCGATCTTTACCGCGTTATCGTTCTGGCTGTCCTTGCTGCGACGCTCGGCGTTTTTATTGTCGCGTTTACCAGTGAGAAGCTGCTGTTCTTGTACAAAGAGCAGCTTCATCTGTCGCCGGGCGGAGTCGGGACACTCGGCATCATCGCCGGCATTCCTTCGTATTTGCAGCCGTTTATGGGCGCGTTCTCCGACCTCAACCCTCTGTTCGGCTACCATCGCCGCTCGTACTTCGTGCTGGGCGGGATAATCAGCGCCCTCGGCTACCTTCTTCTTGCCCTGCAAGCCCATTACGCTTATGGCGCTGTTGTTGCTTTGGTGACAATTGCCGCCGCCGGCGGCATCATGGTCAATGTCGTTTTCAATGCCGTCCTGGTTGTAGTCGGCAACGCGACCGGGACATTTGGGCGGCTTCAAACCCTGCTTTACTTTATTTCTTACGGCTGGGTGCTGGCATACACGGGACATCTGACCGGCCATGTGACCCAGGACTGGAGCTACCGGCTGGCGTTTGAGTGCGCGGCGGCATTTTCGCTGGCTGGGACGCTGCTGGTCTGGCTCATTCCTGAGCGCCGGGCCAGGCATGAGGCGTCGGTCGCGCCTGAAGACCTGCTGGCGCGGAACGCCGCCCGGCAGGAAGAGCGGCAGCGGACACTGGCAGTTTTGCAGTCTGCCGCCGCCTCACCGGGGCTGTGGGTGCTGGTGGTGTTTATCTTTTATCTGATCGTAACGCCGGGAACCAACACGGCGCAGGTGTACTACGAAACGGATGCGCTGCATTTGTCCAAGCAGTTCATCGGCGATTTAAGAAGCTGGACTGCGGCGGGCGTCATTGCGGCCTTAGCCCTTTACGGCGCGGCATCAAACCGGCTGTCGGCGCGGGCGTTGGTCTTTGGGGCGTGGCTGATGGACTGCGCGGCGTACCTGCTGCTCTTAAACATCCACAATGCGGCGTCCGCGGAATGGGTCTCCCTGCTTGTTGCCCTCAGCGGCACAGTTTACGGACTGTGCCTGTACACGCTGGCCGGACGCGCCTGCCCGGTCGGGGCCGAAGGGGCGGTCTATGGCCTTGTTTTGTCGGCGATTGCGCTGGGCGGGGCACTCGGCGACAAGCTGGGCGGTTCACTCTATGATGCTTTTGGTCCCTCAAGCCACCACTCCGTCACGCACGGCTGGACTTCCATGCTCTGGTTCGGCTTCGGCTTCACCGTCATTGCGGCGGGACTGATCCCGTTCCTGCCGGCCTGGGCCAGAAGCGGTGAGCGGCTGGGCAGCGCGGTGCAGGAACCTGCCCCACAGTAAGCTATTGGGTGGGTTATTTGGGTATCCTAAGCGTACACAGGAGTACCTTTTTATGAAGACACGCATGTTAGGCAAGCTTGCCGTCTCGGAGATCGGCCTCGGCTGCATGGGTATGAGCGAGTTTTACGGGCCAGGCGACGAAGAAGAGTCCATCAAAACCATTCATCTGGCGCTGGAACTGGGCGTCACATTTTTAGATACCGCCGACATGTACGGGCCATTCACCAACGAAGTTCTGGTTGGCAAAGCAATCGCGGGCAGGCGGGATGACGTCGTGCTTGCCACGAAATTCGGCAATAGGCGCGGCGAAGACGGCAGCTTTCAAGGCATCAGCGGCACGCCGGAGTATGTCCACAAGTGCTGTGATGCCAGCCTTGCGCGTCTCGGCGTAGACACGATAGATTTGTACTACCAGCACCGGGTTGACAAAACCGTGCCGATTGAAGATACTGTCGGCGCAATGGCGGAGCTGGTGCAGTCGGGCAAGGTGAAATATCTGGGCCTATCGGAAGCATCGGCGGCGACCATTCGCCGCGCTCATGCCGTGCATCCCATCTCCGCCCTGCAAAGTGAATACTCGCTGTGGTCGCGCGATCCCGAAGACGGCATTTTAGACACGCTTCACGAGCTTGGCATCAGTTTTGTGCCGTACAGCCCGCTGGGGCGCGGGTTTTTGACGGGCCAGTTCCAGAAGCCGGAAGATATTCCCGAAGGCGATTTTCGGCGGCACAACCCGCGCTTCCAGGGCGAGAACTTTTTCCAGAACCTCAAATTAGTGGACGCCGTCAAAGAAATGGCTGAGGGTAAAGGCGTCACGCCCGGTCAGCTTGCGCTGGCCTGGGTGCTGGCGCGAGGCGCGGACTTTGTGCCGATCCCCGGCACCAAGCGCACCAGCTACTTGCGCGAGAATGTTGCTGCTGTGGACATATCTTTATCGGCAGACGAGATGAAGCGGCTGGATGAGATCGCCCCAAAGAATGTCGCGGCAGGGGACCGTTACCCCAGCATGGCGACGATTGATCGGTAGGACACAGGCCCCTCAGCTCCCATTATTGGGGGCTGGGGAGTTTCTTATTCCATGCGAAGAAGCAAACAATTCTGGCAGGGCTTTGTGCGCGGCGCGTTCTGGCTGACGTTCAAGACCCTGCGTTATGTCCCTTGGAAGCCGGCACTGGCTTGGGGAACGGCAATGGGGACTCTCGGCTACCATGTGGCGGGCCGGTTCCGGGCGGTGGCCGACAAGAATTTGAAGATCGCCTACGGCGACTCGATGACGGAGCGCGAACGGCAGGCACTGATTAAGCGCGTGTTTCAGCAGTTCGCCCGCGCTTCTTTAGTAGAGTTTCTGAAAGGCGCTCACTTTACGAAAGAAGACACGGCGCATTGGGTTCATGTGGATTCCTATGCCCCGGCGTATGACCTGCTGGCACGCGGCAAAGGGGTTATTGTCGTGTCCGCGCATCTCGGCAACTGGGAATGGCTGACCAAACGGGCGACGATGGAAGGCTTTTCCGTGAAAGTCGTGGCGCGGCAAAGCGAGGATGATAAGTTCAACAAGCTGACGGACCTGGTGCGTGGCGAAAACGGCTACACGGTTCACCCGCGCGGCAACTCGCCCCGCGCTCTGCTAAAGCAGCTTCGGGACAACAAAATTGTCGCGATTGTCCCCGATCAAAAGTCTGAAGACGTGTTCGTGCCGTTCTTCGGCAGGCTGGCCGGCACTGTCGCCGGCCCGGCGGTGCTGGCGCTGAAAACCGGCGCGGCGATCCTGCCGATGTTCTGCCCGCGTCAGCCTGACGGCACTTACAAAACTGTGTTTTATCCTGCGATCATCCCACAGCCGACTGGCGACACGGAAGCCGACATCAAAAAGATTATGACCGAGATTACGGCGGACATTGAAGATATTGTCCGGCAGTATCCCGACCAATGGCTTTGGCTCCATGACCGCTGGCGTGTCCCGCCGCCTGAACGTATTTCCGAAAGCCTTCATGCCGAACTCACTGCCGCCGCTCGCTGACATCCATCGTCTGCTTGTCGTCAAAACCAGCTCTCTCGGCGATGTCATTCATGCCCTTCCTATCGTGCAGGCAATCAAAGAAGCTGCGCCGCATTTGACGCTCGGCTGGGTCGTTCGCCGCCGCTGCGCGGACATTTTGCGCGGCAACCCCATCATTGACCATCTGTACGTCATGCCCGACAAGCCTTCTTTGCCTGAGCTAATGGCATTACGCCGCGAGCTGCGCTCTGCCCGTTATGACATGGCGCTGGACATGCAGGGGCTTCTTTTAAGTGGCTTGGTCACGCGGCTGTCCGGCGCTCCGATGCGCCTGGGCTGGGACCGCAACCGTGAGATGAACTCGTTTTTCTTGACGCAGCCGATTGTTCCCGGCAAAGGCAGGCAGGCGCATGAGGTAGACTTGCTGTATGGCTTTGCAGACGCTTTAGGCGTTCACACCGAACATTCGGAGTTCACGCCGCAGCCCTATTTAGCCGCCGAGAATGCCGCCAAAGCAAGCGAATGGCTGGCGGACCTGCCGTGCCCGCGTATCGCGCTGAATGTCGGCGCGTCACGGGCGTACAAGCGGTGGCCGGTGGAGAACTGGACACAAGTGGCGCTTTCGCTGACGCAGGCAGGCCGAAGCGTTGTTTTCATCGGCGACAAGACCGATGCCGAAAGCGTCGCCCAAATCACGCCTATGCTTGGCGGCAATTATGCAGACATGTCGGGCAAAACAACCCTGCGCGAGCTGGCGTCCGTGCTGGCCGCGTGTGACCTGCTGGTCAGCGGCGACTCAGGGCCGATGCACCTCGCCGTTGCCGTTGGCACACCGGTTGTCGCGATCTTCGGCGCGACGCATCCCACGCGGCATGGGCCTTACGGCCTGCGGAACACAGTGCTGCACGATCCTGTTCCCGGCATTATTGTTCCCGGCAAGCGTCCGACAGAAGCCGAAGGCGCGGCCTGCATGGCCCGGATTACGCCGAAAGACGTGCTTGCTGCGGTGAAAGCTTTTGTGCCGCGGGTATGAAACCCACGGCAGGGAAGGGCAGCCGACCTTCGGTCGAAAAGATAACAAGGCGAGAGGCCGAACAGCCCAAAGGGCGTCAACGCTCTTCTGCCGTGGGTTTCATACTCACGCGGCTTCTCTTTTCAGGTATACTGGAAGCGTATGCGAAAGTTTCTCGTTGTCAACATGAACTACATGGGGGATGCGCTGCTGACGACCCCGGCAATTTCTGCGCTCCGGGCGGCGTATCCTGACGCGCAGATAGACACCGTGGTGGGGGCTGGAACCGCCGCTGAGGTGCTGCACGGCAACCCCGATTTGAACCGGATTATTGCCCGGACGGCGCGGGGCGGCGCAAGCCGCCTGATGCAGATCTTCCGGCTGCTGCGCGAAGGCCGCTACACTGATGCAATCATCCTGCCGCCGCTGCCGGGCTATGCGTTTGCCGCGTGGCTGGCGCGGACGCCTCGCCGGGTAGGACTTGCCGGACGCGGCATGAACCACTTCCTGACGACCCTGCGGCGGACGCAGGCGATCCACATGGCCGATGCCATGCTGGACACGATGCCGCTGCCGCCGAACCCAAACCGCCCGCGCCGGCTGGTCGTCGCCGTTGACCCGGCAGCGGAAGAGGCGGCAGAGCGGCTGCTGTCGGCGCAGGGCATTACGCCGGGAGAGCCGGTCATTGCCGTCAATGTTGGTGCAACCCGGCCTCAAAAGCGCTGGTTTGCCGAGTCGTTCGCGCAGACGCTGGACGGCCTTTCTGACATTCCCGTTGTTCTGGTCGGCGCGGGCGCGGCGGATACGGCAATGGCGGCGGACATTCTGAGCCGCACCCGAAAAGCCCCGATTAATCTGGTCGGGAAAACGGGAGTGAAAACCCTGGCGGCAGTGCTGAAGCGGTGTGATCTGCTCATCAGCGGCGACTCAGGGCCGATGCATTTGGCAACCGCTGTGGGAACCCCCTGCGTCGCGCTGTTCGGCTCTACCAATCCGGCAGTCACCGGGCCGTTTGACGAGTTTTCGGAGGCCATCTACAAAGACTTGTCATGCTCGCCCTGCGGCAACCACCCGACCTGCAACGGCCGCTACGACTGCCTGCGCGAGATTACGCCCGAAGAAGTGGTTCTGGCGTCCCGTCGCCTGCTCCGCGCCCGGCGCGGCGGGATGACCCCGCTGCCGCAGATACAAACCTCACCCGGAAGAACCTCACCCGCTCGCTTAGGCTCGCACCCTCTCCTTAACAAGGAGAGGGTCGCCGAGGGACGAGGCGGGGTGAGGTCTCCTAGCCAGCGCATTCTCATTGCGACCAAGTTCCGGTTCATTGGCGACACGCTGCTGGCGACACCGATTTTTCGGGCGGCCCGTGCTCAGTGGCCGGACGCGCATATTGCTCTTTTGACCGGCAAGAACGCGCGGGTGCTGCTGCAAAATAACCCGTACTTAGATGAAATTTGGGAGTTTGACCCGTACAAGTCCGACAAAGGCTGGCAGGCATATTTTCAGCTTGTGCAGCGCATTCGCACCGGCAGGTTTGATCTGTGCCTTGCGCTCAACCGGTCGTTCCACTCGGCGCTGACCTCGTGGCTCGGCGGCATCACAACCCGCGCCGGCTTCCGCTCGGAAGGGCGTGGGCCGCTTTTAAACTGCCAGGTGGATTACGACCGGGAAAAAAGCGAGATTGCCTGCTATTTTGATGTCCTGCGGGCCGCCGCCCCGGACACTCCCGTGAACCCCGCGCTTGAGCTTTGGATCAGCGCCGACGAGACGGCGCGGGCGCAGGAGCATCTGCTGGAAGCTTGGGGCGAGCGAGTGCCGCGCGAACAGCTGATTGGCATTCAGCCGGGCGCAAGCCAGCCGCGCAAGCGCTGGAGCGCGTCGGGTTTCGCTCAGGTCGCCGATAGCCTCGTCCAGGCAAATCCAGACTTACGCCTGGCGATTATCGGCGGGCCGGACGAGCAGGACGCGACCCAGGAAATGCTGGTCCAATGCGACCCACGCACACGGGCGCAGACGGTCTCATTCGCAGGCACCTGCGATCTGCGCGGCTCACTGGCGCTGGTTTCGCAGCTTGGCTTGTTTCTCGGCAACGACACGGCCATCATGCACTCCGCCGTCGCGCTTGGTGTCCCGACCGTGGCCCTGTTCGGGCCGACCAATCCGCGCAAGTGGGGCAACTACGGCCCCTGCCACCGAGTTTTGGAGTCGGCAGACGGCACAATGGCCTCCATTCAGCCGGGCGAAGTCTTGGCCGCCGCCGAGGCTCTGCTGTCTCAAGGTTCACTTGTGCCGACAGGCTGAAATTCGGTATAATTGTTTCTTGCCAAACCCGTAGGGGCGAACCTTGTGTTCGCCCTCCTGCCTTATATGCCTGACCGGAGCATCAAGATGAAGCGCAAACTGCTGGTAAACGTGTTCGCTTACGGCTCGACGTGGCTTTGAGTGGCCGGGCTAAATCTGCTGGCCGGTCGCTTCCTGGGCAGGGGCTTGGATTGGTGGTTCGTTATTATGCTGGCAGGGGTCTCGGCGCTTGCCGACTGGATTGGCGACTGGTTTAAGTCTCGGCAGTAGCGGAACGTCTATGAACGAGGGCGTGAACGCCCTCGCTGGGGAGCGCAGACGCTGAGGTCCCGCCTGCTGCACTGGCAGACCCGGAGGGCGCGGGACAGGAAGCAGATTGTTCTAAATCTTCCGCCGCGCCCTCCGGGTAGCCAGTGCTTCAGGTAGCGGCTTGGCGTTCACGCCCTCGTTTGCATTCATTGCGCCTGTATCTATGACTCAACCCACACGCCTGAAACAGCAATCATACAAGCGGGCTTTGTTTATCCGATTTGGCGGTATGGGAGACATTCTGCTGGCGACGCCCTCAGTACGGGCGGTGCGGGCGGCGTTTCCCGGCATTGAGATTGACTTTGTCGTCGGCGGCGGCATGACGGATGCGCTGACGGGGCATCCTGATGTGCGGGAGATTTTGACGTTTGACAAGCGCGGCATTGATTCGCGCCTGGATCATTTTCTGCCGTTTCTCGCCAAAATTGCCCGGCAGCGTTATGACCTCGTCGTAAATCTGCACCCAAGCGCAAAGTCGTATTTAATGGCGGCGGCAAGCGGGGCAAAAACGAAGCTGACGTTTGAGAAGCGCATGGAAGTCCGCGCCGATACAGGCCGGGTCGCCCATGCCGTGGACGATTTCGCCAAAGAATTGTTTCCGCTCGGCATCGGGCCGCTCACCGATCGGTCTCTGGATTTTGTCGTTCCCACTGCGGCCCATCAGCGCGTCGCCGCGCTGCTGGCGGCACTGGGCGTCACAGAAGGCGATAAGCTGCTGGTGATTAACCCGGCGGCGTCGCGCCCGCTGAACCGCTGGCCGGTGGAGAGGTTCGGGGAAGTCGCGGCGTACTGGGCCAACCAGCCGGGCGTCAAAGTCGCGCTGACGGGTGCGCCGCCGTCGTTCAAGACCGTCATGGACGGGCTGGATGAAGTCACGCTGGCGCGGGAACTGGCGGCTATCGACCCGCGTATCTTGAACCTTGCGGGAAAGTTATCCGTCAAAGAGTTTGGGGCGGTGCTGGCCCGCGCCGACACGCTGCTGACCTGCGACACCGGCCCAATGCACATCGGCGCGGCGCTTCAAACGCCGCTGGTTGTCCTGTCCGGTGCGGCAGACCCGAATCGAACCGGGCCGCTGACTGAAAACAGCACGGTGTTGATTGACCGCACATTGCCCTGCGTTCCCTGCCGGGACCGCATCTGCCGCCGAGGCGATATACTCTGCATGAGCAACTTAAGCGTTGCGAACGTCATTACGGCGGTGGGGGAGCGACTGATTGGAAGGGAGACGCATCGTGGCATTGCCCTTCCCGTCATCGGCGGCTAAAATTAAAAGCACTGAAGAACTCGTGCAGATCGTCAGGGCGCGGCAGGCGGCCGGGGAGCGGCTGGTGCTGACAAACGGCGTCTTTGACTTGCTGCATGTCGGCCATGTCCGGTACCTCGCTGAAGCAAGGGCATTGGGCGACGGCCTGATTATTGCGGTCAACTCCGACGAATCCGTGCGCGGATTCAAAGACCCGCTGCGCCCGATTGTGCCTTTGGATGAACGAATGGAAATGCTGGCGTCGCTTGCCTGCGTAGATTACGCCCTGCCGTTTGAGACCCGCACTCCCGTTCCGCTGGTAGAAGCAATCCGGCCCGCCATCTACGTCAAAGGCGGTGATTACACCGAAGATGACCTGCCGGAAGCGAAAGTCGTGCGCGGCTACGGCGGGCAGGTGCAGATTCTTTCGCTGGTGGCGGGACGCTCCACCACGAACATCATTGCGCGTGTCTGTGCCGCTTACGGTCAAAAAGACCAGCGGCCAGAATAGCGAGGAGCGAACGTAAGACATGTCCCTTTCCGTGCTGCAAGTGGCGACCGGCTTTCCGTCCTGGGGCGGGACCGAGCTGCATATTTTAAATTTATCGGAGCAGCTTCGGCTGCGCGGCTACGATGTCACCGTGGCCTGCCGTCCGGGGCGCTGGGTGGAAGAGCGAGCGGCGGCGATGGGGCTGCCGACGGTTCCCATCCGGGTGATGAACCAGCACGACTGGCAGGACTTTGGCCTCCTTCGGACATTTTTGCGCGAGCATAAGACCGACGTGCTGCATGTCCACTGGTCATCCGACATTGTCGTGCCGGGGTTCGCCGCCCTGCGCGAGCATGTCCCGGTGCGGATCATGTCCCGGCACATGCCGTATCCCTTCAAGAACCGGATCGGCTCGTTTTTGTATTCCAAGATTCTGTACACGCGGCTGGTGACTGTCTCCAACTCCGTGCGCGAGACGCTGCTTAAGTGCGGTGTTCCCGGCGACAAGGTGCAGGTCATTCATCACGGAACCAATGTCGAAGCATTTGCGAAAACCACCGAAGACCGCAAAAGCGTTCGGGCGACGCTTGGTATTCCCGAAGATAGCGTCGCCATCGGCATTGTCGGGCGTATCGCCCCGGAAAAAGGCCATGCCGTGCTTTTAGAAGCCCTGCAAAAAGTCCATGAGCGCTACCCGGTCCATCTGGTGATTGTCGGTAATGGCCCGGACGAAGAACTCATTCGGGACCGGGCCGCGCTTTTAGGCCTGTCCGGGCAAGTCTTGTTCACGGGCTTTCGGGACGATGTCAACAACGTCATCAACGCATTAGACGTTGTCGCCGTGCCGTCTACCTGGAACGAGCCATGCTCGGCGGTGGTGCAGCAGGGCATGGCCCTGTCTAAGCCAGTCATCGGCACACGCGCGGGCGGGACACCGGAAATGGTGGTGGATGATGGGACCGGCTTTCTCGTGCCGCCGTCCGACTCGGACGCTCTTGCCGACGCAATGGCGCGGCTTGCCGGGGATGCGTTTTTGCGGAAACGCCTCGGCGCGGCAGGCAAAGAGCGCGTCGAAGAGCTGTTTTCCCTGCGCGTGATGACCGACAAGATTGAAGCCTTGTATCAGCGCGAGTACGAAAATGCGCGGGGCGCAGGCGCACTTCAAAAGGCGATCGCTTCCTAAAAGATGAACCCAACGCATCGTCCGCTCACTGTCATGCAGGTCGCCAGCAGCTTTACTTCCTGGGGCGGCATGGAAATCCATCTGCTCAACTTGGCCCAGCAGCTTCAGCGGCGCGGGCATCGGGCTATTGTCGCCGCCCAGCCGAGCGGATGGGTCAGCACCCATGCCAAAGCGATGGGTCTGGAAACATTCGATGCGACCCTGCTCAAGCAGCAGGACTGGACTGATTTCAATCGGTACCGGGAGTTCCTGCGGCGGGAGAAAGTGGACATTCTGCATACCCATACTAACTGGGATGCAGTTGTTCCCGCCGCTGCTGCAAAGCTGGCTGGCGTCCCGGTGTCTGTGATGACCTGGCATCTGCCGTTTCCGTTCAAAGACCGCCGGGGTGGCGATCTCATCCTTTCTCTCCTTTACAAGCGCATGATCGCCATTTCGGGGTCGGTGCGGGACCGGCATATCGCCCACGGCGTCAATCCCGATAAAGTGCAGACCATTCACCACGGCACGGACACGGAAGCGTTCCAGGCTGTGTCTGTGCCGCGCGATGCCGTGCGCGAGTCGCTTGGCCTGCCGCCGGACGCTTTAGCGGTCGGCATTCTGGGCCGCGTAGCCCTGGAAAAAGGCCACGCGGATCTGCTGGAAGCTTTGCGCCTCCTGTCGCCGTCCCATCCTGATCTGCGGGTCGTGCCTGATCTGCGGGTCGTAATTGTTGGGGATGGCCCGCAGGTGTCGCCTCTGCGCGAAGCGGCTGCCGGAATGGGTCTCGCCGATAAAGTGATCTTCACGGGCTTTCGGGATGATGTCAATAACGTCATCAATGCGCTGGACATTGTCGCCGTGCCGTCCAACTGGCACGAGCCGTGTTCCGCCGTCGTGCAGCAGGGTATGGCGCTGGCAAAGCCCGTGATCGGCTCGCGCATGGGCGGGACGCCGGAAATGGTGGCGGAGGGGGAAACCGGCCTGCTGGTCCCGCCGTCCGATCCTGCCGCCCTTGCCGAAGCGATTGCATTACTCGCTGCCGACCCCGGCCTGCGCTCCCGGATGGGAGAAGCCGGCGCGGCCCGCGTAGAAGCGCTATTTACCCTGCGGCATATGACCGACCGGGTGGAAAGCTTGTATTACAACGAGCTTGTCCAAACACATGCAGGACGCTCAAAGCTAAAGGCGCAGAAGGCCAGCCTATGACTGTGCCTTTAATCAGCATTGTTATCCCCGCTTACAACGCCGAGGCTCACCTTGCGGCGACCCTAGACAGCGTCCTGGCTCAGACCGAGACGCGCTGGGAGCTGATTGTCGTTGACGACGGCTCTTCCGACGGAACGGCTCAGTTGGTACAGGAATATGTTCAGCGTGACCCGCGCATCAGGCTGCTGCGCCAGGAGAACTCAGGCCAGGCACAGGCGCGTAATCATGGGCTGTCTGAGGCTTGCCCTCTGACTTCCTCTGTTATTTTTTTTGACCATGACGATGTTTGGGAGCCGCAAGCCCTCGAACTTCTGTACGCAGCCCTAGAACAGAACCCAGATGCTGTGGCCGCGCATGGCGTAGCGCGTTACATTGATGCACAGGGAGCGCGGATTCAGCAGGGTGAACTGGAAGCCAAAGTCCGGGTGCGTCAGGCCCTCCGGGAAAGCCCGGCGCAGAAAGACCATGCGGACGCAGTGCCTCAAGATCAGCCGACAACATTTGCCA
This sequence comes from uncultured Armatimonadales bacterium, assembly GCA_964243345.1. GTDB lineage: Bacteria > Armatimonadota > Armatimonadia > Armatimonadales > Capsulimonadaceae > JANXMY01. The sequence continues at coordinate 54,689 of CAXTER010000005.1, forward strand.
CGCTCATCATGGAGTGCTGTTTTGTTTCTCCGGGATTAGTCTTGATCCGGCGCAGTGCATTGGATCAAGCCGGTTTGCTGGATACCATGCCGACGCTTGGGTTCTCTTCTCTCGATGATTGGGATTTGTGGCTGCGCCTAAGCTGCATCGGCGTTTTTGCGGTTGTTGACGAAGTGATACTCAATTACCGGCTGCATGGCAGCAACTTGTCCCGGCACCGCCGCGCCATGTGCCTCGGAGAATGGCATGTCCGCCGTAAGTATCTTACGTCTCCGCTTCTTGATGCCGGGCAGAAGCAGATGGCCGCAGTCATGTACCTGGACTTCGTTCAGAAAATGAGGCGGGAAATGGCGACGCATCTGCGCCGAATAGTTTATCACAATTTCTCGCAATCTTCCTTTTTCATCAAGCAGTTCAAGCCATTCAAGGCGCTGTCGGCCCTCTGGCGCGGAGCGTCACTTTACCGGCATTACCTGAAAATCCGCCAGATGGCCGGCCCGGAGGGAGTTTGGCCGTACACGAATCTGGAAGACGACCTGCTCCCGGAAAGCCTGCGCCGAAGCCAATCGTGAAACGCATTCTTATTGTTAAGCTTTGGGCGCTGGGCGACATTCTTATGGCGACGCCGCTGCTGTCGGCGCTGAAGGCGTGGGAGCCGGACGCCGAGATTACCTGGGTGGCGGACACGCAGTATGCCGGGATTTTGGAAGGCCATCCACAACTGCATGAACTGATTGCCGTGGACACGGGCCGCTGGCGGCGGCTGCTTCGGCAGGGAAAGCTATGGGCATGGCTGACGGAAGCGCAGCGGCTGAACCGGGAAATGCATCGGCGTCAGTTTGATGTCGCCATTAACTTCCACCCGGAAAAATGGTGGATGCGGATTTTGTGCGCCGCGCCCCTTACCATTGGGCTGTTTGCGTCCAACCGCCTGCCGCTCACCCAAAAATTTTACACCCATGCCTTGCCGGAAATGCCGGGCGTGCGGCACAACACGGAGCATTACCTGCGGGCAATGGGGCCGCTGGGGAACGTCCACTCCAGCAAGGCCATGAGCATCGGCGAGACGCCGGACGAAGCGCCGTTCTGGGCGGAGTTCCGCCGCCGGCACGGATTCGCGCCAACACAAAAAGTCGCTGCTTTGGCTCCGTTCGCGACCACCGAAAACCGGGTCTGGGAGCCGGAGCGGCTGGCGGAAGTCGCCGACTGGCTTCAGGCGGAGTGCGACGCCCGCGTTGTGCTGTGCGCCGGGCCGTCCGACGGCGCAGCGGCCCGCCAAATCGTGAGTTTGATGTCCGGCCCGCCGCCGGTGATTGCCGAGGGGCTGACCCTGCGCCAGTATGTTGCCGTGCTGCGGGGCGCGGATTTAGTTCTCTGCGGCGACTCCAGCCCCATGCACATCGCGGGTGCTCTTGGAACCCCGTATGTCGCTTTGTTTGGTCCGACGCCGCTGGCAAGCCGTGTGCCGCTGGCGGGGCCGGGAAAGGCGCTGGCAAAGGCGCTGCCGTGTGCGCCCTGCGACCAATCCGGCTGCCGCAACCCTGTCTTTCGTGAGTGCCTGAAGCTCATCACCGTTGCCGATGTGCAGACCGCTGTTCTCGCGCTGCTGCCCTCATCAACAAGAAAAGATTAGGCTCAAGTAAAGATTAGGCTCAAGAAAAGATGAGACTTGCATAAGTCCCGGCACTTCCAGTGCCGGGCGGCCGACAACGCGAAAGAAAGCCCCTATGCAAAACGTAACCTTGCCTGAGTTCCCCAGCCATAGCATCGGCGAGGGAAATCCCCTCGCCATCATTGCCGGACCGTGCGTCATTGAGTCGCTGGACCTGTGCCGCGCCGTAGCAACAGAAGCCAAAGCTGCCTGCACCGCGCTCGGCCTGCCGTATATCTTTAAAGCCTCGTTTGATAAGGCCAACCGGACATCGTCGGGATCGTTTCGCGGCGAGGGTCTCACCAAAGGTTTGGAAGTGCTGGCAGCGATTAAGTCTGAGTTCGGCGTTCCAGTGCTGACCGACGTGCATGAAACGTGGCAGATTGCGCCGGTCTCGGAAGTGGTGGATGTGCTGCAAATCCCAGCGTTTTTGTCCCGCCAGACCGATCTGCTGCTGGCGGCAGGCGAAAGCGGGCGGGTGGTCAATGTCAAAAAAGGCCAGTTCCTGGCCCCGTGGGACATGAAGAATGTCGTGGAGAAGATCACCGGGACCGGCAACAAGAACTTATTGCTGACTGAGCGCGGCGTCTCTTTCGGCTACAACACGCTCGTGGTGGATATGCGCTCGCTGCCAATCCTGCGGGCGCTCGGCTGCCCAGTGGTTTTTGATGCGACACATTCCGTCCAGCAGCCGGGAGGGCAGGGGACAACCAGCGGCGGTCAGCGCGAGTTTATCCCGCCGCTGCTCCGCGCCGCTGTCGCCGCCGGTGTGGACGCCCTATTTTTGGAAGTCCATCCCAATCCCGCCGAGGCGCTGTCTGATGCCGCGACTATGCTGCCGTTGTCTCAGCTTCGCGCTTTGCTGACCACGGCAAAGGCCATTGACGGCGCTGTTAAGACCATGTCCTAAAGGACACGGTCTCGACGGCATATTTCCCAGCCGCTTCAACTAACCCGCCGCGCAGCCGTCCCGCAGTGCGGCGACTGCGCCTTCCGCTTCCGGGCTAACCAGGGCCGTAATGCGGACATGCGCTTCCAAGCGGGTTGTTGCCGTGGGAAGCCACTCGCGGCTCCCTTCGCGGCAGCTCACGAGAATGCAGCCGGGCGGCAGACCGAGCTGACGCACTTCCCGCCCGTCATACGGCGACCCCGGCTCCACTTCCAGTTCTAAGACCAGCGGGTCTTTTGGCTGTGCCAGCATTCCGCCGCGCATTAAATCCCGTTCTAAAAGGCTCTCGTAGATCGGCAGCTCGCCTAAGCCTTCGGCGGCGGCATACGCGCAAAAGCAGGCGACAAGCAGCGGCAGCATCTGGGCGTAGTTGCCGGTCATCTCGATAATCAGCACAACCCCGGTCAGCGGCGCACGCACAATCGCCGTGAAGTAAGCCGCCATGCCGACGACGGCAAAGATGGCAGGAATCGGAACCAGCGACGGAAACAGTCCATGCACCGCCTCGCCGACACCGAGGCCGAGCAGCGCTCCCAGCACCAGCAGCGGCGCGAAGATGCCGCCAGGAGCGCCGGTTCCATAGCTTGCCTGGGACAAAACAAAGCGCACTAAAAACCAGACGGGAATAGCGGCAAGCGCTGCGTGGCCGTCCAAAAAAGTCTCCGCCAGCGAATGCCCGCCGCCAACTGACCCCGGCGCGAACCATGCCGTCAGGCCAACTCCGCCGCCGACTCCTGCTGTCGCCAGCCAGGCAAAGCGCGGCGGGATGCGGGCAAATATATCCAGTGTCCAAAGCAGGCTGCGGTTGTACCAGACGCCCAGCCCACCGGCCAGAAGGCCCAGCACCGCAAACGCCGGCAGAGCCGCGAGGTCTGGAACTGGGTAACTCGGAATGCGAAAGTCAGGAAGCTGGCCGGAAGAAAAGCGAGTAACCACTGCGGCAACGGCGGCGGCAATGAACGCCGCGCCGAAAACGGCCTGCCGGAAGTCTTTCTGCACTTCTTCCAGCACGAAAATAACGCCGGCCAGCGGCGCGTCAAAGGCGGCAGCCAGCCCCGCGCCAGCCCCGGCGGCAATGAGAGTCAGCCGCTCGCGGGTGCTGGATTTCAGCCAGTCCGCGACAGCCGCGCCCGCCGTGCCACCCATCTGCACTGTCGGGCCTTCCCGCCCCAGGGCCAGCCCCGCGCCGAGCGCCAGTGCTCCGCCAAAGAACTTGACCGGCAAAATGAGACGCCAGCGAAACTCCCGGTAACGATGCAGCACCGCCTCCAAATGCGGAATGCCGCTGCCGGACGCCTCCGGCGCAAACCGCCGCACCAGCAGGACTGACAGCGCCGCGCCCAGGGCGCTGAAGCCCATCGGGAACGCCCAGCCCAGAAGCGGGAACTGATGCGCCCAGATTATCAGTGCCTCACGCAGGCTGTCCCCGGCGGCGAGGACCGCGCGGAAGGCGACGGCGATCACCCCGGCCAGCAAGCCGACCAATGCAGCGCGGGGAAACAAGCGCCGCCGCTGCTGCCGGACGGACAGGTACTCCTGTATCTCCGACTGCACCTGATTTGCCTGCACGGATAACTTGGCATCGTCGCGGCGCAGCGTCATTGCCCGCCCCGAATCCGTACCCGCCGTCCGTCCAGTGACAATCGCCCTTCTGCGAACAAGGCGACGGCGTGGGGGTAGGCGTCATGCTCGGCGGTCAGGACGCGGGCAGCCAGCGTTTCCGCTGTGTCGCCCTCTTCTACGGGAACCACCGACTGCCCGATAATTGGGCCGGTATCATACTGCTTATCTACAAAATGCACCGTACAGCCGGAAACTTTCGCGCCATAGTCCAGCACGGCTTGATGCGTATGGAGGCCGTACATGCCCGCGCCGCCGAACGCCGGCAGCAGGGCGGCATGGATGTTCATCATGCGCCCGGCATAAGCGGCGACTACGGCATCGGGGACTTTTCGCATGTAACCCGCGAGGCAGATGAGGTCAATGCGGGCCTCGGCAAGCGCCGCAAGCAAAGCCTGCGCGTAAGCTTGTTCCGGCAGCCGAGACGAAATACTTTGCGTGGTCAAGCCCATCTCGCGGGCGCGGGCAAGCGCGGGGGAATCGGCGTAGTTGCCGACAACAGCGGCCACCGTGCCGTGGATTTGGCCGGACGCGCAGGCGTCGGCAATGGCCTGCATGTTGCTGCCGCGCCCGTGCCGCCCGGACAAAAGGATTGCAATCCGTATCATGTCTATCAGGTTCACCGCCGGAACCGGCTTCTCCTGTTTGGGCAGGACTTGGGCTTGACAAAGGCTGCAAAATCCTTTAAGATAGCAGCATCACAAGAGGTTTTATGAGCAAAATTGTTCCATTTCTTCTAGCCCGGCTGCGTGCTGTTTTGATTATCGCCGTGCTTGTCATCGGCATCTACGGCTACGTCAGCTACAACCACACGCGGCAGGCGGCGCTGGAAACGACGCTGGCGGATGGAACGGTTCCGGCCCGCGATGCCGCCGTGCAGCAGCTTGTCGAAAGCGGCCGCCTGATAGACGCTTTGATTAACACGCAGGACCCGGACCAGGATGTGACCAGCCCGCACAACCAGCGCAGCCTGCTGATGCGAAAACACGCTGTCGATTCGGTCAATCGCCTAAGCGCGGAAGGCAAAATCAGCCCGTCAAACGCATTCGACACGCTGTTTTTGATCTGCAAGGATGCCAATGCCGATGTGAAAGCGTCCGCTGAAACCGGCCTGACGGCGCTTGGCAGCAAAGATGATGCGAATTTAAGGGCTGTTGTGGACCGGCTTTCCAACGGCGACCCGGACATTCGCGGCGCGGCGGTGGACGTGCTGGGCAACATCGGCGGCGCTAAGACCGCTAATCTGGTCAACAGCGTGCTGCCGAACACGGCATCGCAGGATTCCGCCATCAGCGCTCTGCAAAAGATTGGTGCGCCTGCGGTTCCGCTGGTAGTCGCGCATTTGGAAGACCCGGCGACGCAAAGCAACATCGCGTTCCGGCAGCAGATGGTAGGCGTCCTGGACCAGATCGCTGCGCCGTCCAGCGTTCCTGAACTGGTCAAAATTACAGACCTGCCAAACCAGCCGTCGGTTCAGCGTCCGGCCCAGGTCGCCCTCGCTGACACCGTGCTGGCCGCGTATACTGCCGTGCAGACCGATAAGACAGCGCTTTCCGCCGCGAAAGACTCCGCCGCCAAATCCACAGCCCAAACCGCGCTGGCACAGGCCATCGCTGCACTGGGAACAGTAAAGCCTGCGGAGCCGACTTTGCGCGGGGTGCTGGCTGACACGTCTGCCGACAGCGAGTCGCGCTCGCAGGCGGCGCTGGCCCTAGGGCAGAGCGGCAGCCCGGCGTCGGTTGCCGCCCTAGTCACTGGGCTGGGTGATTTCGACGCGCAGGTGCGTGACGCCGCCCAAACTGGCCTTCAGGCTTCCGGCCCGGCGGCTGTCGGGCCGCTGACGGCGGCGCTTGCGGCGGGAAGCCCCGCCAGCCGCGCCGGGGCAGCGCAGGCGCTCGGCGGCATCGGCGGCCCGGCGGCAATTGCCGCGCTTCAAAGCGCCTTCCACACGCCGGCTACTCCTGACGCCGTGCGCGAAAGCGCAGTCATCGGTCTGGGGCGCAGCGGCGACCCGCGTGTTATCCCCGCGCTTGTCGCCGCGCTCGGCGACCGAGACGGCATCGTTGCCGGAGCCGCCCAAACAGGGCTTTTGACCCCGGCGCTGGCGAAACCCGCGATCCCGGCGCTTGTCGCTGCGCTGTCGCAGCCGACGCCGGTTCCATTCAACGCTGCCGAGACGCTGTCGCGCATGGGCGCTCTTGCCGAATCTAACGCCGTTCCGCTGCTGACGCAGTCTCTGGCTTCGGCAAACGCGCCGACACAAACCTGGGCGGCGGTGACACTTGGCGAGATCGGCAGCAAATCGGCGTCAGTCGTTTCCGCGCTGCAAGGACTGGCGAAAAGCGCCAACCCGCAGGTGCAGTACGCCGCCTCGCAGTCACTCTTGAAGATTGCCGGAGGCTAAATGTCAAGGGTGCTGGGCTGAACTACTGATTGATCATAAGCAGTGAAAATGACTGAGGGAGCTTTGTGAGAGTTTCTTTTGGTATCTTGTGGGCTTTTGGGTAAGGATCATCTGGATGCTCGGCAAGCATCTCCAGGCGCAGACCCGCTGAAGCGAGCGCTGTCACGACCTCGCCGATGGTCCAAAGCCGCGAATACTTCGACGCCGGCTGATCCGGCAAATTATTCCCGTCGATATATTCCTGCGCGAAGCCCTGGCACTCGTATAGTCTTTTGTCAAAGTAGTCGCCAAGCCAGCTCTCCTCAAGCTGGTAATGATCCACGTCGCCGCGCCAAAGGACACTGATCGGATGCTGCTCGAATATGTAGACGCGGCCGCCCGGTTTGAGGAGGCGCTTCACCACCGCAGCCCAAGCGTCCAAGTCCATCATCCATATCAGTGCGCCGCGGCCCGTATATACGAGATCCGCAGTTCCGTTTAGGTGAAGCGGCGTATCCAAAATGTCCCGCGTGTGCCATTCCGCGGGTGCCTGGAGCGCGTCCGATTTGCGGCGAGCGCAGTCAATCATCCGGCGGCTAATATCTACCCCGACAACAGATGCCGCACCGTGATTCCACAGCGACAGCGTATCGCGTCCGCCCGCACACTGCAAATGAACGGCTTTTTCGCACCATGCGCTGAGATCGTGAAGGACAGCTAACTCGGCAGGCTCAAGGTTCTTTCCTCCGCTCCGAATAAAAGCGACATCCTCCTCAATTTCCTTTTCGTATTGCGCCGCTGCTTCATCCCAGGCGATACGATTTAGTTCGTGAATCTCCTTGACGTCCATAGAACATCCTTCACCCGGTACTTCAAGTGCCGCATGCTAAAATGCGGCCTCTGTGTTGAGGCGGTCATCCATTGCCGCTTGTAATTGGCGAATGTAAGCGGCATTGCGTCCAAAGTCGCCGCCGCCGACGCGGGACCGGGCGCGGAGCGTCACCCGCGTTTGACCGTGGCCGAGATCAAAAAAATAAATCGTCACATCATCGGTAAACAGTTTGAGCGAAGAAGCCGCCGTGGCTTCCAAAATGCCGTCGTCCTCGTCGCGCGACAGCAGCTCCCAGCCCGGAAGCCGCTTAACGGCCTGCTCGGCGGCGGTCATGGCCCGGCTGAGCTCTGCGTAATAGACCCGTGACCGCAGGGTCGGGTACGCAGCACTTTCGCCGGTCGTGATGTCGTTCACCGTGAAAAGCCGTCGGTTGGCCCAGCCCCAAATGGCTGCCATAAGCCCGGCCCCCAGCCAAATTCCCCGTGCCTGTGCCTTACTCATTCCTTCTCCTTGCTTATCTCCAAGAGGCCAATCCCCCGGTTCAGCGCCGCCAGCAATGCGTCATGCAGCGCCGGGTTGGAGGCGCTTAAAATGGACTGCAAATTCGGCTCCGTCGTGTCCAGCAGCTTTGTTTGGTCCAATGAATGCCCGTAAGCATCGGTCACAACTGCGCCGGCTTCCTGGGCAATTAAAGCGGCGGCGGCGATGTCATACGGAAACAAGCCAATTGGCTTGCCAAAACCGAGTTCCAAAAACCGCTCACGAGAGGCCGGGAAGTCGCGCAGAATGCGGTTGCCGATGTCCATAGACGCCGCAAGCTGCCCGGTCATCAAACGAGTCAGCGAGTAGGCAGTCGAATTAAACAAAAAGCAGCCGCCGGTCATCGAAGAAGCATCCACGATTTCGCCGAGCGCGAGGCCAATCCACTCAAAAGGCCGGGCGACCACCTCAAATGTCAGCGGCGCTTTCCTCATCTCCGTCACCGGCAGCAGGCGCGGAGCGCGTTCCGAACCGTCCGGCAAAACCCAGTATGCCCCGCCGCCGCGCTCGGCCCAAAACAAATCGTCCTGCTTGATCTCGCCAATGCAGCCGAAGCGGACATCACCCATTGTCGCGTCCGGCGTGTAATCCGCCCAGGCGACAGACACGACGCACTGCTCAAAGCCCGCCATCGCCGGGCGCGTGCCGTCAATCGGGTCAATTACCAGCACGGCTTCGGGGGACGCGCCGAACTCAATCAAGCCTTTGTCTTCCGAATAATACGCGATAGACAGCTTTTCGCGCTCAATGAACGAAACAATCGCGTCTTCCGCGATCTCGTCAATTGCAAACGTCGCATCCCCGGACGCCGCCGTGCCGGACACTTCGCGCCCCTGCCACGCACCGAGATGGGGCCGCACCGTATCCCGAATATGCCGCGTCATCGCCAGAACCGTTTCTTGTGGTGTCATTTTACTCCTGAACTCGCTTTCTCCTGCCGATGTGCCATGTCCGCCCACCATCGCGCGTGACATAAGTAATCGTCTCAAACCTGTTGATGTCGTTATTTTTGTAGTCGACAACCAGTGTGCCTTCACGCCGCTGCGGCCCGAAAAAATGTGGCGGATTTGTGTTGCCGTAGCCACCGTTTTGGTAGACGGCAGGCTCCGGCAGGGATTGAAGACGCCATGCTTTGCCTCCATTGTCGGTACGGAAAATCGGTACGTCCGGCGTTCCATGGTAAGTCGCACCGATCCATCCCATCCGTGGGTTACGAAATACCATGCCGCTGGGGTAAAAGCTGCCACCGGCCCTATCCGGTGAGCCACCCTTTGTCCATACTGTGCCGCCATCGCGGGTTGAGTAAAAGTCTTTGCTCATCAGGCCGGCTGCCGGACCGCCGAGCGCCAGCATGACGCCATGCCGAGCGTCCAAGAATTGCAGAACTATGGACTCTGCCGCCCCTTTGACACTCCTTTTCCGCCAGTGCCGGCCGCCGTCTGCTGTCTGTTCCACAACAATGACATCCTGGTCCCCGGTACTGCTATCGAAGGCAATCCAGCACTGGCGGGAGTCTCGCGCACTCAGACCAAAGCTTCCTGGGTCGGTCTCGTCGTCATTCAGGTTTGGGGCGCAGCGGGAAAAACCGGGCGGCGTTACGTCTTTCCAAAAACGACCACCGTTTGCCGTCTTCAGGACGACCGAGCCGTGCGCTCCAGAACTGACGGCCCATCCACAGTGGGGGCCGATCATTTGGCTCGGCCCCTTTTGATGCTCTTGCGGCAGCAGCGATCCCAGCACGGAACCAGAACCGACACCGCCCGAAGCGCACAACACAAGCAAAGTGGGAAGGACAAACTTATGCGTTTTCTGGAGAACCATGTAAATCCTTCAGGGCCAGCTTTTCCAGGCTTTCGACAATGTGATGGGCCTGTTCAAACGCAAAGTGGCGCGTGAGGGCCGTCGGGACGGCGACGGTGAACATGCCGGCGGCGTGGGCGGCGGCGAGGCCGCGTGGGGAGTCCTCAAAGGCCGCGCAGTGCTGGGGCGGAACGCCGAGGCGCTCGGCGGCCAGCAGATACACGTCAGGCGCGGGCTTGGGGTGTTCTACTTCATCGGCAGTGGCGATGGCCTGGAAGCGCGAAGTCAGGCCCGTGATGTCCAGCACGCTGTCCACCCAGGCGCGTTCGGAGTTAGACGCCACGGCGCAGGGGATGTGCGCTTCGTCCAGGGCATCCAAGATTGCCAAAACGCCGGGCATCGGCGTCAGCCTGCCAATGGCGCTGTGGTAGAGCAAGCGTCGCCGTGCATCAACGGCCGCCGGGTCGTAGTCCGGCCCAACGGTCTCCGCCAGCGGGGCGTGCCAGTTGTTAAGGCCGTGGCCTTTGGCGGTGCCGATGCTCTGCGCCCATGTCTCCACCGGCAGGTGCAGGCCATTCTCTTCGTAGATTTCGCGCCAGGCATCATAGTCCGGCGTTTCGGTATCGGCCAGCAGGCCGTCGCAGTCAAAGATTGCGCCGAGTAATTTTTGTTGGGGCTGTGTCACAGGCGCGTAGTTCGAGAGAAGGAAGGCGTATTCCTGCTATAATGGGTTTATGAATGACGACAACGCACAGAGTAATGGGGAGCGTGGGAATAAATTCCTACGCTGTGGGGCGCAGACGCCTAGTGTCCGCCTGCGCGGACAAGGAGCGGAACCGAAGGAAAAAAAGGAAAGGGTGAAGACAAGCTTCGCCCCTACTCTTTATCCTGCTTTTCATCCTATTCTTTGTCCGCGCAGGCAGACATTGGGCGCTTCGCCCCACAGCGCAGGATTTCAATCCCACGCACTTTCCTTATTGCTCTGTGCTCTTTCCTTGCTGCTCTGTCTCCCCGTCCACGCCCAAGACACCCTGACGCCGGTACTGGACAAAATCTTAGATGCGCCAGCGCTCAAAGGCGGCGTGACGGGCGCGATGGTCTGCCGCGTCAGCGACGGCAAAGTGCTGTACGCGCACGATGCCGACCTGCGCCTCATGCCAGCGTCCAATCGCAAGCTGTTCACGTCAGCCGCCGCGCTGGAGCTGCTGGGGCCGGATTTCCGGGTCCACACAGACATACTTGCGGCGGCGGGGCCTGATGCGAGCGGCACAATCACCGGCAGCCTGTACCTGCGCGGCGGTGGCGACGGCCTGCTGTCTCCGGCGGATTTGGACGCGCTGGCCGCAGCGCTGGCATCGGCGGGGATAAAGCGAATTAACGGCGGTGTTGCCGGGGATGGAACGCGCTTTGCAGGCGAGCCTTACGGCTTCGGCTGGGAGTGGGACGATTTCAGCGACGAAGAGTTTCCGCAGATTTCGGGCCTGGAAGTCAACGAAGGCGTGCTGGCTGTTCACGCCGTGCCGGGCCGAGCACCGGGTGACCCGGTGACTGTGACGCTGGACCCGCCGACGGATTATGTGCCGCTGGTCATCTCTGCCGAGACCGGCGCAAAAGACGCCGCCGATAACTGCACGGCGTCCCGCCCCTGGAACAAGAACGAGTTTGTGGTCGCGGGAACCCTGCCGCTGGGCCAGACTCTGACGCTGAAACTTCCTGTCCAGAACCCGGCTTTACTCGCCGCCAACTTGCTGAAAGCGGCGCTGGCGCGGCATGGCATCGCTGTCGCCGGACCCGCGTCCGACGGCCCCGCCCCGCCGAATGCCGTCGTCCTGGCGTCGCACCCCAGCCTGCCGCTTTCCGAGTACATGGTTCGCATGAACAAGCCGAGCGATAACTTATTGGCGGAATGCCTGGTCCGGGAGCAGGACAGCGCCGGCACTTATGACGCCGGCCACGCCCGCGAAACGCCGTTCTTTCGCAGTCTGGGTATTGATACCGACGCCGTTGCGCTGGTGGACGGGTGCGGGATTTCCAGGCGCGACTATGTGACGGCTCGGTCCATTTCGCAGCTTCTGCTGGGGATGCACCAAAAGAAGGACTGGCCCCTCTACTATGCGTCGCTGCCGATTGCAGGCGTTGACGGCACACTCAGAAGCCGCATGATTGGAACGCCCGCCCAGAACAACGTCCATGCCAAGACCGGCACGCTCAGTCAGGCACGAGCGCTGTCGGGCTATGTGACAGGCCGGAGCGGCCAGCTTTACGTGTTCTCGCTTTTGATGAACAACTTTCCCGGCTCCGCCCGCTCGGCAGGGGCTGTTCAGGACCAATTCGCCGAGTATTTAGCCGTGAACCTTTAGAACACCTCATCTTCGCCGATGACCGGGTTTTCCAGTGTGCCGATTTCGGGAATTCGGACTTCTATCAGATCACCGGGATGGATGGGGCCGACGCCGGGCGGGGTGCCGGTGGCGATCACGTCGCCGGGATGCAGGGCAAGCTGCTGAGAGAGATATGCAATGAGTGTTGGAATGGAAAACAGCATCTCGGACGTGTTGGTTTCCTGCTTGACTTCACCGTTGACGGTCAGCGTCAAAAGAAGGTTCTGCGGGTTTGGGATTTCGTCTGAAGTCACAATGCACGGGCCGAGCGGGCCAAACGTGTCGTAGCTTTTTGACAAAAACCAGGGCAGGCTTTTCCCAATGGCCCGCTTCTGCACGTCCCGCGCCGTCACATCGTTAATCAGCGTGTAGCCCGCAACATGGGACAGCGCCTCGGCTTCCGGGATGTTCCGGCCTCCCGTGCCAATGACTACGGCAAGCTCGCCCTCGAAGTCCACTCGCCCGACTTCGTGCGGCAGGACAATCGGAGTGCCGGATGCAATCACGCTGGTAGACGCTTTCTGGAACACAATCGGCTCGTCAGGAACCTCGCTGCCTAATTCTTTGGCATGTTCGCTGTAGTTGCGCCCAATCGCAAGAATGCGGTACGGCGAGGGGAGGGGCGCAAGCGTCACAACCCCGGCTTCCAGCCAGAGCTTGTCCAGCACCCGCGCTTTCTCCAAATCCCGCAGGACCCCGACATAGCTTTGCATCCGGGCCATGACTGCATTTAAGTCTGCGGGAACGGAAACGCCTTTCGGAGCCAGCGCTTCGGCGACCGCGACGGCGCGGACCAGCGGCAAAATCTTACCACTGCGAAAGATGCCCGGCATGACCGGCTCCTGCGGGTCATCAAACTCTTTATAACAAACAAATTTCACGGCGTCTTTCCCTCCTGCGCTTTTTCTTCATCGCCTGCCCGAAAGCCCATGCGCCGCTCCGGTGCGGCGGGTGCTTCAATCATCTGCCGAATGGCCTCAAACACGGCGGCAAACTGCCGGTCATATTTCTCTTCTAAATGCAAAATGCGGCGGGCCAAATCGCTGTCCTGGGTCAGCAGCCCGCGAAGATTCACAAACGCCCGCATGATGGCGATGTTGACCTGCACGGCCCGCTCGCTCCGCAAAACGCTTGACAGCATAGCGACGCCCTGCTCGGTGAAGACATAAGAACGATAACGCTGTTTGGCTTTGCTTATGTTTGCGATCACAAATTGTGATCGCAAAACTTCATTTTCCTGCACATCAAGCTGGAACATGAAGTCTTCTGGAAAGCGTTCGCTATTGCGTTTGACGGCTTGGTTTAGTATGCGCGTTTCCACGCCGTACAATTCCGCCAAATCGCTGTCCAGCATGACGCTCTGGCCGCGCACTGAGTAGATGCGCCGCGCTACTTGGGCAAGCACAAGCTCTGTGTCTTCCATGATTACCCTCCCTGGGTTCAGTCTGCGTTTGAGGTGCCAAATTGGAACCTCAAACATTTTGCTGCTACTTGTCATACCAGACTAGGTAGCGCTCGGCGAGTTCTTTGATGGTCGTGTAGGGCGCTTCGGCGCAGCGCTCACCGCGAAACAGAAACGTCGGGACATGGGTGATGTCTGCGGCGTAGGCATCGTCGTCAAAGCGCACAATTTCGCTGTAATACTCTTTGCCGGAAACTGCCCTCAAAAATGCCTCTTCATTAAGGCCTGCGCCTTCCGCCAGTTTGCCCAGCACGTTCAGGTCGCTGATGTCTTCGGAGCGTTCCCAGAACGCCCGGTAGACAGCCTCGTTGTAGGCATCAAACAATTCAGGCGCTTTGTCCTGAACATAAGCTGCGCCTTCTAAAGCATTGTGGGTGCGGATAATGCCAATGGTCCGGCCTTCCGGCACGGGGGCGCTCTCCGCCTGCGAGAACAGCTCAAAGCGTGACGGCGGGGCGTCCGGGTCTTTGGGGTGCGGATTAAACTCCGGCAGGGGGCCAAGCTCTTCCGGCAGCAGCTCGTAGCCCCGCCAGACTTGCTTAATCTGCGGGAAGTCCTCGCGCAGCTTTTTGGCCTGAAAGAAGCCGACCCAGCACCACGGACATAAGTAATCATGCGCGATGGTCACAGTGAAATCGGGCTTGGTTTGTTCTGATTGTTCGCTCATAAGATAATCTCCAATGGCCTGTTATACCCAGCTACCACACTAGGATATTGAGAACGGCCACGAAGATAATGATCACGACGGCCAGCACAGCGGGGCGCTCGTACCAGGGCCGGTGGGCATCGGCTTCAGGCCGCGGCGTTTCCGAGTAAACGTAGCCGACTAACTCAGCGGCAGGACGGGGCGTCGTGAACAGGCTAATAAGCAAGGTTGCAGCGGCTCCGACAAAGAATGCCACAATGGCCCGCGTGAAGTTGCCTGCCTGCGGGGTGGCGTAATGCAAGATTCCGTGGTCGCTCAAAACGTAATGGACCGATGCTGCCGCTGTGCCGATCAAAAGGCCGAAGAACGCGCCCCAGGGCGTGGTCTTTTTCCAGAACATGCCCAGCAGGAATGTTCCTAAAAGCGGAGCATTGACGAACCCGAATACGGACTGCGCGAAGTCCATGATGGAAGGTGCTTTCGCCACTAAATAGGCCGCGCCGATAGACGCGAGAATGCCGAACACGGTAGCGGCGCGTCCGACGTTCAAGTAATGCTTGTCGTCTCGGTTTTTGACAAAGTAGGCTTGATACAGATCATAAGTGAAGACCGTGTTGAACGCCGTCGTGTTGCCGGCCATGCCGGACATGAATGAGGCCATCATGGCAGTCAGCCCAAGACCCAGCAAACCCGGCCCGTAAAACTTACCCATCAATAGCGGCAGGGCATTGTTGTAGCCGAGCGCAATGTTGTTCTTTTCACCGAGATGCGGGATAAGGGCCAGCGCGATCAGGCCGGGCAGCACGGTCAGCAGCGGGAACAGCGCCTTTGGGAACGCCGCAATTAAGGGCGCACGCTGGGCCGCGTTGACATCTTTGGCTGCCAGCGCCCGCTGAATAATCAGAAAGTCGGTGCACCAGTAGCCGGGACCGAGAATGACGCCGAGGCCCATCACAAGGCCGGGCCAGGTGACGTGCATCGGATTTGACCCGGCGTGGCCGGTTCCCGCCCAGACGTGCCGGTCCGGCGGCGGCAGGTGGGCAAGCAGGGCATGTGCGCCGCCGACTGCGTTCAGGCCGATCACCGCCAGTGGGGTCAGTCCGGCCAAAATCAAGAAAAATTGCAGGACTTCATTGTAAATGGACGAGGTCAGCCCGCCCAGCAGCGTATAGGCCAGCACGATAGCGGCCGCCATCCAGATCGTGACATTGATGTTCCAGCCGAGCAGGTCATGGAAAATCAGCCCCATGCTGTACATGGAGACGCCGGAGAAAATCAGCGTGCTGACGGCAAATGTCAAGGCGTTAACTGCCCGTGTCGGTTCGTTATAGCGCTTTTGCAGGTACTCCGGCACCGAGCGTATCTTGGAGTTGTAGTAAAACGGCATCATTACGACGCCGAGAAACAGCATTCCAGGGATCGCGCCCAGCCAGTAAAAGTGGGCAGCCATGATGCCGTATTCGGCGGCCTGCCCGGAAAAGCCGAGCAGCTCAAACGCGCCGAGGTTGGCGGACATCAGCGCAAGACCTGCAATCCAGGCCGGCAGCGAGCGGCCCGACTCAAAAAAGTCTTCGCTGCTTTTCATGCGGCGCGAGACAACCGCGCCGATGCCGAGAACGACCACGAAATACGCGCCGATAATAAGATAGTCAATCGGCTGGGCTTGGAGAAGTTTCAATGTGTCACCTTTCTTGGCATACTTTTTCTCCATACCCGTTTTGCCTCACTCTTGCCGAGGTTCCGAGTAGGAGCGTCAGAGGAGCCGCTGGCGGGTACACTTGGGGCATGAAAATTGCGTATTTCGACTGCTTTTCCGGGGTCAGCGGGGACATGACGCTGGGGGCGCTGCTGGCCTGCGGCGCAGGTGACGCGGATTTAGAGGCCGAGTTTCGGCGTCAGTTGATGGGTCTGCACGTTCCTGGCTATGAGCTGCACATTCAGCGCGTCGTGCGGCAGGGCATCACGGCAACTGACGTAGATGTGGTGCTTTTGGAACAAGAGCAGGGACACGGGCGGCATTTATCGGACATTGCGGCGCTTCTCGGACAAAGTGCGCTTTCCGAGGAAGTGCGCCGGAACGCACTGGCCGTCTTTACCCGGTTAGCAGACGCAGAAGCGAAAATTCATGGCACGACGCGCGAGGAAATCCATTTTCATGAAGTCGGCGCGGTGGACGCGATTGTGGATATTACCGGCTCCTGCCTGCTGCTCGAAATGCTGGACGTGGACGCTGTCGCGGTGTCGTCGCTGCCCTGCGGCCACGGGACCATCACCTGCGCCCACGGCGTCATGCCGGTTCCTGCCCCAGCGACTTTGGAGCTTTTGTCGGGCTTTCCCGTGCATCCGGTAGACGTTCGCGGCGAGCTGGTGACGCCGACGGGCGCGGCGCTTTTGACGACGCTTGCCGACCCAAGCACTGCTGGGAAGATGCCGCCGATGCGCGTCCTGGCAAGCGGCTTCGGCGCGGGCAAAAAGCAGTTCAAGACGGACATGCCGAATTTGCTGCGCGTTGTTCTTGGTGAAACAGCAGACAGTGAAACGGCAGATAAAACGCCGCAGACAGTCGCCGTGCTGGAAACGAACTTGGATGACCATAACCCGGAAGGCTTAGAGCTGCTGATGGAACGCGCCTTTGCCGCCGGCGCGTTGGATGTATTCTTCGCGCCGATCCAAATGAAGAAAAACCGCCCGGCAACTCTGGTAACGGTTCTCTGTCCCACCGACAAAACCGAAACACTTGCCGGAGTTCTGTTTCGGGAAACCGGCACGTTCGGCATTCGGGTACGGGAGCAGCGGCGGCTGACGCTTTCGCGTTCCTGGCGCACGGTCTCAACAGAGTTTGGCGACATTCGCCTGAAGATTGGCGCTTGGCAGAGCGAAGAAGTGGCGGCGTCGCCGGAGTATGACGACTGCAAGCGGGCCGCTCAAGAACACGGCGTTCCCCTGCGCCGCGTTTATGAGGCTGCCGTGCAAAAATGACCGAGCCATTTTCTCAAATCCTGCATGACTGGCAAAATTTCTATCAGCTCGTGGGGGAGTCGTCGGCGACGCTGACCGGCCTGATGTTCATTGCCGCCAGCCTCGGTACAAGCTTGATTGACGACAAAGCCGGCCCAAAAGTGCGGACATTTATCACGCCGACAATCATTTACTTTTCAGTGGTGCTGCTGATCTCAGCGCTGATGAACATTCCTAATCAAACCTCTTTTTGGCTGTCCCTTCAGCTTGGCGTGATTGGCCTATTTGGAACCGGGTACAGCGCGTCCCATTTTTGGCGTCTGCGCGGCTTTGATCTGGACCCTGCCGATGTCAGCCAAATCTGGCTCTGGAACTTGGCACTGCCTTTGCTTGCTTCGCTGTGCCTTCTCGGTGCGGCGCTGGAATTGCGCCAGTCGTTTGCGGCAGGCTTGAATGCCGCCGCCGTCGGCACCCTGCTTCTAGTTCTAGTCGGCCTGCACAACGCTTGGAGCGTCACTTTGCGAATGGTTCGCCTCACTCCGTCCTGAATTCCGTTCTAAAACCATGCTTGCTGCGTTTAAGATAAAGCGCTTGCGGGAAAGTTCTGGCGTAAATCCCCGTCACTTAAACATTCACAGAAACTCAGGAGCAAGTGCATGAGTCAAGACGAAACTTCTTCCGAATCAGAACAAAGCCTTGAACTTTCCCGGCGGCAGTTTCTTCGCACTGCCGGCCTTGTCGGCGCGGGTCTCGCGCTTGCCGGCCCGGCGGCGGCGCAGGCCGGCGGCAACAACAGCGGCAGCGGCGGGAGTTCGCCCCCGCCGCTGCCGGGGCAGGCAAACCAGCCGCCCTCGGACCCGGCAGGGACACAGGCCAGCGGGCCGTCGGAGTCGTCCCGGCGCACCACCGGCGCACTCGGCAGCAACGTGCCGGGACCGGCGGCCCCGAAAGGCATCCCGGACGGCCCGCCTACTGGAACCGGCGAGATCCCGCAGCGGCCTCTCGGCAAAACGGGCTTGACCGTCTCCGCGCTCGGCCTCGGCGGGCACCATCTCGGCGACGCCGATACCGTGAACGAAGCCATGAACATTGTCCATGAAGCCATTGACATGGGCGTCACGTTCTTTGACAACTGCTGGGAATATCATAACGGCAAAAGCGAAAACTGGCTGGGCCGGGCGCTGGCCGGGGGACGCCGGGACAAGGTGGTGCTGATGACCAAAGTCTGCACCCACGGGCGCACCGCGCCGGTCGCCATGAAGATGCTGGAAGAGTCTCTGCGCCGCCTGCAAACAGACCACCTGGATGTCTGGCAAATCCACGCAATTACCTACGACAATGACCCGGCCTTGGCCTATGCCAAAGGCGGCGTTTTAGAAGCGTTTGATCTCGCCAAGCAGCAGGGCAAAGTGCGTTTTGTCGGCTTTACCGGCCATAAAGACCCAGGCCTGCACCTCGAGATGATTCAGCGCGGCTACCCATTTGACACGGTTCAGCTTCCGCTGAACCCATTTGACCACGGTTTTTTCAGCTTTGAGCAGCAGGTTCTTCCAGCCCTTAACCAGAAACAAATCGCCCCGCTCGGCATGAAAAGCATGAACGGCGGCGGCGAGTCCATCAAGCACGGCCTGGTGACTGCTGAGGAGCTTCTGCGCTATGCGATGAGCCTGCCGGTTGCCACGACAATTGCCGGCATGGATTCGCTGGACGTGCTGCATCAAAACCTGCGGGTCGCCCGCGGCTTTACGCCGATGACGCCTGCGGAGATGGCTGAGCTTCGCGCCCGCTGCGCTCCCACCGCCGCCGACGGGCGCTATGAGCCGTACAAGGTGACAATCCGTTATGACAACCCGGAAACGCGCCGCCCGCACGGCTTCCCGCAGGACCCGATGAACAAAGAAGTCATTGATGAGCTGCAAGCTGGGATCAACGTGCCGGGTGCGTCCATTTTGGCGGGAGCGGTTTAAGAAACGATCATGTGGAAAGACGAGTAGTTGAAAACTACGCGCTAGTAGAAGCACTCTGCGAGTGAAAGAATATCTTATTCTTCGTCCGCAGGACGCCTCACCTAGCGCGTAGTTTTCAACTACTCGCACGGCACAAAGGAACTTTGATTATGACCAGCCCAACTACCCCAGACCCCAAAGCGATGGATATGCCGGAGACGCCTGAAAGCGATGCCAACGACATGGGGCCGGAAGGTGTCCAGAACGAAAGCACCGGCGGGTACGGCGTCGCCCATGACGCCGACCCCAAGCCGCCGATCTTGCAGCGGCCCGGCGCAGCGCCCGGCCTCGGGACTGCGATCCCGATTGCCGCCGCGCAGGCGGCTTTGCCCAGCCGATTGGTCCCGCCGCCCGCGCCGCTGCCGATGACCAACACCGGCCCCGGCCAGATCCCGCAAAAGCCGTTCGGCACGACGGGCCTGCATTCCAGCGTCATCGGCATCGGCGGCTCCAGCCTCGGGGATGCGTCGTCGCTGGAGGAAGCCGTCTCTATCGCGCATGAAGCGATTGACGCCGGCGTGAACTTCTTTGACAACGCTTGGGAATACAACAATCACCGCTCGGAGGACTGGATGGGCCGCGCCCTGCAAGGCCGCCGGGACAAAGTCATTCTGATGACCAAGTGCTGCACGCATGGACGCGACAAGAAAGTCGCCATGCAGCAGCTTGAAGAATCCCTCCTGCGCCTGCGAACAGACCATTTAGACGTGTGGCAGATACACGAGTGCGTCTATTATGATGACCCTGACCTGCACTTTGCCCCCAACGGGGTCTGGGAGGCCATGCGGGACGCCAAAAAGCAAGGCAAAGTCCGCTTTATCGGCTTCACCGGCCACAAAACGCCGCAAATCCACCTGCGAATGCTTGCTTTGGCCGACCAGCACGGCCTCCACTTCGACACAGTTCAGATGCCTCTGAACGCTTTTGATGCCACCTACCGCTCCTTCCAGCAGTTTGTTCTGCCGGAAGCCAACCGGCGCGGCATGGCGGTCTTGGGCATGAAAAGCATGGGCGGGGCCGGCGAGCCGATCCTTCAAGGCGCGGTCACACCCCAGGAAGCCCTGCGCTACGCCATGAGTTTGCCGGCAGCAGTCACCATCAGCGGCATTGACTCGCTCCAAGTGCTGCATCAGAACCTTGCCGTGGCCCGCGACTTCAAGCCCATGACCGCCGAAGAAATGACCGCTTTGGCCCAGCGCTGTCAGGCACTCGCAGGCGACGGCCACTTGGAGCTTTACAAAAGCACCAAGAAGTATGATGCCGCTGTAGGACGCTCCCAGCATGGCTACCCCGGCCTCAAAGAGCTTCCAATGTGAGCGCGAGTTCTCGATACTAGAATTCAATCCGCCGACGCCTGATACTCTAAACGGAGCATCAGGCGTTTTTTGTTTAGAGCTGTTTCATAGGGGAGCAGCCTCAGTAAAATAAAAAGTCCTGCCATGCAACCTTTTATACGCATTTGGGTCATAAAGAATAAGAGGGCGCGAGCAACTACCTTGATGACTGAGTACGCCGAGTGGTATTACCTGATTTACTTGATGCCGGGTGGGATGGCGCTGCTGATTTTGCTGCTGTCTGCGCTGGGCGGTGGCGTCCGGCACGGCCATCATGGCGGCATCCGGAATGGGCATCAGGGCGGCATCCGGCATGGACATTCTGGGGCGGCAGGACGGACGCCGTCTTTGGCTGCCTTCTTTGGACTGGGACGTGTTCCGCCTCCCCTGATCTGGGGCAGTGCGCTTCTCGGCTGGGGCGTGTTCGGGTTTTGGGGAACACAGCTCTGGCAGAGCGCCCTGCACGCTCCCACCCTCTTTTTCCTGCCGGGACTGGCAACGGCATCCGCAGGGGCGCTTGCGACGGTGAAAGCGACAGTGGAAGCCGTGGCCCGCTTCCTGCCGGATGAAGAAAGCTATGCTGTCAGCGCCGTAGAATTGTGCGGTCTGATTGGAAGCGTCGCGTTCCCCGTAGATGCTGCACGCGGGCGGGTCCATGTCTACGATTCACATGGCACGATGCACGACGTTTCCGCTCGGACTGCGCCGGGCCAGGAACAGATTGCGCGTGGCCGCAAAGTTTTAGTGGTGGACTACGACGCCGCGCATGACCAACTGCTCGTGGAAGAAGCAGTTTAGAAGAAGCAGTTTAGAAGACTTCTAAAGGAGAAGACAATGGGTTTTGTAATGCTGATTGCGGGAACGGCGCTGATGATTGGGCCGCTCTTTCTGCCGGTGCTGGGCTTCGGAAGCAAAGCGGTCCTGGGGATTGTCGGACTAGTTTTGTTTTTAATCGGGCTGGTAATTGCGGTCTGGACTTCACTGTACAAGAAGACCTCGGCGGATCAAGCCTTTGTGATGACCGGGCAGGGCGGCTCGCGGGTGATTTTAGATGCCGGTGCGTTGGTCATTCCAATCTTTCACCGGATTACGGAAGTCAACCTGCGGACAATGAAGCTGGGGGTCAACCCGCATGGGGCGAACGCGCTGATTACGCACGATAACCTGCGCTCGGACATTCTTGCCCAGTTTTACATCCGGGTGCAGGCGGACCGAGAGCATATCTTGAATGCCGCCCGGTCTTTGGGAGACAACTCGGTCAATGCTGAGAACGTCGAAAGCCTGGTCAGCGAGAAGTTAGTGTCGGCGCTCCGAGCGATTGCATCCCAGATGGATTTGTTTGAAATCCACACCAAGCGCGATGAGTTTGCCGAGCGGGTCAAAGAGCATGTCAAGGCGGACCTGGAAGCGAATGGCCTGCTGCTGGAAAGCGTGACCATCTCCGAGCTGGACCAAACCGACCCGTCGGAGCTGTCCGACAACAATGTCTTCGACGCCCAGGGCAAGCGTAAAATTACCGAGATTACGGCGGCGGCAATGGTGGAGCGCAACAACTTGGAGCGGGCAGCAGAGCAGGCGCGTAAAAATCAAGACGTGACAACCCGCCAGTACATTCTCAACTTGGAGCGCAATCAGGCCGAAGCCGAGGCTAATCAAGGGACCGAGATCGCCAAAATCCGGGCGGCGAAGGATCAAGAATCGCAGCAGGCGCTGATTGCTCAGCAGCGGGCCGTAGAAACCTCGCAGATTGAAAAGCAGCAGGCGGTCCAGACCGCCGAGATCGGCCGCCAGCAGGCAGTCGAAGTGGCGCGGGTCGGCCAGGAAAAGGCGGTTCAGACCGCCAATATCGCCCGTGAGCAGGAGCTTCAAACGGCGGCGGTCATGCGTGATCAAGCCGTCGCCCTCGCCGAGCGGGTCAAGCAGATTGCAGTTGCCAACCAAGAAGCCGAGCGGGCCAAAGCCGAAGAAAAAGCATTGGTCGCGCAGGCCGCGCAAGAGAAAGCGACCCAGGAAGTCATCACAGTGACGCAGATCGCCGAAGCCGAGCGCGATGCCAACAAAAAGCTGATCGGGGCGCGTCAGGAAATCGAGCGGGACAAAATCCGCCAGCAGACCGAAGCGCAGGTGCAGGCGTTCACCCGCGTCACCAACGCGCAGGGTGAGCAGGAAGCCGCCACCAAGCAGGCCGAAGCCCGCTTGCAGCTCGCGCAGGCCGAAGCGCAGTCGCGGGAGCTGGTCGCGCGGGGCGAAAAGGCCCAGCAGCTTGTTCCGGTGGAGGTCGCTCGCGAGAATGTCGGCGTCGAGCAGGCGCGGGTGGATGTGGAGCGCAACCAGCTTGCCAACCGGCAGGAGTTCGCCGAAGCAGGCATCCGGCTGGAAATCGAGCGGCTTCGCATTCAGGCCGACAAGGAAGTCCAGCAGGAGTTCGCTCGTGCGCTGGGGCAGTTCCTGTCCAAAGGCAACATGACCCTCTACGGCACGCCGGAAACGGCGCAAAAGATGATGGACAACATGGCAAAAGGCTTCGGCATCCGGGCGATGGCCGAAGGATTCTTAGGCGGCGCGTCGTCCCCCGTCAGCGAGGGCGGCAACGGCCATTCCCCCAGTGGGGCCACTCAGGTGGATGCCCTGCTCAGCAATCTCAGCCGCCTCGTCGCGCCCGCGTTTGAAAAGCTGACCGGCCAGACCATCACGACTACCGAGCAGGCCGACGCCATCGCCAATGCCCTGGCCGCCAACCCACAGGCGCTCCAAGCCATCGCCGACGCCCTCACCGCCGCGCCGAAAGCCGCCGCGCCTGCGGAGGCCATGCCGGTTGCGTCGTCAGGAAAGAACAGCCATGCCTAAAGCGAAAGCAATGACTTGAATGATAGTCTCCCGGCCCCCCCAATTAGGGGCCAGGAAGGCAAGAGGTTTCAGATTGGGGCAGGACAGATACATTAGAACACGATGATCCGTCCTGAAGAAGCCTCGAACCCGAAAGAAACTCCGAAAGCAGCGGAAGCGGCTGCGCCGCCGGAAACGCTGAACTGGTGGGTGCTGGCGGCGGTCGGAACCGGGACGTTTATGTCGGCGCTGGACGGCAGCATTGCCAACACGGTGCTGCCGGTTTTGATGCGCGATCTGCACGGCAGCGTAGCGTCGGTGGAATGGGTTGTCACGGTGTACCTCTTGGTGTCCAGCGCCCTGGTGCTGAGCGCGGGGCGCTGGGGTGACCTGCACGGCCACAAGCCGATGTATTTGACGGGCTTTGCCGTCTTTATCGCAGGGTCGGCGCTGTGCGGCCTAGCCCCTAGCATTCCAATTCTTGTCGCCATGCGCGGGTTGCAGGCACTCGGCGCGACCATGCTGTTTGCATCGTCTCCGGCGCTGGTAACGCTGAACTTTCCGGCGCGGGTGCGCGGGCAGGCGCTGGGGATGCAGGCGACTTTAACGTATCTGGGCCTCAGCGCCGGGCCTATTCTCGGCGGCTGGCTGACAACGCACCTAAGCTGGCACGCCGTTTTCTACATCAATGTTCCCGTAGGTCTGCTGGCGCTTGGCCTCAGCCGCCGCTTTATCCCCAACGACCCTCCCCGAAACTCTTCCGCTCAGTTTGACATTCTGGGCGCGGCTTTGTTCGCGTTCGGCCTGATTGCCCTGCTGACAGCGCTTAATCAGGGCCATGCCTGGGGCTGGGCCTCAGCGGGCATTATTGCGCTGCTGGTGTCGGCGCTGGGCCTGCTGACGGGATTTGTCTTTTGGGAGCGCAAAGCGCAAAGCCCGATGCTGGACTTCGGCTTGTTCCGGGAGCGCTCCTTTACGGCGGCAAGCGTCAGCGCGACCCTCAGCTTCCTCAGCCTCAACGGCCTTTTGTTCCTGCTGCCGTTTTACTTAATCAGTGGGCGTGGCTTGTCTGCAGCGTCGGCGGGGATGACCATCGCCGCCCTGCCGATCTCGATGGCCTTAGTTGCGCCGATCTCCGGCTGGCTGTCGGACCAGGTCGGCACGGCTATTCCAGCCACTACAGGGATGGTTTTGCTGGCTTGTGGAACCCTGCTGCTGTCGCGTCTTGGCCCGCATACGCCCCTGCACTTTGCCGCCGCCGCACTTGCCCTGTCGGGCGTCGGCATCGGCGTTTTTTTGTCCCCCAACAACAGCTCGCTCATGGGGTCTGCGCCCCGCAGTCAGCAAGGCATCGCGGCGGCGGTTCGGGCCACGGCACGAAACTTAGGCAACGTGCTGGGCATCGGCATTGTTGGGGCCGTCTTCAACAGCGTTCTCGCCCATCATGCTATGCACGGCGCATTGTTCCCCGCTGTCCATGCTGGCCTGCTCACCGTCTGCCTCGCCGCCTGCCTGGGAGCTGTCGCCTCCGCCGTCCGGGGCAGGCCGTCACAGGCCAAATGATCACAGCGCAAATGACGGCTGGCTGCCATTGTTGCCCTGCTTACTGCTCAATACCTGCGCCGGGATGTACCAATGCACATGACCGTCTACAAACGCATAATTGCTGCCGCCGTTGTGCCGCAAGCCGCCGGGTGGGCCAATAAAGCCCTGGCAATACGGAAGCAAACTGGCTTCGCCTTCCGGTGCAGAAAGAGATTGGGGTTCCGTGTATTCCGGTAAGGTTCCAAGTCCGTCAACTTCGTAGTCTGCCTCGCTGATTGCTACGGTTCCGGCAGAAAACTGTATTTTCGCCGCAGAAATACCTAATGAGGGCAGCACATCAGTAGTGTTCTCTTTAGCATACAGCGCTCCATTGAATGCATAGCCTCTGGCAAGCTGAACATAATAGGGACTAATGGGAGGCGTCAAGTCTACTCCGGGGGGAAGCTGAACATCCGGACAGTGAAATACATCGCTTGAGGCGGCATAACGATTAACCTTCCATGCCCAGTCCCCTACGACGTTTAATGTTGGAAAGTCGTTGCCCGGTGCCGGAAAGAATCCCTCATTATCCTGCGTGTAGGCTGTCAATGCAAGCTCTATCTGCTGCATATTGGAAGCGCAGGAAGTCCGTCGCCCGCGTTCTCGTGCTGAAGCGAACACCGGCAGCAGAATGGCCGCAAGAATGCTGATGACGGCCAGGACTATTAGCAGCTCAATCAGCGTAAACGCTCTAAACCGGAAGCGATCTTGGTTACTCATTGGTTTGTTTAAAAGAAAATCAATGCAGGTCAGCCGCCGTCTTAAATCTGAGAAATAGCCAAGCGTTCAAGATGCAGGCCGCTGTCGGAAAAAAGAACAGCATCAAATAGACGTGCCACGCAAACGAATGAGGATAGTGAGCAACTGAGTAGGCTTGGCCGCAATCTATAGTTCCAGCAAAGATCAGGCCGCATATCAGGATTTTGTTCAGCCGGTTTCCGATCAAGTTTTGGACAACAAGAACGGTAGCGCTGATAAGTAGCGGCAGCAGCATTGTGAGGTTGTTGACCCAGAGGCCAGTGAGCGCGATAATGATAGAGGGGATATAATAGGCGACCACCGCGCAGCAGACTAAGCCGATGGCATAGCGAAGGCTTGGGTCCAGTTCCCGTAGTGACTCAAACAGATCACTGCGGTTATCCTGAAGTGATGAACTGGAATTTTTTGCACTCATTTTGTTTTTCCATTGGAATGCTGTTGTAGTCGCTTCGCCAAGCTTTGAGCAGGTTCGCAGAACAAGGCGAACCTGCCTTCAGTCTCAGCAAGTAGCACTTATGCTGAGGGCACGAGGAGACCTGCACAGTTAATTGATATACAGGTGTTGTCCAGATTGTTGCAGCAGCCCCCATTCTTAGTGGAGGTGCAGGTAGTGACGCTTTTGTTAGCAAATAACCCTGTGTTATTGTAATAATAACACACTGTCTTTGCTTGGATGTTTGTGCCGTAATTAGGCGCAATGATCCAGGGGCAAATCTTCATGCCAACATATGTTTGGCAACCCGTCCCAGTAGGAGCTTGAAATGTAGCAATTGTTGTCGAATTTGATGTCCTCATGGGAGTACAAGTAGACGGATTGCTTGAGGCTTTGAAGCTGCTGCGCTTCAAGACGGTTGAGGGCAAAGTAAGTCGCCAAAAAGCATAAGCAGCAGAGGATCAAATAGACGTAGGCTAGAACGGAAAGACGCGGCGGGGCGGGGCTGGAGAGTTGTTCCCCGGAGTTGTTCCCCGGAGTTGTTGAATAGTGTCCATATTGGCTTTTTCCTTTAGCTAAGATGTACGCGCGACCGCAGTCGGTACAAATCAAAAGTAAAGGAGGCAACATAGCCGCACTTATCAGGAGGTAACACCACCGGAACCCGTGCTTGAAGCACGAGAAGTTGTTTATGTCTCTACTGTGGCATACATTTGGTGAGAAATACTACGGTTCCGAAAAATACTTGCAAAGTATTTTTTAAGCGCTGCTATTGATGCGGTGGGCGTAGCAGGCCGCGCCGAAGCCGTTGTCGATGTTGACGACGGCGACGCCGCCGGCGCAGGAGTTGAGCATGGTGAGAAGGGCGGCGACGCCGCCAAACGCCGTGCCGTAGCCGATAGAGGTCGGAACGGCGACAACAGGGCGGGAGACTAGCCCGGCGACAACGCTGGTCAAGGCTCCTTCCATGCCGGCGCAGACGACCAACGCATTTGCCTTCTGCACGGTGTCTAGGTGGCCGAGCAGGCGATGCAGACCCGCGACGCCGACATCGTAAATGCGCTCAACGCGGCTGCCCTGCCATTCTAGGGTTAACGCCGCTTCCTCGCCGACCGATGTGTCTGCCGTGCCTGCGGTCAGCACAGCGACGTAGCGCTCCGGGTGAGTTGGGGGCGGGGGAGCGCCGACGGTGATGAGCCGGGGCAGGGGATGGTACACGGCTTCGGGCAGCGCGGCCTGCACGGCGGCGAACTGGGCAGGAGTCGCCCGCGTCGCCAGCACCCGGTCGGACTGCAAGGCCAGCCGGGCCATGATAAGAGCCACCTGCTCGTCCGACTTGCCGGGGCAGTAAACGACTTCCGGCATTCCTGTTCGGACAGCCCGGTGCAGGTCCAGCTCGGCAAAGTTTCCAACGCTTTCATACGGCAGGGAGCGCAGGGAATCCAGCGCGTCCCCGACAGAAACTTCGCCGCTTTGCACGCCGCCGAGCAGGGCCGTTAGGCGATCAATGTCCATGTGCCTGCCCCAAGCTGGAATGCCCTAAATTGGCATTCAGGCTGCCGCTTTTGTAGCCGCCCAGCTCGACTGCAACGTAGGTGTAGCCCAGCGCCTTGAGCCTGTCACTAATTTGGCCGCGCAGGCTTGGGTCCAGCAGCCGGTTCATCTCAGCAGGGTCCACTTCCAGGCGGGCGATGGTGTCGTGGTGGCGCACCCGCACCTGCTTGAAGCCGAGATCATGGCGCAGGTAGTCCTCGGCGTCATCTAATCGGGACAGCAATTCCGCAGTAATGCGTGTGCCATAGGGAAAGCGCGACGACAAACAGGCCAGCGCAGGCTTGTCCCAAGTCGGAAGACCAAGAGATTTGGACAAATGGCGTATCTCGGCTTTGGTCAGCCCGGCTTCCAGCAGCGGCGCGAGTGCGCCGAACTCCGACGCCGCGACTTGGCCGGGCCGGTAATCGCCTAAATCATCGTGGTTTGCGCCGTAGGCAATCCAGCGGATGCCGCGCTCCGATGCCACCCGCGACAGGTGAGAAAACAGCTCAGTCTTGCAGTAGTAGCAACGGTTGGTCGGGTTAGACGCATAATTCTCATCCTGCAGCTCCTGGGCTTGAACCGTCAGAACGGGAATGCCCAGCGCCGCTGCCAGCGCGAGGGCATCGTCCTTTTCGCGCCGGGCATACGATTCGGACAGAGCAATGACGGCCAGAGCTTTGTCGCCCAGCACGTCATACGCGACTTTAGCTAACAGGGCGCTGTCTGCGCCCCCGGAAAAGCCGATGACAACAGAATCCAGTGAGCGCAGGCTATCTTGAAGGGTTTGATATTTTTCTTCGAGAGTCGGCTGATGAGCCTCTAAGTTGGAATTGACGGGGAGAAAACGGGTCAATGCTTGCATGAAGGAAGTGTACCCGGCGAGGTAAGAGGGAAAACCTCACCCGTCTTCGTAGAGACCTCACCCGGAAACACCCCCAATAAAGCCTAAGTTTCCACCCTCTCCTTAACAAGGAGAGGGTCGCCATCTATGGCGGGGTGAGGTCTCTACGACGGCGGGTTTTTCAGCGGAAAGCGCACGACATGGTCGGGATACTCCAAAAGCCGCGCCTGGCTCCAGTGCATCCATTTGGCGTGACCGTCGTAAAATAAATAATTTGCCCCGCCGAGATGCCGGTCATACTTGATCCATCCCTGGGTTGGGTAGGGGTTGCTGCCGGAAAGGCCGGGGTCTGCGCCGCTCTGCACGAGGTCCGCCTCGCCCGGCCAGGTGTCGTAGTCGTCCTGCGGGACATACTGCCAGGCGGTATTGTTGGGGTCGTCAATGGCGACCGAGTTGCGCTCCGAAAACATGATAATGTTCTGATCCGGCAGTGCGTTCACCGCAGATTCGGTGGCAAAGCCCGGCAGGACGCCCTCTTCCACATAGCGGCAGGACTTGTGCGTGAAGATTGAGTTCAGCAGGTAACTCCACATGGCCCAGTGGTTCTGCGCCTGCTCCGCTTGGCACTGTTCGCCGTTTGGTGCAGCGGCGCATTCTGTTCCCAAGACTGTCACGCCGCCGTTGTAGGCAATAATGTTGCTGACTTGGTCCTGGGAATGCGGCGCGGGGTCATCCGGGCAGAAAAACACGTTGCGGCTTCCGATATAGGGCTGAAAGAAGATCGCCCAGGGCTTTTCGGCGTTGGAATTGCCGTCCCCGCCGCCGTCGCATTCCGGCGCGTCATCCGCCGCGGTTCCTGCCTGCTTAGGGGGCAGGGTCGGGACTTGCGAGCCGTCGTCCAGCACATAATCTTCATGGTGATGGTACAGAGCGCCGTCGTTGTCGTTCATGTACTGGTTGGCGGCCAGCCCAAGCTGCTTCAAATTGGACAGACAAGCCGTGCGGCGGGCGTTTTCGCGGACGTTCTGGAAGACCGGAAACAAGATGGCGGCAAGAATCGCGATAATGGCGATGACAACGAGCAGCTCGATAAGTGTAAATGCCTGGGCGGTGGCCCGGCGGCTGGGAGCAGGGGGCATGGTTTGTTTTTCTAAGACTGTCGGTAGTCGCTTTACTATGGCACACTTGCTTAACAAAGTCAAGCAAAACTGCCTGAAACTGTAAGATTTTGGAAAGTGCATGATTTTACTTTGTAATATGCTATGATGGAAGACAGCAACAAACACAGGTAAGACTTTTGGAAAAGATGGATCAGGAAAATACCACGCCGGAAAATACCACGCCGGCAGGACACGACTTCCAAAGCGGCAGCGGCTTGCAGGACTGGATCAAGCACGAACTCAGCCATCTGGCCGCGCAGGAGCAGGATGACCTCGCTGCCGCCGGGCTGGGAGCGCGGAACCTCTCGCTCCGAATGCCGCTGGCAGTCCACTTGATGCTGGCGCGGATCGCCGAAAGGCTGGACCGCAGCAAAAGCGCGGTGTCTGAAGAAGTCTTGACCTGGGCCGTGCGCGACGTTTACAAGCAGTTTGATCTGCCGCCGCTCACGCCTGCCAACTTATCTGAGTTTGCCGCGCAGCTTGAAAAGACGCCTGCCGAAAAGCCGGCATCTGCCAGAGCCGGAAAGAAGTCCCCTAGCCCCTAATGATAGGTGCTTAGAAATGATCCTGAATGCGAACCCGGACCCGAATTACGCTCTTATTAGCACTTCTCATCGCCGCCAATGTGCTGTTCTGGCTTCTGACTTGGCACGCCTCGCATACCTACGCGCTGCTGCTGTCTACCGGTCTCTTAGCCTACGGCTTCGGTCTGCGCCATGCGGTGGATGCCGACCATATCTCGGCGATTGACAACACGACCCGGAAACTGATGCAGGAGGGCCAAAAGCCCATCGGTGTCGGCTTCTTCTTTTCGCTGGGCCATTCCACGGTAGTTGTGCTGCTGTGCGCGGCGCTTGCGCTGTCGACGGCATACGTGGAGCATCATCTGCCGCAGTGGAAAAATATCGGCGGCGTCGCCGGGACTATTATCTCCGGCTGCTTTTTGTATCTCATCGGCATCATCAACTTGATTGTGATGATTGATCTCTTCAAGGCGTTTAAAAGGGTCGCAAACGGCGAAAATTACGATGACTTAGATGTTGACCAGTATCTTGCCAATCGCGGGCTAATTGGGCGCTTTTTCCGGCCTTTGTTCCGCATGGTCTCAAAAAGCTGGCACATGTATTTGATTGGGTTCCTGTTTGGATTGGGGTTCGACACGGCCACAGAAGTCGGCATTCTGGCGGTGTCGGCGCACGGCGGGCAGGTCGGCATGTCATTCTGGACCATCATGCTGCTGCCGGCGCTGTTCACGGTGGGGATGTGCCTGGTGGACACGAGCGACGGAATACTCATGCTGGGCGCTTACGGCTGGGCGTTTATCAAGCCCATCCGCAAGCTTTACTACAACTTGTGCATTACGCTGTTGTCGGTGCTGGTGGCGTTCGTAGTCGGCACTTACGAGCTGCTCCAGATTGTGCAGGCTCAATTCAATTTGACGGGTGGATTTTGGAATCTGGTCGCCCGCCTCAACTTCGACAACTTGGGTTTTGTGATCATCGGCACATTTGTAGCTGGCTGGCTGGTCTCGATGCTGGTCTACAAGTGGAAGAAGTACGAGACGGTAGGGGAAGAAGTCGCTGAGGACAATCCATCGGGAAAGACACTGGTGGAGCATTGAGAGGAGAAACCTCACCCGGCCACAAGTGTCCACCCTCTCCTTATTAAGGAGAGGGTCGCGATTTATCGCGGGGTGAGGTTCTTGTTTCCGAATGAAGCTTTTTGTACGTTTCCGTTAAACCGCCATGTCGTGCTGAAGCTTCTTAAGATGCTTCAAGGCGGGAGTCACAACCGCGACAAAGTAAGACTCACGCAGCTTGCGCTCGGCAACGCTGCCCGAACGATATCCCGCCGCGCCTGCATGAAGCATGGCGGCCTGGGAGGCACGCAGGGCCAGTTCAGACGTCTGAATGCGGCACTGCACGGCTTCCGAGGTTGCTTCCGGGCCATTCTGCGTTTCACCGGTGCCAATCTTTTCGGCGAGAGCATAGACCCGGCGGCGCGTGTTTTCTAAGTCCGCCTCAATCTCATCCGCACCGTCATCCAAGTAGCAGTTGACATGGCCGACGCGCTCATTGGCCCGCCGCATCAGCTCCACGCAGCTTTGAACCATTCCCAGCCCAAAACCCGTCTGGGTTAAGACAAAGCCGGGCCGAATGCGCGTGATATACGCTTTGCAGGGTTCAGCCAGCACGAAATCATCCGGCACAAATACGTCTTTAAAGATGGCGTTGTGTGTCGAGCTGCCTTCTAAAGCAATAAAGTGGCCGCCGTCGCCGTGGGTCAGCCCCGATGTTTCGCCGGGAATAATCGCCATAAGATACGAGGCTTCATCCGGCAGGTAGGCCACTGCCGCAAAGCAGTGGCTCGCGCCGGCGTTGGAAACCCAGGGCAAAGCGCCGTTCAGCACAAAGCCACCGGCCTTTCGAACAGCATTGACTCGGATTTTCTCAATGTCGGCGAAGTGCTTCATTGGGTTGGACATGCCTGTTCCCGCCAGCATCTGCCCACTGGCGATTTTCGGCAGGAACTCCGATTTCAGAAACTCGCTTTCGCCATTCTGAATGTACCAGGCGCAGACCGTCTGGCACCAGACGCAAAACCCCGTGCTGAGGCATTCTTTGGCAACTTCTTCCATCACCCGAATCGTGCCGGCAACTCCAAATCCCGCCCCGCCGTACTGCGCGGGAACACCCAAATTAAAGCCGCCGACCGCGCCGAGATGCTGCATGAACGGGCGTGGATAGAAGCCTCTTTGGTCGATGTCGGACACAAAAGGCCGCAGGTCTTCGGCAATGACGGCTTGGACTTGCGGCAGCAGGCCGAGTGGCAGGAAAGCGTCTTGGAAAGAAGCATCTTGGACAGGTGTCGGTACGGTTTCTCGCGTGGCAGTCAGCATAATAGTTCTCGTTCTACTGTTACAGGAGACCTACCACCTTGCTTCGCAGGGTCCTCCCTAAAGGGAGGATTAGGAACAAGAGGCTTACTATTTAGGTCCTCGTCTTCCCTTTAGGGAGGACCCTGCGAAGCAAGGTGGTAGGTCCTACAAACGCACTGCCGGGCGGTCCGGGTCGGGTGCGCCTTCTTCAATCGGCAGGGACATGTCGCGGGACCATTCGTTCCAGGACGCAAAGTAAATCTTTACGTCTTTTATGCCCGCTTCGTTCAGCGCCACAAACGTGTTGGAAGCCCGTGCGCCTTTGAAGCAGTAGATGTTGACCGTAGACTCAGGCGTAATTCCTACTTGTGCGGCGATGCCTTTGATCTCTTCCGGGGACTTAAACATCGGCGCACCGCCCTCGCTCGGCTTCATCAGCGTGTACCACTCAATCAAGACGGCATCGGGAATGCGGCCTTTGCGGGGCGTGAAGTCCTTGCCATAGGGGGAGGAGCTTTCGGCGGCCCATTCGTCCCAGTCGCGTACGTCCAGTTTGACGATAGACGGGTCGCTGAGGGATTCCAGCATTTCGGGGGTGGTGACCATCAGCGACGAATCGACGTGGAGCGGGAAAGTCTTCTTTTCAGGCGCGGGAATATCAGTCGTCAAGGGCAGTCCGGCATCGGTCCAAGCCTTGAGGCCGCCATGCAGGATGGAGACATTCGGGTAGCCCAAATAATTCAGCAGGAAGTAGCCCCGGCAGGACTGGCCGTAGCCGTTGTTCATGGCATCTTCGTAGATGACGGCATGTTCCGGGCCGGACAGGCCCGCCGCGCCGAGCAAATCGGCAAATGTCTGGTGCATGGTCGCCAGGCCGTCGGGCGTAGACGTAGCGAGGTAACTGAAAATCTCGCGGATATTGACCGCGCCGGGGATATGTCCGGCAGCGTATTCTTCAGGGGCGCGGGTGTCAATGACAACAACTGGGCTGGTTTCCATCAGCGCGGTCATTTGAGCCGGGTCAAGCAGCGTCTTTTCCATAGCGTTCTCCATTCGTGTTTTCCGAAAGTAGGAACGCGGCGCGGCGATGCGGCGCGGGAGAGCATAAGAAGGGTCAGCATTGACCAGGGCAATAATGGTATGGGTTCCCGGCACTGAAAGTGCCGGGGCAACAAACTAATCCGCCAAAACAGCGGAAACTTGGACATTGTTGCGGAGCGTGGATGCTACCGGGGACCACTTGTTGGCGTTCTGAACGATCTCGTCCAAAGCTTCGCGGGAGGCATCGCCTTTCAGGTGCGCTTTGATTCGGATCGCAGTAAAGCCAGCAACTTTGTCTTCGGGGACATCGCCGAGACCCCAGACGGCAGACACATCGATGTCGCCTTCCATCTCGATTTTGATCTCGCTGAGCGTGATGCCATGATGGCTGGCGTTTGCCATGTAACCGACAGCCAGGCACGCGCCGAGGGCAGCCAGCACGGCTTCCGATGGGTTCGGGGCAGTGTTCTCGCCCAGCAGGTGCGGCGGCTCGTCAATCACGACCGGGGCCAGGTCACGGATATAAGTCAGGTTCCGCATCTGGCCTTCGGTGACGGTAGTAGCCCGCAAAGTCACTTTGCCGCCAGACGGGTTGGCCTTGTTCTTGTCCACAAGGCCGGTCAGCCCCATGCAGTCAATGGGACGCAGCGCTTCATTGGGTTTAAGATCGGCGACGCTAGTAGTCGCTTCCAGAGTGGGCATAAGAAAACCTCCACGATAATAGTCTTGCGGCCAGTATAGCATGATTGCCGAAAAATTGTCAACCTACCAGTAGGTAGATTTCACAAAGTTGTCTTTTTCTGCGTCCGAGTGTGGTATTCTAAGCCTGACGCTTACAGGAGAAACAGACATGGCAGAGTACGCTGGCATTGCGACCCAGATTTTAGATGCCGCGCAGGGAATGATACAGACACGCGGCTACAACGGCTTCAGCTACGCCGATGTTTCCGCCGAAGTGGGCTTGCGGAAGGCCAGCATTCATTACCATTATCCCAGCAAGACCGATTTATGCCTGGCGCTTGTCTCCCGTTACCGGGAAGACGCAGGGCGCAAGCGGGCCTGGATTGACGGCTACGCCGAGGGCGCGGACCATAAGCTGGTGCTGTACGCCCACATCAAGCGGGATATGCTGCGCGACGGCGGGCGTCTGTGCCTGTGCGGCGCATTGGCGCTGGATTTGCTGACCCTGCCTGAGACCGTGCATTTAGAAGTCCGTGCTTACTTTGCGGAAAGCGAGGCGTGGCTTGCAGGCGTACTCTCAGAAGGCTGCGCGGCAGGCGTGCTGCACTTTGAAGGCAGCGTGGAGACCCAAGCGCAGGCGTTCCAATCGGCACTCGCCGGGGCGATGCTGATGGCCCGCGCCCACCAGGATGTTACTCGTTACTGCACTGCCGCCCATCAGTATCTGGCCCAGCTTGGTTTAGATGCGACGGTTGATTTAGAGGTGTAAAGCCCCCCAGCCCCCAATAATGGGGAGCTAGAATAAGACAGGAGACAGCGCGTTTTTGTCTTGTTCATCTTGTCTTGCTTCCCCATTATTGGGGGCTGGGGGCAGTGTTTGTCCTTAGCCGCCCATCAGCTCCCCAAGAATTTTCATGGCCTGCTCGGCCTTCGGCTGCTGAAAATCTCCGGCAATTTCCAGGCACAGCGCCGTCGCTGAAGTTGTTGCTGCGCCCGCCTGCAAAAGGCGATGAAACGCCGCTTCTTCCGTGCGCGGACTGGCTCCGGCGACGGCTTCGACGACCACGAAAACGCGGTAGCCGAGCGCAAGGCCGGACAGCGCGGCCATCTGCACGGCAATTTCCGTAATCGTGCCGCCAATCAAAAGCGTTTTTCGGCCAGTGGACTCAATAGCTGCTTTAATATCTGCGTTTTCCAGCGAGTCCGCCGAAGTGCGGTAGTGAATCGCATAATCCCCTAATGCTTTTCCAATCTCCGGCATAATCTTGGCGTCACTGCCGGGGGGCATTTGCAGCGCTGAGATCACAACCGGAAGCGCGAACAGCTTGGCGATTTGGCAGAGGCCGCTGACACCTTTTTGCAGGTCTTTGTAGCGAACCGTCAGCGGATTATCGGCGATCCCCGCTTGCAGATCAATCAGCAGCACTGCCGTGTCGTTCGGGTCAATTTTTGCGGACATTGTGTTCTCCTTTTGCGTTAATCGGCACCCTCGTTGTACCCTGTTTCACCTTGACTTCTTTGGGCTTTGGGTGTAAGATAGCAAGCATGACAAACACTGCGACACCCCCCGTCAAAGTCGGCATCGTCGGCTGCGGCAACATCAGCCCGATTTACTTCCAGACTGCCCAAAAGATGGACATTCTCACGGTCGCCGCCTGCGCGGACCTGGATTTGGACCGGGCCAAAGCTAGGGCCGCCGAGTACGGCATCCCAAAAGCCTGCACCGTCGGCGAGCTGCTGGCTGACCCGGAAATTCAGATCGTCATCAATCTGACCATCCCAAAAGCGCACTTCGACGTTTGCCTCGCGGCTTTAGAAGCCGGCAAGCACACCTACGTTGAGAAGCCGCTGTCGCTGACCCGCGAGCAGGGCCAAGCGCTGCTCCAAGCCGCAAAAGCGAACGGCCTGCGCGTCGGCGGCGCTCCCGACACGTTTTTGGGCGCGGGGCTGCAAGCCTGCCGCAAAGTCATTGATGACGGCCTGATTGGCGAGCCGGTCGCCGCAACGGCGTTCATGCTCGGCCACGGCCACGAAAGCTGGCACCCAGACCCGGAGTTTTACTACAAGCCTGGCGGCGGGCCGCTGTTCGACATGGGGCCGTACTATCTCACGGCGCTGGTGTCACTCATGGGGCCAATCACCCGTATTGCCGGCTCGGCCCAAAAAGCGTTCACAGAGCGCACCATCACAAGCCAGCCAAAGCACGGGCAGGTAATCACGGTAGAAACGCCAACGCATATCGCCGGAACGCTGGACTTTGCCAATGGCGCTGTGGCAACACTCATCACATCGTTTGATGTCTGGTCCAGCACTCTGCCCCCGATCGAAGTGCACGGCACGCTCGGTTCGCTGTCGGTCCCGGACCCCAACAACTTCGGCGGCATTGTGAAAGTCAACCGGGGCGGATCAGGCTGGGAGGACGTGCCGCTGACCCACGGCTTTTCCGAAAACAGCCGGGGCCTCGGTGTTGCCGACCTAGCCTATGCCATTCAGGAAAATCGCCCGGCCCGCGCCAGCGGCGACTTGACGTATCACGTTCTGGAAGCCATGTGGGGCTTTCTGGACTCTTCGGAGCAAAGCCGCTACTACGCCATGCAAAGCACGGTGGAGCGTCCCGCTGCCCTGCCGGAGCATTGGCCGGCGGCAGAATAAAGCAAGCCGGGCATTGGAAATACCCGTCTGGAAAGCCTCCGGCTGACCGTCCTGCGGACGAGGAATCATCTTGCGTTCCCTGAACGCTCGGCGGAGCCTCCCAGATGGGTATTTCCAATGCCCGGCTTGTCAGGCTTATTTTGCGGATAGGTTTGTCGGCGCAAAGAGGAAAACGCAGCAGGCGCGGCGAACAAAGGTGCATCTTTAGCCGCAAGTGAGAAAAACCCCGTGACTGATGCCGTCGATCCTGCATCCGTTCCCCAAAAAACGCTGGCCTCCGGTGCGTCTATGCCTGCTCTCGGCCTCGGCACGTTCGGCTCTGACCGCTACGCAAGCCGCGAAATCGCCGATGCCGTGGTTGATGCGGCTTCGGTTGGTTATCGGCATTTCGACTGTGCTTCCGTGTATGCCAATGAAAAAGAAGTCGGCCATGCGCTTGACACCGTCATCAAAAGCGGCGTACCGCGCGAAGAGCTTTGGGTGACTTCTAAAGTTTGGAACGACAAGCACGGCGACGGCGAAGTGCTGGCAAGCTGCCGGCAGTCGCTGGCTGATTTGGGCCTAAAGTATTTAGACCTGTACTTGGTCCACTGGCCGTTTCCAAACTCCCACGGCAAAGGCGTAGACGCGCATTCGCGGGACCCTCATGCCCGGCCCTATATCCATGACGCTTTTATGCAGACCTGGCGGCAGATGGAGCAGCTTGCCCGTTCAGGCTTGGTCCGGCACATCGGCACGTCCAATATGACGATCCCCAAGCTGAAATTAGTTCTGCGCGATGCCGCAATCAAGCCTGCTGCAAATGAAATGGAACTGCACCCGCATTTCCAGCAGCCTCAGCTCTTTGAGTATCTTCTGCAAAACGGCATCGTTCCCATTGGGTACAGCCCGCTGGGGTCGCCGTCGCGCCCGGCGCGGGACCGCACTCCGGAAGACACTGTCGACATGGAAGACCCGGTGGTTGTGCATATCGCCGAGCGGCTAGGCATTTCCTCGGCGGCGGTCTGCATCAAGTGGGCAATTCAGCGCGGCCAGGTTCCCATTCCATTTTCCGTCAAGCGCTCCCAGTACCTTGCGTCTTTGCAGGCGGCAGTCAGCGAACCGCTCTCAAGCAAAGACATGGCGGAGATTGCAGGCATCGACAAAAACAATCGCCTCATCAAAGGCCACGTCTTTTTATGGAAAGACGGGCAATCTTGGGAAGACTTGTGGGACATCAACGGAGAGATAGCGCAATGACTACCGAACAAACTATGAGCGGCGTCGTGCTGCCCGGCAACAGCACGGTTGAGTTCCGGCGGCAGCCGGTCCCGACGCCCGGCTACGGGCAGGTGCTGGTGCGGATGAAAGCGTCGTCCATCTGCGGCTCCGACATCCGGGCCATCTACCGGGAGCATTTAGGCGTCGGCGACGAGGCTTACCGGGGCGTCATTGCCGGCCATGAGCCGTGCGGCCAAGTGGCTGAAGTCGGCCCCGGCTGCAAAAAGTACAAAGTAGGCGACCGGGTGGTGCTGTACCACATCAGCGGCTGCGGCGTCTGCGAAGACTGCCAATCGGGCTACATGATTTCCTGCCACACGCCGTTTCGGGCCGCCTACGGCTGGCAGCGCGACGGCGGCCATGCCGAGTTTCTGCTGGCGGAAGAAAATACCTGCGTCGCCCTGCCGGATAATTTAAGCTACATTGACGGCGCTTTAGTCGCCTGCGGCTTCGGCACGGCTTGGGAAGCCCTGACGCGCATTAAAGTAGACGGGCGCGACCGGCTGCTGATTACCGGCCTCGGTCCAGTGGGCTTGGCAGCAGCCATGCTGGGCCGTGCTTTAGGGGCGTCACAAATTATCGGTGTGGATGTCAGCCAGGGGCGTATTGACCTCGCGCGTGAACTCGGCCTAGTAGATGAGGCATTCGTCAGCGATGCCGACGCTTTAGATAAAATCAAAACCGTCACGAACGGCAAAGGCTGCGAGGCCAGCATTGACTGTTCCGGCGTCGGCCCGGCCCGCAAGCTCGCGCTGCAAGGGACGCGGCAGTGGGGCCGGTGCGTCTTTGTCGGCGAAGGCAACGACATCCAGTTTGACGTGTCCCCGCTGCTCATCCATCCGCAAATCACGCTTTACGGCTCGTGGGTTACATCGGTTCCGCACATGGAAGAGCTGGTGGAGCGCCTGTCGCGCTGGGATTTGCACCCGGAAAAGACCGTCACGCATCGTTTTAGTTTAGACCAAGCGGCGCAGGCGTATGATGTCGCCGATAAGGGCCAAAGCGGCAAAGTCGTGATTGTGTTTGACCAATAGATAGGCTCCGGCC
The DNA here is from genome assembly GCA_964243345.1 of uncultured Armatimonadales bacterium. Lineage (GTDB taxonomy): Bacteria > Armatimonadota > Armatimonadia > Armatimonadales > Capsulimonadaceae > JANXMY01. The sequence goes on from CAXTER010000005.1 coordinate 93,949, forward strand.
TTAAAAGGCCGGGACTATGTCACGTTCTAGAAATTGCATCTCATAGAAAGATACCCAACAAACCCATGCCCATCAATTTTGACCTGCTCAAGAAGCTTTGCGAGACCCCCGGCATTTCCAGCCGGGAAGATTTAGTCCGCGATTTAGTCATCGAAGAACTGCGGCCCCTGACCGATGAGATTCAGGTAGACACGCTCGGCAATGTCATTGCCACGAAAAAAGGCAGCGGCGGTGGGCCGCGCGTCATGCTGGCCGCCCACACCGACGAAATCGGCTTTCTGGTCAAATATGTGGAAGACAAAGGCTTTCTGCGTTTGCAGCCGGTCGGCGGCTGGGACCCGCGCACGATGGTTGCCCAGCGTGTCCATGTCCACGGCTTCGCCGGTCAGACTCTGCTTGGAACGCTGATGCCTGCCGCAAAGCCCATTCACCTGCTGACGGCGGACGAATTAGGCAAGCCGACTAAGATTGAAGAGTTCTTTGTAGACGTTGGGCTGCCTGGCGACGAAGTCAAGAAGCTTGTCGAAATGGGCGACATGGTGACAATGGCCCGAACGACCGAGATGGTCGGCAACAATGTCGTTTCCAAGTGCTTAGATGACCGCCTCAGCGTCTTTGTGATGATTGAGGCTCTGCGGGCTGTCGGGCCGCACGCCGCCGACATCATCGCTGTCGCGACCACGCAGGAGGAAGTTGGCCTGCGCGGCGCAACGGTTGCCGCCTACGCGCTTGAACCTCAAATCGGCATTGCGTTGGATGTGACGCTTGCCAACGACTACGCCGGAACCGCGGACTCCGACCAGATTACGCGCCTCGGCGAAGGCGCGGCTTTGAAGATCATGGACGGCTCGACCCTCAGCAACCCCAAGATGCTCCGCCACTTTAGAGACTTGGCCGAAAAGCACGGCATCAAGTACCAGCTCGAAATCCTGTCGCGCGGCGGAACCGATGCCGGGGCCATCCAGCGCTCCCGCGCCGGTGTCCCGACCTTTACGCTCTCCCTGCCCACACGCTACATCCACACTGTCAACGAAATGGCAAGCGTCGCCGACATCGAAGCCACAACAGCCCTTCTCGCCCGTTATTTAGAAGACGCCCACAACGGCAGCTACTAAATGAACTTCTTCACTCCAGAGTGGCATCGCGGCGATGCAGAAGAACACCCTGCTGAGAAGTATCAAGAGCATCTTGCGCCCTTGCTTTCGCAGTGGCCGTCTGATGTCCAAACTCTTGCGGCCCGTATCAACCTGCATGACGGCCTCATTCGTGAACTCTCATGGAATACGGATGAGGCAACGCTGTTTCTGGATCTGCGCTGCGGTGACAACCAATTGGGATATTTCGACTTGGACTTGCACTACTTTGGGGTGCTTTTCTCGCCGCTTGAATGGGCAAGTCTGCTGACATTGAACGCCAACAAGAACGGCAGTGCGCTTTACGATGAAGTGGATGAAGAAGACGGGCTGTTTGTGCATCGCATCTTGTTCATAGCGTCTCGCAGAGTGAGGCGGCCTCGTCGTTACAGGGTGCCTCGCCAGATGAGAGTATCTCGCCGTAGCATGGTATCTCGCGCTGCAAAAAAGTTTCGATACCACGAACTTATTATTCGGTTTGAGAAGCTGCGTCTCGTGACAGCGCCGTGCGGCAGCCGCTTTGACACAAGGGAATAAGCTGATGTGAGAAGAATGCCGGGGTTGTAGAAACCCCCGGCACTCTCAGTAAACAATCAAAGTCATTAAGTATCAAGTCAGGAAGTATAAACGATGAGCATAACGCGGGAAATTGGACCGAGTGAGCGGGTCGGGATTTATGTGGTGCCGGACAATGAGCTTGCTATCGGCAGCACACTGGGCGGGCCGAAGGGGACCTGCATTATCAAAGCAACCGGGGCGCTGCAAGTGGTCTACTCTATCGAGATCGGGCAGGCGCTGTTTGGCTCTGTCGTGCTGCGGCATTATGACGCGGCTTCCGGAATGCATCTGGCGCAGGATCAGCCGGGGACGTTTCTCATTCACCCGGAGCATCAGCAGCATCGGTTCGGGCTGCCGCCTGGGTTGTCGGTGCAGGAAACGGTCTTTATCCTGAACGGTGCGCCTGCCGACAACGGGGACGTAGACCCGCCGGGCGTGTACCTTATGGTGGAGCTGCACAACGATGGGGCAAGCACGGCGCAGGTGGCGACGTATGCGTATGCCGATCTGCGCGGCAACACCGGGCATGATGTCGTGGCTGAATATGATAATTCTCTGAATGCACTTGTGGCCTGGAACACGTCGCAGCCGGATTGGGTGCGCTGCTTTGGCTGCTCTGACAAACCCGATTCTTACGAAACGACGCTGGATTATGGCCGGGCCGTTGCTGCTACCTGTCCGGGCAGCTTGTCCAATCAAACCCATGCGCCAACGGACCCACTGGGCGTCCTGCACCACGTCCGCACCATTCAGCCGGACGAGACGGCACGCTTTTACTACCTGCTGTCGTTCGGCACCGGACGCTCCGAGGCGGAGAAAAACTACGCGGCCTGCCCGCCTGCCGACGCGGCATTGGAGAAGACAAAAGCGTATTACGCCGAAATGCTGGGCCGGGCCGTGCTGATGACTCCGAACGCAGAAGTCAACCGGGGCGTCCTGTGGGCCAAAGCCAACATGCTGCGGACAATGGTGAAAGCGCAGACAGGATGGTGCTTTGTCAATGACCCGACCCGCAGCAACAACAGCGTCGGACGCGATACGGCCTGGTTCGCCCACGGCGGCGATTATTTCTGCCCGGAGTTTGTCCGCGAATCTCTTCTGGCCTATGTGCATAATCAGGAAGACAGCGGTAAAGTGGTCGAGTATTACGATATTCGGAACGGCAAGACCGCTGATTATGATCTTAATGTCAACGACAACACGCCGCTCTTGGTGTACGCGCTTTGGCATCACTACAACACATCTGGCGACGAAGGCTTCCTGCGCGACATTTACCCGGCGGCGGTCAAGGCCGTGCGGTATCTGCTGTCTCAGCGCAACGAACAGGGGCTGGTTTGGTGTACGGCGACGGGAACGTCCGATTGGGGCATTATCGGCTGGCGCAATGTCATCACCAACTACCGCATCTCTGGGGCATCTACCGAAGTCAACTCCGAGTGCTATATTGCTTTGCTGACGGCGTCGCACATGGCCCGGATTTTGGAAAACCACGACGAGAGCTTGGAGTTCTTAAACGCCGCCGAAGCGCTGAAAATTGCTATCAACACGCATCTCAAGAACCCTAACAACGGCTTGTACTATTTGAACATCGACATTGACGGCTTCCCGCGCTCCAATGTCACGTCTGACTTGATTTTCCCGGTCATGTACGGCGTTGCCGACGATCAAACGTCGGCGGCCATTATCAGCCGCCTGTCTGATGCCGATTTCTGGACCGCCGCCGGCATTCGCACGACGCCGCGCGATGCGCCGGATTACGACCCGAACGGCACCAACAATGGCCCTTATGGACTGCTCGGCGGCGTCTGGCTCGGCTGCTCGTTCTGGTTTGCGTTCGCCGCCGCCCGCTACAACCCGGAGTTCATGGACCGGGCGCTTTCAGATACATTCAAGAACTTCTCGATGGACCCGCGCCGCAACAACACCGTGCCGGGGCAGTTCTCGGAATGGCTGCACGGCGAAACTCTGACTAACGAAGGCATGATGCTTTCCCCGTGGGACCCGCCGCGCTACCTTTGGGCTGCGATGGAAGGCGTTGTCGGGCTAGACCCGTCAGGCGACGGTGTCGGTCTGCACCCCCGGCTTTCCAGCGACTGGAAATGGCTGGCAGTCCAAAACCTGCCGTACCGCAATCACCGCTTGTCCTACTTCGCGGTTCGCACCCCGGATCTGAACATTTACGCCAATTTCCAGCCGCATGGCCCGCTGCCGTACCAGAACTACGACGAAGACATCAGCGCCCAGGTCCATGCCGGCCTTGACAGCGTGTGCGCGTTGGGCCTGCGAAGTGGGGACCGCATGATGCTGTTTGCCGGCAATACCAGCGAGCAGACAGTCAATGCATCCTTGAAGTTCGACGTGCCGCTGTCGGGCCAGTACCGGACGCGCTTGTATGAAAGCCTCTTGGAAGAATGGGCCGACCACGGCCTGCTGGAGGCCGCACATTTCGCGCAGGGCCATGTCTTGCGAATTGAGCGCAAAGGCTTCTGCCTGCTGGAGTTGACCCAGGAAGTGTGAACACGGCAGAGAAGAAAGAACAGATAGAGCAGAAACAGGGCGAGGACAAGCTTCGCCCCTACGTTTCATTCCCACGCCTTTACTTCCACGCCTTCTCAGAACAAGACATTGAACCTAGAGCATGACATTGAGGCCCGCGAAGCGGCACTGTATGAAGACTGGAAACGGTACGGCTCTCATCTGGAAGAATATGCGTCCGAGTTTCTGGGAACGGCGTTTCAGCTGGTCTGCGTCGTCGGCGCGGTTGTGCTGACGTTCAGCCCCGCTTCGCCGCTCCTTCACTGGCTCCCGTCTTTGTACCTGCGATTGGCGCTCATCGGCCTGCTGCTTGGCGCGGCAAGCTGGCTGGTGGCGCTGTCGCCGCCGGGGCGACTTAGCGGAGCGCACCTGGATCCGGCGGTCTCGGCGGGCTTCTGGCTGCTCGGCAAGATGCACGGGCGCGACCTGCTCGGCTACGTCGCCGCTCAGATGGCCGGGGCCGTAGCCGGTACGTTCTTGGGCGGTCTCATATTCGGTGCGGCGGCGCGGTCTGTCAAGATGGGGTCACTGCATCCGGGGCCGCACGTTTCCTTTTGGGAAACAATGGGCGGCGAGCTGGTCTCGACGTTCGTGCTGACCTTGACCATTTATACCTGCGTTTCGTTCCCTAAAGTGATGCGCTGGACACCAGGCATTGCTATGGTCGTGCTGACGTTTTTAATTGGCGTGGACGGCAACTACTCCGGGGCGGGCATGAACCCGGCCCGCTGGTTCGGTCCGGCGCTGGCGGCAGGGATTTGGCGGGATGCTGCCGCGTATGCGTTCGTGCCGATTGCCGCCGCGCTTCTGGCTGCCGGTCTTCGGAGTCGGGGCAAACAGAACCATCCTCACACTGCCAAGATGTTCCACGATCCCCATTACCGCTCGATCTTCCGTGATGACACTGCCCCTTCGCAGCCTCCCGCGCACGTCCGCGCCGAGGCCCAGCGTTCCCATCCACAAACGCGCAAAAATTAGACCCCTTCCGCTCGTCCCTATGCCTTCGGCATTACTTCGTATCTGCTCCCTTCCCTGTTAGGGAAGGGCCAGAGTGAGGAACAAAGCCGCGTGAGGAACAAAGCCGTAGGCATGATGCTTGCGTCTTGTTCTTTATTGCCCTTCCCTAACAGGGGCCTTCCAGGTAGCCAGTGCTTAGAAACTGTATAGAAATCTATTGGGCGGTTAAAACCGCGGCAACAAGTGCACGAAACCTGCCTTCGCAGGTTAACACAGAGTATCCTGTATGAGTCCGCGAAGGCGGACTTTGTGCTTCTGTTGCTGTGACTTCAGTCGCCCGATAGATTTTCTATACAGTTTCTAAGGGAGCGAGGAACGAGCGGGAGGGTTTTTTTGCTTAAAAACCGATGTTTAATAATCAGCAATAGTGACTATATATGAGCATGAATAAAAGCGGAACTGGGCTTCAAGAACGCCCGCAGCCTTCGCTGGCGGCGACACGTGCCAAGAGCGCTCCGCTTCCGGCCAGTCTGTCTGTCTGGACCGGCTACCTGCTGGGCCGAGCGACCGACCAAAGCCGGGAATACTTTGAGACGCTGGTCAAGCCGCTTGGCATCGGACGGCGCCACTTCGGGGTTCTGGCTGTGCTGGGCGAAGAGAAACCACTTTCCCAAGTGGAAATCGGCGAGCGTTTGGGGATCGATCGCAATACCGTTGTGCTGCTGCTGGATGACATGGAAGCCAAAGCGCTGGTAACGCGGCGGCGCGATCCTGCTGACCGTCGTGCTCATTTAGTTTCGCTGACCGAGGCCGGGCGGGATGTTCTGGCATTAAGCACGGATGCGGCCCGGCGCACCAATGACGAAGTGTTTGCGCCGCTTTCCCTGGAAGAGCGGGCTACGCTGCATTCTTTGTTGAGTCGCCTGTTCTAAGAAGCTTATCTTGAGGGACAGCGCGGCAGAGCGTGAGTAAGTAATGGCAGTAGAAATTACGCGAGAGCGGCGTCAGGAACTGACTGTCCCGCAGGCAGAAGCAAAGCCTGTCCCAAACCCACCGGCATCTCCCAAACCGGATGTCAATGCGGCGGTGAGCGCCCACCGCTGGTGGATTTTGGTCGGCCTGATCATGGCGGCGGCACTGGAGATTTTGGACACCACTGTCGTCAATGTGGCCCTGCCGCAGATGGAAGGTAACTTGGGCGCGACCACCGATGAGATCGCCTGGGTGTCCACGGGCTATATTTTGTCCAATGTTATTGTCCTGCCGATGACCGCCTGGCTGTCGGGGCGGTTCGGGCGCAAGCGGTACTTGATGGCGTCCATTATAATTTTCAACATTGCCCGCTTCATGTGCGGACTCTCCCATAGCCTCGGCGAGATTGTCTTCTGGCGTCTAATTCAGGGCGCAGGCGGCGCGGCGCTGATTTCCACAGCGCAGTCCACGCTGGTCGAGATTTTCCCGCGCTCTCAGCTTGCCACGGTGCAGTCCATTTTTGGTTTGGGCCTGATTGTGACGCCCACTCTTGGGCCGGCGCTCGGCGGCTTTTTGACCGACAACTATAGCTGGCGGATGATCTTTTTTATTCATGTCCCGCTCGGCATTGCGTCGCTGACTTTGGTTGGCCTCTACTTGCAGGACTCGATCCATCAAAAGCGGGTCAACACGGTAGACGCGCTGGGGATCGCCCTGCTTGCCGCAGGCATGGGATCGCTGCAATATGTGCTGGAAGAAGGCGAGCGTTACGACTGGTTTGATGACCCGTGGATCACGCGCCTGACAGTGATTGCCGCTGTTTCTTTGGTGAGTTTTGTTTGGTGGGAGCTGTCGCGCCGCAACAAAGCGCCGATTTTGGATTTGCGCGTTCTCAAAGACCGAGGACTGGCAGGCTCGGTCGTGCTGGGCCTGGTGCTGGGCTTCGGCCTGTACGGCGGCGTCTTTATCTACCCGCTGTTCGTTCAAAACATTCTGGGCTTCTCGCCGACTACCACGGGGCTGGCGCTAATGCCGGGTGGGTTTATGACGGCTCTTGCGGTAGTTATTTGTGGACGGCTGCTGCAGCGCGGGTTTGATGCCCGTATTCTCATCATTGGCGGCATGTTTGTGTATATGGAAGCGATGTGGCTGCTGGGGCATTTGACCACGCAAAGCGGAATTTCCGACACGCAGCTTGGCCTCATGGTGCGAGGGTTCGGCTTGGGACTTGTGTTTATTCCCATTCAAACTGTCGCGTTCGCCGGCTTGCAGGGGGGGCAGATCGCGCAAGGTTCGGCGCTGTACAATCTGATGCGTCAGCTTGGCGGCTCGTTTGGGATTGCTGTTCTAAACACCTACATTACGAACATGACAGCCTATCACCGGGCGAACATTGTTTCCAGCCTGTACAGCGGCAACCAGACCTTTCAGGATCGCCTGAGCGGCGTCGCCGCCGGCCTTGTCAGTGACGGTTATAGCCACGCCGCGTCTCTGTCCGCCGCGCTTGGCATTTTAGACCGCACGGTGCAGGCGCAGGCATCGGTCATGGCCTACAACAATGCGTTCATCCTGCTCGGCATCACTTTTGTCATCGCCCTGCCCGCCGTGCTGATGCTTCGCAAGCCGAGGCGTGGGGCCGCACCTCCCGCAGAGGCGCATTAGACCCCTGCCGTCCCACAAGTGGGACGGCAGGGGTCTTGACTTCTCCACCACTTTGCGGCTACAATCCTGCGTACAACATTTAAGACCGCTGGGGGTGCCGGACTCACTCAACAACCGTTGAGTGCGCCGGCTGAGAGGCAAACGCCAACCCCACGAACCTGATCCGGGTCATGCCGGCGTAGGGAAGCGGGAGGCACGCCCATAGCACTTTTCTTTGCCGCAGGCCGCCGTCCCCAACTTTCTGAGGCGGCGGCCTTTTGAGCGTCTGGTTTCAGGCGTTTAGCAAAGAAAGAGCCATGAACACTAATTCTGTCCGGCGTGCCTTGACGCAAGCCTTCACGCTCATTGAGCTGCTTGTGGTCATCGCCATTATCTCGATTTTGGCCGCAATCTTGTTCCCGGTCTTCCAGAACGTCCGCGAGAACGCCCGGCGTACCGCCTGCATCTCCAACGGCAGGCAGATCGGCCTTGCCGTAGTCCAGTACACGCAGGATTACGATGAGGCCATGCCGATCTTCCAAGCATACAACACGGCGGCATCGGGCGGAGCGCCGGGGCAGCCGGGCCACAAAGGCGTCGAAGATGAGCTGAACCCTTACACAAAATCCAGCGCTTTGTTCAAGTGTCCCGATGACGTGGGCGGCCCGGCCACCGGCAGCGCGACCTACCACGACACTTACGGCTCGTCGTACCGGTTCACGCAGGCGTGCTACACGCTTGTTCCCCAAAATAATTCCGCGAATCCCGCTGTTTCTTATGAAGACGACGCGCCTGTAGACACGAACGCCGGCGATCCTGTCACCACTGTTACCAACGCTCAGTTCGCTGTGCCGTCCGACACCCGTATCATGCGCGACGAAATGATGCCATGGTTCAGCGCCGCCCAAGACCCCGGTGGCAGCTTGTACGGCTATGTGCCGCCGGGCAGCGGCGCGACAAGCTACTACCAGCAGTGGCACCCCGGCGGCGGCACGTTTATCTTTGCCGACGGCCATGCAAAGTTCCTCACGTCCGCCGCGCAGTTCAACGCGGTAGATGCCACGCCGGACGGCCACGGCTACAACGACGGCTACTACTACGGCTACGATTAGGCAGAGATGAGGAAAACCATGATGCGAACATCCCGCGCGTTTACGCTGATTGAGCTGCTTGTCGTGATCGCCATTATCTCGATTTTGGCCGCAATTTTGTTTCCCGTATTTCAAAGTGTCCGCGAGAACGCCCGGCGTACCGCCTGCATTTCCAATGGCAAGCAGATTGGGCTTGCATTGATCGAGTATATTCAAGACTCGGATGAGACCATGCCGATTTATCAAGCCTATAACCACGGATCGGCGACCTCCGGCGGTGCGCCGGGGACACCGACTCACAAAGGGGTTGAGGATGAGCTGGTTCCATACACAAAAGCCGTGACACTGTTCCTTTGCCCGGATGATGCAGCGGAACCCTACGCCCAGGCGACATTCGGCGGCTCCACGTACCTTGCAATCTACGGCTCATCCTATCATTTTATCAACGGCTGCTATACGGTCGTGCCAGGGCCGAATGGCTCGTACAGCGCGGATATGGAAGTAGACAGCACGGTAAGTGATCCGACTCTTGCCGTCACAAACGCTCAGTTTCAGTACCCCGCAGACACGCGCATCATGCGGGATGAGGAGTTCCCCTGGTTTTCCCCCCAGCAGGACCCCGGCGGGGCTAAATACGCCTACGTTCCCCCCGGCAGCGGCGGCCCGAACTACTACCGGCAGTGGCATCCTGCCGGCGGCACGTTCATCTTTGAAGACGGCCACGCGAAGTTTATCTCCAAAGCGGTGGATTTTGACCAAATCTATGTGACTCCAGACGGACACCGTTACGGCGACATCAACTCGGCGACCGGCAGCCCATACTACGACTGACTTCTTGCGATTATGTTATGCGTGCTTTAATTCTAGCAAATGGCGACCCGCCGACCCAATCGCTTCTGGCCCGGCTTGCCGCCGAACATGACTTGCTTATTGCCGTTGACGGGGCGGCGCTGAAAGCCGTTCGGCTCGGCGTCCTGCCGAATATCGTCAGTGGGGACTTTGACTCGCTGAACTTGGACACCGCGAAAGCCGCGCTGCCGGACGCCGAGTTTTTGCCGACGCCGGATCAGAATGAGACCGATTTGGAAAAAGCGTTCAATATCGCACTTGGGCGTGGGGCATCCGAAGTCACCATCATCGGCGCGGCGGGCGGGCGGATTGACCACACGCTCGGAAACTTCTGCCGTCTGCTGCGCTGGCGCGAAGAGCTGCCCGATTTTCCAGTCACCATAGTAGAGGACGGCTCGGAAGTGCGGGCTATGGCAAGCGAACTCACGCTGGAAACGGAAATAGATGATGCCATATCCCTGCTGTCGTATGATGGGCGGGCGCGGGTAAGCATTGACGGTGTCCGCTGGCCCCTGGAAAACCATCTGCTGCCGGTTGGGGTGGGGGGGCTGCTCAATGAAGCCATCGCGCCGAAAGTTCACGTCAAAGCCATAGACGGAACGATTTTAGTCTGCCATTTGTCGGCGTGGCGGAGGCGGCATTTGTGAGCGTCAATCTGAACGGAGATTTGCGGGCGGCGTTCACGGCGCTGGACTGGAGCATTCTGGCGATCTATCTGGGCTTTCTGGTTGTTATCGGCTTCTGGCCCAGGCGCGAAACAACCGACGACTACCTAATCGCAGACCGGGGACTCAGCCTGCCGGTTTTTACGGCAACGCTGGTCGCGACTTGGTACGGCGGCATTTTAGGGGTCGGTGAGTTTGTTTACTCGTCCGGGCTGGTCAACTGGACCACCAACGGGCTGCCGTACTATGTGTTCGCGCTTGTGTTTGCCGTCTTTCTTGCCCGTCGGGTGCGCGGCGGCGCGGCCCATGTCTATACGATCCCCGACAAGCTCGCCGAAGCCTATGATGCGAAAACAGCGCTGCTTGGCGCGGTGTTTGCATTTGTGTACGCTGCGCCGTCCGCGTATATCCTGATGACTGGGACGCTGCTGCATATTTTGTTTGGCTGGCCGCTGCTGCCGGCGATGCTGGTCGGCATGGCATTCTCGGTGGCGTATGTGTTCCGGGGCGGCTTTCTGGCCGATGTCCGGGTCAACACGCTTCAGTTTGTGTTGATGTTTGCAGGCTTTATCACCGTTGCCGCCGTGTGTTTGACCAAGTTTGGCGGGCTGGCCTATCTCACCGCGCCGGGACATTTGCCGCCGGGACATTTGAAGCCGATGGGAACTTACGACATCGGCTTTGTTGTAGTCTGGTTCTTCATCGCGCTGGTGACGCTGACTGATCCGGGGTTCCATCAGCGCTGCTACGCTGCCAAAACGCCGCGTGTCGCCGCGCTTGGAATCGGTCTCGCCGTGCTGTGCTGGATGCTGTTTGACGCGCTTTCCACAACCACCGGCCTGTTTTCCCGCGCCCTGCTGCCGCATCTCACCGACCCCAAAACGGCATTTCCGGCTCTCGCCGAGCGTGTCCTGCCGCCAGGGCTAAAGGGCTTGTTCTATGTCGGGATGCTCGCGCCGATCATGGCAAGCACTGTGTCATACACGTTTATTGCGGCGGTGACGCTTGGACGCGACTTTGTGTGGCGTCTGAAGCGCGACCCGGATAATTCGCAGGTTCCCGCCTATACGCGCTGGGGTCTGCTCCTGACCTCGCTTCTCTCCATAGTGATTGCGCTGCTGATCCCGTCGGTCGTCAAGCAGTGGTACGCCTTTGGCAGTGTGTTTGTGCCGGGGGCGCTGCTGCCGCTTCTCGGCGCGTATGCTGCTCCGCGCTGGCGTCCCCCGCCGGCGTTTGCCTTTTTGTCCATGCTGCTGGGCGCGGGAGTCGCCTTGTCCTGCCTGTTGTGGGGGTGGGGACACGGCGGGTTTGACGACCCGCGCTACCCGCTCGGCTGGCAGCCGATGTATCCCGGCTTATTTGCCGCTGCCGTGGTTTACGGGGCCGGGCTGCTTCAAGGCCGCCCCGCCGCCGCGTTCCGCCTGCCGGATGCGTCCTAATGCATCGGCCCGTGGACCGGCACTTCCAGTGCCGGTCTAATAGGGAGTGAAAGTCACTCCGTGACTAAGGACCAGAATAAGCCTAATGCCAGCAGCATTTAGTCCCGCAGGGACTTTCACTCACCCGTAGACCGGCACTTTCAGTGCCGGTCTTCCTCGCTCTCCTCGTTTCCCCTCTCGTTTCCTTTCTCGTTTCTCTTGTGCAAATCTGCGAAACTGCCGATAAGTTGAACAGCCAACAACAAAAATGCAAGAAACTGCGTTTTAGCTCGCAGCAACGCTTGCTTGGCACGATTTATGCACATGAGAGAATTGATGACTAAACCCAATCTGTCTGTCTCACCCACTGTCGTTGAAATGTTCGAGGCACAGGCGGGGCAGACTCCAAATGCGGCGGCAGTGATGTCTGCCGGGGAAACGCTCACCTACGGCGTACTTCAAGCCAAATCAAACCAAATCGCACACGCTCTGAGGGCGCGGGGCGTAGACTCTCACACGCCGGTTGGCGTCTGCCTGGAGCGCACGGCGCAAATGCCCGCCGCACTGCTCGGCGTTCTGAAAGCCGGCGCAGGCTATGTACCGCTCGACCCCGCTTATCCCCAAAGCCGCCGTAATTTCATGCTTGCCGACGCCGGAGTGCGCCTTGTCGTGACGCAGGCTTCACTGCTCGGCCAGGTTCCAAGCAGCGTCGAAACGCTCTGTTTAGATGCCGACGCGCCGGAAATCGCTATATCAAGCATCTCCGCCCTGCCGCCCGCCTCGCCTGATGCAGACGGCCTGTTTTATCTTATCTATACGTCCGGGTCCACGGGAACGCCTAAAGGGGTACGGATGGGTAGTCGGGCAATGGCGAACCTCATCAATTGGCAGATAAAAGCCAGTTTCAAGCCAAATGCCCGCACGGCCCAGTTTGCCGCGCTTGGGTTTGACGTGTCGGCGCAGGAAATCTTTGCGACGCTGTGCGGCGGCGGAACGCTCTGCCTCGTGCCGGAAAGCCTGCGTCAAGACCCGCCCGGCCTGCTGCGTTTTCTGGATGAGAGCGCCGTGGAGCGGCTGTTTCTGCCGTTTGTGGCCTTGCAGCAAGTTGCGGTGGCGGCAGCGCAGACGGCCCAGCTGACGGCGCTGCGGGAAGTGATTACAGCGGGGGAGCAGCTGAAAATCACGCCCGCCATCCGGGCGCTCTTTGACCGGCTGTCAAATTGTACTTTGCACAACCAGTACGGGCCGTCGGAAACCCATGTCGCCACAGCGCATACGCTGACCGGGCCGGTGTCCGAATGGCCGGTGCTGCCGCCCATTGGCTTGGCTGTTCCCGGAATGCAGACGCAGGTAGTGGACGGCGAGCTATATTTAGGCGGCATTCAGCTTGCAGACGGCTATCAAGGCCAGCCTGGTTTGACTGCTGAACGGTTCGTGACACTGCCTGGCACAAACGAGCGCTGGTACAAGACGGGCGACTTGACTCAAGTAAACGCGAACGGCGATTTGGAATTTTTAGGCCGGGCCGACGGCCAGCTTAAAATACGCGGGTTTCGGGTCGAGCCGGGCGAAGTGGAAGCCGCGCTTTTAGAATACCCCGGCGTTCGGCAGGCGGCAGTCACGGCCCATGAGTTCGCGCCGGGCGATACGCGCCTCCTTGCTTATCTTGCCGCGCCGGAAGCGCCCGCGTCGGATGCGCTGCGCGAGTTTCTGGAAGCGCGTCTGCCGGAAGCCCTGGTGCCGTCCCGCTTTATTTGCTTAGACACCCTGCCGCTGACGCCGAGCGGCAAGGTGGACCGCCTGGCCCTGCCCAAGCCCACCGCCGAGCGTCCTGCGCTTTCG
>CAXTER010000006.1:0-101263 GCA_964243345.1 uncultured Armatimonadales bacterium
ACGCCACGGCGCGGGGCATTTACACGCTGTCTTTGAATGGACAGCGTGTCGGGGACGCCCATTTTGCGCCGGGCTGGACCGACTACACAAAGCGCATTCAGTACCAAACCTATGATGTCACAAACTTGCTGCAAGATGGCGGCAATGCTGTCGGCGCGATGCTGGCCGACGGCTGGTACTGCGGCTACATCGGCTTTGACTCAAAACGCGCCTACTACGGCAGGCAGCCGCAGTTCCTGGCCCAGATTGTTTTGGAATACGCCGACGGCAGCCGCGAGACAATCGGCACGGACGATCTATGGCACGGCGCTTCGGGGCCGATTTTGACCTCCGATATGCTGATGGGGGAAACGTATGACGCCCGCTTGGAAATGCCGGGCTGGGACACAATAGGGTTTGAGGCATCGTCGTGGCGCAGCGTGAAAATAGAAGCCGAGCATGACCCGGCGACCCTGCGCGTCGCCCAAGTAGACCCGCCGGTGCGGGTGACGCAGGAGCTGACACCTCTCGGCGTCACCCAGCCCACGCCCGGCTCCTATTTGTTTGACTTGGGCCAGAACATGGTCGGCTGGGCTCGTCTTCAAGTGCAGGGACAAGCAGGAACCGTGGTGCGCCTGCGTTTCGGCGAGATGCTGACGCCGGAAGAGACGCTGTATGTGGATAATCTGCGCGGCGCGAAAGCGACCGACACTTACATTTTAAGCGGGAACGGCGAGGAAATATACGAGCCAAGCTTCACGTTCCACGGGTTCCGATATGTGGAAGTGACAGGCTATCCGGGCAAGCCGGGTTTGGACGCGGTTACAGGCTGCGTCCTGCATTCGGACATCCCGCGCACGGGGACGTTTGAATGCTCCGAGCCGCTGGTCAACAAGCTGGTCCAAAACATAGACTGGGGGCAGCGCGGCAACTTTCTCAGCATTCCGACCGACTGCCCGCAGCGCGATGAGCGTTTGGGCTGGATGGGTGACGCTCAGATTTTCGTTCGGACGGCGGCAGGAAACCGGGATGTGGCGGCGTTCTTTGAGAAGTGGATGGACGACGTTTCCGATGCCCAGTCGCCGGAAGGCGGCTTTCCCGATGTCGCGCCCCGCTTAGTGGACTTGTCCGACGGCGCACCGGCCTGGGGCGACGCCGGAGTGATTGTACCGTGGACCATTTTCCAGATGTACGGCGACACGCGCATTTTGGAGCGTCACTACGGCGCAATGGTGCGCTGGATAAACTATTTGGACAGCGCAAACCCGGACCATCTTTGGCTCAATCGCCGCGTCAACGATTTCGGCGACTGGCTCTCCATCAATGACGACACGGACAAAAGCGTTCTCGCCACGGCTTATTTCGCTTATGACGCCTCGCTGATGGCCCAAATCGCCGGCGTGCTGGGCCGCGCCGAAGATGCCGCCCGCTTCGCCGCACTCTTTAACGACATTAAGACAGCCTTCAACAGCGCGTATGTATCTCCAAACGCCGAAATTCAAAGCGGCACGCAGACGGCGTATGTGCTGGCCCTTAGATTTGGTCTGCTGCCGGAAGCCCTGCGGCCGCTTGCCGCCCAGCATTTAGTCCAGGCCATTGAAGCCAAAAACTGGCATCTGTCCACGGGGTTTGTCGGCGTCGGCTATCTGTGTCCCGTCTTGACCGAGGCAGGCTGCTCCGATGTCGCTTACACGCTGCTGCTGAACACGACATTTCCAAGCTGGGGATACTCCATCAGCCAGGGCGCGACCACGATTTGGGAGCGCTGGGACGGCTGGACCGAAGAAAAGGGCTTCCAGGATGTCGGCATGAACTCGTTCAACCATTACTCGCTCGGCTCGGTCGGCGAGTGGCTTCAGCGCTACGCCGCCGGGATCGACACAGATTCCGACGCTCCCGGCTTCGCCCATGTCCGCATTCAGCCCCACCCCGACCGCCGCTTGTCGTTTGTCCGCGCGTCGTTTGAGTCCATTCGCGGCAGCATTGCAAGCCATTGGACATTGGACGGCGACCAGTTCACACTGCGCGTTACTATTCCCGCCAACATGACTGCGACGGTCATCCTGCCGAACGCCGAAACGCACGAAATCGGCTCCGGCGACTATGAGTTCACGTCAGTTTGAGCTTAACGCCAGAAACCTCACCCCGGAACTGCGTTCCGATACGCAGTAATCAAAATGATACCCTCTCCTTAACAAGGAGAGGGTGGAAACTTGTTTCCGGGTGAGGTGCTGTCCCTACCCCCGCGCAGCGGTCTCAACCATATCTGTGCCAAGCACCTGCGCCTCAACCCGGCGGCTGATGCTGCCGAGCGCTTGAAGCTGAGAGGGAGAAAGAAGTTTTCGCGACTTGACGCCGGGCCGAGCTGCCGATGACGTTTGCTCCAAAAAAGCGTTGAGGTCATGCTTCAAGGCCGCCTGCTCCGGCGACGGCATTTCCGGCAAACGCAGGGCCAGCCAGTCGCGCAGGCCGCGCAAATCAGTTGCAATCTGCTCTGTCGGCGGCAGCAGGTCCGGCATCTGATGGGCAGCGGCAATCTGAGACAAGCCCGCGATTTCGCCTTCCGCGTACCAAACCTGGGCCGAGCGGGCCGGCGCAGCCTCCAGCCAGGCACGAATGGCAGGATCATCCGGCAGGGACGACAGCGTCTCAAACTCACTCAGCGACGATACTGTCCGGGCAGCAGGACGGCTGAAGAACGCCAGCGGCTTTGCATCGTCCGCCATCGGCAGCGGCCCGGCCAGCCGGGCGGCGGCGGCGGACACCGGAGCCAGCGCCGAGTCCGGCGCGTTCAGCGTCCCCATCAGAGATTGCGCCCGCAGGATTTCTGTGTGCGCCATTGTCCGGCTGCGTCCGGCCAGCGGGTCCAGACGCTCCAGCTGCCGCACCTGCGCCAGCTTGCCGCGTGTCTTTTCCACCACCGCCGCCTGCTTCGCCAGTGCCGCATACGCAAATGCGCCGCGTGCCAGGGTCGCACCCAGGTCAAAGAACTGCCGCTCGTCCGGCTCAATTTGCAGGGCCGGTGGGGGCGACGCCGAAACTCCCTGCACCCAAACCGGCAAACTAAACAGCAGCAGCAGCAGGGGCAGCAGGCAAAGTTTCATGCCCTCATTCTACCCAACCCTGCACTTGTGCTACGCCGCGTTGTTTTAGCAGTCAGCAGACAAAAGCCCTTGTTTCAGAAGAAACAAGGGCTTTTCTATCTTGGCCTATCTTTAACAATGAACTAGCGTGAGCCGCTTGACGCGGAAACCGGCGGCAAAAACGCCCCGCTGGACGCGGCCTTCTCGAAGCGGTCAACCAGTGTTGTGAACCGCTCGAAACGGCGGGCCGCTTCCGGGGACAGCGTCTCGGTGCTGACCTGGTCATCACTCTTCGCGTTCTGCAGCTCCCAGTCTTCATCAGAGGACGCTATCGCGGATACTAACGGATGATTCTTTTCCGACATAACCCCTATTCTCCTTTGGCGCTTCTGTTTTGAGGCTGCCGTAAGCGCATTGTACCCGTTACCGTGCTGCAATCACACTTTCACGCCAAAGCAGTATGCCCATAATGGACAGCAGCGGCGAAATGTAGCGCTTGATGTCCGCCGCGTAATACTCGTTTTCGCCAAAGATATTCGGCTTGTTGGACTGGATATTTACAACGGCCACGTTTTGCCCGGCAAACTCAACCGGCAGGCTCACGAAGCTGACGTACTGCTGCTTTGAGAAGAACTCCAAAGCGTCTCGCTTGACGGCAGGCGGCTGTCCTTCCAGCAGCGCAGTCAGCTTTGGAGTATCATTCACATCCGCGATCACGGTTTCATCCCCGGCGGCAAAGGCGCGGGCGGCCCCAAACAGCAGGCGCTCGTCATCGCCGTCCACGGGAATAGCAAAGTTTTTAGGAACACCCGACGCATTCCGCGCCCATGCCGTAATCACAAGAACAGCCTGGTACTCGGCAGAGGAGCGCGACTGGTCGGCAAAATAGACCCGTTTCGGGTCCAAATACGGCCCAGCGGCAAACGTAGAGGCCGGCCTGGGTTCCATCAAGCTGGCGTTGACTT
Organism: uncultured Armatimonadales bacterium; assembly: GCA_964243345.1. GTDB lineage: Bacteria > Armatimonadota > Armatimonadia > Armatimonadales > Capsulimonadaceae > JANXMY01. The sequence continues at coordinate 4,028 of CAXTER010000006.1, forward strand.
CCAGCTCGATTTTCTCCTTGAAGTAGGCCGTGACCACCGAGGCTACATAACGCAGAATGCTGCGCTGGGCGGATCGGACAAGCTGCGCGTCGTAATTGTTCAGGTCTTGCAGCGAGTCCACCGCGCCGGACAGCGTTTCCGTGTAATCTTTGAGAAATTCATACTCGCCGGCCTGTCCTTGAAGCTGGCCCAAGTGGCCTTGCAGCGTCTGCACCTGGGCGCTCAGATGCCCTTTGTCGGCTTCCAGCGCCCGGTTTGCCGCCTGAGCGCTGATCTTGTCCCATGCCTGAGCAAGCGACCCCGCCACCAGCAGGAGACCGTACATCCACGGATGGTATCCCGCCAGATGCTCAGTATACCGATCCAAATACCACGGAATGCCGATGCCGCAGAGAAATTGCAGCCCAATAAAGACCCAGGCCAAAACCGCCGAAAGCATACCCCCATTATTCCGCCTGCCTGCTGCCTTTTCCTCCTGCGCTTGAAAGGCGGATGACAGCGGATGCTCATGGTATGGATGAACGCTTGCTAATACTATCTAAGTGAGACAAACTGTGCCCATAGCTTGTCAAGTTGTCGTCGAAGGTGAAAGTAGCCTCAACGCCATGTGGTGTTTTGAAGTAAGTCCATTTATTTCCTCCAACACCAAAGATAAACAACTTATCGGAGATTCCCATTTCTACCAAGTCGATCCGGTACTTTCTCTTCAGCGAGGCCAGTTGCCCAAAATCCTTGAAATCTACAGAAGATGGTGTGTCAAATCCCGTCATCTCGTCTTGTGAGATAGCCACCTTATCTCCTTTTAAATCAGAAAGTGACAAGCCGCCTGGTGCCATGACCTGATATGAGCCAACTGGTAATATAGCACCATGATAGAAAAAATATAATTTTTTTCTTGTAAGGTCATAGAAAACATCAGGAGGAAGTCTATCCGCAGCCGTTATGATAAATAGTTCCGGTGAACTTCCAACAGAGCCTCCAATAAATCCACTGTCGTACCTAAAGAGTTTCTTCCAGAATCGTACTTCAACAGGGTAGTTAAACAGGTTTGCTCTTAATAAAGTTGAGTCAGTAGGATATAGAATTGAGCCTCTACGGATGAATAATGAAACATCGACAGAGGATGGCTTGTTGAACTTAACTGTTTCACATTTAGTAAAGGGAGAACTGCCGTTAATCTTCTTGCCGTTTGCAAGAAAATCTTGAACTGCTTTATCTAAGTCAGCCCGATAATGTTCCATCTGCGGGTCATCAAGCGGAACCTGTACACGGTAAGCCACACCAAGCGATTGAATAGGGTTTAGCGTTCGCTCGATACCAACCGCATTCTCATGAAATCCTTGTGCGGTTGCCTGAAACCCTTTTAATATAGCTGTGGCTTCTGCAACATGATTTTCGATGGCAACAGTTCTGAGATAAGATATTGCATCTTTCTGTGCCTGGCGATTGCGGGATGCTTCTTCTCGTGTCAACGCTTGAGTAATCTTTTCCTGTAACTTTATATCGGCGGCATGGCTGGCGGCATTAGCTAATTCCTCGCGTCTGTTTTCTTCGGCTTGCAACGCCAGCAATTTCTCGCCCTGAGCAACTGCGATCTCTCGCGCCTGCAAATCATCCGAAATTCGCTCTTGCTTGCTTTTAGCTGCTGCATCCTCAACTGCTTTCTTCTGCGTTTCTTGATCGCCGGTCCAGGTTCCCCCGATAGTTATTAATGCGAGAAAGACAGCACCAAGTGTGGTTACAGCCTCCACAGCAGGGGGCGAAAAGCGGCCTGTCTTTTTGTATTCAGGGTAATTTTTGATAGTAAACGCACCGACGGCAACTAACAGAGTCACAATGCTTCCAATGTATTTTAAGCCTGACGAAACAGGAAACATACGGAGAACAAGCCATGCCACGAAGACGATTGAGATAAGCAGAAAAGGTTTAACCGTTCTTTTCCAGAAAGAGGGTTTTACAGGCAGCTGCTTCCAGATTGGTACTCGCTGATGCGGCTGTTCACTCATAATCACTCCATAGGTAGATACTACAATAATTAAGACACAGACAGCAACAAAAAGTTGCATACCTGCCTTGAAGTGTTAAGGTCAAAATTAGAAAAACGCGCCTTTGTGGGGCGCGTTGTTAAGAGGGTTATCTATCAGAGGTCATTTGGGAAGTCGCCTGTTAAGCGGCAATTTTTAGGTTCTTGACGGCCTGCGCTTCATACTTGGGCTTGTAGTCGGGGCATTTGTAGCTTTTGGAGTATTCTTTGGGATTCTCGGCTTCGGCGACATAAACCTGGGCGGAGTTGACGCCGCATTTTTCCTGGGTGCGGTTGTAGTTGCCGCAGTCGTAGCAGCGGCGCAGGATGGTCCAGCAGACGGAGCAGCGCAGGGAGCCGACAAGCTCGACCCGCCCGCACAAGGGGCAATGAATGTATGTCTCCTGGAAGCCGTATTCTTTAGACTTCAACGCCAGGCGCACTTTGCGGTTAAACTCTTCTAGGCCACGGCTTAACTCAGCGCAGGTGGCGAGGAGCTGGTTCATCTGGACGGCGCTGAGGTACTCAATGACGCGCTCATCCAGCAAATCCGAAAGCTGCTGGCCGACTTTGTCAATCGCCTTCATGTGCTGCTCGGCGGTCTGCGGGCGGTAGGGCTTGGCTTTCTCGGCCCGTGCGCCCAGCGTTTTGAGAAGCTGCTCGGTGATCGCAAGCGAGACGCGCAGGAACGCTTCGCGCTTTTCCGGGTACTTCACAATCGCGCCCATGACCCGCTCGGCATCGCCGACGTTCAGCTTCTCGGTCTTGATCTTGTCCACCATGCGCTTTTGGGAGGCAGGGTCGTGGGCCAGCACGGACAGGGCGCGGGCATGGCCTTCGGTCAGCAAAATCTGGCCGGGCTGCGGGGCGCGGAGGGTCAGTTCGATTTGAATAAACTGGGGCAGCTCCAAGAGTTCCAATGAGCGGCGGAGGGTAGTTTCCGAAACGCCAAGCGTCTTGCCGCACTTTTCCCACGACATGAATGTCAGCAGCCCTTGAATGGCGCGGGCTTTCTCAATGGCGTTCATGTCCTCGCGCTGGAAGTTTTCCAGCAGCGCATCGGCGTGAGCGTCCTCGTCGGACATTTCTTTGATCATCGCCGGCACGGTCGTCAGGCCCGCGATTTTGCAGGCGCGGAACCGGCGCTCGCCCATGACAATCTGATATTTGCCCTCAAAGGGGCGCACAACAATGGGTTCCAGCACGCCGCGCTCTTTGATGGACGCGGCCAGCTCGTCAAGCGTATCCTGGTAGAACGATTTGCGCGGCTGGTTCTCGTTCGTGACAATCTGGTCCAGCGGCACTTGATGGACCGTCTGCGGCTCGGCATTCTTTGTTTTCGTGGCAGTAGGCATGGCGGCACTCCGTCGGTAAAGCGTTATGAGTTAGCCTAATTGTCGGCGTTTTGCACCCAAATCCAGAGGTCTGGGTTTGACTTGCCTGCGGGCCTGATGTATAATGAAGCGGAGGCGACCGCGTGCAGGACATCACCGACTTCAAGCATTTTCTTCGCACTGACCCAAACGCATCAGCATTTCTCAGCGAAAGCCGCGCTGACGCACCCCTTACGCTGGCCCGTGCGCCGGGGCGGTTGGACGTGATGGGCGGGGTCGCCGATTACTCAGGCTCGCTGGTTGCCGAAATGAGCACCGCCGAGGCGGCTTTAGTGGCGCTGGCCCCGCGCACAGACCGCATTCTGCGCGTTTGGAGCCGGAACATTGAAGCTGAAGGGCTGACGCCGCAGGTCTCGCTCTCGCTGGACGACTTTTACGCAGGCGGCGCTTTGCTGGACTATGAAGCCGTTCATGCCCGCCTGCACTCTGACCCAAAGACCCGCTGGGCCGCGTACCTCTTCGGCTGCGTCTATGTTCTGCTGGCCGAAGGCATTGTCTCTGACTTCCCCCACGGCGCGAACTTAATCCTGGACAGCCGCGTCCCGCTCGGCGCGGGCGTCTCATCAAGCGCTGCGATTGAAGTGGCGGCGATGCAGGCGATTAACGCCGCGTATGGCCTCGGCTTGGATGGCGTCGCCGTAGCCCGTTTATCCCAAATCGTCGAAAATAAAGTGGTCGGCGCACCCTGCGGCATCATGGACCAGATGAGCAGCGCCCTGTGCGTCCCTCAGAGCCTGCTGCTGATTTTGTGCCAGCCGCACGAAGTTCAAGGAACGCAGGCTTTGCCGGACGGCATCCGTGTCTTCGGCATTAACTCGGCTGTCAAGCACTCCATCGGCGGCTCCGCCTACACCCGCGCCCGCGTCGCCGCCTTCATGGGCCGCAAAATTCTAGGCGTGGATTACCTAGCGAGATTAGCATTTCGTGAGGGCACGCCAGCCATCAGTGCCCTTCCAGAACGAATTGTGGGTAGCGATTTTGTTCAGCGATGGGGAGAAACCGGCGACCCTGTCACCACCGTTGACTTGGAAGCCTCCTACGATGTTCGGGCAGCGACTTTGCATGGCATAAGAGAACCCGCACGGGTCATCCTATTTACTTCAGTGTTGCGAAATGTCCAGGAAGGGACAATGCAGCTAGAAGCAGCTTTGAGGATGGCGGGCCTAGCAATGTACGGCTCCGGCGGGTCTCATGCGTCTTATACGAGCATTGGGCTAGGCAGTCCTGAGACTGATTTGCTCGTGGAGATAGGTCGGGAAGCGGGCGAAGCTAAAGGCATCTACGGGGCCAAAATTACTGGCGGCGGGTCGGGCGGCACAGTGGCGTTTCTGACCTACGGCAGCCGCGCCGAGGAGACCATTCACGAGATTGCTGGAGCCTATCAGGAGCAGACCAAATTGACGCCGCAAATATTTGAGGGCGGTGTGTCGCCGGGCGCGATGGCATTTGGAAGCGAGACGGTGCCGGGGGTGTAGAACCCCCCGGCAAAAAAGCGTCCTTCGGACGAGGAAGCCTGCGGCATAAAAAGGTTCTTTGTCCGCAGGACATCTCCCTGCCGGGGGTTTCCACACCCCCGGCACACAAAAACACCATGACAAAAAAACTGAACTGGGAAGAGCGCTGGCATCCGCTGCGCGAGGAATGGATTATCATGGCCGCGCACCGGCAGAACCGCCCGTGGAGCGGCGAAGTCGTGGCGAAAAAGCCGCAGCCGCTTCCAGACTATGTGCCGGCGTGTTACCTTTGTCCCAGCAACGTGCGTGTCAGCGGGCAGCAGAACGACGATTACACCGGGACATTCGTGTTTGACAATGATCATCCCTGCGTCGGGATGAGTGCCCCGACGCCGCAGCAGGAGCCGACCGGCTTTTACAAGAACCGGCCCGCATCCGGCAGGGCGCGGGTCGTCTGCTGCAGTCCCAAGCACAACCTGACAGTCGCCGAGCTGCCACCCGCGGAGATTGCAGATCTGATCCGGGTCTGGCAGGCGCAGTATCGGGAACTGGCCGCCCAGCCTGAGATTGCCAGCGTCTTGATTTTTGAGAACAAAGGCACTCAAGTGGGGGTTTCAAACCCCCACCCCCACTGCCAGATTTACGCGGTCAATTTTGTTTTCAAGCATCTGGAAACTGAGGCGCGGGTCAGCCGAAACTATCTTGCGGAAAATGGCCGAACGCTCTTTCAAGATGTCATCAGCGCCGAGCGAGCCGACGGCTCCCGGATACTTTACGAGAACGATACGGCGATTGCCTTTCTGCCCTACTTCGCCCGCTATGCGTATGAGGTGTTTGTCGCGCCGAAAGCGACCCGCAGCAGCCTGGTAGACCTGTCGGACGCAGAGATTAATGATCTGGCGCTGGCCCTGAAAGACGTGCTGGTGCGCTTTGACAATTTGTGGCAAATGCCGTTTCCTTATGTTATGGCGCTGCACCAAGCGCCGACCGACGGCAGCGACACGTCGGGTTTCCATTTCCACATTGAGTTCCACCCGCCTCTGCGAAAGCCTGACTTGCTGAAGTATCTTGCCGGGCCGGAAATCGGCGGCGGCAACTTTGTTTCCGATACCATGCCGGAAGAAAAAGCCGCCGAGCTTCGCGCTCTGCCTACCGTTCACTACAAGGTTCGCTAAATGACACGAATTCGCAAGGGCGTGATTACGGCGGCAGGGCGCGGGACACGGCAGTATCCGGCGTCCAAAACGGTTCAAAAAGAGCTGTTTCCACTGGTGGACGTGGACGGGTTCGCTAAGCCGACGGTGCAGATATTAGCGGAAGAACTGTTTGCGTCGGGCTTAGAGGAAGTCTGCATTGTTGCCAACCCCACCAACATTGAGCCGATGCGCCGGCACTTTTCAGAGCATGCGCCGTCGTCTTTAGTGGGAAAAGACTGGGCCGAGGCGCTCACAAAGTCCCTGGCGGATATGGCGGAGCATCTGACGTTTGTCGTGCAGGGTCGTCAGGACGGCTACGGTCATGCCGTGTATCAGGCGCGGGAGTTTGTCGGAAATGAGCCGTTTTTGATCACATTGGGCGACCACGTCTACTTGTCCGAGACCGGGACGCGGTGCGCGGGGCAGGTTTTAGACGTGTTCCATCAGCACGGTGCGTCTGTGACTTCCGTGAGCTATGCGCCGGAAGCGGAGCTGCATCGGTTCGGCACATTGACTGGGTCGCTGCTGCCGGACACAAATCCATCCGTGTATGAAATCACGGCGCTGGTCGAGAAACCGACCGTCGAGTATGCTCAAGCACACTTACGAGTGCCGGGTGTTCCCGACGGCCAGTATCTGGTTCATTTCGGCATCCATGCCTTCACGCCCGCGATCTTTGACTGCCTCGCGCATCTGATCCAAAACGATCTGCGGCAGCGCGGCGAAATCCAATTGACCTCGGCCCAGGTTCTTCTCATGGAACGAGAGCGGTATCTTGCCTGCGAAGTCGCCGGCGCACGCTATGACATGGGCGTCCCCGAAGGCCTCATTGAAACCCAGACCGCCCTCGCCCTGCGCGGCCCGTTCGCCGCCCAGGCACGGGCGACACTGAGCAAATTATAAGGTACAATGGGCGCTAGGTGTCTGGGCAGAATGCTCGGCTGTTGCGGAAACGAGCCAAACATGACATTGCAACGACCGAGATGGCAGAATGTTGCCGAGCGTATCATCGCGCTTGTCGTTCTGCTTCTGATTGTCCCGCTATTGAGCATGATTGCCGCAATGGTCAAGATGACTTCGCCTGGCCCATGTCTCTCCCAGCTAGAGCGTGTTGGCTTGAAGGGAAGACAGTTCTGGCTTTACAGGTTCCGGACGACGAGCGGCGGCAGCCTGACTTCCGTAGGCCGTATTTTGAGGCGTTACGCGCTGGACGGATTGCCTCAGTTGTGGAATGTTATCACAGGGGACTTAAGGCTTCTTGACATTGACGGGCTTCAGACGCGGTAGAACGGCCAGAACAGGGGCACACTTGGAATAAGTCTCTGTGGCAAAAAGTCAGCGCCTCCGAAGTGGCACAGCAAGGCGCTACGCCCGACGTCTCCGGCTGATTGTCTCTGCTTTGTATGAAGGACTAGACCTATGACTATCACATTGGAGATTCCCAGCAGTCAGGAAAAAGAACTGCGCGAGATTGCGTCTCAGCATGGTCAAGACCCGGAAGCATTTTTGCTGTCACTTTTAGACGAAGCAATCTTGTTCGACGGCATGGAGCCGATCCCCGACGATGCCCCGAAGGAATACGCGGCGAATGTTGCCGCCATTCAGCGCGGGCTAGACGATTTTGCTGCGGGGCGACATCGGCCTGCGGAACAGGTCTTCAAGGATATGAAGGCACGACATGGAATACCGGGTTGAACAACGGAGAACAGCCGTGGGACTAAAGTCCTACGCTGTGGGGCGCTGACGCCCAATGTCCGCCTGCGCGGACACAGAATAGATTATGCCGAAAGGCTCTTTGCTCTTGTTCTGTTCCTTGTCCGCATAGGCGGACACTTGGCGCTTCGCCCCACAGCGTAGGACTTTAGTCCCACGCTCGTACCGCCCGCGCTTCTTATCACTACTTTTAGGAGAAACACAAACACGATGTCTACGGCAATTACAAATGTTCAGGCGCGGCAGATTCTTGATTCGCGCGGCAACCCCACCATTGAAGTGGATGTCTACTTAGAAGACGGCACCCTGGGCCGGGCTTCTGTCCCATCGGGCGCGTCTACGGGCGCAAATGAAGCCGTCGAGCTGCGGGACGGCGACAAGAAGGTCTACGGCGGCAAAGGCGTCTTAAAGGCTGTTGAGAACGTCAACGAGCGGATTGCGCCGGAGCTGATTGACTTGGACGCAACCGAGCAGGTAGCAATTGACGAGCTGATGATCCATTTGGACGGCTCGGACAACAAGGGGCATCTCGGCGCGAACGCCATTTTAGGCGTCTCGCTCGCCGTCGCCAAAGCCGCCGCGCGAGGCCTGGGAATGCCGCTGTACCGCTATATTGGCGGCACGTCGGCCCGGCAGCTTCCCGTGCCGATGATGAACATTATGAACGGCGGCAAGCACGCGGACTCGAACGTCGACATGCAGGAATTTATGGCGATGCCGATTGGCGCGTCATCATTCGCCGAGGCTTTGCAGTGGGGAACCGATGTTTATCATGCGCTTAAAGGCGTTTTGCAGGCGCGGGGCCTGGCAACGGCGGTCGGCGACGAAGGCGGCTTCGCGCCGAACCTGCCGTCCAACGAAGAAGCCATTCGGGTCATTTTGGAAGCCATTGACAAAGCTGGTTACAAAGCCGGCGAGCAGATTATGATTGCGATGGACCCGGCGGCATCCGAGTTCTACGACAACGGCTCGTATGTGCTGAAGGGCGAGGGCCGAACTCTGTCCGGCGACCAGATGGTGGACTACTACGCCGATTTGGTGGAGAAGTACCCGATTATCTCCATTGAAGACGGTCTGGCGGAAGACGACTGGACCACGTGGCGCAAGCTGACCGAGCGAGTCGGCCACAAGGTTCAGCTTGTCGGCGACGACCTGTTTGTGACCAACACCAAGTTTTTGCAGCGCGGCATTGACACCCAGACCGCGAACTCTATTCTCGTCAAAGTCAACCAAATCGGCACATTGACTGAAACGCTGGCCGCGATTGAGCTGGCAAAGCAGGCAGGCTACACCGCAGTTGTTTCTCACCGCTCCGGCGAAACCGAAGATGCGACTATCGCCGATATTGTCGTAGCGACAAACGCCGGGCAAATCAAGACCGGCGCTCCCGCCCGCACCGACCGGGTCGCCAAGTATAATCAGCTTCTCCGCATTGAAGAAGCGCTCGGCGACACGGCCACGTTCAAGGGCTTGAAGTCGTTCTATAATCTGAAGAAGTAGGAAGACGCCCCCCAGCCCCCAATAATGGGGGAGCCATACGGATTGAACGCTGTTCGCGTTCGCTCTAACTCCCCCATTATTGGGGGCTGGGGGGCTCAGGCTTATGTTCACCCGCCCCAACATCGCCGGCTTTTTGCAGGGGCTGTTTGTTCTGCCCCTCTGCGCCCTCTTCGGCGGCCTGATTGCCCTGCTGTTTCGCTGGCATGGCATCGCTGCCCTTGCCAGCGCCGCGCTGTGTGCGCTGTTCCCCCTTGCCGGCGCACTCAAGACCCGCCAGTGGGCCTTGCTGTCGGGCCTCTGCGCCGGGCTTGTGGCTGCCATTAGCCTCTTTGTTGTTCTTGCCCCGGCCCGTGCTCAAGCGTCCCCCACCCCGCCGCGTCCTTTGACTGGCTTTGTTGTCTGTGTAGACCCCGGCCATCAGTCGGAAACCAGCTATGGAACCGAAAGCCGCGACCACAAACTAACGGAGCTGCATGTCAACTGGGTAGTCGCCGAAACCCTCCAGCGGCTCCTGCAAGGCGCGGGGGCAACCGTCGTGATGACCAAACAGCGCGAATCGCAGATTGTTACGAATCGCAAACGTGCGGAAATCGCAAATGCCGCCCATGCTGGGCTGTTTCTGCGCCTGCACTGCGACTCCGGCGAGCAGTCCGGCCTCGCCACCTACTACCCGGACCGGCAGGGAACCCGCTTCGGCGTCACCGGCCCGTCGCCTGCGATTATGGCCGCCAGCCATCGCGCCGCCGAAATCTTCCAGCCCGCCGTCATTGCCGCTTTGCATGGGGCGCTGCAGGATGCCGGCATCAAGGGCGACTCCCAAACCGGCGTCGGCGGTCGGCAGGGAGCGCTGACCGGCTCGATTTTTTCTCAAGTTCCCGCGCTGACTGTGGAAATGTGCGTCCTGACCAACGCCCACGACTACAAGTTCATTCGGACGCCGGCGGGCCAGGAACAGATGGCGCAGGCGCTTCTGGCCGGGGTTGAGGCGTATGCCGAGGACAGACCTCACCCGGTCGCTTCGCGCCCACCCTCTCCTTCTCAAGGAGAGGGTCGCCGGATACGAAGTAATGCCGAAGGCATAGGGACGAGGCGGGGTAAGATCTCTTTCGGACCAGGTGCCGTCAGTGCGCTCACCAGAAAGCAAAAACTATGACACAAATCGCCGAAACTGACGTTGCTTGGGATCTGAGCGATTTGTTCGCCGGGCCGGATGACCCGCAGATCGACGCGATGCTTCACACCGCAAAGTATCGGGCGGAAGCGTTCGCGGCGCAGTATCAAGGCAAAATAGACATCCCGGATCTGACGGCGGCGCGTCTCGCGTCCGCCATCCGAGAATACGAGGCGCTCTGGCAGGATGCCGGAAAGCCGGGAACGTATGCCCGGCTGCGGTTCTCCGCCGATACCAGCGACCCGGCGCGGGGGGCATTGCTGTCGCGTGTGCAGGAGCAGACCACCAAGCTGTCCCTGCCGCTCGTGTTTTACCGATTGGAGCTGGCGCGGGTTCCCGATGCAGTAATCCTGCCGCTGCTGGACGATCCCCAATTAGCGTCTTATCGCTACTACATTCACCTGGTTCGGGCCGGCAGGCCGCATCAGCTGTCAGAGATTGAAGAAACGCTGCTGGCCCGATTCAGCAACACCGGGCCGGGAGCATTTGTCCGGCTGTCCGGCGAAATCCGCGCGGCGACGGTGTTCCGGCCAACGCTTCCCGACGGCACGACGCCAGAGCTGAACTTGTCTCAATTAGGGGCTTTGTATTCCTCACCGGAGCGTGCCGTTCGGCAGGCGGCGGCGGAAGCGTTCGCCGTAGGCGCGAAGGCGAATTTAAAAACGCTGACGTTTATTCTGAACACGCTGCTGCAAGACAAGGCCGTCTCGGATGAAATACGGCACTACGAGACGCCGGAGGCGACCGGCTTCCGGCGCGACGAGCTGCCGGGCGCAACTGTAGAGCTGGTTACGGGAACCACGGCAGATCATTATGGTCTCGCCGCCCGCTATTACAAAACGAAGCGCGAGATTTTGGGTCTAGACGACTTCAAAGATTACGATTTGGCCGCGCCGCTGTTCCAGACTGTGGAAAATGTGCCGTTTCCCGAAGCACAGGAAATCGTTCTAAATGCGTTCGGGCGCTTCTCGCCGACCCTGCGTGACCTAGCTGCGGAGTATTTCGACAAGCAGTGGATTGATGCCGCGCCGCGTACCGGCAAGCAGGGCGGGGCGTACTGCAACGGCGGGACACCGGACAAGCATGGCTACGTTTTCCTGAATTACTTAGGCAAAATGGGCCATGTGATGACTCTGGCGCATGAGCTGGGCCACGGTGTCCACGGCTCGCTTGCGCGGGAGCAAACCTACTTCAACATGTTTGGCACTCTGCCGATGGCCGAAGTCGCGTCCACGTTCGGCGAGATGCTGGTCTTTGACCATTTGCAGTCGGGCGCATCTTTAGAAACCCGGCTTTCTATGTATGCCGACAAGATCGAAGGCGCGATTGGCACGGTCATGACAACGACCGGGCGTTACCGCTTGGAGAAGATCATCCACCGGCAGCGGCGCACCGACGGGGAGATGACCCCGGAGCAGATTTCGGACTACTGGCAGGCCGAGATGGCAAGCATCTACGGCGGCAGCGTCGAAATCACCGAGCGCCTGCGCCTGTCCTGGAGCTACATTCCCCACTTCGTCAACTCGCCATTCTACTCGTACCCGTACACGTTCGGCGAGCTGTTCGCGCTGTCTTTGTACCAGAAGTCCAAAGACGAAGGCCCGGCGTTCACCGAACGCTACTTGTCTCTCCTGCGAGCCGGCGGCAGAAACTCCCCGCATGAACTCGCCAAAATTGTCGGCGTGGATTTAGACGACCCCGCGTTCTGGACCGGCGGCTTCCGCGTGGTTGAGGAATTGATTGAGACATTTGAGGCGCTGTGGAATGAGTACAAGGCGTGAGATCCCTCCCCTGTCAGGGGAGGGAAGGCACTTATGCCGGGAGGGGCCTTATGCCGCTGGCTTGACGGCGAAGTAGAAGAGGCGGTCGGAGCGCTTTTTGGGCGGGTCGGTAGAGTAAGCGTCGTAGACGGTGACTTCGGCAAAGCCGGCGGCGCGGAGCCAGGAAGTCAGCTCGTCTTTAGAATACGCCCGCTGGCGGTGGACCTCGGTGAACGCCCGGCGCTCGCCGGAGCCGTCGTCAAACGAGAAGTTCATGCGGACGGTGCAGAGGCGGGTTTCAGGATTGTAGCGGGACCGCCAGCGGTAGTGCAGGGCTTCATCTTTGCGGGTGCAGCTCTGGTTGAACATGCCTTCGGCCAAAGCGTACTCGGTATTGACGTCAAAAAAGAACGAGCCGCCGGGCGCAAGATGAGCACAGACGCGGGCAAGGGCCGAGCGCAGGCGTTCCGGTTCTAAAATATAGTTCAGGCTGTCAAAAAAGCAAATGACGGCATCAAAGCGGATGTCGCCTAACTCTAAATCAGCGGCATCCTGCTGAATGAAGGGAATGGCAAGAGAAGCCTCAGACGCCCGCTGCCGAGCGACTTCCAGCATTCCTGCCGACAAATCTACCCCCGTAGTCTGATAGCCGCGCCCCGCCAGCAGGCGCGACACGGTTCCCGTGCCGCAGGCCAAATCCAGGACCGAATGCGGCGTCTGCCCGTGCTTCTTCCACACTCTCTGCAAGTAATCCATCCAGAAGCGGTACGGAACTGCGGACATCAGCGTGTCGTAAAACGGCGTCACCGGCCCAAAGGACGTTTCTTCCAATATGTTTTCAGGCGGAGAATTCTCAGGCACGCGACGGCTCCGCACGTTCCGCCATTACGGCGGGTGAACCCGGCGGCGGATCGGTGGGCGGATTGAAGGCATTGTTGATGTCCTGTGCAGAGTAGCGGCCCAGCGTCCCCCATGCCAGCAGCCCGCAGAAGAAGTAAGCAATCGCAACCCCCAGGAAAATCAGGCGCAGGCCGTAAGCGCCGTGGGCAATGCTGCTGAGAGCCACCGTCAGCAGGCCGCCGGTGGTCAAAGCCATTTTCATGCACAGGCTGATAGTCGCGCTGACCCGGCCCTGGATGTGCGGGGGCGCAGAGCGCTGGAAGAGTGTCAGGTTGCCGATGTTGAGAATGGAGTTGCCCGCGCAGGACATAAACAGCAGCGCCCCGCCGACCACAAGGCCAGTGGTCCAGGCGAAAAAGATGCCGGTCACGCCCATAATCAGGAACCCAACCAGCAGCAGGCGGGCCGGCGCGACAGAGCGCAGCGGCCCTGCGCCGGCGGCTCCGGTCAGCATCGCCGCCGCATAACCGATGGATACCAGCGCGGCAAACTGCCCGGCACCGCCGTGACCCTGGTTCCAAACGTCACGCACAAAGGGAAACTCCAGCGTGTTTGTGATTTGGGACGATGCGGCGGCAAACAGGATCAATGTCAGCGCCGGACGCAAAATCTGGCTCTTGGTGATATACGAAATGCCCTCGTGGGCGTCTTCCCAAACCCCTGCCGGGCCGCGCCGGGGTTTGGCGGGACTGGCCTGCCCCGCCACTGCGGAAACCCGGACCAAGCCAATGAGAAGCGCCGATACGGCAAACGTGGCGGCGTCAAACACGAACACGCTTTTCGCCGACAGAAACGCCAGCAGCAGCCCGCCGACCGCCGGGCCGAGCAGGTTGCACGCCTGGGATCCTGTGAAAACAAGGCTGTTCGCCTGAAGAATCTGCTCTTTCGGCACGGCAATCCGCATGATGCTCTGACGCGCCGGGCTGAAGAAGCAGGAAAACGAGGCCACTAAAAACGAGACCGTGTAAAACAGGGCCAGATCATGGGGGCCGAAATGCTTGACATTGCGGACAAACAGCAGCAGCAGCACGGCCGCCATCCGGACCAGGTCCGCCGCAATCATCGTCCGCCGCTGGGACCAGCGGTCCGCCAGAACCCCGCCCAGCAGACTAAACAGCAATGCCGGCAGGGTACCGCAGACAAAGGTCAGCCCTAAGTCGCCTTTGCTTTGTGTGGCCTGGTAGACTGTCACCGGCAGCACGATATACAGCGCCATGTCGCCCAAATTGGAAATCATCTGGGCCAGCCAGAGCAGCGCAAAAGAGCGGCTGCCAAGCAGGGCAAGCGCGGACGCATTGCCGGTGGTTTCGGGATCACGGATAGACATAGTGCTTGTTCTATTATAACACGGGTCTGCGAATATAACGCGGCTTTGCGCGGAACACCAACCGAATTTCGCGCCGCCGCCGCCGGGTATAATAAAAGAAGAACTCGCGGAGGAAATTCTATGTCGGAAATCTTTTCGGAACCAACAGTTTTTTCGGAACTCATTTCGCGGCCGTATCAGACGCCGCTTTCGTACCCGCGCCGGGCGACCCGCGCAGTCCGAGTCGGTCCGGTGACCATCGGCGGCGGGCATCCGGTAGTGGTCCAGAGCATGATCACGGAAGAGACCCGCAATGTGGAAGGCTGCGTCGCCCAGATCATCGCCATGGCAGATGCCGGCTGCGAGATTGTCCGGGTCACGACGCCGACACTGGCCGAAGCGTACAAACTCGGCGAAATCCAAGCCGAAGTCCGGCGGCGCGGCTACGCTGTGCCGCTCGTTGCTGACGTGCATCATCAGGGCAGCGATATTGCCGTCGCCGTCGCGCAGTTTGTGGACAAAGTCCGGATTAACCCCGGCCTGTTTGTGTTCCGCAAGCCGCGCGGGCGGGCCGATGAATACACGCAGGCCGAAGTGCAGGAAGAGCTGGCGGCGATTGAAGCGTCGCTGCTTCCGGTCATTACCGTCTGCAAAGAGCGCGATATTGCCATGCGGATCGGGGTCAACCACGGCTCACTCGCCGAGCGCCTGACGGTCATGTACGGCGACACGCCCGAAGGCATGGTGGAAAGCGCGTTGGAATATATCCAAATCTGCGAAAAGCACGGCTACCGCAATTTGGTGCTTTCGCTGAAAGCCTCCCGCGTTCCAGTCATGCTGGCCGCCAATCGTTTGATGGTTCGGCGCATGGACGAGTTAGGCATGGATTATCCGCTGCATTTGGGCGTCACAGAAGCCGGCGACGGCGAGTACGCCCGCATCAAAAGCACGGCGGGCATCGGAACGCTTCTCGCCGAAGGCATCGGCGACACGATCCGCGTGTCTTTGTCCGAAGACCCCATCAACGAAATTCCCGCCTGCTACGACATTTTGCAGGCATTGGGGCTACGCAAAACCAAAGTCGAGTTTATCGCCTGCCCGTCGTGCGGGCGGACCAAGTTCGAGCTGACTTCGGTGCTGCGAAAAGTCAAGGCCGCGACAAATCATTTGGTGGGCCTCGACATCGCCGTCATGGGCTGCATTGTCAACGGCCCCGGCGAAATGGCCGACGCCGACTACGGCTACGTCGGCAAAGGCGGCGGCGTCATCACCCTGTACCGTGGCCGCACCCCTGTCAAAAATGTCCCGCAGGAAGTCAGCGTCGAGGAGCTAGTCAACCTCATCAAATCCGATGGCCGCTGGACTGACCCGCCCGCCGACGCATCTATCCCCGCGCCGCTGTTTGCCAAAGAACTGGCGGTAATAGGATGAACCGACAAGGTTTAGTGATTGCACTCAGCTTACTCATAGAAGGCTTTTACTTGCCCGGTGCTGACTGCCAGCAACCCAAACCTTTTCCGGTTCAACCTGCTCCTTTGCATGTTGTTTGGCATGATGTATTTGGCGTCAGCCGAAACACACCGAACATCATGTATTGCTTGATGGGCAATGGATTTTTTCGTGCACCTACATCCGGCGACCTCAAACACCTTATCTCTATCTGGCTTCTTAAGCATCCGAACGCAAGAGTTATTCCCGTTGAAGCATCTGGGCCAACGATGGTAAATCAGCCTCATTCGGAGCAAGTTTACGCTTGGGTAGTTGATGGCAAAGATAACATGAATGAGTATCTCGTTCGTCAAGGCGGATGTCCTGGAGGCACAATGTTGGTGCCGGACAGGAGCCATTACCCAAAGGAAGCAACCGGAACAAGTTTTTCCAAGATGCTCATTTCACAACAGGAATATGTTCTTGTTATCAACAGAATGGCGAAAGCGGAAGCTGAAGCGCAAAAAGAAAGATTAAGGATTTGGAAGCACGGAACGGATATTTTTTAGAGGTAACTCCCGGCACTAGAAGTGCCGGGCTTTAGAAGTGCAGAATGTCCGCCTTCGCGGACGAAAGACTAGCCGACCGTCACAGGCATTTAGTCCCGCAGGGACTTTCACTCAAGAGTAGCCCAGCACTTTTAATGCCGGGTTTTCTATTGTGTCCCATTCCCCTGCCCGCCGTAGTTTCCTTGTCCACTGTCGCTGTTTTGGGTTCTGGAATTGGTTTCGGTTTTGCCGTTTAAGTCAATGGTGATTTTGCCGGGGGCCGTGTTATTACCAATGGTGATGTGGTACGGCTCTTCCAAGATCGGCGTGCTTCCTGATGCGCCTTCGGCAGGCGGGTAATAGCGCCACGACACATGGGCGGGATCAGGGCTGTCGTCTAAAGCGTTGTGGAGCAGCTTGCCGTCGATGGAGCCGTCGGCATAGAGGTTCATCAGGGATTTGGGGTACGCGCTGTGCTTGGCGTGGTAGGCGACAATCGCCTGCTGGAGATGCTCGCCGTCAATGCCTGCTTGGCCGGCCAGAACGCCGATACCGAGAATGCTGTTCTTGGACGGGTGCGCGATGCTGTTTTTGACGTTCCGCACCAAAAGAACGCCGCCGATGGCGGCAAGCAGGAACAAGCCGAGACAGCCGAAGCCGGCGATTTTCCAGCCGGTGCCGCTGCCGGAGGATTTCGGCGGCTGGGATGGATAGTAGCCGGCGGGCGGCGTTCCGTAAGGCGGCGGGTTGGAAGGCGGGATGCTCATGGTGTATTATAACACGGATTTACAAGCATCCATTCAGCGCGTAAAGCCCCGGCACTAAAAGTGCCGGTCTATTTGGTGAATGAAAATCGCCGCGCGATTGAAGAGCATCTTACGACGGCATTCCCGCAGTCACGGAGTGACTTTCATTCAAGAGTAGACCGGCACTAAAAGTGCCGGGGGCATTTGGCGGGGTGGGTTCTGCTGTCTTTTGTCAAAAACCCGCAATCCTCTCAGGCCGCTTTGCGCCTACTTGGCATGACCTGTGCATGGAGGCTCTGTTTGCCCCTGCAAAAATCCTCCTCTAGTTTTCCCTCTCCCAACCCATAATCAAAAGCATAGCGTTTTCCCGCAGCAGCTTGCAAGGCGGCAGCAGGAGACGCGGCGGGTTCGCGGGAGGAATAGATGACATGCTTGGGCTGACACAGGTCTTCGGCAAAGAAAAAATCGTCGGCATTGACATCGGCAGCCGCTTTATCAAAGCGGTGCAGGCGGAAGCGGGCCGGGCCGGCTCGTGGCGCATCCTCAAAGCCGCCGTTGTTCCCACCCCGCATGATTCCGTGCGTGACGGCATTGTCGTGGACCAGGCCGGCGTCGCAGGTGCCGTGCGGGCCATGCTGTCCGGCGCAGGCATTGATGCCAACGCCGTTGTCTGCGCCATCAGCGGAACCAGCGTCATTGTCCGTCACATCAAGCTCCCCAAGATGCCGGAAAGCGTCCTGCGAAAATCCGTGCGCTTTGAGGCCGCCAAGCACATTTCGTCGTCGGTGGAAGACAGCATGATCGAGTTCGAGATCACCGGAACCGTGCCGGGCGAAGACGACAAAATGAATGTCATGCTGGTGGCTGCTCCGAACGACATGGTGGAATCGCGGCTGTCTGCGCTGACCCTCGCGGGCCTTGAGCCGGTGGCCGTGGACATTGAAGCCTTTGCCTTGCAGCGGGCGTTGGTGGACTTATCCCCCACCCGGCCCGGCGAAGGCGCAACGCTTGCCCTGCTTGACATCGGCGCGACCACCACAGATGTCAACATCATTGCGAACGGCCTCTTTGCGTTGACCCGCAATGTCCCCATCGCCGGCGACAGCTTTACCCAGGCTTTGAAGTCTATCGCGCCCGGCGCGGGCTGGAACGAGCTGGAACAGATGAAAACGGAAGTGGATATGGCGGCGCTCCTGCAAAGCGACGGCAGCGAGTCGGAAGCCGCCGCGCTTGCCCGCACCTTGCAGCCCGCCATTGACGAGCTGCTGCGCGAAGTGCGCCGCTCGACCAACTACTACCAGTCCCAGCTTGCCGACCCCGCAAACTCTATTCTGCCCGCCGGCACGACTTCCCAGACCAGCGGCCCGGTTTCCAAGATCGTCATTACCGGCGGCAGCGCGAAGATGCGCGGCCTGGAAGCCTACATGAGCGCCCGGCTCGGCGTTCCCGTTGAGATTTGGAACCCGTTCCAGAACCCGGAGCTTGAGTCCGGGCTGCTGCTGCAAAGCTTTACCGACGAAAACCATCCGCTGCTTGTGACCGGCATCGGGCTGGCCCTGAAAGAGCTGACGCGGCCTTCGGCCCAAACAAGCAAGGCTTCATCCAAGCGCAGCCCGCTGGCAAAAGCGGCTTAATAATTATCCTGATGGTTATTTTTCCAGTCTTTGGAGATTCGTTCTATGCCTTCGATTAACATGATCACTCTGCGCCGCGAAGAAAAGCGGCAGCAGGAAAAGAATGCCCGCAAGCTGCTGTACGCTATCGCCGGGGAAGTCGGCACAGTCGCTGCCGTGGCGTTTGTCCTGACTGCTCGGATTGTCGTGACGCAAGGCCATATCAATGACCTTTCAGACCAGATGGCGAAGCTGAGGCCGCAGGTGGCGCAGATTCAATCCTTGCAGGCCCAAACCGTCGCGCTTCAGCCAAAAGTAGACACGCTGGACGGCGCGAAAGCCGATACGCTCTTTTGGTACGACAATTTCTACACGGTCACGGACAGCCTCCCGGCTAAGACTTGGCTGACTTCCCTCGGCACCGGGGCGGGCGCGGGAGCGTCCACAACTGCGACGCCGGGCAGCAACTGCGGCACTGACCCGACCCTGAACTTGTCCGGCATTGCCATGAGTGAGGCGATGGTCGGCCAGTCCATGCTGCGGATGAACCAGTCGCCGCGTCTGGACCATGTGGATTTGTCGTTCGTGCAGACCCAGAAGATCGGCAAAGCCGACGCGGTCTCGTTCCAAATGACCGTGCATCTGAAGCCTGAAGCGGCTCCCGCAACCACTGCACCAGGCGCGAAGGATGCCCCAGGCGCGAAAGTCGCAGATACGACAAATGGAAACATGACAGCCGGAAACGGACAAGGAGCGGTCAATGGCACAAAGTCCTAACACATCCCCAATGGCAGGCGCGGCCAAGCCGGCGGCCAAGCGCCTTCTTCCAATCCTGCTTGGCGGGGCCGGACTGGTCCTGCTCGGTGGCGGCGGCATTTTGGTCGGCCTGAACTCCAAGCTGACCACGCTGCAAACGTCCGCCCAGCAAAAGGATGCCGAAGTCAGCTCCAGCCAGCAGATCGCGCAGCGGTATCAAGCGACGCTGGACAATTACACCCAGACGCAGGCTCACATTCAGTATCTGGAATCTTCGGTTTCCGACAAATCCTATGTCCCGACCCTGCTTGCCCAGCTTCAAGGGCTTGCGGCGCAGACGCATTTGACCATGTCGGCAGTCCGGCCGACGGCTCCGCCGCCGGCAGCCGCCCCGGCCGCTGCCCCGGCGGCAGCCGATAGCGGCAGCGCGGCAAGCAGCCCGAAAAAAGCACCGGCCCCGCCGCCTTACGACACGCTGGATGTCGCCGTGGAAGTGTCCGGCTCTTACGCCGATACCAGCATGTTCTTGTATAGCTTGACCCGTTTCCCGAAAATCGTTTCCGTGGACAGCGTGCAGATGCACCCTGGAACCGCCACCGTGCCGGGTGGCCCGTCGGTCATTGACACCAGCCTGAAGCTGACCGCGTTTATGTTCCATGACGCTCCCGCAGCAAGCCAGCCTGCCGGCCTGCCCGGCACGCCCGCTCCTGCCCCGGCCCCGCTGTCGGCAGGTGCGATCCCCCCGCCGGCAGGTGCGATAACCCCGCCGGCAGCAATGGGAACTGCTGGCGGTGCGGTGGGACGCGCGGCATCCGGCGCGGCATCCGCAACGCAGGCGGCTAATACGCGCTCCGGCGCTGCCCTTCAAACTTTGTAATTATTAGGCCTTGTAACTATTGAGCTTTGTAATGACCGTGCTGGAAACCTTACCATGAACATGAAACAGCTCGACAAAAAGCAGATGCCGCAATTCGCGGCGCTGTGCGTCCTTTCCGCCGGCGTGCTCGGCTATCTGGTCGTCCATCTGGCCGTTCCCGGCCCGGCTTCGGCGGGAACACGCGGCCCCGCCGCCCCCGCTCCTGCCCTTCCCGGCGCTGGACCTGCGACCGCCGGCGTATCCACGCCCTCGGCCACAGGTGCAGCTCCAGACGCGGCAGCTGCCGACGCTCCGCCGCCCAGCCCAGCCATGCACGACCCGTTTGCCGTCGGCTATGTAGACCCAACAACCGTGCTGCCGACGAGCGCTCTGCCGGGGACAGCGCTTGCCGGCATCAAAGCGCCGGCGCTGCCCAAGCTGCCGCCCGCCGGGAAGCAGTTCGCCTCGCTTGCCCCGCTGCCGGTTAGCCCATTGTCGGTAGGTCCCGGCGCGGCGGCGCTGCCCGGTACGCTCGGCGGTTTTTCCGCCCCGCCTGCGCCCAGCCTGCCGGCAGCGCCCGCGCTGCCTGCCGCGCCATCTGCCCCGGCATGGACCGTCACCGGCGTCTTGCAGGGCGCAACAGGAAAAGTCGCCATTTTGCGCGACGGTGATGCCCGGCGCATTGTCCGCTCCGGCGACTTTGTGGACAGCACCTACCGCGTCATCGGCGTTTCGCGCACTTTGGTCACGCTGCGGCATGGAAAGGCCGTGTACCAGCTTGTGCTGGGCGCGGCGGCAAAGTCTAACGCCCCCGCCGCACCGTTCCACCCGGCGGTTGCTGTTCCAACAATCTCTGTTCCAACAATCTCTGTTCCAACAATCTCTGTTCCGGCGATTTCTGCTCCGGCAGTGGCTGCGCCGCGCTCGGCGGCGACCCTAGACACGACGATCATTCCTATCTATCACTCGCCGCGGACTCATCTGCTGCTGGCGCATCTGCGGCGGCAGGAGTCCGGGCTGACGCTGACGGCGGAAACGCTGTCCATGCCAAAGCCGGGCCACAGCGTCTCGCCTGCGAAGGTCGCAAGCGCTATCAGCCTCGGCCTGCGCCTGCTGGACGGCAGCGTGCTGGCCCGAAAGCACAAAGAATAACGAGACCGAAAAAGACCGACTACCTAACGCAGATCACGGACGAACTCAGGCTCTCGCGAAGAGCCGCCCAGGAGAATACCATGTCAATCCAAATCAAACTTGCCGGCCGGAACGCGGCGGCGCTGGCGCTGGCGTCCGGCCTGCTGGCTGCCCCGCTTGCCGCGCAGGCAGCCCCGCCGGCCCATGCCAAGCCTGCCGTCCATGCTTTGACCAGCAGCAGCAATGATGTGACGCTGGACTTTGTCGGCGCGGACATCAACGATGTCCTCAAAGCCCTGGCAATGCAGACCCACACAAACATTGTGTCCGGCAACGATGTCAAAGGCCCGATTACCGTGTCTCTGGCCCATGTGTCGCTGGAAGAAGCGCTTGACTTAATCACCAAGCTGTCCGGCTACCAGTACGCCAAAGTCGGCCATACCTACCTTGTCGGCACACCGGCGGCGATCCACGCGCTGACCGAGGCCGGCACGGCCCAGGAGCCGCCAGTCACCGCCGTCATCTCGTTTACCTATGCCGACCCGGCCGGGCTGGTGGATGCGCTCAAGCAGCTTCTGCCGAACTTAAAAACGACGCCCGGCAAGTCGGCGGGCGCTCAGACCGGCGGCGGCGTCATTGTTTTGACCGGCACGCCCGAAGACGTAGAATCGGCCCGTCGGCTGGTCGCCGACTCGGAAAACGCGATTTCCCGCAATGTCGCCACGTCTGTGACCCAGCTTTACAAAATCAAATACGCGGCGGCGGATGACCTGCAATCTGTCCTGAACCGGCTTGTTCCCAGCCTCATCACCACGCCCGCCCCGGTCATGGGGGTCGTGCCGCCTGCGCCGACCACCGCCGACTCCGGCGGCGTCACCGCCACAACAACGTCCTACGGCGCGGCGGCATCGGGAACCGGCGGCACGACCACGGCAGTCACCGGTAACGTGTCGGTCAAAGCCACCACGACCGCCCTGCTCTTGACCGGCTCGCCGCTTGACATCAGCCGCGCCTTGCAGGTGCTGTCGACCGTGGATGTGCGCCCGGTCCAGATCAACTACGAAGCCAAAGTCATCGAAACCAGCATCAACAATGCCGACCAGTACGGCCTCACCTACGACTTCGGCGGCGCACAAACCACTATCGGCGAACTGCTTCAGCCGGGAGAAACGCCCAGCACGAACCCAATTGTGGCCTATCCCGGCAAGATTTTGAAGGGGCTGACGGTGGGACGCACCCCGGTCACTGATTTGGTCACTGTCAAACTGAATGCTTTGTTTAACGACTCAAGCACGAAAATCCTGGCGTCCCCGAACATCTCGGCAATTGACGGCCAGCCTGCCGCGACGTTTGTCGGCGACACGGTCAGCTACATTTCGTCGGTCACGCAGTCGGCAACAGGACAAAATATCACGACTTCTACAGTCAACGCGGGCATCAAGCTGTATCTGACGGGCAAAGCCAACAACGACGGCTATGTGACAATGAATGTTCACCCGGAAGTGTCTTTGGTCACACTCAGCTCGCCCGGCGCGGGCGGTGTTCAGACCCCGCTGATCTCCGTCCGTGAGGCCACTACCACAGTGCGTGTCCACGACGGTGACACGCTGGTCATCAGCGGCTTGATTAACGACCAGGATGTGAAACAAATCCAGAAAGTGCCGCTGTTGGGCGACATCCCGTTCTTCGGCCAGTTGTTCCGCAACACGCAGCTCCAGCACACCCACGATCAAGTCATGGTGTTCATCAAAGTCAGCATCCAAAAGGACGCGGGGTAAATACCGGCACTGGAAGTGCCGGTCTACGGGTGAATGGAAGTGCCTCCGGCACTGAAGATAAGCCTAACGCTGCCGGCATTTAGTCCCGCAGGGACTTTCACTTAGGAGTAGGCCGGCACTTCCAGTGCCGGGTTCTTAACGTGACGGGGCTGTGCCTAAAGAAGCCTCTTCTAAAACCCGATAACTCAGGTAGGGACGCGCTCCCTGCCTTTTTTTACGGTACTCTCTTCCCGCGCCGCGCTCCTCCCTTGTTCGTTCTCAGGAAAGTGTTATGCAGCCAACAGCAGCCATCACCGATGTTTTTGTTACCAGCGGCCTTGTTTCCGAGGAACAGCTCACGCAGGCTATCGAAAAACAGCAGCAGCTTAAAACCCAGGAGCCTGTCGGCGACCTGCTGGTCTCCATGGGGCTGATTACCGAGCGGGACCGGGTGCGCTGCCTGGGCGAGCAGTGGGGCGTGCCGTATATTGACCTGACGGAAATCCAGATTCCCGAAGATGTCATCTCAGCGGTGACGCAGGAGCTGGCCCGGCGGTTCAAAGTGGTTCCTATTGAGCGCAGCGAGAAAAAGCTGACGCTGGCAATGAAGAACCCGCTGGACATTTTTGCCATTGATGAGATTCGCTTGATTACCGGCAAAGAAGTCGAGCCGGTGATCGCCACTGAAGAAGACATCATCAACGCCATCTCGGCCAACTACCGGACGGAAGTCAATGTCACCGAAGCCGTGGCAGGCGTCATGCGCGACCTCGACGAAGCCACGCTCACGATTACGGCAGACAACGCAGGCGATGACGACAACATTTCCATTGACCAGCTCAAAGAACTGTCCGGCGAAGCGCCCGTTGTCCGTTTATCTAATATGATTATCTCGCGCGGCATCACCGACAAAGCCTCGGACATTCACATTGAGCCGGGCAAAGACGGCCTGAGAATCCGCTACCGCGTAGACGGCATTTTGTCGGACGGCATGACGCTGCCCAAGAAAGCGCAGGCGGCGGTCACATCGCGCATCAAAATCATGGCGGACATGGACATTTCCGAGAAACGCGCCCCGCAGGACGGGCGCATTTCGGCAACCGTGGAAGGCAAGCCCTATGACTTCCGCGTCTCGACCCTGCCGGCGGTCTACGGCGAAAAGATTGTCATGCGCGTTTTGGACAAGTCCAACATCTCGGTCGGCCTGCACAAGCTCGGCCTGCTGCCGTACACATTTGAGATGTTTGAGTCGATGATCCAGCGCACTTACGGCATTATCTTGGTCACGGGACCGACAGGCTCCGGCAAGTCGACAACGCTGTATTCGGTGCTTGCGAAGCTGAACTCCGGCGAAAAGAACATTCTGACCATTGAGGACCCCGTGGAGTATGAGCTGTCGGGCATCACCCAAAGCATGGTCAACAACCGGGCCGGCATGACCTTTGCCGCCGGCCTGCGCTCCATGCTGCGCCAGGACCCGAACATTATCATGGTCGGCGAGATGCGCGATCAAGAGACGGCTATGATCGCCATTGAAGCCGCCCTGACCGGCCACTTGGTGCTGTCCACGCTGCACACGAACGATGCGCCCGGCGCAGTGGCGCGGCTTTTGGATATGGGCGTCGAAAGCTTTTTAATTGCCTCGTCTATTGCCGGTGTCCTGGCCCAGCGTCTCCTTCGCACGGTTTGTATCAAGTGCAAGGAGCCATACTCGCCGCCGAAAGACGCCATCAAGCGCCTCGGCATGAACTTGGACATTTTAGATAAAAGCGAAGTGACGTTTTACCGGGGCCGGGGCTGCGACACCTGTAAAGGCACGGGCTACAAAGGCCGCGTCGGCGTGTACGAGCTGATGCCGGTCACCGATAAAGTCCGCGAGCTGATTTTGGCCCGCGCCTCGTCGTATGCCATTCGTGAGGCGGCGGTGGAAGCGGGAATGCGGACACTCAAAGATGACGCGATGGAAAAAATTTTGCTCGGCATGACGACTTTGGAAGAATCGCTCCGTGTGATTTACGCGGGGTAAGTGGAACGCGGCCAGATGCACCGACACTTCCAGTGCCGGTCTACTAGTGAATGGAAGTGCCTCCGGCACTGAAGATAAGCCGAATGCCAACGGCATTTAGTCCCGCAGGGACTTTCACTCAGGAGTAGACCGACACTTCCAGTGCCGGTTCCGAGACTTCAGCGAGACAATAGGATTATGACAGCAGCCAGTGCAGAAAAATCAGCCGTGGAAAAACTGGACCAGCAGAGCTTGGAAGAGATACTGGCCGGCGACAGCGACCTCGCCGCGCTGCCCCAAACCGTCATGCGCGTCATTGACCTGACCGCTGACCCAAAAGCGACGGCGGCGGACTTGGAGCGGGTCATCGGCATTGACCAGGCGCTGGCGGCGCGGCTTTTGACCCTGGCAAACTCGTCGTATTACGGCCTGCCGCGCCGGATTTCCAGCCTGCGCGAAGCGGTCGTGTTTCTCGGCTTCAAGACGCTGCGGAACATGGCGCTAACAATCACCACGTTCAACGTCTTTTTGGGCCGCTCGGACACAGAATCTCTGATCCGGCGAGCGGTCTGGCGGCATTCCGTGGACACGGCACAGTGCGCCAAAGCCATCACCAGCCTGCTGCCGCCCACCGTCCAGGAAGAAATTGGCGCGGATCAAGTCTACACCTGCGCTTTGCTGCACGACATCGGCAAAATGGCGCTGGACCGCAGCCGTCCTGCCCTGTTCGCTGCTTTAGTCGCAATGGCGGACAACAAAGGAGTCCGCTACTGGAAGATTGAAGCCCAGGCGCTGCCGTTCCCACATGGCCCCCTCGGCGCGGCGCTTGCCGCCCGCTGGAACCTGCCGCCGATGCTGTGCGAGGCGATTGGCTGCCATCATACGCCGCGTGCGGCGGAGCTGAACCCGAAGCTGACCGCGGCGGTGTGCCTCGCCAACGAGATCGCCCATTTCTTGCAGGATACACCGACGGAATCTGACTTTGCTCTGCTGCACGCCGCCTGCGCGGAGGCAATGATTCCCCTGCGGGTCAGCGAAACCGGCCTGCAAGGCATGATGCGTGCCTGCCGGGTGGAGCTGGACAAGGGCCTCAGCGGCATGGCGTTTTAAGTATAATCAGGAAAAGTTTTTATGATCCACAATGAGGAAGATTTGCTGCCGCTCGGCAGCGCCGACATTCAAAAGCTGCTGAACCAAACCGCCCCAGCCGAAAAAGGCCCGGCCCAGGACAGCCTTTCGGCAGACAGCATCTATCAAAGCGGCCCGGTGCCGTCGCCCTATGACACGCCGGACGAACTAGGGGATTTCTCGGCACGGGTAGCCGAGACCTTTGACAGCGTGGATTTGCTGATCGCGGCGCGGGCCGAAGCGGAGGAAGCGGAAGCCCGCGCAAAGGCGGCGGGCGAGACTCCCCTGCCGTTCGCCAAGAACGGCTACAAAGCGAAGCCTGCCGCAGACATTTCCGGCGGAACGGGCGGCAAGCTGGACGGCCTGCTCAAAAGCTTCTCGCCCGGCGGCACGGGGATGGAGCAGGAGTCGCCGGCCCTGCTGAACATGGGCGGCGCGGGCCTTGCCGCGCTCAGTGATGCGTCCAGTGTTCAAACCACGCTGTCCGCCCGCGACTTTTTGGAGGGGATGGCCGAAGAAGACTTCGACGAGAACGCTTCGCGCACCGTGGTCGGCGGGGAAGTCCGGGAGCTGGCCGACGTTCACATTGACGAGCTGCTGCGCCTCACCGTGCAGTCCGGCGCGTCCGATCTGCATTTATCGGTGGGCCTGCCGCCGATGGTCCGCAAGGACGGCAAGCTGGTCCCGCTGCCGTTTGAAAAGGCCGACGAGCGCTCGACGCAGCGGATTATCTTTGACATTCTGAACGAAGAACAGATCACAAAGTTTGAGCGCACCCACGAGCTGGACTTCTCGCATGGGGTCAAAGGGGCCGGGCGGTTCCGGTTCAATGTCTACCGCCAGCGGTCATCGGTCGGCGGCGCAATGCGCGTCATTCCCAATGTTGTGCCGTCCATGGAGCAGCTCAAGCTGCCGGCGGTCTGCCGGTCGTTTACCCAGAAGCATTCCGGCCTGATTCTGGTCACCGGCCCGACGGGATCGGGCAAGTCTACCACCATCGCGTCCCTCATCGACATCATCAATTCAGAGCGCGAGGCGCACATTCTTACCATTGAAGACCCGATTGAGTACCTGCACTCGCACAAGAAAAGCATGGTCAATCAGCGCGAGCTTGGCACGGACACCGATTCATTCACCAACGCCTTGCGGGCGTCTCTGCGCGAGGACCCGGACGTAATACTTGTCGGTGAGATGCGTGATTTAGAAACAATTGCCGCCGCCATTACACTGGCCGAAACCGGGCATCTAGTGTTCGCCACGCTCCACACGCGCTCTGCCCCAGCGACCATTGACCGCATTGTGGACGTCTTTCCCGCCCATCAGCAGGAGCAGATTCGCATCCAGTTGTCTACCAGCGTTGAGGCAGTCGTTGCCCAGCAGCTTTTGCCCAAAATCGGTGGGGGCCGGGTCGCCGCCATTGAAATCATGGTTGCCACCAGCGCCCTTCGGAATTTGATCCGTGAAGGCAAATCGTACCAGATTTACTCGGTCATTGAGACCGGCCACCAGTACGGAATGCAGGCGATGGACCGCGTTTTGGCCGACCTGCACCGCAGCGGCGTGGTAACTTTCGACGAAGCCGCCTCCCGCGCCATCGACCGCGAAAACTTCCAGCGCCTCGTCAAAGGCTACTAACCCTTCCCCCTGTTTTGACGGTAAATAATGGAGACGCCCGGTCTCTTTCGAGACCGGGCCATTTTGCGTCTCAGCCTGCTTCAATAATGGCTTTGAGGTTGCGGTTGCGGATGGCGAGGAAGCGCAGCATGTAGCGTTTTAGGAGTAGGGCATCGGCGAGCTTGCCGAGTGGGCCAAGCGGCGAAGTCCACTCCAAGCGGTCGCGCATGAGGGTTCCGGTTGGAATAGAGGTGAACCGATGCTCGTGGCGCAGGCTTTGGAATGCGCCGGACAGGGAGATGTCGGCAAACAAAACAGGGCGGTCCAGCTCAGTAATCTGCGATGACAGCCGCTGCCGGATGCCCAGATGCACGGCTTCAAAGACCAGCACGTCGCCGAGTTCCGCCAGCCCGGTCTTTTTGTCCCCGACCAGCCGCTCCTGCGTGTGCGCGACGGTTCGGGTGTGGAGTTCTAGGTCCCGGCAGAGGTCAAAGCAGCGCTCAATGGGCGCGTGGATTTCGGTTGCCAACGTGATGACGGGCATAAACAAAGGCCTTTCTAAGGCGGGTGCGGGACAGGGCTTGTCAGCGCCGCCAGCGACTCTTCCAGCACGCCCCGAATGCGAGCGTCTTGGGCATCACTTTCTGTAAGCAGGGCCTGAAGGGTAGGAACGGCTTCGGCCATGCCGAGATCAGCGGCGGTCTTGGCGGCCACGAGCTGGAGCCAGCGGTCATTGGAAGTTAAGAGGCGCAAAATGGCCCGGCGCAGAGTAGCGTTCTGAGCCGGGCCAATCGTCCCCGACAGCGCGGCGATTTGGGCATGCAGTCCCCAGAACTCTTCGGCCCATGCCTGACGATTGAGATGAGCAAACGTGTCCCGCAGCTCGGCCAGCAGGGCAGGGTCGTCGCCGTCTTCATTATCCCCATTTTTTGGGCGCGGATGGAACACGGCTTCCAGGACCGCCGCGTCTACTAATGGCGTGCGAAGCGCGGCCTGCTGCTTTCTTGCGCCCCGGAAGCGTCCGACAGTCCGGGCCAGAAAGTACATGGTCAGGGCAATCGCGCTGCGCTCCAGCCAGATGCCGTTCATGGCGTCGGCCCTTCCTGGTCACCTGTGCCGTACAAGGCGTCGAACTCGGCCAGCCGCCGCTTCTGCATGAATGGAACCTGGGTGCGGTAGGCGAACGGGCTGGTGTAATTATACTTAAGAATCATGTCGTTGGTTTCTTTGAGGTGCCGAGCATAGGCTTCCCGCGCTTTGGCCCTGAGCGCCGGGTACTGCGGCGTCCCGCGCAGGTTCGGCTCGGCGGCTTCCCACCGGGCCAGGGTTCCCTTTGCCAGCGCACGTGACAGGTCGATGTCCTGTTCCAGCATCAGCCAGGGCGGGACAGCCCGGTTGCGCTTGAGCATTCGATTAATCGCGCCCATGCCGGGCGGCTCAAAGGGGTTGATTGAGAGGTCTAACGGCTCGCCTCTGCCCGGCAGATGGTCAAACAGCCCTTCGTCAATCGCATCCTGTATCTTGCGCTCCGCGATGCCCGCAATCCAGTCCGGGTTGTCGCCTAAATCCTCCGTCGAAGCCATTCCTCGTTCTCTCTTCCTCGGTTTCTTCCTCTAGCCGAATTGTACCCAAAGGGGTATACTCTCGGCAATGCGGACTGCTTTGCTTTTAGCCTGCCTTGTTCTTTTGCCGGGTGCTGCGGACGCGCAAACACCGCTGACATTGGCGCAGGTGACAGCCCTTGCCGCTGAGGCCAGCCCGACTTTGACTGCCGCCCGGCTCACTGTGGCCCAGGCCCAGGCCCGCGTCGGGCAGGCCCAGGCCCAGCGGCGTCTGCAAATCACGTTCAACAGCACGGCGTCTTTGTCTAACGCCAGCGTCTACCAGCCGCCGCCCAACGCGGAGACGTTTGGGACATTCCAAAACACGCTGACCGTGCCGCTGCCGGTAGGACGGCGTCCCGGCCTTGCCGTGGCGCAGGCCCAGGCACAGCGCGGCGCGGCTTCAGCCCAGCTTGATTCGGCGCGGCTCGCCGTGGCCGGGCTAGCCGCAGCGGATTATTACGACCTGCTACGCAAGGACGCGCTGCTGGCGGTGGCCCAGGAAACGCTGACCGAAGACCAGCGGGCGCTGGGCGATGTCCAAAAGCGGGTCGGGGCCGGGGATGCCGCCCCGCTCGACGCTTTGCAGGCACAGGTTCCGGTCGCGGCTGCCGAGGCCGCGCTGGAAGGGGCCGAAAACGACCAGGCCGTTGCCCAAGAAGCCTTGAACAGCCTGCTTGGCCGTCCCTTAGACAGTCCTCTCATTCTCGCCGATGTCCCGTCTACGGCGCTGGCACTGCCCTACACGCTGGAACAGGCGCAGAGATTTGCCCTGACGCAAAGCCCCGATCTTCGCGCCGCCGCTTTGGCGATTCAGGCCGATGACGCCGCGCTTGCCGCCGCCCGGCTGTACCGCGACCCGGCCCTGTCCTTGCAGGCCATTGATATTCGCAGCAAAGATGTCACTTCGTTTCGCAGCGAAGACACAGTGCAGGCCGCCGTCACTCTGCCCCTGTCAGACGGCGGCCTCGGCAAAGCGCAGGTCCAGGAAGCGCAGGCCGCTTTAGACGGCGCAAAGGCGCAGGCGGAAACGCTGCGGCGTCAAACGCTGGCGGCGGTCAGCGCGGCTTACCTGACCGCCCAAAGCCGACGGCGTCAGGTGGACGCCGCACGGATTACCCAGGACATCGCCCAGACGACTTACGATAAGACGACGCTTGGCTACCGCAGCGGCCTGTTCCCCCTGCTGCAAGTGCTGACCGCGCGGGCGGCTTTGACACAGGCGCGAATTGCCTACACGCAGGCAATTTATGATGCCGCCGCCGCATCCAGCGCCTTGTCTACGGCCTTTGCCGGGGTGACGCCGCCAATACTGCCGCCCGCGCCTGTTCCGGTACCTGCCCCGCCCACAGGCGCAGGCGGGACAAGCCCGGCAGGCGCAGGCACGCCCGGCAACAGCCCGTCCGGGACAAGCACGACCGGAACCAATCCCGGCGGGGCCGGACCGGCTGGACGCGGCGGGCCGTAACCTCAGAAATGCCATGACTCATCCTAACAAGATATTCTTTTTGCCGCTGGCGGCGTCCGCACTGGCCCTAACAGCGGTGGGCTGCGGGCATGGCGGCGCGGATACTGCCGCCGAAGCCAAGACGCCGCTGCCATCCGTTCAAGTCGTCGTTGTCACACGTGGGACGCTGGAAAAACGCCTGCCCGCGACCGGGACATTGCAGCCGCTTCCGGGCCAGGAAGCTACCCTCAGCCCGCCGGCCTCCGGCATTCTCAGCGCCCTTTTGGTGCGCTACGGGCAAAGCGTTGTTCAAGGCCAAGTTGTCGCCCAGCTTTCCGTTAAGCCCCTGCTCGGCCAAATCGAGCAGGCTCAAGCCACGGTCGGCCAGAACCAGGTGCAGGTGCAGCAGGCCCAGGCAAACGTGGTACAGCAAGAGGCGCAGACCCAGACAGCGATTTTGCAGGCCCAAGCCGCGCTGAGGAATGCTGAAGCCGCCGAAACCGGGGCGAGGGCAACTCTGACCGGCGCAGTCGCCGCCGAGCAAAACGCCCAGCAGAACTTGGCCCGCGAGCAGGCGCTGTTTGCCGGCGGCCTCGTTCCGCAGAAAGATGTGGAAGCGGCCCAGCTTGCCCTGCGGACGGCGACCGCGACGCGGCAGGCCCAGCAGGACACAGTCGCCGGGCAGCGCCAGACCGTGGCCGGGCAGCAGGCCGCCGCCGCCGCCGCCCGCGCCGCCGCCTTGCAGGATGTGGTCAAGCGCCAGGACGTGCTGGTGGCCCGGCAGCAGCTTCGGAACGCCGAAGGCGCACTTGCTACGGCCCGTGCCCAGCAGGCGCTTTACACGCTTCGCGCCCCGGTGACCGGGCAGGTCACTTCCGTCGGCGCGACAGCCGGCGAGACCGTGGACACGTCTACGAAAATTGCCGTGCTTGCCAATCTGAGCCGGCTTCAGCTTGTGGTCAGCCTGCCGGCGGATGCCGTCGCCTCAGTGCATCCGGGGCAAGCCCTGACATTCACAGTCAGCAGCCTGCCGGGGCGCGTTTTTCAGACGCGCATCGCCACGATTGCTCAGGGCGTGGATACGGCGACAGGCACAGTTCCAGCGCTGGCCGTTGTCGCTAACCCAAACCACCAGCTCCGGGACGATGCCCTGGCGCGGGTCCAAATTGTCACCGAGCGGCGCGTCAACGCACTTCTCGTGCCGCGCGGGGCCGTGCTGACCGATCCCGACACGGGAAAAACGACACTCGTTTCCGTCGGCGCAGAGAGTGTCGCGCATGTCGTTCCCGTTCAGACGGGCCTCGCGGCAGGCGACCGCGTCGAGATACTTTCGGGCATTCATGCCGGCGATCAAGTCGCCGTGTCCAATCAGTACGGCCTGCCTGACGGGGCAAAAGTGCAGGTATCGCATGGATAATGAGCGCTCAGGGCTGAGCGGCTGGGTGCAGCATTACCGGAAGGCCATTTTGCTGGTGGTGGTCGTGCTGTGTCTCGGCGGCTTTTATGCATCCCAATCGCTGCCTGTCGCCATCTTTCCCGATTTAGCCGCGCCACGCATCATTGTCACGGCGGATGCCGGCAACACGCCGATTCCGACTGTGCTGGCAAATATCACCCGGCCATTGGAAAATGCCGTGGCGGGCGTTCCCAATGTCACCAAAATCGGCTCGCTCACCCAGCGCGGCGGCGATGAGCTGGACGTCAACTTCCAGTGGGGGACCGATATGCCGGGGACGCTTCAGCAGGTGCAGGCCCGCATTGCCCAGCTTCAAGCGTCCCTGCCCGCTGGAACGGTCGTCACCGCCGAGCGGCTGAACCCTTCCGTGTTTCCCGTCATGGGCTACAGCCTGTATTCAGCGACGGTCAGCGCCCAGGAGCTGCGCCGTCAGGCACTCTACACGCTGCGCCCGCGCCTTTTGCAAGTTCCCGGTGTCCGCGAAGTCGCCGTGCAGGGCGGCGACACGCCGGACTTTCTGGTTCAGCTTAACCCCGCGGCCCTGCTGGCGCGGGGCGTGAGCGCCTCGGATGTTGAAACTGCGCTTTCCAAAAACAACGAAGTGAACAGCGTCGGCTACTATGACCAGTCGTTTCTGCGTTATCAAGTCTTGGTTTCGGGCCTGCTGAAAACACCCAAAGATATTGAAAATGTCACCGTCACCGTCAAAAACCGGGTTCCCGTAACTATCGGCGAGGTCGGCACGGTGACAACCGGCGTTGAGCCGCACACGGTGGAAACCAGCGGCGACGGCCACCCGGCGGCGCTGTTAAGCATCATCAAGCAGCCGACCGGAAATACGGTGCAGGTCTCGGACGGCGTCAAAAAGGCGCTGGAAGAGGCGCAGTCCGCGCTGCCGCCCGGCATCGTAATCACAAACTATTACGACCAGTCGGAGATTGTCGCCGGCTCCCAGCATTCTGTTTTGGAAGCATTGATTTTGGGCGGCGCTTTGGCCTTAGTTGTCCTGATGCTGTTTCTCGGCAACTTGCGAACCGCCGCCATTGTTTTAATTATTTTGCCCCTGACAATCATCATTGCGTTTGCCCTCATAAAGCTGCTGGGCCAGAGCATGAACATTATGACGCTGGGGGCGCTTGCAGTCGCGCTCGGTTTAGTCATTGATGACGGTATTGTGGTTGTGGAGAATATGTGGACGGAGCTGGAAAGCGGCAAAGAGCGCTCCGATGCCATTGCCGCCGGGCTAAAAGCAATTACGCCTGCAATGATCGGCTCGTCGCTGACAACCATGGCGGCGTTTTTGCCGCTGACATTCCTCAACGATTTGACGGGCCAGTTCTTCGGGCCATTGGCGCTGGTGATGATTGCCACGCTGACAATCTCGCTGGCGCTGGCCCTGCTGCTGACCCCAATTCTTGCGGGCTGGCTGCTGCCGCAGAAAGCGGCGGCGCATGACGGCAGAAAGCCGAACGTCGCAGCCCGCGTGCTTGGCTTCTTTCCCCGGCAGTTTGACCGCATCGTCCGCGTCTACGCTCGCACTTTGCGCTGGTGTCTGGCGCACAAGGCCATTGTTCTTGTTCTGCTGATTCCCGTCGGCATCGGGACATTTTTGCTGTACCAGCGCATCCCGACCGGCTTTTTCCCGGAGTTTGACGAAGGCGGGTTTATTTTAGATTACCAATTGCCGGCAGGGACGTCGCTGGCGGAAGCAAGCGCCGTGTCCGGGCAGATTGAAACCGTGCTGGCGCAGACGCCCGAAGTCGCAAGCTGGTCCCGGCAGACCGGCGCACAGGCCGGCTTCGACATCACCACCCAGAACGTCGGCGACATGACCGTGCGTCTAAAGCCTAATCGTTCGCGGGACATCAGCGCAGTCATGGACAGCATTCGCACGCAAATAACTGCAAAATACCCGGCCGCCGATGTAGACTTTCACCAGATTTTGCAGGACAATATCGGCGACATCGCAGGCAGCCCGAACCCTGTGGAAATCAAAATCTTCGGCCCTGACCAAGTAACTTTAGAAGATTTAGCGACTAAGGTGGACGCCGCTATCGCCAAACAGGCGTACATCACCGGCGACCTCAGCGGCATTGTCCATTCCAGCCCTGAATCCGTGCTGAACGTCAACACCGAGGAAGCCCAGCGCTACGGCCTGACCACTGACGACATCACGCAGGCAGTCCAGGCCGCCTTGCAGGGGGTTGAGCCGACCCAAATCCAGCGCGGCGAGCAGGCAGTCGGCGTCCGGGTTGCCCTCGCCCACCCCGGCGAATCGCTTGGTCCCAATTTGCTGCCGAACATTGCCGTTGCGTCCCCTGTCACCGGCGGCGACATTCCTGTCAGCGCCGTCGCGTCTGTTGAGAGCGCCCCCGGCGCGTCTCAAATCACCCGCGAAAACCAGCGCCAGATGATCTCGGTGACGGCCAGCCTCAACGGCAAAGATTTAGGCAGTGCGACGCAGGCCATCAAAGCGGTTGTCGGCAAGCAGATCACTCTGCCGCCCGGTTATTCTATCGAATACGGCGGCCTGTATGCCAGCCAGCAGCAGTCGTTCACCGAACTGGGCCAGACGCTTCTTATCACCATGATGCTGGTCTTTACCCTGCTGGTGTTCCAATTCCGCTCCATTCGCCAGGCGATTGCTTTACTTCTCGCCGCCGTGCTGTCTTTATTCGGCGTCCTCGCGGCTTTGACGCTGACTAAAACGCCGCTGAACATTTCCTCGTTCACCGGCGCGATTATGATTATCGGCATCATCACCGAGAACGGCATTGTTTTGTTCGCGTTCTTTAACCATTTGCGCTCCGAAGACCCGCACGGCGATTTAGTCGCTCAAATCCAAAAAGCCGGCGAAGAGCGCCTGCGCCCCATCTTAATGACCACCATCGGGGCTATACTTGCCCTGCTGCCGCTTGCGCTGGGACTTGGCGCAGGCGCAGCCCTGCAAAAGCCCCTCGCTGTTGCCGTCATCGGCGGCCTGTCCGTGTCCACCCTGTTTACGCTCATCATCGCCCCCGTGCTGTTCGCCGCTTTGGAAGGGCTGACAAAGCGATGGAAGTAATCAGGTATACTTTAACAAAAGTAGGAGCAGTGGTCCCCGTAGTGGATGAGATGGTCCGTGTCGGGCGATGGATGAGCAGTCAGGAATACGCCGTCATGGTGAAGACAGCTCAGGTACAGGAAAGCACAAGCGGCACAACGCATATTGCGTTTCCAGCAGCCCGCGCAGCGTTTCAAGCCCAAGCCCCGCAAGGCAGTTTATACGTTGAGTTCGACGTACCCCGCAGCAGCGTCAAAGCTACTCAGCAAGGGTGGGCGAAGATACTTGGGCCAAACACACTGGAAGGACGTCAAGCACGGAAGGCCGGAACCGCGATTCCGCAGATGCCGGCGGCTGTAAATATCCAGCACGTCGCGACGAAGTAAACAAAAACGATGCAAACGAATCAATTACAAAAAATGGAGTTTGAGATTGTTCAAGCCTTAGATGGTAACAGTATGTACATAGACATCAGCCTGCCTTCGCTGTACGCACGCGCTACAATCGGCAGCCTCAACGATGGAGGGTACTGTGATACCGAAATACTTGATGCAGAGACCGGCGAACTCGCTTACTGGCAGCATCATGAGTTCCGCACTTCTTTAGAATTGAACGCTGTCCTCACAGACTTCTTCCATAAATTGCGTGGGCTTCCGACGCCGACAAGTGTGCCTACTTTGTCGTTCGAACTGCCGCTTGCCGACAAAAACATCCGCCTCAATGCGCTTCTTGAGCCTCTGCTTGCGGCCGCAGGTCAGTAGTTTTGATCATGATTCAGTCTATCGCTTCCCTTCAACCTGCCCTCGCCGCGGCGCTTGCAGCCCGTGCTGAACTTTTTGACCCGCGCCATGAAACGGCGTTTCGGCTGTTTAACGGCTTTTATGAAGGCTGGCCGGCGCTTGTGGCGGACGTGTACGGGCACACGCTGGTCCTGCACAACTACGCCGACATTCCGGCTGAGGCTGAGGAGGCCGTGGAGCAAGCCGCCGCGTTTTATCAAGAGCAGTTGCCCTGGGTCAATGCCGTGCTTGTCAAGGCGCGTTATTCCGGCAGCGACGACCTGAAGCGCGGGGCGCTGCTGTCGGGCATGGCGGCGGATCGGTTCGTGCTGGAAAATGGGGTCTGGTACCGGGTAGACCTGCGGCTGAACCAGGATTGCAGCTTCTATTTAGACACGCGGCATCTGCGGGAATGGGCGAAAGCGAACCTCAATGGAAAAGCCGTGCTGAATACGTTTGCGTACACAGGCAGTTTGGGAGTGGCGGCAAAGGCGGGCGGCGCGTCCCGCGTGATTCAGCTTGACCTCAGCCGCGCGTTTCTCAATATCGGCAAAGACTCGTACCTGCGGAACGGCTTTGGTGTCCAGCCGCAGGACTTCATTGCCGCCGACTTTTGGCCGCAGGTGAGCCGCTTGAAGCGCGAAAACGCACGGTTTGACTGCGTGTTTGTGGACCCGCCTTTGTTTTCCAAAACACGCTATGGCACGGTGGATTTAGTGGGGTCCGGCCAGGCCCTCTTAAACAAAGTGCGGCCACTCATCAACGACGGCGGAACACTGGTGACAATCAACAACGCGCTGTTTGTCAGCGGCGCGGATTATCTTCAAGGGCTGGAAGCTTTGTGCGCCGACGGTTATTTGTCCATCGAAACGCTGATACCGGTTCCTCAAGACTTCATCGGCTACGCTTCCGTTGACGCATCTCGCCTGCCGGCGGACCCTGCGCCGTTCAATCATCCCACCAAAATCGCCGTGCTGCGCGTGCGCCGCAAAGATGCTCAATAGGAACGCCGTCAGCAGAGCACCTCAAAAGGCTTCGTGCTGGCAGCGACCAGTTCGTTTCCCTGATCGTCTTCCAGCAGAAGCAGGTGAACGCCTTTTTGCTCGGCAAGCGCCTTGACGGCATCTAGGCCGCCGCCGCGTGTTTCTATGGAAGAAAACCTGCGCTGGCTCATGGTATTGGAGCCGTCGGCGACATGGTCCAGCCAGTCCGACGCCCATCGGTTTTCTGCGTGCTGAGTTTCTGCGTGCATTAATGTACTCCTAGTCTCACGCGGGAATGGATACGGGAAGTGCTTCTGTCCAAGATGTGCCGGATGCGGTGCCGGAAACATGGAGCGTTGTCTGGTGCGCTGCCGCCGGAAGGCCGGCAATCACGACTTCCAGCGCAGTCCGGTCCCGCGTGGATGCCTGCCAGTCCCGCTTGCCCAGCGGTCCCAGCGCCAGCGGCAGCGGGGCAGGAGAAAGAACCGTGCCGCTGTCTGCCGCCAGCGTTGTTACCTGCACGTCCGGCGCGGGCGCAGACGCGCTGTTGGCGACAAACAGCGTCACGACAACGTGGCCGAACGCGGCACGCTCGGCCAGCGCGGATTGCACGAACACGCCGGGTACCGCCGGCGCGGTTGCTGCAGTGAGCAGTACGGGAGGGGACGCGCCGCCGCCGGAAGATGCCCCAAGCGTCACCAGATGCGCCGTGCCGGGAGCTAGGCCCGATGCTCCAGCGGATTGCGTCAGCTCCAGCGTGTCCCCCGTGCTGGCTTGCAGCGCGATGCCGGGGGCCGCGCAGGTGAACATAGACCGCGCCGGAACCGACGTATCCCAAACCACGCTGAGGCTGTCCTGCCGGGTTCGTCCTACGCGCACGTTTTGGATAATCGGCGCTCCCAGCAGCGCTTCGGCGTGGGCGGCGGTCATTTCGCCGTATTCCCAGACAAAGATCGGCACCGGGCCGGAGCGCAGGCTGTCCATCATCAGGCGCGTGTCGGCCAGCGGCAGCAGATGGTCCGGCGTGTAGCTGCAATTCAAATCCACCGACGGGCAAATCGGAAAGTCCGCGCCCAGCGCCTGCCGGCACTCCGCCCGGCCCCAGTCCAGCGCCGCCTGAACCCCGCTGTTTCCCATGCCGCCTTTTTTATAGCGCGAATACACGCCGATATACCACTGCGGTGAGTACGCATCTGCCCAGGCCGCCATTTCCGCATGGGGAAAGCCGGTGTCTGCCGGGCCGAAGCGAGTCACCGGATCGCCGTAGCCTGTGACAATAATCGGCAGCGCTCCCGCTTCCCGGCGGTAGATTGCTCCAAACGAAGCCATTTGTGCGCCTCGGTAGCCCGGCGCTGCCCCTTTCTCGTATGCGCCCCACTCATCTTCCATGTCCACACAGACGATGCCGATGGTCTGCGCTATTTGCGCCGCCAGGGACGCATCAGCGTCCCCGGTTTCGGGAATGGTGTAAAGAAAAGGAACAAAGCCCAGCCCGACCCCGCGTGCGTCTTCGGCCCAGCGCCGCAGTTCCGCTTCGTCCCCGTAGCAGGTCCGCCCGTAGCCGCCGATCTTCGGGCAG
This sequence comes from uncultured Armatimonadales bacterium, assembly GCA_964243345.1. Taxonomy (GTDB): domain Bacteria; phylum Armatimonadota; class Armatimonadia; order Armatimonadales; family Capsulimonadaceae; genus JANXMY01. The sequence continues at coordinate 42,915 of CAXTER010000006.1, forward strand.
ACAAAGTCAAACCCCCAGGCACGGATGCGGGCCAGGGCAAACCGCCGGGCCATGTTGTCCCAATCTGCCCACTCGTTGCCGACGTAGACCCCCACCCCATGCAGAACAGAAGTGACGGCGGCCATGCCGCGCGGCGGCAGGGCAGTCTGCGCGGGCGCAGGCGGCGAATACGACGGCAGAGGATTTTGAGCGGAAACCGGCAGTGCCTGAGAAGCCAGCGCCGCCGCTGCGCCTTGCAGCATCTGCCGCCGGGTGACTTGGAGTGGCATCGGTAAAAGAGTCCCTTGCAGACCGAGATATGCAGTCATTGTAACCCGGAAGACACTGGGCGTCAAGACGATTGATTGCAACGAGTGTCAAAAAACTGCGTTTTTTCAGCCAAAAACGCGGTTTTGTTAAAAATTGTATGCTATAATGCGCTTGTATCCTTCTTGCCTCTTGGATGCGGACACGGCACCGGCGCCTTTTGTCATCAACCCTGTTTCCCCGCTTGCACCGACGCAGATGGGCTTGATTGTCACCCGAAAAGAGGAACCCATGTCTCCACAACTGCGCCCCTCACGCACTCGCCGTTCGTCCGGCTTTACGCTGATCGAGCTGCTCGTCGTCATCGCCATTATTGCGATTCTCGCCGCCATCCTTTTTCCCGTCTTCCAAAAAGTCCGCGAAAACGCCCGCCGCAGCGTCTGTGCGTCTAATGAGAAGCAGATCGGCCTCGGCATTATGATGTACATCAATGACGCTGATGAGCGGTATCCACCTGTCTACAGCAAAGTGCTTGCCGGCGGCATCATCGCGCCCGATGGTTCCAACCAGTATTGGCCGGGACTTGTCAGTCCGTATATTCAGAAGGCTAATGGAACTGGAGCTGGCGGACAGGCGACTCTTGCCGATCTCTCAAAAGTCTTCATTTGCCCGGATTCCACTTTTGATCCGGTTGCCGCAGCGTCGGCGGCTTGCGGTAATCACGGCAATCTGACGGCTTACGGCCTTAGCGATGACATCGAAAACTGGTATGCTCCTCACGGTGTCACCAATACTTATGTTCCGGTGACACTGTCGCAAGTTCAAGTTCCTGCAAATGCCTTGATGATGGTAGAAACCTATGATACGGTCTGCAACGGCAAAGAGCCGGGTTCCTCTTATTCACTCAGCTACTTCGATACAAGAAGTAGTGTCAACGGGGCGGTTTACAATTTAGTAGGCCGTCATGGAGCAAACTACACGAAAACAAGTGTGACCCAAGCACCTGACCCAAACTCAACCACAATGACAACCTTTTGCGATGGTCATGTCAAAGCGCTCCATACCGGCGATCTGACGACGAAAGGCGATTATTGGAGTATTTCCGGGACCGGATTATGGCCTTAAGGACAAGAGAAGGACAAAAGGGATCACTAAAGATGACTTCTCACAATCGCAAATCTTCTTTGTGCGGCGCTGGGCTAGTCTTGACGCTCTGCCTACCGGCGCTCTGCGGATGCGGCACAGCTAAACCCGCAGATGCACCTTCTGTTGCGCCGTCCGCAGGAACGCCGTCCGCAGCGGCTTCGCCTACGCCCATGACTCTGACGCCATCAGGTTCAAATTACTCCTCGGCTCCAGCATCCGCAGGCGCAGCTCCTCGGTCGCAGGCAGCTGCGCCGGGCCAGAGCTACCAAGCTTCGGCGCAGGCCCAGTCGAGACCGGGCCAGGGGTACTCCGCGCAAGCATACCCCGCACAGGCCGGGACACCGCAAGCCGCCCCAGCTTACTCCGCACCCATGCCGCAAGCCGCCGCGCCGCAGGCCACAGCATCTTCGGCCCCAGGCCAGCCATCTTCACCCTCGGCGATCCTTGCACCGGACGCTCCCGATGCGGATGGGAAGGCCTTAATGCCTGATACCAACCCAAGATGACCACGCTTGAGGACCAGGTTCGGGACGCGCAGGCGGGGTTTGAGAGGCGGGTCGGCCTGTACGCCAAGAACCTGCGGACCGGCGCAGAGTTCGGACAAGGCGCGGACACGCGGGTCCAGACGGCTAGCACGATCAAAGTGGCAATTCTTGCCGGCGCTTATGCCGCGGTCGCCGCCGGACAGGCAAGCTGGGAAGAAACGCTTACTCTGACCGACGACCGCAAGGCCGCCGGTGCGGGGGTGCTGCTGGAAATGAACGACGGCCTGCGGCTGACGCTGCGGGCCGCCGTGCATTTAATGATTGTGGTCAGCGACAACACGGCGACTAATCTCGTGCTGGACTGGATTGGGGCGGACGCCGTGAACGACTGCTTAGACTCGCTCGGACTGGAAAGCATTCGGTGCCTGCGCCGGATTGGCGGCGGCGGGGACAGCCGCGCCGCCGCTTTGCCCGAAAATTCCGGGTTTGGCATCGGTGTCGCCACGCCGCGCAGCTTTGTCGGCCTGCTGGAAGCGCTGGAAGCCGGGCGGGTGGTCAGCGCGGAAGCGTCTGCCGAGATGCTGGGCATCCTGCAGCGTCAGCAGCAGCGGCTCGGCATTGGGCGGCATCCTCAAAGCGGCGTTTCTTACGCCAACAAGCCCGGTGCGTTAGACCGCCTGCGCTCCGACATCGGCCTGATTAGAAGCGCGGGCGGCTCGCTTGCTCTGGCGATCACCTGCGATCAGCTCCCGGAAACCAATTGGAGTGTTGATAATCCCGCGTCCCTCCTCATCGCCCGCCTGTCCGAGATTCTCATCGACACCCTCGGCGCATAATTAGACTCCCCCTAGCCCCCAATAATGGGGGAACATGACCAGAATGAGAATGGCTTTTTTGTTCTTTTCCGGTTCCCCCATTATCGGGGGCTAGGGGGAATCTGAACGGTACTTTATGCGGTATACTCTTGGCATCTCCCATCACCGCGCCGCCCGCTTTTTAATCCATTATCTTTCACCATGCAAGCCACTCTCGACGCCATCACCGATGACCTGCACCGACACCGCACGGAGGCGCTCCTTCCAGCGCTCGAAGCCGGGCTGAACGAACAGCAGCGGCAGGCATTTTTCCATGACTCCGGCCCGGCCCTCGTGCTGGCCGGCGCAGGCAGCGGCAAGACAACGATTTTGACCCGCCGCGTGGCGCGTCTGCTCGCCAAAGGTGTTGACCCGCAAAGGCTGTTCGTGGCGACATTCACCAAGAAGGCCGCCGATGAGATGGGTCTGCGTCTGGCCGCGCTGCTCGGCGAGGGCGGCAATGCAATTGTGGAGAAGATGTGGATCGGGACGTTCCACGCTCATTGCCTGCGTCTCTTGAAGCACGAATGGGCGCATCTCTATGGCAAAGCAGGCTACTTCCAATTGGCCGACGAAAACTGGCAGGTGCGGGTCGCGAAAGCGATTTTAGGCGATAAGGACTGGATGGCGCGGGGGCTGCCGTCGCCGCCGTTTGGCCTGAACGTCGCCTTTGATCCTAAAGGAGCGCTTTCGGCGGTGTCTGCGGTCAAGAACCGCGGCTGCAAAGTGGAGGAAGCCGAGGCAGCGTTCCGGGCGCATGAGCCGAACTGGGCCGATCCGTCCATTCAGATTTTAGTCAAGTTCTGGAAGTGCTACGAGCAGGCCAAGCAGGCAAAATTCGACATCCTCGCCAAGAAGCCGTCAAGACGCTTAGATTTTGACGATCTGCTGATTGAGACGCTGATTTTGCTGCAGGAACAGCCCCAGATACGGGAAAAGTACCAGGCGTTTTTCCAGTATTTGTCTATTGACGAAACGCAGGATACCAGCGCGGTTCAATGGGAAATCTCCCGGCTGCTGGCGGCGCAGAGCCGCAACATCTTCATTGTCGGCGATGTCGGACAGGCCATTTACTCGTTTCGAGGCTGTTCCCCGGAAGCGACTGTTGGGCAGTTCGGCGCAGCTTACCCCAACGGCACGATTATTCGGCTGCCGGCTAACTACCGGTCATCGGCGACTATTGTGCGGGTTGCCAATGAGCTGATTGAGCGCTCCGGGATTGATGCCAAGTATCGTTTAGAAATGGCGGCGACACGCCCCGAAGGCGAGGCGCTGTCTCAGCATGAGCATGAACACGCCGACGCCGAAGCGCAGTTTGTAGCCGAGTCGCTGAAAGAATTGCAGTCTCAGGGGATGGCGCTGAAAGACTGCGCGGTGCTGTTTCGGACCAATGCCTATTCGCGGGCGCTGGAAGAAGCGTTTGTCAAAGGCGGCGTCCCCTACGTGCTGCAGGGCGCGATGGGCTTTTACGCCCGGCGCGAGATACGCGATTTGATTGCGTTTCTGCAATTGTCGGTAGAGCGGGACAGCCCGGCGGCCGATGAGGCCGTGAAGCGTGTCATCAACATCCCGTCTAAGACGTTCGGCAAGCCGACGCACTTTTTGGGACAGGCATTTATCGCCGAAGTCGAGACGCAGGCGGCCCGCAAAGGCCATTCGCTGTATAAAGCGCTGGCACTGGGCCAGTTCAAGACCACTAACCAGGGGTTGGCCGTTAAAGACTTTCGGGACTTGGTCCGCGACATCGCGCTCGGCGGCGACTCGGCGGAAGCGCGGCTGCGAAAAGCGCGGGAGCTAGGCTATGACGACTGGCTGCTGCGCGAAGAAGGCCATGTCGAAGATGAAGGCAACTCACGGCTAGACAACTTGGAAGAGCTTTGCACCGCCGCTGCCGCGTTCCCAACGCCTGCCGATTTTCTGGCGTTTGTGGCCGCGCAGAACAAAGCCAAAGAAGACGGCGAAGTGGGCGACGCGGTTGAAATGATGACCATTCACCGGGCCAAAGGCTTGGAGTGGCCCGTAGTCTTTGTAGTCGGCTTTGCGTTTGGGATGCTGCCCCATCACCGCTCCCTGCGCTGGCTCGACGACGAGAAAACTCAGCTTGCGTCGGACAGCTTAGAGGAGGAGCGGCGCTTGGCCTATGTCGCCATCACCCGCGCCAAGCAGCGCGTCTTTTTGTCCTGGCCTTTGCAGCACCAGACCCGCACCCTCAGCCGCTCGCCGTTTTTGGCTGAGATGCCGTCGCTGCCTCTGCTTGCGGCTTCGCCGGAGGCTTCAGCGGAGCCGTTGCAAAGTTGACGTGGAAGCGCCGGCACCAGATCGTAACGGCATGGTACTGGGATACGTCCAAATCCGGCGGCAGCGGGTAATTTTGGTCGCCCCGGCTGCCGCGCAGCCGGCCCAGCTCAACATAGCCCGGCCCCGTCACGGCGGCCTCGTCCATTGCATCAGTGGCTTTAATGAGAAACACGCGCACGTCGGGCCCGTCGGAAGTCTGGAAGGCGGTCAAGCGCAAAACGCGCCCTGCGCCGGGCAGTTGATACACGGTCGCCGTGCCGTGCGCCGGGTGCGCGACGCCGTGGAATGTCCCCGTCGCCAAAGTCTCCGGCATAGTGCCGGACGCCGCTGGAAACGCATCGTGGGCGGTTCGGTGCAGAAACAGCAGCTCAGGCCGAAATGCCGCCCAGCCGCCAACAAGCAAAGCCAGCGCGAGGCCGGCCCCAAGCGCAGCGCGGCCCCGGCGCATCCGGCGCGTCCCGCCACGCAGCAGGGACGGCGGCCCCGGCACGGGACTCTCAATGCGCCCCGGAATAACATACAGCGGCAGCAGAATTAAGTAGAGGCCGAGGCTGATGGGAATGCTCCAAAAACAGATCAGCATGGTCAAAGTCGCCACAATGGGATAGGCCAAAAACCGCCGCCCGACCATCCGGCGATGATGGTCCGTGACAAATGCCGCCAGCATTTCCGGCTGCCGCCCGGCATACGCCCACTGCGCGTACAGCAGCCAGCCGATGAGCGTGAGATTGGCCCCAAAAAACAGCGGCGCGACCTGCGTTTTTGGAAAGGCGTTCAAGACGCTGGTTGTAAACGGCAGCGACGACACGAACATGAAAAACAAGATACTCAGCCACAGCAGAGGCCGGTCCGAGCGTCGCACGGCATGGTACATGTTGTGGTGGCCGATCCAAAAGACGCCCAAACTCAAAAAGCTGACGGCATAAGTAGTGAACACCGGCCACATCCCAAGCAAAGCCGGCAGGACGCGCACATTGGACGCATCATGGGGCAGGCTGGGGATATGGAAGTTCAGCACCAAAAGCGTCATGGCGATGGCAAAGATGCCGTCGGAAAGCGCTTCAATGCGGTTTTTCCCAAGCTCCCAAGCCGCAGGCTCAGTTTCCGGCGCGGCTTCTGCGTCTGTTTTTTCTATGACCATCTGCTTGTGCTTACAAATGGGATGCGGCAAGAGTTCCAGCAGGAATTCACCGCAGGTGCGGCGAACAATGTCCTTATCTATGCTGAAGCAGAGTCCACAGATTCTAATCCATGGCGGCCACGCAATTCATTGCGTGGCTGAATAACCTTCGGCTGATTGTCCTGCGGACAACGAGAACGATGCAGCAGCAAAAAGAGCAATGTCTCTATCTTCTGTCCGCAGGACAGCCAGTCGAAGGCTACTCAGCCACGGATTTCAATCCGTGGACTCCTTGCATAACATCAGTAAATAATTTCTAGTAAACAATCTACGCTGAGGAAGTAAAAAATGCCAAAGATACCGATTGGATTGCAGCTTTACACGCTGCGCGAGGACATGAAAACCGATTTTGCCGGGACACTGCAAAAAGTCGCCGCCATCGGCTACGGGTATGTGGAGCTGGCAGGCTACGGCAGCCATTCCGTGCGCGAAGTGGCCGACCTGCTGGCGGACAATTCTCTCAAAGTCGCCGGCAGCCACATTGCTTTAGACGCTCTGGAAGCCGACCTGCACAAAGTCATCCAGGAAAACCTGACCCTGGGCAATAGCCACATTGTCGTTCCCTATCTGGCCGAAGAGCGGCGTAAGTCCAGTGATGATTACAAGAAGCTCGCGGAAACCCTCAGCGGCATCGGCGAAACGCTGCAAACCGCGAACATGACTCTGTGCTACCACAACCACGACTTTGAGTTTAAACCGCTAGAGGATGGGCAGATGGGCGAGGACATTCTGCTGGACAACTCGGACCCGCTGTTTGTCAAGATCGAAGCCGACGCTTACTGGATACTGAAAGCCGGCCAAGACCCGGTCGCGTTCGTCAAAAAGCACACGGGCCGCGTGCCGATCATTCACCTCAAAGACCGAGACTTAACCGACGGCTCGTTCGCCCCAGTCGGAACCGGCGATCTGCCTTTAGACGCCCTCATCGCTGCGGCGGGCGAGATCGGCACGCAGTATCTGCTGGTGGAGCAGGACATCTGCAAAGGCCCCGCGCTTGAAGCAGTCACACTGTCGTACAGCAACCTCAAAGCGAAGGGGTATGCGTAGACGGCGAGCATACCCGGCATAGTTGCCCCAGCACTGGAAGTGCCAGGCTGCTCGGAGAAGGTGTCTTCGACACTGAAGGCCATGTTCTGCGGTCTTTTCCGCAGTCACGCTGTGACTTTCTCCGGGTAGCCTGGCACTTCCAGTGCCAGGACCCAATTTAGAAACTCTCCTATGCCCCGCGCCGCTTTCGTCTACACAGACGACTACACCGATTACCACCTCTCCGATACCCACCCCTTGCAGCAAAAGCGTCTGCTGATGACGCATCGGCGGCTGGAAGCCGAAGGCGCGTTTCAGTCGCCAAACTCGCGTCTCATCGCGCCCGTGCCTGCTTCAGAAACCGACTTACTGCGAGTGCATACGCCGGAGTATTTGAATGCTTTGCGGCATCTGAGCGCGGGCGAAACGGTTCCCGACAAGAAGCAGTTTGGATTTGGGACGCTGGACAACCCGCCGTTTCCCGGCATGTGGGAAGCATCGCTGCTGTACGCCGGCGGCTCGCTGGACTGCGCCCGGCTGGTCATGCACGAGGGATTTGACGGCGCTTTTAATGTATCCGGTGGCCTGCACCATGCCCGGCCTGACCGGGCGGCGGGCTTCTGCACCGTGGCCGACTGCCCACTGGCCGCGTGTTATCTGCTGGATCACGGCGCAAAGCGCGTCGCCTATGTGGACATAGACGCGCACCACGGCGACGGGGTGCAGGCATTCTTCTATGACGACCCGCGTGTGCTGACGCTGTCTGTCCATGAGACGCCGGAGAGTTTGTACCCGCGTGTCAGCGGCTTTGCAGAAGAGGTCGGAGAAGGCGCGGGCCTCGGCTTCAATGCCAACCTGCCGCTCGCGCCCGGCAGCGGAGATGCCGTCTATGCCGAATCATTTGGGTCTGCATTTCTGCCGCTTTTAGAAGCATTTGACCCAGAATATGTGATCCTGCAGGTGGGAGCGGACGCGCATTTCGCCGACCCGCTGACGCATCTCGGCCTGACCTCGCGCGGCTGGCTCGGCTTGGCACAGTCGGTCGTCGCGCTGGGCAAGCCTGTGATTGCCCTGGGCGGCGGGGGCTACAATTTAGACACCGTCGCCCGGCTGTGGACCCTGCTTTACGGCGCACTATCGGGCCAGCAGTTTTCCGCCTCTTTGCACGATGCGGGCGGGCCAAGCGAAGCGGAGCGCGACGCCATCTTCCAGCAGATTTATGTCAAGCGCCGAGGCACGGCACGCGGCGCAAGCATTGACGATTACGCCCGCCGCAGCGTCGAGATTGTCCAGCGGGCTGTGTTTCCGAGGCACGGGCTTTAACCCGGCACTGGAAGCCTTTCAGTACCGGGCTTTATTCTTCGTCTTCGGTTTCGCCGCTTTCGGCGGCGTCCATGTACTCGTCGAAGTCGTCCCCTAAATCCTCGCCCATTTCTTTGCCCATCTCTTTGGCCCAGCGGCGCATGGCTTTGGGGTCGTCCATGTCGCCAATAGAAGTGGGGTCGGCCAGATCGTCCATGAGGGCGTCGTCGGTGCGGCCTTTGGCGAAGCGAGTAACACGTCTCACGGCCTGGTCACTGCCGCAGTGCGGGCAGAGGCTGGAGTCGGCGGCGGCAGTCATTCCAACAAGAACCGTGTAGCGTTTATGACAGTGCGTGCAGGTGTATTCGTAAAGCGGCATTGAGGTTTAGTCTTTTTCGGCGCACGTCTTCAGGCAGAGTGTTTTGACTTCTTCCGCAAGTGCCATGCAATGCTCAAACTCGGTCTGGGCAAGCTGCTTGTCTGCGTCGGTTTTCGCCAAAACGAGATTGTCCCGCAGGACATCCGCGCAGTGGTCCACTTGCGCCGTGTATGCTCCGGTGCAAGCATTCTGGCAATCTATATCCGGCATAATTCTACCTCTTGTTTAGGACTGGGCGCGTTCAGTGCGGTGCAGAAGCTCGGCGGCGGTTTGAGGGAATTGGAGCAGGCCATCGGCCCGCAGCAGCTCACGGACCATTTCTTCGGCGGGAGTCAGCGTGTCGGGAGCGCTGGTCCAGCTTTGGATCGCGGCGACTATTTCGGCGGTGACAGCGGCGCACTCGATAGGGTAGGTTTTTTTCAGCTCCCGCGCGATGCTCTCAAACGCGATTTGCTTTTCTTGTTCGTTCATGCCTGATTATAGCAAAAGGGAAGGGCATTGTCTACGGCTAGGTCAGCGCGGGACAACGCTGCCGGCGATGTCGCGGGTTACCGGCGGCAGAGGAACCGTGAGGCTGCCGTTCTGCACGGCGGCGGACACAGGCGTAAGGGGCCGGCCAGTCCAGGTGTCCCACAGATGCACCGTGTACGCACCGGGGGCGAGGCCGGGCAGGTGCAGGGTGGCTTCGGCGGTGGACGCGCTGGTGCGGTCGCGGTTGTAGGCCCAGAACCGGGCGGCATGAGCGCTGCCGAGGGCCAGCACGGCAACCGGCGGGGCATAGTGCGTGACCACAAAGCGCTGCACGGTAAACCAGTCGACACCGGTGTTATCCAGCGTCACTTGGTTTGGTCCGGCAGGCAGGTCTACCGACAGGGTTTTTTCGGCATCGTGGTTGGCGTCGGACGCCGCAAAATCGGCTTCGGCGACAGTCTTGCCGTCAAGCGCAAGGACGGGATGCGCTCCGACCTTCGAGACCGTGCCGATCTGAACCGAAAACCGGCACGGCGCAGGGCAGTTCAGGGTGAACAAAATTGGGTGCAGGCGCATGTCTTGATGGCTGGTCCCCTGGATAAACGTGGACAGGCCGGACAAATCCGGCGCACTGCCGCCGGAGGGAACGGCAACGGCGAACCGGGTAAACGGTCCCCAGCCGCCGGTGGGCGCAAACGCCAAGTCGCCCAAAGCGCCTGCCGAGTTGACACTTGCGTCCAGCGTTTTCATGCCGGCGGCGTCCGGGCCGGTCTTTAGATATCGCGATGCCGACGCGAACTGCGGCCACCAGCCGTTGTTTTCCACTTGGTCCCAATACCAGAACTGGCCTGCACCGGCAGTCGGAGCCATGACGCTGGCCCAGAGGCCGTCGTGCAGGAACGCTTCAGTGATGCCATTTTTCGAGTCTGACGGCCCCCACTCGCCGATAAAGACCGGCGTGTCGGCGCGTTTAACGCCGGCAAAGAACGAGACAATGTCGGGGACGTAAGAATGCACTTGGTCATAGTCCAGCCCGATTTCGGCCAGTGGATCACCGGGAACGGAGTTGCTGGTGGTCACAAGGTGATGGTTGACATCTTCGGCACGAATAGCCGCCGCCATTTCCTTGTGCCAGTTGACGACATCGCCGAAATGATTTTGGACTTCGGTGATATTCTGGACTTCGTTGAACAGCTCATACGACAAGAGATGGGTGGAGTAGCCGTAGCGGGCCGTAATGTAGCGGTACTTGAGCCGGGTCAAGCGCCGCGCTTCGGCATTGGTGAAGAAGTCGTCGGGGTTTTGCAGGAAGCCGCCGTTCGCGGCGTTCCACGGGTTATCCGCCCAGTTGGGGTCTGTATGGGCCGTATACTGACCGTGGTGCTGCAAAGTCATCTGAATGTAGACGCCATGCTTTTCAGCGGAGTCAAAGATGGCATCCCAGCGCCGTGCGGTGTCGAGAAGCAGCGTCCCCGGCTTAGGGTTATCCGCTTTATTTTGCGCCCACTCAAAGTTCTTGCCATCAAAGACGGTCACCCAGACCCGCGCCCAGTTCATGCCCGCCACCTGCATGTGCGCGAACGTGTCCTCATACGACTGCCCGCCATTAAGCCAGGCGGCATCCATGCCGAGCGGATAATATGCTTGTCCGCCGTCAAACACAAACCCTTGCGTGTTCTTCGGATCGCGCCGCACAAAGCCGGGGCTGCTTGACGCAATGCACCGGAACCGCTTCGGGCTGAGGTCCACGGGCGCGGCGGCGTGGCCGTTCCGCAGGACACGCAGGGAATACGCGCCCACGGCAGTCGGCGCATAGCGAACCCGCCAGCCTGCGCCGTCCCAGAACGCCGGCTGCCTAGTCGTCTGCCCTCTTGGCCCGGCAAAGACAACTTCCACATCGTTGTCCACTGGGTCGAATGGGTTGCCGGTTTGACCCGCAAGCGTAAACGACGCCTCAAACTTGGCAAAGCGCGGCACTGCCGGAGCGGATGTCTGCGCGTCGGCGGCAAGCGGCGCAAACAGCAGCGACACGCACACGAAAAAGCAGAAGGCAAAAGAATTAAGGTTTACAGGAGTTGTTGGCATAGGATTAGTTGGCGGAAAGACGGCCCAGCAAACTCAAATGTTGCCGGGCAGGAGGAGCAGACTTAGAAAAGGAGATTTGCAGGGGTCTACGGCTTGCCAGAAGAGGACGCTTGAGCCTGAGCGGCTTTGGCTTGTGCCTGCTGCTGCTGTTCCATCATGGCTTTCCGCGCTTCAGGAGGCATCGGGCCGCCCTTGAAATTCTTTTCCTCCTGGGACGACATAGAAGTATCTGTACCGGAATGACTGCACCCGGTCAGCAGCGGGCAGGTCGCCGTAACAATTAGTCCGAGCGAGACCAGAAGCCGAGCGTTTTTTTTCATGGCAAGTTTCCTCTTTAGACAAGAGAGTGACCGAAAGCGCAGAAGTGCTTCCGGTCAGTCTCAATCTTTTCAGTTCATGTTTGCTTAAGACCGGGTTGCATCCCACAAGTTCTTGCCGGGCAATTTGACCGGATCAGGGTTGGTTAGGTACGGCTGCATGGACTTGACATGGCCGTCGGTGAACAGGAAGTTCGCCAAGTTGTTGTGCTTGAACGAGACTGCTCCGTTGGGGCCGTTGGGATAAGCGGCCGCTGTTGAGTTTGTGCCGTTCGGCAGCTCGCCCGGAGCCTGATTGTCCCACCAGTTCACGTTGTCGAAGACGCATCCGGGACCCCAGCCGGACAAGTTGCCGACATCCGTTGCCGGGTCTTTGGCGGCATCGTCATTATGCTTTTCTGTGAGCATAATAGTATCCGACGGATAGTTGACGCTGCCGAGGCTGCGGAGCTGCTGACCACCCGCCGACGCAATCTGCCAGTTCTGGTCGTTTCCAATAATTCCATGAAAGATGTTGCCGTTGTTTGGGTCGAAATAGCCGTTAGTGGCGTAGGAGATTGGAACGCCGGCCCAAGACTCGGCCACGTAGGACGGTTCGTTCGACAGCAAGTTGGTTTGCCCGTCGTCCGGGCAGCGGAACACTGCGAGGCTCTTGACGTAGGGCTGAATTTTGGCGGGCCAGTCGTTGTTCCAATCATCTTCGACACCGACGGGATAGGTTTCATCGCTATCCTGGGTGTACTGGACGATTGCGAGGCCGAGCTGCTTTTCGTTGGACTGGCAGGAAGCACGGCGGGCGTTTTCGCGCACTTTTTGGAACACGGGAAAGAGAATGGCGGCAAGTATCGCAATAATAGCGATAACTACAAGCAGTTCGATCAGAGTAAAACCACGTTTGCGCTGCATCATAAAACTCCTTAGATCATTTTTCAGATCATCTTCTACTGTTGGCTGCATTCATTTTAACACGGTCTTGCAATTCTGTCAATAGATACCAAAATGAATTTTCAAGTAACTTTCAGGCAACAAACGCGAGTATTTACATGAAATCAATCCGCACGGCGCAGGCAGGGTTCGTTAGGCTGAGGCTGTTAATGGAGGAGCCGTAAAACACCCGGCAAACTGATGCGTGTTTGCCGGGCGAAAATGCAGGCGATAAGCTAGATAGCAACTATTTCGGCGCGTTCTGCTGGGCATGCGCCGCCGCCTCCGCGCGGCCTGCCGCCTCTGCTTTTCCCTGCTCCTGAGCCGCCTGAGCCTGCGCGGCTTGGTCAGCGGCGGACGGCACCGGAGCGGGCGTCGTAGGAGCGGCGGTATCCTGCGCGTGGCCGCATCCGGCAAGAGCCGGCACACTCAGAGCCGCTAAAACTGCGGCAAATCGTTTCCAATTGGGCATTGTGTTCTCCCGATGAACATTTCTATCTATCATTTAGTCACTGCTGCGCTTATTCAGAGCAGAGCTTTTGGCCCTGCCCTGATTTGCCGCTATCGACGGGCTGCATCTGCTGTCAGCAGAGGATTAGTAGATATTGAACGTCGCCGCAATAGTTGAGTCGCCGCACTCCACCGTCGCCGCATTTGCGCCGGGGGTGTTCGCAGCGCCATACCAGCCGCCGCAGGCGTAGCCGGGAAGCGGCTGATAATTTGCTCCGGCGGAAACTGACATCGGGCGGAAGAACTTGGCATGGGTGTCGGACATCAAGAAGTTGGAGCCGTCCGTATGCCGCCCGGTGGCTGCGAGGAACTGACCATCCGGGGCGCTGTACCGCATGTAGCCGGTTGCGTACTTGAGATAACCGTCACCAGGCGTTGCTCCGGCCATTGCTTCACCATTGCCCCCATTGGGATCGTAGTCGCCGCCTTCTCCTAGTCCCGATGGAGAGCCGCCGTTATATTCGTTGTCGGCGTTATAGCCGTTGGCATAAACGCCGGTGTTGTTGGTGATGTCATAGTATTTGCTGTTAGCGACCTCAAAAAGCATCACTGTACTTGCGGGGGCGCTGAACTCCGAGAGCGCGTGACCATTAGCGCTGCCTTGCCCGCCGGCGGGATTCGGATACGGGTTAATGGCGTAATTCGCGTTGAGGGCGTAGGAGCTTGCCTTTTTGTCGACCCCAGAGTCGTCAGGACACTGAAAAACCGCGACGCTCTTCATGTAAGGATAGACCTGCACAGCCCAGCCGGCGGCTGTCCCGTAAGGGCTGGTTCCGTTTGGCATTTTTTCATCAAAATCCTGGTTGTACTGTACGACCCCAAGGCCGATTTGCTTTAAGTTGGAGAGACAGGCGGTGCGGCGGGCATTCTCGCGCACCTTCTGGAAGACGGGAAAGAGAATCGCTGCCAGTATCGCAATAATAGCGATGACGACGAGCAGTTCGATCAGGGTAAAACCGCGTTTGCGCTGCATGATGGAGGTTCCTTGTTTCAGATCAGTATCTTTGTTTTCTGTGATTATGCTGCGTAGCACTCGCTCACGCAAGCGGGCGGCACGATTGCCGCACGATGAGGGAAACCGGGACTTCCAGTGTCACTGGGGTCATGGCTTCGGGCGAGTTGTTCAAGGCGCGAAGCCGCTCCTGAAGGCGAGTCACTGCGAGACGCCCCATATCTTCTTTTGGGACGCGCACAGTAGTCAGCTGCGGCCAGGTGTGAGAACTAGACTCAATGTCGTCAAAGCCGACAAGGCTCAGATCCTCCGGGATGCTCAGGTTCAAGGCTCGGCACGCCTGCATGACGGCCAGCGCCTGCGTGTCGTTTGCGACCAGCAGTGCGGTTGGGCGCTCCGGCAGCGCCAGCAAGTCACGCAGGACGTTTGGAAGGTCGTCTTCTGACGGGACAGTGAGAATAAGGCGCGGGTCAGCCGAAAACCCCGCTTCAAAGTGAGCGCAGACAAATCCGCGCAGGCGATCCTGGAACGATGTAGACAAAGCATCGTCGCGCAGGAACGCGATTTTTTGATGCCCCAGCTCAAACAAATACTGGGTCGCCGCCAGCGCCCCGCCGAAGCCGTCAGACACAATGCAGTCATGGCGGCGGGTCGGATCATGGCAGTCTACGAGAACAATCTGCGAGACGCGCTCCAGGAACACGGATAATATCTTCGGGTCGGCAGTACCGACCAGCAGCATTCCGGCGACAGTCTGCTCCCGGACCATTTTCGGCAATTGCTGGGCAAGCTGATGCCGGTCGGTGGTATGTACTAAAAGGTGCAGGCCGCGCTCCGCCGCCGTCACCTGCGCCCCTGCCAGCAGGGGTGCATAGAACGCATTCGCCTGGGGCAGATCAGCGGGTGACGCGCCAAAGAACTGGAACCCGATAAACGGTTCCTCTGCCGCCGACACTATTTCGGCTGCCACGGCCCGCTGCCGGGCGCGAAGAGGACGGTAATTGAGCCGGTCGGCGGCTTCTAAAACACGCTTGTGGGTCAGGGCGCTGATCAGCTCCGGCGTGTTGAAGGCCCGCGACACGGTTGCGGTAGAAACGCCGGCTTGTTTTGCGACCTCCCGAATGCTGTTCATAAGAGCATTCTAGCACTGTCCGGCGCTTCTGTCAAGAGGTACACTGAAAATATTTTCTGAAATCATTCGCACATTTTTATATAAATTACAGAAAATAAAGCATGACATCCTCCTTGAGACTTGACAAACCTGAGCGATAGTATTATAGTAGTGGCATTCAAGGTGGCAATGGGCGAAAGGAATTTATTCCCTCGCGTTCCGTTCCGTTTCTGCATCTACTTCCTATGAAAACAACTACACAAACACTCTCTGAAAACTGGCGGATGCGCGAGATAAACGACGCGCCGCTTGGCGTGCCGGGGCATCACCAGATGCCGTGGCTGCCCGCCGAAGTTCCCGGCTGCGTCCATTTGGATTTAATGCGGGCGGGCATCATTCCCGACCCGCTTGTCCGCCTGCACGAGCGTGATGTGGCCTGGGTAGACCAAAGCGACTGGGTCTATGAAACGACATTCACCGTAGACACCGTCCCCACTGCCGCCACATTTCTGCGCTTTCACGGCCTGGACACCATCGCCGAGATCACGCTGAACGGCGAGCCGCTGGGGCTGACCGACAACATGCACCTCCGATACGAGTTTCCCGTGACGGACAAGCTGGTGGGCGGCGAGAACCATCTGCAAGTCATCTTTCAGTCTGCCTGGCGCGTCGGCGGAGAGCGTCAGGCCGAGTGGGACGCGGGCGGCAACGATACCCTGCCCTACCACTGGGACAACTGGAACCCACGGGCCTTTGTGCGAAAAGCGCAGTATCAATACGGCTGGGACTGGGGTCCCGTCCTGCGCGGCTGCGGCATCTGGCAGCCCGTCGAGCTAGTCACCGTCCCCGTCGCAAGGCTAGGCGACTGGCAGCATTCTGTTGACTTTACAGACGACGGCAAGGCGGTTGTGACAGTGACCGCCGAAGTCGAGCGGATGCCAGGCCAGGAAGACGTGCCGCTCAATCTCCGATTGCTTCTACGCCTACGCAGTAGCGCCGAAACTCTTACCATGCCGATAGACGCAGGAATTACAACTGTTTCAGGAACACTTACGGTAGATGATCCTAAGCGCTGGCAGCCAAATGGAATCGGTGAAGCTGCGCTTTACGAATTGTCATTGGCTCTCAGCGATTCCGATGGCACAGTCTCTTATGACTATCGCCCTGGTGTCATTGGCCTGCGGACAATTGAGCTAATCCGTGAACCCGATGCCGACGGCAAGGGCGAGGGGTTCAAGTTCCGCGTCAACGGCAATGACCTCTTTATCAAGGGCGCGAACTGGATTCCCGAAGATGTCTTCCCAACCCGAATTACGCGCCAGCGCCTGCGGGAGCGCATCACGCAGGCCCGCGACGCGGGCTTCAATATGCTGCGCGTCTGGGGCGGCGGTTTTTATGAGTCGGATACGTTCTATAACTTGTGCGACGAAATGGGCATTTTGGTCTGGCAGGATTTCCCTTACGGCTGCTCCTACTACCCGGATACCGGCGAGTATGCGGAGATGGCGCGAGTGGAAGCCACAGCCGCCGTTAAGCGCATTCGCAATCACCCGTCGCTGGCGCTCTGGTGCGGCAACAACGAAAACCTGACCATGTACGAAGGCAACTGGACCGGCACGCGGCCCCCACGCTTCCTCGGCGACAAGCTCTACCACGGCGTCCTGCCGGAAGTGGTCGCTGCCGAGAACCCCGAAACTCCCTACTGGCCCGGCTCGCCTTATGGTGGCCCGGACGCGAACTCCGCCGACTACGGCGACTGCCACAACTGGGATGTCTGGCATGGGCGCGGCGACTGGGTGCATTATGTCGAGAATGACAGCCGCTTCTGCTCCGAGTTCGGCTTTGCGGCGTCCTGCGGCCTCGGCGCATGGGATACGTGTTTAGCCCCCGCCGACAAGCATCCCTATTCTCCGGCGGTGCGCTGGCATGACAAAACGCGCAAAGGCTACGATGTTTACTTAGGCATGGTGGACATTCATTTCCCAAAAGCCGTGACGCTGGAGGACTTGGTCTACTTTACGCAGTGCAATCAGGCCGAAGCCTTGAAGTTCGGCATTGAGCATTACCGGCGGCGCAAAGGCCGCTGCTGGGGAACGCTCTTTTGGCAGCTCAACGACTGCTGGCCGGTGCAGTCCTGGGCCGTGATTGATTCCGAGGGCGAGCCGAGGGCGGCTTATTTTGCGTCTAAAAAGTTCTATGCGCCTGTGCTGCTGTCGCTAGTCCGGGACGGCGACACAGTCACGGCATATCTGGTCAGTGATTTGCTCACCCCATTGTCCGGGCAGATTGAGTGGACGCTGGCGACTTTGGACGGCGAAGTGCTGCACCGGCAGACAGACAGCGTTCAAGTCGGCGCAAACAGCGCCGCCGAGACTGCATCGTTCCCGCTGACCGCGTCTGCCGGTCGTGAGCGTGACGTGTATGTCTACGCGCACTTTGCATCAATGGACGGCGCGACTGCCGAGAACATTCTGCTGCTGGCGGAGCCAAAGGACCTGCGGACAGCGAATCCGGCCTTAGCCCTCGCAGTTTCGGAAGAAGAAAACGGCTTTGTGCTGACCCTGACCGCGCAAAGGTTCGCGCCCTATGTTTGGCTGCGGCACTCCGGCAGCGACCCGCTGCCGGGCTTGTCCGATAACTTCTTTCACCTGCGCCCCGGCGAAACGAAGCGGCTGACGCTTGCCAAGTCTGACGGCTTGCAGACGACGGACGATGTGCGCGGGCGTCTGGTGCTGCGCTCGCTGTAAAGCCTTCGCGGGAGGAGGCCGTGGGTATGAAACCCACGGCAGGAAAGTGCAGTCGACCTTCGGTCGCTCGCTTTGCGAGTCTTGAATCCGAACAGCCCGAAGGGCGTCAGCTTTCTCCTGCCGTGGGTTTCATACCCACGGCTTTCATACCGACGGCTCTTACCTCGTACAAAACCCCGTTGACAGGCACGCGCCCGGTATGTTATCATAGCGAGTATTACTTTTTTGTAACAACTCTTTTGCGCCTGCCATTGGTGGCAACGCTCCATAGAACTTTTATGTCACTGACGCAAAAATCCTCACAGGTTCCTGCTTCTTCGTCTTCCGGTAATGCCCCGCGCTGGAGCGGGATTACAGTCCGGGCCTGGGTGATCGGCCTGCTGCTGATCCCACTTTTGGACTTTTGGGTTCAATACACAGAGATTGTCGCGGAGGGTCCCGACCTTGCCGCCATGTCCCTGCCGATGGCCGTGCTGTTTGCGCTGATGGTGCTGGTCGGGCTGAATTTGCTGGTTAAGCAGTTCAACCCCAAGTGGGCGCTTTCCCAAGCCGAGCTTTTGTTCATCTACACGATGAACACGATTGCCATTTATATCGGCGGCATCGGCATGATGCAGTTCCTGACCCCGGCGCTGGTCGGCTGGAAGCATTTTCAGACGCCGCAAAATAAATGGGATAGCTGGGCGCATTATGTCCCGCGCTGGGCCGTGCCGGACCCGTCGGTCGTGCCGGGCTATTACGCTGGACGCACCACATTTTTTGCCCCCGAAACTCTGGCCGGCTGGGCGCAGCCGATTGCGATTTGGACCGGCTTTATCTTCACGCTTTTGTTTTGCTTTTATTGTATTGCCGCGCTGCTGCGGAAGCAATGGGTGGACCGGGAGCGGCTGATCTTCCCCATCGTGATCATTCCGCTGGAAATCACGCGGGACGGCGGCAGCACTCCCTTGTGGCAGAACCGCCTCTTGTGGCTTGGCGTCGGCCTGCCCGTGGTTTTGGAAAGCATGGCGGCAATCCATTTCACGATGATCCCGACCTTCCCCTACATCCCGATTAAGCCCGAATACAGCCTGCAATTAGAAACAAACATCACCGCGCCACCCTGGAACGCCATCGGCTATACGCCGATGGCATTTTATCCGCTGGTCATCGGCCTAACCTATTTGCTGTCGCTGGATGTATCGTTTTCCTGCTGGTTCTTTTATTTGCTGACCAAGCTGCAAAGTGTCGGCGCGACGGCGTTCGGCTTCCGCGACCCCGGCGCGGGGCCAAGCCTCGCGCATATGCCGTACATCGCCGAGCAGGGTTTAGGCGCATTTCTCGGCTTGGCCTTGTTTACGCTGCATTTGGCTCGCCCTCAGCTTGCCGAAGCCTGGCGCAAGGCGTTTATGAATGACAATTCGGTGGATGACTCAGGCGAGCCGATGTCCTATCGGTTCGCTTATATCGGGCTGTTTGTTTCGCTTACTTTGCTGGTTGGCTTCACGCTGGCGCTGGGCTTGTCGCTTCTGGTCGCCCTTATCTTCTGGACCTTGTTTCTGCTGCTGGCGCTGACCTTTACGCGCATTCGGGCTGAGGCCGGCCTGCCGTGGGGCTTTGCACCGTTTGGCATCGCGCACGGCACGATGGTCAACTTCGGCGGCACGGAAGCGTTTACGCCGCGTGAGCTGACGGCGTTTTCGTTCACCCGCTGGTTTGATTCCGACTGGCGCTGTTTGGGCCAGCCTGCCGAAATGGAGGCAATGAAAATTGCCGATTCAACTACGCCGCGCCCAATGAACCCGCGCCATTTGACAATTGCCGTGTTTGTTGCGATTCTCGTGGCGACACTGGCGGCTTGGGTTTCCTGCCTCAGCATTTACTACCACTTCGGCGCGGGCAATGCAAAGCTGGATGTCTGGCGCTCTGATCAAGGCCATTTCAGCTTTGACGAGCTGCAAGGCTGGCTGAACGTCACCCAGACCGTTGATACAGGACGCATCAGCGCATCTGCCGTCGGCTTTGCCGTCGTGATTTTGCTGGGATTTCTGCGGACCCGCTTTACTTGGTGGCCGCTGCACCCCATCGGCTACGCCGTCGGCAGCACGGACACAATGACCTGGATTTGGTGTCCGGTGCTTTTGGGATGGCTCTTCAAATCACTGATCCTGCGCTACGGCGGCGTCAAGATGTACCGTCAGGCGCTGCCGTTCTTTATCGGCCTCGTACTGGGCGACTACGCCGTGTCCGGCCTCTTGGCGCTCTACTTCCTCGCTTCCGGCCACGCCGGCTACCGCACGTTCCCAAATTGAGGGATAAACTAAAAGGTGAGCATTTCCGACGAGTTCGCAAAGCTTCAAACCCTGCATGAGAACGGCACATTGACCGACGCCGAGTTTGCAGAAGCGAAAGCCAAAGTCTTGGCCGGTGGACAGCCTCAAGCAATTAAGCAGACAGACGCCGTGCATCAGGACATCCAGCGCCTGCAAGTTCAAGACGAAATACTGCGCCTTGATCAAACATGGGCCGCAGAACGCGAGGATTATATGCTACGTAGATACGGCGCTCGCATTGTGCCTACGGTGAGCGGCAGCAGCAGTTCTGCGATTTACGCGAGTATTGTTTTTGTAATCTTTATTGTTGTTGGTATTTGTCTGCCAAGAGGCGAATTCTTGTCCGGCATGGGGCTTTTGGGTATCATTGCCAGCATCATCAGCGGGTTTCGCGGGGCGGCGAAAGCAGATATCTACAATACGGCGTATGAGAAGTATCAACAGAAGCGCGATGAGCTTGCGGAGCAGCTAAGGGGGCTGGGAAACAGATAAGACGAGGACGTTCACCCACTCGTCGGCATCCTGGGTATATCCCCTTGTCACAGCAAGGAGATTACGCATGAGTGAGACAATTGGATTTATCGGCCTCGGCAGCATGGGAACGGCGATGGCAACGAACCTGCTCAAAGCCGGGTTTGCCCTGAGAGTTTACAACCGGACACCGCGCCGGGCGGAGCCACTGGTGGCGCTGGGTGCGGTGCAGGTTCATTCCGTCGCGGACGCGGCAGAAGAAGGCGGCATTGTGGTGACAATGCTGACCAATGATGCGGCGGTGCAGGAAGTCGCGTTTGGCGACAGCGGGTTCGGCGCAGCGCTCGGAGCCGGCGGCATCCATGTGTCCATGAGCACGATTGCCCCGGAAACATCGCGCCGGCTGGCAACGCTGCATGACGCGCAGCGGTCCCATTATGTCGCCGCGCCGGTCTTCGGCAAGCCGGATGCCGCCGCCGCTCAGAAGCTGTGGATTGCAGCGTCCGGCCCTGCCGAAGCCAAGACGCGCGTCCGGCCTGTGCTGGACGCGATCGGCCAGGGCGTTTACGACTTCGGCGACGATCCCGGCGCGGCGAACGTCGTCAAGCTCACGGGAAACTTCATGTTAGGCGCAGCGATTGAAGCGATGGGCGAGGCGTTCACGCTGGCCCAAAAGAACGGCATTCCGCGCACCGCCGTTTACGAGTTCTTTTCGGAAACGCTGTTCAACTGCCCGGTCTACAAAAACTACGGCAAGCTGATTTCCGAGGAGCATTACCAGCCCATTGGCGCGGTGCCGTCGCTGATCCGCAAAGACTTCGGCCTGATTTTGCAGGAAAGCAAGAATGCCGCCGTGCCGATGCCGCTGGCAAGCCTGGTGCATGACCGGCTGACGGCAATGGTCGCCAAAGGCCGCGAAGACCGGGACTGGGCGGGCTTTGCCGGGGAGATTTCCGAGAACGCTGGGCTGTGATGGGATGCGGGC
Source organism: uncultured Armatimonadales bacterium (assembly GCA_964243345.1). GTDB lineage: Bacteria > Armatimonadota > Armatimonadia > Armatimonadales > Capsulimonadaceae > JANXMY01. The sequence goes on from CAXTER010000006.1 coordinate 64,716, forward strand.
GGCTGAAGCCGCAGCAGCAAGTTCTCAAAGTCCGCCTGCGCGGACTCAGACTCAATCCTAACCTCTCTTCCTAACCTGCGAAGGCAGGTTTCGTGAACTTGTTGCTGCGCCTTCAGTCGCTTGTTCGCCCCCGGAACTTTTTTCTGCGCCTGACCGCTTCAAGTTCTGAAAGACATTCAGAGCCGTCAAGGAGACCACCTATGAACAACGTCGTCAAGACCTGCGCCGCCGTCGCGGCATTCGCTTTGAGCGTCACGCCTGCCTTCGCGCAGACTTCCGCCCCGCCGCCTGCCCCGCAGAAGCCCGGCATTCTGAGCCGGCTGTTCCACCCCAAGCCGAAGCCCGGCGTTTACCAAAGCAACGGGTCAATGGCGCACCCGATGAGCGCTCACCCCGGCATGATGAACCATTCCACGGGGAGCTTTGGCACAAGGCCCGGCATGGTGGGCAGCCATTCCATGATGAGCGGCCACTCGATGATGGGCGGGCAGATTATCGGCAACAAGAACAGCCATGTTTACCATCTGCCCGGCGATAAAGGCGCTCTGCCCGCCCCGCAGAACCGCGTTTACTTTTCCAGCGCAGCGGCGGCGCAGGCCGCAGGCTACCATGCCGCCGGCAGCGCACACAGCGTGACCGGCCACAGCACCATGATGCACGGCTCGATGCTGCACCACTAGGACGAAGACTCAGCACAGCAATAAGACCGGCACTGGAAGTGCCGGTCTACTAGCAATGGAAGTCGCTCCGCGACTGAGGATTAAGATGAGGCTGTTGCCCTCGGCATTTAGTCCCGCAGGGACTTTCATTTGCTAGTAGACCGGCACTTCCAGTGCCGGTCTTATTGCTGTGCTGAGTCTTCGTCCTAGTGGTGCATTAGCTCAAACTGCGCCGAAACAACTGGTCGATGACCGTGTTGTAGTCGAACTCGGCCTGGAACAGCGCCCGGTCTCCCCAGCCGTAGCCGACTTGGAGCGCATCGCCGGTGCGGTACAGAGAAATAGGGAACGCGACACGCTTGGTATCAAACAGCTCGCCCCGGCCCTCGTATACAGACGGAACATCGTCGGGCGTGATGGCGCGGACGCAGGCTTTGATGCTCGGCACGCCGTTTTCATCCAGCGTCAGCCAGACGACCCAGCCTTCATACTGCTCTTCAATGCCGGGATGGGCCGGATCAAGCGTTTCTGGAAAATCCGGGTTGTTCTTTTCCAGAACGACGTGAATGAGGCCGATAAAGCCGCCAAGCTCCGGGCAGGGAACAAAGTTGCTGCCCAGGCCGACCCGGTGAACGCGGTCCCAAATCCGGGAGCCGAGTGCGCGGTGCAGGCCGTCAATTGCGCCGCCGAGACGGAAGCCGCTGAGGCCGTCTTTGGCCTGGCTCTCGAAGTAGGCAATCTGCTTGGTCTGGCTCATGGAGCGTGCGCCGATAAGTGTCCCGCCGCCGAGGCTCGGCAGCTTAACCGAGTTTTTGTAGGACTCGACATGCGGGAGGCCCGATTCTGACTCAGCGATGCCTTTAACCCAGACGCCTTCGCCAAGCTCTGTCAGCCGCCGGTCATCGGTGATCGCGCCGAACTCAATGCCGCCGAACAGGTGCTGAAGCTCAAGCTGGGCCGGGCGCTCTAATGGGTTCAGGTAGCCGCCGTAGACACCGACATCGTGGATAAACTTGCCGTTCGGCAGCATGACCTTGCCCCGGTAGCCCTGGCCGGTCACGAAAAAGCCTTCCCCACCCTGCGGCAGCGTCACCGGCGAAAGGCGCACATCTTCCATAATGACGCCTTCCGGGTTGGCATCGTACCACAGCCGCCCGGCACGGGCCGGACAGACCGGAACCGGGGTGCGCGGGCCGCGAATGCGGGTAAATGGAAACCGCCGGGCCATTTCATAGACGTTATGAATGCCGTGCATTTCGGCTTCGGCAAAATAAAACAGCAGATTAGTGGAATAAAGCTCGCGTGTCACCTGGTCCTTCAGGCGGGACAGGCGGACGGTAACGCCGTAGGTAGTCCGCTCCGTTTCCGGGTCAATCCAGGACTGGATCGGACCATTGAACGCGGCTTCCCAGGCGCGGCCTTCCTTGCGGGCTTCCACGCCGAACTCGTGGACCGTGTGCGGAATGATTGCCATGGCATCCGGCGCTTCAGCGCCGGTCTTGACATCAGTGTTAAGATTCCATTCAGGGATAATCATGTTCATGTCTGGGCATACCTCAAATCACAAGGGCAGTGTCAAGCGTAAGAGAAAAGAAGTCCGCACAAGTTTCATCTTTTTCAGAGTTCATCTTTTTCAGAGTTCATCTTTTTCTCTACCGCTGTTGTTGTGACTATCTTCGGCAGGTGAGAGTTCCCGGCTCAGGCAAATCCGCGGTTTTTGTAAACAAATGTTTAACGCAGCTCTTCAAGGAGACAAACAAATGGCACTTCCCCCAGTCGGCGCACAGCTTATGGTTCTCGGTGGGCATCCGGCAATCAAGTACGACATGGAAACACAGCGGGATTTAATTTTGGACAGCCTCGCGACGGCGGGCTATGCCGGCGTCGAGGGCGGGCCGCGCGATGCCGCCGCCTACAAAGAGGCACTGGATGTTCGCGGCCTGCGCTACGGCGGCTCCCATGTCAGCTTGTCGGTGCTGGCAGACCCCAACAACATAGCCGGCCTAATTGCGTATCTTCAGACGCTCGGCAGCCGCGACATCTGCAACTCCGGCCTGCGCTCCTGGCACGAGCGTTCGCCCGCCGACTACCACGATGCCGCCGCCGTGCTGAACGAAGCCGGACAGCGTTTCAGTGATGCCGGGATCACGCTGCATTACCATCATCATGACTTTGAGTTTGAGAAAGTAGACGGGGACAAGACGGGGCTGGACATTCTCTTAGGCGAGACCGATCCCAAGCTTGTAGACCTGTGCGTGGACATCGCCTGGGTGCAGAAAGGCGGCGGAGACCCCGGCGAATTTTTGATGCAGCATCAAGACAGAGTCAGCTACCTGCACTTTAAGGACTACAACGAGGACGGCGACTGGACCGAGCTGGGGCGAGGCATCGTGAATATTCGCGGCGTCATGGAAGTTCTGCCCAGCCTGCCCCGCATCCGGTGGGTCATGGCCGAGCAGGATAAGACAACACTAGACCCCCTGGAAAGCCTCGCGGTCAGCCGCCGTTATTTGCGCGATACGTTTGGATATTGAGAAGCCCCCAGCCCCCAAGAATGGGGGAGCTAGATTTGGAAGGAAAGTCCGCGCTGAAAGCGGCGTTTCTTCTCCATATTGCTCCCCCATTATCGGGGGCTGGGGGGCTTCCCTACCGTGCATGGCCCGACACCAGCTCATCCGCCAAAGCGCCGTCGCCGTAGACATGGCGCAGCGACTCGATAATGGCTGCGGCGCTGACCGAGACCGCCCGCGCCTGCGCGTCACTGTAGGCATACGCCGCGCCGAGGCCCTGAATGTTGCTGTCAAAGACAATTCCGACCAGCTCGCCGTTTTTGTTCACGACCGGGCTGCCGGAATTGCCGCCGATGATGTCTGCCGTGGAAACAAAGTTAAATGGTGTCCCCGGCGCGATTTTCCCCTTTGCCTGCTCCCACAAGGGCGAAATCTGGTACGGCGGCTGGCTGTCGTGCAGCGCGGCATAGGGGAACAAATCCCCCAGGCGCGTGAAGGCTGGGATTGATTGCCCTTCCTGCGTGTAGCCGGCAACAGTGCCGTAAGAAAGCCGCAGCGTAAAAGTTGCATCGGGATAGACTGGGCCGGACGCGGCAGCGAGCTGAGCCTGCGCGATTTTGGCGTAGGCGGCCTGGTCAACGCCCGTGATTTCCGCCTCGTTTTGCTTTTCCAACGCACGGTAGGTCGGCTCCAGCAGCCGGGCGACGGCGATCATTGGGTCGGATGAAGACTGCATGGCGGCCTCGCCGCCGGACGCCAGGCGTCTGCGGACTTCCACATCGGCAAGCGTCGTGCCTGAAACCAGCTCCGCCGCCCGTTCTTGGGGGGATTTCCCGGCGAGTACCTGTACAACCATTGGGTTGTCTGCCCCTAGCGTTTCCGCCATCTGCGCCAGGGAATCTCCTAGAGTCAGCCGCTCTAAGCGCGGATAAACCGGTGCAGGCGAAAAAAGCGCTCGTTCCAGGGCGGCCCGGCGGGAGTCCCGAAACGGCGGCAGACGCTCGCCGTTCGGCTTTTGGTCTTCCTCGGCCATCAGCACCAGTGTCTGCGCCGTGCCGTATAAATCAGATTGAAGGCCGAAGTAGTCCGCCAGCGGCCCGTACTGAGCAAACCTTGCTCGGCGCACGGTGTCTGCCTTTGCGACCTGTTCCCAGCCATCGCCGTAAGCCGCCTCAAGTTTGGGGTCCGCCGCGACTTTTGCCCGCAGCGCGGTTTCCTCCGCCTGCTTCCGCGCAAACACCGCCGGGTCCTGCAGGCTTTGCAGGATGCCGGTTAAGTCTTTGCGCGTGTTTTGGACACCAAGCAATGCATCATTTGCGACACGCGCATTTTCCGGCAGGCGCTCGCTCCAAGTGGTAAGGGAGACTTCGCGGCGGCGCACCTGGTTTAGCCCTGCCGGCAGGCCGACATCACGGGCATAACGCAGGTCCGTTACAGTGCTGAGGCGGCTGGTGCGGGCGGGGTTGCCGGACACAAAGATTGGGTCGCCTTCTTTGACCCCACTCTTGCTCCACGTCAGGTAGTCGGTGATTTTCGCGGGCTGATTGTTTTCGTAAACACGAAAAAAGCAGATGTCCAAATCGTAGCGTGGGTATTCAAAGTTGTCCGGGTCGCCGCCATAAGCGGCGGCATTGGCATCGGGAGTCATCACAAGCCGGACATCAGTGTAGGTTTTGTATGTATATAAATCGTAACGCGCCCCGCCGTACAGGGTAACCACTTCACTTTTGAGGCCGGTTTTCGCCTGCGACTCTTTTTCAATGGCGGCAATGGCCGCGCGGCGTGCCAGCAGCGCTTCCGCCGGGGTCATCTGGGGCGTTATACCGGCATTAATCCTGTCCGTTACCGGCGTGATGCTTTCCAGCACGTCCAGTTCTAAATCCGGCGCTTTCAGCTCTTCGGCGCGGGTGCGGGCGTAAAAGCCGTCCCGCGCGTAGTTATGCTGCGCCGTGCTGAGTTCCTGCACCGCGTCTACGCCAACATGGTGGTTTGTCATCACCAGGCCGTCGGCGGACACAAACGACCCGGACGCTTCCCCCACAAACTTTACCGATGCCCGCTGTAAATGCGATGCCCAGGCATCGGAAATTGTGACGCCATACTTCTGCTGGATTTGCGCCTTCGGCAAATCGTTGTACGGCCACATGCCTTCGTCTGCGTGTGCGCTGAGGGCGGACGCACCCAACAACCCAATCGTAATCCCGGCAAGTTTCTTTGTTAAGTTCATAGTGCTTTTGGTTCGACGCGAGACGTGAGGGTTCCTGCAAAAAAAGAAACCGGCACTGGAAGTGCCGGTCTACTATCACGTCAAAGTCGCTCCGCGACTAAATGCCAGCAGCCGCAGGCTGTTCCTCAGTGTATGCCGAGGACGGCATTACTGCGTATATCGTTCCGATTACTCCGTATCGGAGACACTTTCATTCACCAGTAGACCGGCACTTCCAGTGCCGAATTTTCTTTGCCGTGCCGATGCTTAATTTCGATTCTACTTCCCAAGCGCACTCAGCGACTCGAACTCGTCGTCGGTCAATTGCAAGGAAGATGCGGCGATGTTTTCCTCTAAGTGAGCCACCGAAGACGTGCCGGGGATCGGCAGCATGACCGGGGAGCGCTTCAAAAGCCAGGCCAGCGCAAGCTGGGCGACTGTAGCGTCATGCTTATGCGCGGCCTGATCTAAGATGCCGCCGGGCTTGACCAAGTCGCCGCCTGCAACCGGGAACCACGGGATGAAGCCAATAGACTTTTCGGCGCAGTAATCCAGCAGCTTCTCCGACTTGCGCTCGCTTAAGTTGTAGAGATTTTGAACCGAGACAATGTCAACGATGGTTTGCGCGTGTTCTAGTTCTTCGACCGAGACTTCAGACAAGCCGATATGCTTAATTTTGCCCTGCGTTTGCATCTCTTTGAGTGCGCCCAAAGTTTCTTCCGCCGGGACTTTTGGGTCTATCCGATGCAATTGATAGAGGTCAATTGTATCGGTCTTGAGCCGGCGCAGGCTCATCTCGACGCACTGGCGCAGGTATTCGGGGCGTCCGACAGGAAGCCACTGGTCGGGCCCCTGCCGGGTCAAGCCGCCTTTGGTCGCAATGACGAGATCATCGGCATACGGATACAGGGCTTCGGCAATTAAGTCCTCGGAAACATACGGGCCATACGAGTCCGCCGTGTCAATGAAGTTGACGCCCAGCTCCAACGCTCGTTTTAGGACGCGCTTGGATTCTGCCGGGTCTTTCGGCTCGCCCCAGATGCCTTTGCCGGTAATCCGCATCGCGCCGAACCCCATTCGGTTTACGGTCAAATCGCCGCCCAGTGTAAAAGTGCCGGACGCCGCAGCGTCGGGTGTTAATTCTGCCATAATTGTTGCTCCTTACGAGAATGGCCTCTTATTCCCGCGCAGGGACGGAGGCAAAACGCCCCGGCACGTATCATCGGGTATACTGAAGTGGAATTAAGAGCAGAGGGAACGAAGTGCTGGAAGATGTCGTCAAAGCAATAGAAGGGGTGTCGGCGCGGCTTGAGTCGCTCAGTGACCCCCTCAATTTAGAAGGCCAAGCGGGAGAAATCAAGGCGCTGGAAGCCGAAGCCGGCCAGTCCGCGTTTTGGGATGACCCGGCGGCGGCGCAAGTGCAGATGCAGCGGCTGAATACGCTGAAAGACAATCTCGCGCCGTGGCAGGCCGTCCGCAAGCGCCTGGACGACGTGCATACGCTGGCCGAGCTTGCTGAGATGGAAGAAAGCCCGGAGCTGTATGTGCCGGAAATCGAAGGCGAGCTGGCAGGCATCACGTCTGCGCTCGATAAGCTGGAAGTGGAAACGCTGCTTTCGGGGCCGCACGACGCCGCCCCGGCCATTTTAGAAATCAATGCCGGCGCGGGCGGAGCGGACGCCAACGACTGGACTTCCATTTTGCAGCGGATGTACCTGCGCTGGTCGGACCGGCACGGCTTCAAGGCTGATCTGCTGGACGAAGTGGAAGGCGATGTCGCCGGGCTGAAAAGCACGACGCTTCGGATTGAGGGCAAAAACGCTTACGGCCTGCTGCAAGGCGAGCAGGGAATTCATCGTTTAGTGCGTATTTCGCCGTTTAATAAAACGCGGGAAACGTCATTTGCCGGCGTTAATGTCGTGCCGGAAGTAGCGGAAGTGGAAGACGTGGACATTCCCGAAAAAGACTTGAAGACCGACTACTTTCGAGCGTCGGGCGCGGGCGGACAGCATGTCAACAAGACCAGCAGCGCCGTTCGCATCACGCACCTGCCGACCGGCATTGTCGTATCCTGCCAGAACGAGCGCTCCCAGGGCCAGAACCGGGCGTTCGCCATGAACGTCCTCAAGTCCAAGCTTTTGGCGCTGGCCCAGGCCGAGAACAAGGCAGGCATTGACGAGCTGCGCGGCGACCGCAAAGACATCGCGTTCGGGCATCAGACTCGAAACTATGTGTTTCAGCCTTACACGCTGGTTAAAGACACGCGCACCGCCCACGAAACCGGCGACATTCAGCGCGTAATGAACGGCGAGTTCGACGATTTTATTGACGATTACTTGCGCTGGCAGCAGGCGCAGAAAACGCAGGATTCCTAATGAAACTCTTCGCAGTGGCCGCAGGACTATATCTTGTAATCGTCAGTCCAACAGCCCAGGCCGCGCCGAAAGAGCATACGGCCAAAGACACAGTGCAGGTGCAGACCGCACTGTCTGGAGCCGGGTCTTCCGCACAAGAGTCTAATCTGGGCGACCTTGTGGCCGATGCTGTCCGCGAGACCGGCAGCGCCCAGGCGGCGCTCATTCCCGCTGATGAGATCAGCGGCAGCGTCAGCATTCCCGCCGGCAAAACCGACCCGGCGAAAATTGTTTCCGCGCTGCATTATGCCGATGACCCCAGCGATACCGTGGTTGTGCTGACCCTCACCGGGGCGCAGCTTCTCAAAGTCGCCGAGCGGTCTGTTTCCCGTGCGCCGGAGCCGTTTGAGGGCTTTTTGCAGGTGTCCGGCCTGCAAATCCGCTACAACGCAAGCCAGCCGGAAGGCAAGCGCGTGTCACTGGTGGGGATCGGCGGCGGCGAGCTGGACGCCGGCAAGACCTACAAAGTGGCAACCACGCGGTCTCTCGCGGGCGGCAGCCTGGGCTACTACCAGATTTGGACGGCGAAAGACATCACCAACGACACTGGAACGTCCCTCTCGAAAAGCCTGGGCAGCTACCTGTCCGCCCACCCTGTTATCAGCAGCACGGTTGAAGGCCGGATTACCAAGAACTAGACACAAGATACTGAAACACAGAAGATGCCCATGCGTACCCGACACATTGCTTTTGCGTCCGCCCTTGCTCTGCCGCTTGTGCTGCTGTCCGGCTGCCGCAGCCAGACGGCGACGGTCATGGCCGCGCCGCCGCCCGCCGCCCATTCCAGCTTTGATGAAAACCAAGCCTTCTCCATGCTTCAAGCACAGTGTGACCTCGGCGTCCGCCCGCCCGGCTCGGCGGCGCATGAGAAGTGCAAAGCCTACATTTTGCAGCAGCTTACGCCGTATGTGGACAAAGTCAGCACCCAGCCGTTCCTTTACCATGACTCCGACCGCCATGTCACCCTGCATCTGACCAATATCATCGGAGTCATCAACCCTGCGGCAAAAAAGAAAATCTGCTTATTCACCCACTGGGACACCCGCCCGACCGCCGACCAGGACTTGGACCACAAAGACAAGCCTATCATGGGGGCCGACGACGGCGCATCCGGCACGGCAGTTCTTTTAGAGCTGGCGCGGGTTCTCCATGCCAAGCGCCCGGATGTCGGGGTCGTGCTGCTGTTCGTGGACGGCGAGGATTGGGGACCGGGCGAGAACCGGATGTACTTAGGCTCCATCTACTTCGCCCAGAACCCTGGCCCTTACAAGCCCGACTACGCTATTCTGCTGGACATGATCGGCCAGAAAAACCTGCTGGTCAAGCGCGAAGAGTATTCCCAGCAGGTTCACCCGGAGCTGAACGACAAAGTGTGGAGCGCCGCCCAGGCCCTCGGCGATACGCAGGTCTTCCCGTCTGACCCCAATGATCTGCAAAGCGAAATTCTTGATGACCACCAGCCCTTCAACAGTGCCGGCATCCCGGCCATTGATTTGATCGACTTCAACTACCCCTACTGGCACACGCTTCAGGACACGCCCGACAAGTGCGACCCGCAAAGCCTCAAAGTCATCGGCGACGTGATGGCAAAAGTCATCTACGACGAGAAGCCCTAGCGTAAACTTGCGCTAAACCGGCAAGCCCAAGCTCCGCCGCGCCGTTTCGCGCACTTCGCGGCCACGCTCCTCGGCTTCATACAGCACCTTCCCCTTCTCAACAATTTTTCTTAAAAAGAAGTCTTCAATTTCAACGCGGTACTTCAAGCGCTCTGGCGTGATTGGAATCAAGTCCATGTCGCCTACTTCTTGAACTGTACCACGCGAAAAAGAAAAGAGCGGAAGCAATTTGCTTCCGCTCTTGTTCCCCTGTATGACCATCATGGTTTCTCTTCGCGACATTCCGTAACGTGGTGCAGGAAGAGGCTGGCCCTTTTCCTGCACGATGCGGGCCCACTCGGCTTTAGCATCGTGCAGGCGGGCTAGGGCAATTTCCGGCGTCGGCCCGTCTACGGCGCAGCCGAGGAACTCAACGATCTGTGCAACGTAGCATTCGTCGTCTGCGCTATAATAAACTTCGACCTCGTAGCCATCCATCTTTATCTTCTCCTCTGTACAAGTCAAGAACGGCACGAACCTGTTCAATTTGGTAGCCCAAAACTCAGCCGTACTGTCTCACGCACACTCCGGCAGAGGCGCATTGCTTCCCGCGCTTCATCCCGGTCTGCCGTCTCACCAGGGTAGCGGAAGTTGACGGCGTAGTCCTTGAGTTGCAGCAAGGCCGGACGCAGCGCCGCCCAAAGCGGATAGCTCAACACAAGCAAATCCAGCAGCACAGCGAGATCGTGCGTTTTCGGGAAGTCCGTGCCGTCTTCCTGAAGCCGGCCCGTCAAATATTTTTCCGCACACTGCTGGGTGTGGAAACAAGTACCGTTGTAACGGGGCGTCTTGCGTGAGCGCAGCGCGAGGCCGGCGATATCCTAATCTTCCTCAGCCCGGTTAATCCACTCCTGCGTGATTGCCTGCATAAAGCTCGTGGCCTTTCTGAGTTATCTCGCGCAGAAAAAAATCGCCCATCTCAATTCTGTCCCAAAGACGCTCCGGCGTGATGGCTATTAAATCTACAGGAAACCGAATGTGAACCGCAATCTGGATTTCTGTAGATTTCTTTGCGGCTCTGCCCTCAAACAGCAGAACAACCAGCAGGTCTACATCGGAGTCTTCCGTCGGCGTTCCATAAGCGTAGGAGCCAAACAAGATAATGCGCTCCGGCTGGAACCGCCGGGCGATCTCATCGCTCACCTGCTGGATTTGGCTTTGGGTAATCATGCTAAATAGTATCCATCGTCAAAGGTTAAATAGTCGTCTTCCACCTGACCATCAAGTGTAGTAATCAACCGATAGCGTCCGATAGGTTGGAGGTCTCGAAACCATCCTTCACCTTCGGCGGCGACATATAAACCAATTTGAGTATCAACAAACGGGTATGAAAAGACGCCGTGTTTAAAGACAAGCGATTGCCTGTCCAGATGCAGTTGAATGCCGCTTAAACTCCACCGGGCAGTCAGCCCAATCTCTTTGTCATCTCGTTCATTGTTCTTCAAGGCAGTGCGGCAGCCTTTAAAGGCTTCTTCAATTAGGCCTTTTTCTTCAGACCACTCCTGAAGCTGCTTAACACTCTTTTCTAGTTGGGCGACCTTATTCATCAAAGTAAATTCCACGTTTTCTTGCCCTTGAATTGTACCATGCAAACAAAGAAGAGCGGCAGCCGTGTGGCTGCCGCTCTCCTGCTCTTTCGCGCTAGGCCAGGGCGGGTTCCGCCGGGCGGCTTGGGGCTTTCAGGCGCGTGACGATCTTTTCGCCGTCACTGTCAACAATGATCGTGTCGCCGTCGGTGAACTGGCGGCGCAGGATGCCGCTGGAAATTGGGTTCTCGACCATGCGCTGAATGGTCCGGCGCAGGGGACGCGCTCCGTAAAGCGGATCAAAGCCCGATTCAGCGATGAGAGTCTTGGCGGCGTCGGTGACTTCCAGGTGCAGCTTGCGGGCGGCAAGCTGCCGCTCGGTGCCTTTCAGCAGGAGGTCCACAATCTCTTTGATCTGCGGCTGGTTCAGGGCATGGAAGACGATGATCTCATCTATTCTATTGAGAAGCTCCGGGCGGAAGTGCAGCCTGAGTTCCTGAGTAACGCGCTCCTTCATTTTGTCGTAGAGCGCGTCCTGTTCGTGCTGGCTTGCGCCGACCGGCATGGCTTCAATAAACTGGCTGCCGATATTAGAAGTCATAATGACCACCGTGTTCTTAAAGTCTACCGTGCGGCCCGTGCTGTCGGTCAGGCGTCCGGCGTCGAGAAGCTGCAACAGGATGTTGAAGACGTCCGGGTGCGCTTTTTCAATTTCATCTAAAAGCACGACGCGGTACGGGCGGCGGCGGACGGCTTCCGTGAGCTGCCCGCCTTCGTCGTACCCGACATAGCCGGGCGGTGCGCCGATCAGACGCGCCACCGAATGCTTTTCCATGTACTCGGACATGTCAATGCGAATCATGGCATCCGGGTCGTCAAACATAAACTGGGCCAATGCCCGCGCAAGTTCGGTCTTGCCGACTCCTGTCGGGCCTAAAAACAGGAACGAGCCGATAGGCCGGTTGGGGTCTTTGAGGCCCGCCCGCCCGCGCCGGACAGCTTCGGACACCGCCTCAATGGCAGCTTCCTGGCCGATGACCCGCTCATGCAGCTTCGATTCCATCGCCAGCAGCTTGTCGGCTTCTTCCTCAAACATGCGCGAAACCGGAATGCCGGTGGTCTTTGAGATTAGCTCGGCAATGTCGTGCTCGTCCACGACGCTGTCGACGCCGGACTCACGCATCCACGCATCGCGGCGCTCCGTAAACTCCCGGCGCAGGGCCACTTCTTCATCCCGCAGCCACGCGGCTTTTTCGTAGTCGCGGCTGTCCGCCGCCGCCCGGCCTTCGGTCTGGATTTTGGTCAGCCGACTCTCCATTGCTTTGATGTTCGCCGGCATGGACGAGTTCTCAATGCGAATCTTGGACGCCGCTTCGTCAATCAGATCAATGGCTTTGTCAGGCAGGAACCGATCAGTCACATAGCGCGAACTCAGTTCGGCGGCAGCGACAAGCGCACTGTCGTCAATCTTGACCGTGTGATGTGCTTCGTACTTGTCCCGCAGGCCCTTTAGAATCTCAATTGTGTCGGCAACGGACGGCTCACCGACCACAATTGGCTGGAAGCGCCGCTCTAAGGCCGCGTCTTTTTCGATGTTTTTGCGATACTCGTCCAATGTTGTCGCGCCGATGCACTGTAATTCGCCCCGTGCCAGCGCGGGCTTCAGCATGTTGGACGCATCCATCGCGCCTTCGGCAGCGCCCGCACCGACCACCGTGTGCAGCTCGTCTAAGAACAAAATCACCTGGCCGGCGGCCTTGCGGACTTCGTCCATGACGCCTTTGAGGCGCTCCTCAAACTCGCCCCGAAACTTCGAGCCGGCGACCATTGCGCCCATGTCGAGCGCCAGCAGACGCCGCCCACGCAGGTTTTCCGGCACGTCCCCGGACGCAATTTTCAGCGCCAGCCCTTCGGCAATGGCTGTTTTGCCGACGCCGGGATCGCCAATCAGCACCGGGTTGTTCTTCGTGCGCCGGGACAAAATCTGAATGGTCCGTTTGATCTCTTCGTCGCGCCCGATCACCGGGTCAATCTTGTCTTCGCGGGCAAGCTCGGTCAGGTCCCGCGAGAACCGCTCCAGCATCCGGTACTTCTCTTCCGGGTTTTCATCCGTCACACGCGAGGAGCCGCGGACGGCTTGCAGCGCTTTGTAGACTTTTTCCTCGTCCACGTTTTGCTGTTTTAACAGCCGTGCCGCACCGCCGTCGCCCTCTTTGATGAGGCCGAGCAGCAGATGCTCGACGCCGATATAGCTGTCATGGAGCCGCTGGGCTTCTTCTTTCGCCAGGTCAAAGACTTTCTTGATGCGCGGCGTGATATAAATCTGTGCGCCCTGGTCGGCATATTGGACTTTGGGCGCACGCGCCAGCGCTTCTTCCGCCGCATGAGCCAGCGTAAACGTGTCCACGTTCAGCTTTTGCAGGACCTGAACGGCCAGTCCTTCGTTTTGTTCCAGCATGGCAAGGAGCAGATGCTCGGTGTCAAGCTGGGTGTGCTTGTAGCGCACGAGAATATCCTGGGCCGTCTGCACCAGCTCCCGCGCTTTTTCGGTAAACTTTTCAAACATAGGTGTCACCTCTGGGTGGTTTGGTTTTTGTTCGTATCACCAAGATGCCCCCACCCCGGTACTGCGTACCGGGGGTGGGGCATTACTCTTCTGTCGGTGTCAGCGCAATCTCGCGGACGCGGTCTTCGGCGCGGCGCAGCATCGCTTCCACATGCTCTAGAACACTTTCGTCGGCTTGGCGCTGCTCGGACTGGATCTGATCGAGCAGTGCAAAGATATACGCGACGCCGGCTAAGTTGATGCCGATGTCCTGCGTGAAGTGCTGGATTTGCTGCAAGCGCTCAATGTCGCGGTCTGAATAAAACCGATTTTTGCCGACCTTGCGCGGCTTTACTAATCCCAGCTTGTCGTACATCCGCAGGGTTTGGGCATGAATGGGCTTTGCGGCTTCCCCGGCCTCCGCCGTGGGGCGGGCAGGCGGGCGCACGAGTTTTGCCGCAATGCTGATCGTGTAAATCGGCTCGTCTCTGTCTTTCACAAATGCCATAAGATCACTCCTCGAAAAGCCTTAAAAGGCTCTTAGAACAAATGCCAGTGTTCCAGATCGTCGCTCCAAGCACAGCCCAATGCCGCGCCGTGCGGAGGCAGACGGTCCCCATGAAAGAACATCGTCCAGTGTCCTCGTTCCTGCCGCGTGTCCAGCACCATCGCCGCTGTCGGTCCGCCGGACGCCCACGGAACGGGCGGAAAGTCCAGATACCGGACATCGCGCCAGGTCAAAAGGTCTGCCGAGCGGGCTGTTCCAATCCCGCGCCCATCGCGGCAGGGAGCGAAGAACAGCCGAAACTCCTCATCGCTGGCGCGGACGACGCACGGATTTTCCACAGTCGCCCCATCGTGTGTATCGGCCGCGTTCAGGACAGGCCGTGCGGCACTCGCTTCCTGCCACAATGCCAAATCGTCCGAAACCAGCAGGCCCAGGCTGCCGTCGGTCTTGTAGAAGCACCAGAAGCGCCCGTCATGCGAAACCAAATACGGGTCAATCTGGCGGCGCGAGTGCGCCCAGTCTGCCTGGCAGCCATCCGGCTGGAGCAGACGCGGCGGCGTCCAGTCGGTCAAGTCTTCGCTCTCCATCAGCCACAGGCGCGATGCGTCCGTGCCGTACTGGCCGCCCGGCGGGATCGGGTAGCTTTGCAGGCAAAGCACCCAGCGGCCCTTCGCCCACAGGACGTTGCCGGGCGAAGAGTAGTTCAGGCCCGGCGGCGTCAGGCGGCGCGGCGGTGTCCAGTTTTCCAAATCCCGGCTCGTTGTCACATCGACGAACAGCGCGTACTCACTTGCCGCCGCTTGAAGCTCGACAGCGGTGTGGAAGCAGTGAAAGACGCTCCTGTGCAGGATTGCCGCCGGATCGCGCGTGGCAATCAGCGGCTCTTGATCTAGAAACGGGAAGTTCTTTAACTTCATCAGTTACACTTTCACGCTGTCCGAGCGCAGCTTTGCCAGTTCCAGCAGCAGATCGCGCTCACGCGGGGACAAGTCTTTCGGGACCGTGATCTTGACTGCTGCATTTAGGCTGCCCCGGCTCCCTGCGCCTTTGAGAATTGGCATTCCCTGGCCTTTCAGGCGAAACGACTGGCCGCTCTGGGTCCCCGCCGGGACAGTTAAGGTGCGCGAACCATCAAACGTCTCTACCGACGCTTCCCCGCCAAGTGCGGCGACGGTGTACGGAACCGTGAACTCGGTTTTCAGATCATCACCGGTGCGCTCAAAGCGGGGGTCGGGCTTGATCTTGATTTTCAGATAGAGGTCTGCTCCGTTGCCGCCTTGCCCTGCCAAACGGATGCGCTGGCCGTCGGTGACGCCCGGCGGGATTTTGATGTCGGACAAGCGCCGCTGCTTGTTGACGGTTCCTTCGCCGTGGCACTCCGGGCAGGCTTCCGTTGCCTGCCCCGTGCCGCCGCACTGGGGGCAGACGCTGTTGCCGAACAGGCCGCGCCCGCCTTTGACTTTGCCGGAGCCGCCGCACATCGGGCAGGGCCTGTCCCGGCCCACCGTCACTGCGCCTGCGCCGCCGCACTGGCCGCAGGTTTCAGGAATTGTCACCGTAAACGATCTGGTCGTGCCTCGGTAGGCTTCTTCCAGCATGATCTCTACCGGAAACTCCGACTCTTGCTCGGCCTGGGGTGCAACCCGGCCCGCAGGCCGCCCGCTGAACCCCCCGAAGCTGCCGCTCGGCCCGGCGCTGCCGCCGCCTGCCCCGCCGAACAAAGATGACAAGAAGTCATCAATGCTCGCAGAGCTGCCGCCTGCGCCGCCGAAGTCAAAATCGGGCTGGCGTCCCCCACTGCTGGATTGACCGGCAGGACTATACCCGCTGCCCTGGCTGTAAGACTTCCACTGGTCGCCAAACTGGTCGTACTTAGCGCGTTTGTCGGTATCGGACAGCACTTCGTAGGCTTCACCAACATCTTTGAACTTTTCTTCCGCGCTCTTGTCACCGGGGTTGACGTCCGGGTGGTACTTCCGCGCAAGGCCGCGATAAGCCGCCTTGATTTCCTTCTCGGTCGCGGTCTTGGCCAGTCCAAGAATCTTGTAATAGTCTTTGTAATCTACAGCCATCGTATCTCCCCTGCCATTCATCCTGCAAATGGTTTCCTGCTGACGCTATAATATCCCATGAGCGTATTGCTGTCAATCTATCTAACAAAATACCCAAAAAATTGGTTCCAGACGGCGTTATCGTTTAGAGTGAGCGTCTGGCGGGTAGAAGTCGCCATAAGAGATTTGCGAAGAGGGTTTGCGAAGAGAATTTGCGAACGCCGCAGGAGAACAAAGAATGGCAGATATCCCGGAGACCGCCGCGCCGCTGGCGGACCAAGTGAAAGAACAAACTCAGCAGGCAGTCCAGCAGGGGCAGCAGTACGCCGGACAGGCGGTTGGCCTTGTCAGCACCAAGCTAAAGGCAGCACTGTCCGAGCAGAAGGACAGCTTGGCAACAAGCATTACGGATGCCGCTCAGCTCTTGAAGCAGAACGGTGGGTCGTTCCGCTCTCAAGGTTTGGGTGTCCTTGCTGCTCCCTATTTGGACCAAGCCGCTGACAAGCTCACAGAAGTCGGTACGACAATCCAGCAGAAAAGCGTTGACGAAGTGATCCAAGACACGGAAAACTTCGGGCGCACCCAGCCAGCATATTTTTTAGCTGCCGCTGCCGTGATTGGCTTCGCCGCCGCTCGGTTTCTGAAAAGCTCCAGCGCACAAGCCGCATAAACAACATTTTGAGGGGAAAGTAAAGAATGAGCAGGAAAAACAGGCCGCAGTACCACGAGCCGGTGGAACCCATTGCTGGAGACATGGAAACGCCGATTGAAGATACGCTGGAAGTCGGCAAAGTAGAAGTCGGCGACATCGTGCTGGTAGAAGGCCCAATTGACGGCACGGTGGAAGTTGGGACGGTACTGATGGTAGACGGCCCATTTGAGCCTATCCCATTGGCGGAAGGTGTCGGCGAAGGCTACGCCGGAGAAGATTACACGCCCGACATGGCCGTTGTCACCAGTTTCTCCGACGAGACTCTCCCCGACGCGCCGGAGGATATGGCTGCCCTCAGTGATTTTGCGGCATTAGACAGCCACGACACGCCTGTATATACCCCGCCGGCAGTGGATGCCGATGCAGCCGCAGACAAAGTTGGTGACACAATCGGCCAGGTGCAGGATGCTGTCGGTCAGGCACAAGATACCGTTCAGGATAAGGCTCAGGATATGGCACAAAATGTAACTCAGGCCGCGCAGGATGCCGCAGGCAAGGCTCAGGAATTGACGTCCGCCGCTGCGGACAAGGTGCAGGGTACCGCACAGGGCATTGCTGGAAAAGCTCAGGATTTGACCTCTTCCGTTGCGGACAAAGCCCAGGATGCCGCGCAGGCCGCCTCGGATAAAGCAAAAGATGCCGCCCAAAAAATCGCGGACACCGCATCCACTGCTAAAAATGCCGCTGTTGACGCGGGCGGCAAATCCACAAGCGCTGTCGCCAGCGCAGCATCTACCGTCGGCACGAGCCTTTGGAGCCTAATCCAGCGCAACCCACTTCAAGCCATCTTGTTCGTGTTCAGCCTGGTTTGGCTGGTTCGCAGTAACGCGGCCACATCTAACCTGCCTCCTGTCAGCCCAAGCGATGTCGCTGGAGATGCTGCCGAGAAGGCCGGAACAGTTGCCGGCCAGGTCCAAACTGCCGCCAGCAACCTCGGCTCACAGGTTCAGACTCAGGCTCAGGCAGGTGCTGGCTGGTTCAGCAGCACCCTCCAATCTAACCCGCTTGCCATCGGGGCAATGGGCATTGTGTTCGGCGCGGGCCTCGGCTTCGCCGTTCCAGAGACTAACTATGAGCATAAAACGCTCGGCAAGACTCGTGATGCCCTCGCCGACAAAGCTCAGGCTGCCGCGCAGGATCTAACTCAAAAAGTTACCACTGTCGCGCAGACCGCCGTGCATGAAGCAATCGAGTCCGGCAAAGAAGAAGCCAAGAACCAGGGTTTAGTGCCTGCTGAGCTTGCCTCCCAGGAAGGGGAGCAGGCCCCGCAGCAGTAAACGACAAGCGAATGCCAAAGCGGCTCTGGGCACTGTCCAGAGCCGCTTTCTTTTGTGCCGTCAACTATGCTATTTCGCCGGTTCGGGCTGGCTGGAGACATCCTCTAAGACGCCGTCTTTTAAGGTCAGAGTGTGCGCGGGGTCATAAATCCACAGTTCCGTGTCGGTTGAGCCTGCGGGCTTCTGCACTTCTTTGGGTGCACCCCAGCTCATACGGACTTGCTGTGCTGTCATCCCCGGAAAGACCTCCTTGTTTTCCAGCGCAGACCAGACCTTCGGCGGCCAGGAATAGAGTGTGCGCGGGTCGGCTTCTAGAAACACGTTCTGGAACCGATCTACCGCCTTCAAGTTCTCTGGAATGTTCGTGTCGCTCATGTGGACATCCACATAGCCCTCTGCTTTTTCGGCTCCCGCTTCAGTTCCCGACTCGTCCTGCACGAGAAAGCGCGTGGGCGCACTCGCATACCAGCCGGGAACGATGTCAATGACTTTCACCGGTGAATACTGCTTGATTGGAACTTTTTGGAACGCCTCCCGCCAGGTCGTAGCGTCCAGCGCATCGGCAGTGTCTTTCTGAGGATCGTAAGTGTTTAGATGGTCGCGTGCGAGCCACAGAGTCTTGCCTAAGTAGAGCCTTCGAGCAGTCTCCAGATCAGCCGCCGGCGCGACATCGGTCATGCAGCCGTGGTCAATATCCCCGTGAATAGTTTTGTGATCCCCTTCCATCTGCAAATCCGCTTCATCCACATGGTCCCCGCTTGGCAGGTTGCCGCGCCCGATCCCAGTCACCCGGACAATCCTGCCGGCATAGTCTCCATAATGCAGCGGGACATAGCCTTGGGCCGCATTTGTGTCTTCATCCTGGTACAGCTCCTGGTAGCCGTAATGCTGCAATGCTTTTGACTGAGGCAAAATGATAAGGCGCAGGCCAACCCAATTAGCTTCGGGAACTGTCGGAAATGCCTGGGTATAGGCGTCACTGCGTGCAGTCATGGGAAAAGCAAAGGAAGACGCCAGCAAGAACGCAGCGGCCAATTGACACTTATTACTCATTTTCGCGTTTCTCCGTTCATTGCCGTTGATCCATTTTGAGACCAAGCGGACTTGCGAAGCCGGGCATCGGCTTCCAGATCGTCGCTGTCCCCACCCTCGGCAGGAAGCGTAACAGCTTGGCTGCTGCCTGCCTGTTCGCTCCGTGCGGGAACCGGATGCTCGGCAGCTTGTTCGGCCTGGGCGGGGTTCGGGTTTTGCACGGGAACGAGCGGCCCCTGAGCCGGATAACTGTCAACGCGTACGACAACGCGGCGACTGGAAACCGGCAAGGGTTCAGGCCGCCGAGCCGGCGACGCAAACACGGCTGGCTTGAAAGCCGCAGCGGGACGGCGAGGCTGTACCAGCGCTGAAGCCGTCTTTTGGACAACGGGCGCGTGGATGACAGATACTTTAGCGGGCGGTTCCGGCGCGGCAGGGGTCGGCCGCGCCAGTGCAGTGGCCTTCGCCGCTTGCTTTGTCGGCGCGGCTTGGACCGATTCGGCAATTTTAACCGGCAGGACCGGCGGCAGAGCGCTTGGTGGTACAGGGACGTTCCGCGATGCTGCCTGATGCTTCAGAGGAACCGCCTGCTTTTGAGATGCAGCTAAGGCAGACGCAGGCGCAGGCAAAACGGGAGGCGGCGGCACCGGAGCTTGAGCGGCAGGGACACGGCTCACACTTGAGTTCAGAAGGGTACTCTGCACCGGATGCAGCAGTGGCCGCACCAGCATCATGCCGCCCGCGCCGGCGAGAAAGAGAAACAGCAGGGACACCACCGGCAGCCACAGGGGCAGCGGCGGGCGAGAAGACGCCACGGGCTTCCGTTCGACAGGCTTGGGCTGAACCACCGCAGGCTCATGTTCCGGCGTTACCGGCGCTTGCTTTGCGGCCGGCGCTTGCTTGGCGGGATACGCCAGCATCAGCGCTTGAACAAAAGCGCTGACCGTGATATAACGCCGGGCCGGGTCTTTGTCTAATGCACGCCGCAGCACGCTTTGAACCGCCAGCGGCAGCTCCGGGGTCGGCGCAGGCGGCTGATGCACGACTTGGGCGATGACTGCCTCTGCGTTCAGACCGGTGAACGGCAGGCGTCCGGTCAGCATTTCGCAGGTCAGCACTCCAAGCGCCCAGATGTCGGCGGCGGCATCTCCTTCGCCTTTGACCTGTTCCGGGGCCATGTAAAACGGCGAACCGACCAGAATGCCCCGCCGGGCGCTTGCCGACTCTTCGGGAGACCGAACAAGGCCGAAATGAAGCAGCTTCGCCGTGCCATCCGGCAGCAGCATGATACTTGTCGGCTTGACATCCCGGTGCATCATTCCTGCCTGATGGACAGCGTCCAGCGCGGCGGCAATCTGCATCAAAATCGGGAACGCTTCGGCGGGCTTCA
The DNA here is from genome assembly GCA_964243345.1 of uncultured Armatimonadales bacterium. Classification (GTDB taxonomy): domain Bacteria; phylum Armatimonadota; class Armatimonadia; order Armatimonadales; family Capsulimonadaceae; genus JANXMY01. Next base: position 85,201 of record CAXTER010000006.1, read on the forward strand.
GTTTTCCTGCGCTCAGCCGCTTTCGGAGCGTCTGCCCCGGCAGATATTCCATTGCAAGGAAAGGCTTGCCCTGCTCGGTGCCAACTTCATTGATGGCGACCAGATTCGGGTGAGATAGATGCGACGCGGCCTGCGCCTCACGCTCAAAGCCAGCAGCAAAATCGCCGGCTTCTTCCGGCGTCAGGGAGTCAGGCAGTGTCAGCAGCTTCAAGGCGACCTCCTGCCCCGTCCGCGTGTCCTGCGCCTCGTAAACAACGGACAGTGCGCCGCGCCCGATTTCCCGCCGCAGCTCATAAGACGCAATGCGTTCGGGAGCCGCGCCGCTTGGGTCTTTCATCTCAGACATTTATGGCTTCATCCTATTCCTAACGGTGCAGTCAGATCAATCATTGCAGAGGTTTACCCCTCACAATTTTGTCGCCAATTCACGCGAAAATGTTCCCTACGGCGGTCTTTTCCGGGCAGCGTCTTGTCCGGGTACAATAGAATGTAGTGGAAACAAAGCTAGAGCAGCTACAGCGAGAAAAGGAGCAAGAACCGGAACAAGACAAGGGAGCCGAAGAACCACATGGATGGAAACGCATCGTCGGCATCTTCGCTGACAAACCGGAGTTTGAAGAGCCGGAGTTTGAAGAGGCTGTGCGGGCGGGAAAAGAGTGGCGGGACTCTTTTCGTCCGTCCGATTACGAGGGAGCATCTTGATGTGGCTGCTTGACACCGACCACCTTACTATCTTAGAACGTGGCGGCAGTCCCGCGCTGTCACTTCAAAAGCGGCTGGACAAAGTTACAGTGGACGAAATTGGCACAACTACCGTAAATTACGAAGAGCAAATGCACGGGTGGCTTTCCCAATCGGCACGAGCCGGTACACCAGCACAACTCCAAAAGGCTTATGCGCTCCTTGAGGATCACATGGCAACCTTTGGTGCTTTAACTGTGTTACCTTAAAGACTTTGGGCAGGTTCCGGATTTGAGCGTGGAAGACTGGTCCGTATGAGCAGGATCAAAAATTCCCGTGCGAGTGATAGCGCCAGAAACAGAGCAACGGGTGATAAGGTCCCTGGTCTGCCTGAACTTCCTGGGCGGCACGGCGATAATTTAGACGGCATCGAGTATGATGAAAAACAACTTTCCAAACCTGGCAGCCTGCATCTGCTTTTGAGTTTTGAGCGAATAGATGTTGTCATTAATATTCGCAGATCCAGCCTGACGGTCTCGGAAACCGAACTGGAAACAAAAGAAGCCGCTTAGGACACTGTCCTAAGCGGCTTTTTGTTGACCTATCCCATGCAGACTACTCAGTAGTCACTTGGACCTTCTTGGGCCGGACTTCTTCAGATTTGGGCAGATGCACTTCCAAAAGACCGTCGCGGTAGGAAGCTTTGACGGCATCCTGGCGGACCGGAATGCTGATAGTGAAGGAGCGCTGGAAATGACCGTAGGCACGCTCGATGCGGACGTAGCTGTCTTTGCGGGCCGTGTCCTCAAACTTGCGCTCGCCCCGCAGCGTCAATGTCTCGCCGGTCAGCTCGATGTCAATATCTTCAAGCTTCAGGCCGGGCAGATCGGCCCGGACAATGATTTCGTTTTTGTCCTCAAAGATGTCTACGGCGGGTGCCCAAGTGCGGGCGGACGCAAGCTCTGCCCCGCCGCGTCCGGTCGGGCGGCTCGTGTCCTCAAACAGCCGGTTGACTTCCCGCTGCAAGCGGCCCATGTCCTCAAAGGGATCGAAACGAACAATGTTTGCCATAGTTAATTTTCCTCCAATTGGTTTAGATTTTGTTTTTGATTTAGGTTGTGTTTTAGGAATGCCCTCCGGCCCCTTTGTGGAGAGGCCGGAGGAACAGGGTTACTCGCTCTTGAACTCAGCGTCAATGACGTCGTCGGCAGGCTTGACGTCTTCGGCGGCGGATGCGCCGTCGGCGTGATAGCCGTTGCCGGTCGCGCCGCCCGTGCTGTCAGCCTGCTTGTACAGGATTTCGGACAGCGCGTAGGACGCCTGCTGAAGCTCGTCAGTCGCAGTTTTGATCCGGTCGGTATCGTCGCCTTCCAGGGCGGACTTGACGTTTGCAATCGCGCCTTCCACTTTAGCCTTCTCATCGCCGGGCAGCTTGTCGCCCAGGTCTTTGATCAGGCGCTCGGTTGAGTAGACCAATTGGTCCGCGTGGTTGCGGGCTTCGGCCTTCTCGCGCAGGGCGGCATCTTCGGCGGCATGACTCTCGGCTTCCCGGACCATGCGCTCGATTTCCGTCTTGTCCAGCGTTCCCGCGCCGGAGATCGTGATGCGCTGCTCTTTGTTGGTCGCCCGGTCTTTCGCTGAGACGTTCACAATGCCATTGGCGTCAATGTCAAAGGTCACTTCGACCTGCGGGACGCCGCGCGGGGCCGGCGGAATGCCGGTAAGCTGGAAGCGGCCCAGCAGCTTGTTCTGGGACGCCGCCTGGCGCTCGCCCTGGTACACTACGACATCAACGGCAGTCTGGCCGTCGGCAGCCGTCGAAAAGACTTCGGACTTGCGGGTCGGGATTGTCGTGTTCCGGTCAATCAGCTTGGTGAACATGTCGCCCAGCGTCTGAATGCCCAAAGACAGCGGGGTCACGTCCAGCAGCACAACGTCCTTGACTTCGCCGCCCAAAACGCCTGCCTGAATGGCCGCGCCGATGGCGACAACTTCATCCGGGTTGACGCTGCGGTTCGGCTCTTTGCCGCCGCCCAGCTTCTTGACCAAGTCCTGCACGGCGGGAATGCGCGTAGAGCCGCCGACTAAGATAATCTCGTCCACGTCTTTGGCTTCAATCCCGGCATCCGCCAGCGCTCGCTTGAACGGCTCTTCGGTGCGCGTCACCAGATCGCGGGTCAGCTCATCGAACTTTGCCCGGCTGAGACCGACGTCCAGGTGCTTTGGCCCCTCGGCGTCTGCTGTGATGAACGGCAGGTTGATGGTCGTCTGCACGACATTGGACAGCTCGACTTTGGCCTTTTCCGCCGCTTCGCGCAGGCGCTGCATGGCCTGCTTGTCTTTGCGGAGGTCAATGCCCTGGTCTTTGCGGAACTCTTCGGCTACAAAGTCAACAATCTTCTGGTCAAAGTCGTCGCCGCCGAGATGCGTGTCGCCCGCCGTGGAGCGCACTTCAAAGACGCCGTCGCCGACGTCCAGCACAGACACGTCAAACGTGCCGCCGCCGAGGTCATAGACCAAAATCGTCTCGTTCTTCTTTTTATCCAGGCCATACGCCAGCGACGCCGCTGTCGGCTCGTTGATAATCCGCAGGACTTCCATGCCGGCGATCGTTCCTGCCGTCTTGGTTGCGGACCGCTGGGCGTCGTTGAAGTACGCCGGGACCGTGATGACCGCTTTGTCCACCTTTTCGCCTAAGTAGGCTTCGGCGTCGGCCTTGAGCTTCTGCAAGATCATCGCCGAAATCTGCTCCGGCGAATACGAGTTGCCGTCAATCGTCACTTTGTCGTTCGTGCCCATCTTGCGCTTGATGGAGATAACGGTCCGATCCGGGTTCACGACCGCCTGCCGCTTGGCGGCATTGCCGACCAGCCGCTCGCCGGTCTTGGTGAAGCCGACAATGGACGGCGTCGTCCGCGAGCCTTCCGCGTTGGGGATGACCGTCGGCTCCCCGCCTTCCAGAACGGCCACGCACGAGTTGGTCGTTCCGAGGTCAATACCTACTGTTTTCGCCATGTTATATACAAGTCTCCTTGAATGATCTTCGTCTAAATCTTGTCAACGCTTATTCTATCACTTGAGCGTCACATTGTCAATACTCTTAACAAAACATCTACCACTTTGTTCCCAAAAACAGCGAAAATATCACATAAATTTCTCGCGGCAGGTATCGGCAGTCACCAAAGCGAATAAACATGCAGATATGAACGACGAAGATAAAGCGCGAATACAGACTCTTGTGCAGGAGCTAGATCAGCTTGTGCCGCGCACGGACGCCGTTGTCGTGATGAGTGTCTACGGGGGCGGCTGCGACGAAAGCCAAATCACGGCGACCGAGAACGGCTACCTGCGGCTGGGGATTGAGATGCTCAAAGCGCCGTCTGCGCCTCGCCTGGGAGCGGGTGAAGATGCTCGAATTGACGTAAACTTAGAAGCACTTGTTTCTGAGCAGTCTGACATCAACTTCCATGTGTTTCACCTGGATAACACGCTCAAGCCGGATGCTGCACAGGTTGCCCCGCAAGCCAGACAACCCTGGCCGGACAAAATTGTTGGAACAGCCTGCGGCCTTGTGTGCCTGCTGCTGCTGTATGTTATGGCTGTTGGCTTCGTGACAATCGGGAGTTGGTTATCCAAGCTATGAGGAAGGGGCAGACGAAGAATTGAAGTTCGGGCCACGGGGCTGAACCCCCGTGCTTTAAAGAGCAAATTCCCGCCTTCGCGGGCAGGAGACTTATCTTGACATCTTCGCCCGCGAAGGCGGGAATTTGCACTTTGAAGCACGAGGGTTCAGGGCAATGACACTTGAACAAAAAAAGCAATGCCGCGCTGACGCGCCTCAAAGCCTTCACAGTTATTATAAGCCACAGTTGCAGGAAAGTCAGGCTGATTCTATTTGGACTTGGCGCTTTTCGTTGGCGGATTGGTAGGCGGCGAGGACAAGCTGCAAGTCCTGGCGGCCTGCTTCGCCGGGGGACAGGTTCTCGGTCCCCAGCAGAACGGCGTCCAGGTACGCGCCGATCATGGCGGCAAAGGAGTTGCCGTCTTCGGCCAGCAGGACTTCTTTGCGGTCCGGCAGATCGGGCCGGTGCAGGGTGAGGGCCGCGCCGCCGCCGAGCGTCAGTGCGCCTTCCGTGCCGGAAGCAATCAGCAGCGGGCCGGGAACCCAGGTGCCGACAGCTTGGGACGAGAATAACGAACCGACAGAGCCGCCGGCAAACTGAACAGCGACGGCGGTGGTGTCTTCGCCGCCCATCTCAGGCCGGAAGCGGTGCGTGTAGCAGGACACGGACTGGGCAGGGCCGCCGAGCGTGTGCATCAGGGCGAGGGCGTGAATGCCGCTGTCTAAAAGCTGGCCGCCGCCCGCCACAGCCGGGTCGTAGCGCCAGGCCGTGTTGAGAATCTCGCCGCCCTGCCAGTAGGCAAACCGGGCCTGAATGCCGACAAGCGGCCCGATGCGCCCGGCGTCTATCGCCTGTTTAGCCATTAAAGCTGATGGCAGGGTGCGGTTGGTTTCGCCGTAGAAGAGAACAGTTCCGGCAGCGCGGGCGGCATCAATCATGGCGTCGCACTCGGCGACGGTGCGGGCCAGCGGCTTTTGGCATAAGATGTGCTTGCCGGCCTTTGCCGCCGCAATACAGAGTTCCGGGTGCAGGTGCGGCGGGGTGCAGACTTCCACGGCGTCTACGGCGGGGTCGGCAAGGATGTCTTCCACAGACGCGGCGACACGCGCTTCCAGCTTTACAGCGCAGGCTTCGGCTTTTTCCGTGTCTATGTCATAGCAAACGGTGATTTTGGCCCGCTCGGCATGGGCGGCGTAAGCATGGATATGGTTGTCGCTAATCAGGCCGCAGCCGACAAGGGCCACCCGCAGGAATGTGGTCAATTGTCTGATTCCATTTCTTTGCCGTTCTCTTTTGTCCAGGAACTTCTTACCCCAGAGCAGGCATTATTATAGCACAGGACAAAGGAGTCAGAGTCTATCATGTCGCCTACGGAATTCGAAGCATCCGACTTAGAAGAAGCCAATCAAACACTGGCGTCGGCCACAGCAGAAGAGCGCGTTGCGTATGCGCTGAAGCGCTGGCCTGCAAGCACCGTGCTGAGTTCCAGCTTCGGCGCACAGGCCGCTGTGCTGCTGCACATGGTCACGGCGCAGGAGCCGGACATTCCAATCGTGCTGCTGGACACGCAGTATCTGTTCCCGGAAACCTACAAGTTTGTGGACGCGCTGACCGAGCGGCTGCACCTTAACCTTAAGGTGTACCAAAGTCCTGTCAGCCGGGAATGGCAGGAAGCGCGATACGGCAAGCTGTGGGAGCAGGGCGCGGAGGGGATCGCAAAGTTCAACGCAATGAACAAGACTGAGCCGATGGCGCGGGCGCTGGAAGACCTGCACGCCGAAGCCTGGATTGCCGGCCTGCGCCGGTCTCAGTCATCCACGCGGGCGGGGCTTGGGGCGCTGGCCGCGCAGTCCGGCGTCATCAAAGTCCATCCCATTTACGACTGGTCCAACAAAGACGTTCACCAGTACCTCACGCAGCACGATCTCCCGTACCATCCATTGTGGGAGCAGGGCTATGTGTCTATCGGCGACGTGCAGACATCGCGCCCGCTCGGCGAGGGCATGAACGAGGAAGACACCCGCTTCTTCGGTTTAGGCCGCGAGTGCGGCCTGCACGTTGCCAAGTAACCGCTGTCAAAGCGCAGGGGCAGGGTTTAGCCCTGCCCTTTTTATTTCGCTTCTGGTTTCAAGCTGGCTCGGTACTTCAAAAGCCCTGCGCGGCGGCGGAAGGTGCGCCGCCAGGCCTCGGCGAGATGCGGCAGGCGCGACAGATACTGGTCCATTTCGGCGTTGTTTTTGTCCACATACAAGGCCGTGTTGAGGCGAGCGACTGTCCATTCCGGCAGCGGGCGCTCGATTAAAGTCAAAATGTCCCCCGCCCCGACTTCACCTTCGGTCAGGACGCGCAGATAGAAGCCGGTGCGGCCAGTCTGAGTCATCTCGCCCGGCAAATCAGGACGCTCCCAGCGTCGGCCCACTTTCCAGCACGGCATTCGGGGCTGGCTGACCTGCACGGTGGCCGTGCCGAGCGTGTAGATGTCGCCGAGGCAGACGGCGTCTTCGGTTAGCTCCGACACGGTGAAGTTTTCGCCGAACGCGCCGAAGCCGAACTCTTCCTCAGACAGTCTCAGCAAAGAGCGCCAGCTTGAATAATGCTCGGCGGAGTAGCAGCAGACGGCTTTGTCCGGCCCGCCATGGTTTTTCAAATCGGCCTGCGCGTTGCCTTCTAAGTCGGTTCGGCCCAGATGCAGCCGTTCATTAATCGGCGTGCGCCAAATGGAGCTGACCCATTCAGCGTCGTTGCCGTCTTTAAGGTGAGACACGCTTTCGTGCGGGCGGCCAAGCTGAAGTGAAATGAGGTTCATAGAACGGTAACCGGAGGAAGTAAATCGCCGTAGGCGATTGTGCTGCTTGGACCAGACAGCGGCGCTACTGTGTCGCCGTCAAAAAGCGTTGTCACTGTTTTGTAGGCGTGACCACTCGGCGTCAGCGCAGGGTCACGATAGACTTCAAGATGACGATCAACTAAATTGATGATCCAGTAATCAGCCCGTGCATAACTGTCACGCTTCTTGGTGCGGTCTTTCCGCAGCGTCTTATCAGAGACTTCTACCAGCAGACGCGCTTCGGTCGGCGTCGGATGGACTTGGGTACAGTCGCGCCATGAGCCAGGAACAATCAACCATCCGGCTCAGGTTCCGTCCCATTTTCCAGTGGCATGGGTCCGTGACGCCGAGCCGTAAAGCCGGGGCCAAAGGCTGATAGCAATGCCTCGGCGGCTGCCACCACTGCCGAGAAGTGCGGCGTTTTCTGTGCAGGCAATGTCCATATCTCCCCATCCAGCAATTCAACCCGCTCATCGTCAAACAAGCCCAGATCGCCCATACGATAATATTCGGCAGTCGCCCAGAAGCGGGGCCGCAGGAATTGCTCCTGCGGCGCTTCTCCCAAAGTCGGTTCGGCTGCCGGCGGCTCTTCCTGAGTCGCCGGACGTTCTTGGGTCATTGTCATGGATACAGATCCTACTTCAAGCCGCTGATGCGTAAAACGGCACGGTGGACCAGCTCGTTGGCGGCGTCCTGCGACGATGCTTCGGCGTAGATACGGAAGTTCGGCTCGGACGCATCCGGCAGAACTAAGACCCAGGAACCGTCCTCGTGGTAGGTTTTGATGCCGTCTACCAGCTCCGTTTGCGTTCCTTCCGACTCTGCCGTCAGGACGCGCATGATGCGGCCTTTGACTTCCCACGGGCAGGAGACTGTTTCCGACGCCATGAAGTAGGCGGGAAGCAGACCGCGAACTTCAGAAAGCGAAGTGTTCTGCACCGCCAGCAGTTCCAGCAGCTTGGCAAACGAGAACAGGCCGTCAAACGCCGGGTGGAACTCCGGGAAAATAAAGCCGCCCGCCGTATCCCCGGCCAGCGCAATTCCTTCCTTGCCTTCCGCCGCCGTTCCCATCAGCGACCGAACATCGGTCTTAGTGCGGATAACGCCGCCGCCATGCTCCGCCATGATGCGCTCAATGGTCGAAGGCGCAGTCACCGGAACCGCCACCTGTGCGCCGGGCCGAGCGCGGGCGACCAGCAGGGCAAAGACCGCCAGCAAATCGGAGCCGGACAGAATATAGCCGGTTTCGTCTACGACACTCAGGCGCTCGCCGTCATCGCCCAAGAAGACACCCATGTCGGCCTTGAGTGTGACCAGATACTCGCTGAGGCTCTGCACCATCTCATCTCGATCGGCGGACGTTTTCGGCGACTTCTTCGGGTCGGTATAGGCATTCAGCGCAATGGTTTCCGTTTCCAACTGCCCCAGCATCTGCGGCAGAATGCCTGAGATACGGTTGTAGGCGTAGTCTACAATCACTTTGAAGTTGCGCTTTTGCACGGCTTCTTTGTTCAGAAGCCGGAAGAAGTCCTGGGAATACTGCTCAATGGCACGCGGCACGAACTCGATGACACCGACTTCGTCCGCCGCCGTTCGCCCGAAGTCCTCACGGTAAAAGATCGTCTCAATCTTGCGCTGACCGTTGGTGGAAAGATAGATGCCGTTTTTGTCGTAGAACTCGACCAGCGCTAAATTGGGCTGATCGGGCGCTAACCGGATATGAATGCCGCCGGCGGCATTAGTAGAACGGATCGTGTGGCGCGTGACCGGCAGCGACATGCCCTCGTTGTCCAGCACGTTGACGCCGACGGACACCAGCCCGGCGATGAGGCCGCGCTTGAGCATCCGGCAGACGAGAGTCGAGTCACGCGACGTAATGACGGTCGCGCCTTTTTTCAGGAACGCGCCGTAGCTTGCACCCAGCTTGCAGGCAAAATCCGGGGTCATCTCGACGTTTGCGATGCCCGACACGCCTAAGTTGCGGAACAGCGCTCCCTGCCACTTGGACCCCCAGATGAGGCTCATAGTCACAACGGACCCGGCTTCAATAATCTTGTCGGGCCAGAGCTTAATCAGCGGCCGAATGGTGCTGCCGGCTTCAATGTGGCAGCGGTCGCCGACAACCGCGCCTTCCTGAATGTCTACGTCTTCTTTGATTGTCGAGCGGAAGCAGACCGTGCAGCCGGTCAGGCGTGAGCGTGCGCCAATGTAGTTGGAGTCCCAGACAATGGCTTTTTGCAGGATCGCGCCTTCTTCAATCAGGCAGTTATCTCCAACGACCGTGTCCGGTCCGATATGAGCATCAGCCTTAATCCGGCAGTTCTTGCCAATGCAGAGCGGCCCGATCAGACGCACGTTCGGATCAATCTCGGTTCCCGCCCCGATCCAGATGTCGCCTCCTTCGCGCCGGCCTTCAATCGGGAGTTTGGTCATGCCGCCCAGCATCTCGTACTGCGCCTGCCGGTACTGCTGCAAGGAGCCGACGTCGGTCCAGTATTCGCCGAGAACGTAGCCGAACATCGGCTTTTCTTCCGCAAGAATCTGCGGAAAGATGTCCTGCGACCAGTCGTAGCTTTTGTCCGGCTGCATATACTCAAAGATAGACGGCTCCAAAATATACATGCCGGTATTGACGGTATCCGAGAACACTTCGCCCCAGCTTGGCTTTTCCAGAAACCGCCGGATGCGCCCGTTGTCATCGGTGATGACAACGCCAAACTCCAGCGGGTTATCTACATGCTGAAGCACGAGAGTCGCTACCGACTGCTTTTCGCGGTGGTAGGCCAGGGCTTTTTCCACGTCTAAATCCGTCAGCGCATCGCCTGACACAATAATGAATGTGTCGTCTTTGAGGTATTCTTCGGCCTTCTTCACGCTGCCCGCCGTGCCGAGCGGTGTGTCTTCGACAGTGTAGATAAGGTTGACGCCAAGCTCTGAGCCGTCGCCGAAGTAGCCTTCAATTTCATCCGCGAGGTAGTACAGCGTGACGACAATATCGGTGATGCCGTAGCGCTTCAGCAGCTCAATCGTGTGCTGCATACAGGGCTTATTTAAGATGGGGACAAGCGGCTTAGGCCGAGAAGATGTCAGCGGCCGAAGCCGCGTTCCTTCCCCACCCGCCATGACAACAGCTTTCATCGGTTCAATCTCCTTCGCGTTCCCTGCTTGAGTCGTTACTTTGCGTATCTCTTTGTGCGCCTGTCTCGCAACGCTTCTTTCGCTTACTTGTTTGTTCCCAATTTTCGCCGAAATCGGAACTCGGCCTAAAAATCCATCGCTAAATGAAACAACGCGCCGTGTTCCTGTGCCAGCATCAGCATTTTTTCCAAAGCCCGCAGATCATTCGCCAGCCACTCGGCGAAGTCACCGGCGTCCGCCCCTGCCAACATCGTCGCAGGCTGTGCGGATAGTTCCCGCAAGACTGTCAGCCCATCTGCGGGAGAAAACCATTCTTCCGCCGGAACTTTAATCTCGCTTGGGTTTTGCCCCGCTTCGCCGGCAACAAACTCGCGCAGTTCGTCCTCGTTGGCACTGTGGAAGTTTCCAAGAACAGCGAAGGCGCTTTCCGGTGCAAAGACGGCAGCGGCAAGGGCTTTGCCGGACATTTCAGTCGCATCAAAGACCGGCACGTCTTTGTTCAAGACAGGATAAACGCTGACACCCATATTTGCTTTCCCTTCAGCCCTTAGAGCAGACGTGCCGGATAGTCCGGGTAGCGGCGGTTCCATTCGCCGAGGTCAAGCACAGCGATGAAGATTGGCTGCTGCCAAGTTCGGAGATTCGGAACCTGGGCCTTGATCCGGGATTGAAACGTCACCAGCAGTGCCGCATCAAGAGGACGCGGCGGCTGAAACAGCAGAATGAAACGAGTCGGTGCGAGTGCAAACTGGTCGGTCCAGGCGAGGAATGCTGTTGTGCCGAGGAACTTGTTTCGCATTTCCTGCGTGAACGCCTTGCTTTTCATTTTGCTGAGAAACGACCGGCGGCTGCCGCCCCGGTTTCTCGCAGCGATGTGCGCCGGATGCCAGCTTTTGACTTCCAGCCAAAGCTGTTCCGCCCCATCTTGCAGGCAGAAGTCTACGCCGGGCCAGATATTGTTGCCGTGACCGGGCGCAGACTTGTCATGTGGTGCAACAGCGGCGGCGCGGGTAAAGTCAAATTCAATCCGGCTTTCAATAAACACGCTCACCCTGACGGTTCCTTCCTGTGGAGCGCGTCAATTCACGGTCGTACAGCGAAGCGTACTGCTCCAAAATCGGGTTCGGCGCAAGCAGCGCAAAATCTTCTGTCGTACTGACTGTCGTACCGTCTGCGCCCGGCTGGAACGCGAAGTAGCGGACGCTGTCTTCTCTTTGCGCTTGCAGGTCAAGCTCTTTTAAGATAACGTAGCTGTGGGTCGCGAGAAAGACTTGAACGCCCCGGCGGGTGAGCGCCAAGATCGCGCCGATAATCTCGCCCATCAGGATTGGGCTGAGATTGACTTCCGGCTCATCCCAAAAGAGCGTTGTCCCGGACACGAGCCAGCCGTTACGCTCAAGCTGCACCAGTGTCGCGATCTTCCGCAGACCCTCAGCAACCATCGGCATCGGCAGGCGTCCAAGCTGGTTAGCCAAATAGAAGCGGCCCGCGTCGTCGCGCTCAATATTGCCATTTAGAAGATGCGCCAACGGTTCGTTTAGGTTTGCGCCAAGATAATCTGTACCATTCTTCCGCTCCAGCCTTAACAAGTTCACAACGTCACGGCAGGTCAAGTCAAAGTCCAAGCGCACTTCATCGTAGGCTTCCGTAAAGCCTTTAGTATGCCCCATCATGTCGATGGCTGGAATGAAGACAGGGCGTTCGGTTCTCAGGATTTCGGTGTCAATGGGGGCTACAGTGTCAATGCTGATTAGGCCGCTACGATGGATTGCGTAAGTCCAACGAGTGTCGGCGTACAAGCGATCGACATTAGCCACATCGCCTTTCTCAATCTTGATGCGAACGATGTCTGTAACATCACTAGCTTGAAATAATTCTCCGAGCGTCTTATAAATGCCGCGCTCCCGCGACTGCGTAAGTTGCATTGCGTACAGGGCCTTCATCACATGAGTTTTGCCGGTTCCGTTTTCGCCGACAAAAACATTAACGCCGGGGACGAACTCAAACTCAACCTCGCTGAAGGCCGTGAAGTTCTTTAGCCGCAGGCTTTGATGGTAAGAATGCTCGCTCATAGGTTTACTCCGCCGGATGCTCTAACAACGCGAACCACTTCGGCTCGATGTCAGGAAAGATGCTGTCGCGGGCCTGGCATTCGGCGATGTTTTTCCAGTCGCCAACCGAGAGCGTCTCGCCGTTTGCGGCGCGGCGGGTTAGGGCGGCAAGCGCCTGGAAGTTGTCGTAGTGGTTTTGCAGGCGCACTTCGGAATAGTCTTTAGCCCCGCCGGTGGAGATGCAGAACTGCCAGTCGGAGGCCATCAGCAAAAGCGCCTCGCGGGCGGCCTGCTTTAAGATGGGCGCGGCAGCAGTGTTATCGGCGTAGTCGCGGGCAAGCTGGGAAATCTCGGCTTCCACTTCGTAAACGAGTTTCCAAGACCAGGCGGTTTGTTCGTTGAGCCAAATATAATGGAACCCGCCTTCGCCCCAGGAGCCTTCGGGCAGAGTCACCGGCAGCGTCGCCGGGTGCGCGGCCAGGTACTCGCTGACGGTTTGGAGCGTGATTTCGGGGTCTGACGCGATCTGCTTTAGGGCGTGGTACAAAAACTGCGGCCCCTCAAACCACCAGTGGCCGAACAGCTCGGTGTCGTAGACCGACGTGATAATGGGGTTCGGATTGGCTTGGGGATCATGTTGCGCGGTCAGAACTTCTTTGACCAGCCCCGCGAAATGCGCGGCGTGAGCGGCGGTGCGCTCTTCGGCCTGGTGCGGTTCATACAGCGATTTGGCGTCCATGTCGGCCTTGTCCGCGCTGATGCGCCAGAAGCGCAGGCCGAGGGACTTTTCGCCGGCACGGACAAACTTTTTGTGGAACTCCAAGTACCATTCGTCGCCGGGATAGCCATGCTCGCCGCTCCACACCTGCTGGCCCGTGGCGGCGTCGCGCCCGAACACGGCAAGCGTGGGATGCTCTAACAAACCCGACGAGTCCACCAAATAAGGCCGGTACGTCGTGTAGGGCCGGTATTTGACTTCGACGGTTTCTTTTTGGAACTGCTTGTAAAGCTGCTGCAATGGCCCGAACTTGTCGGCATAAACGCCTAACGCCTCGCCGCCGTGCAGCAGGCTTCCTTCCACGAAGAAGTAGCGGATGCCGTTCTCAGCCAGGAACTCATCGGTGCCTTTTCTGAGAACGGGAGTGCGCGGGACATCGGGAACGGCCACGGACGGCGACCAGTGATAGCGCGGGCGATACGCGCATTCGGGCAGCCAGTAGCCGCTGGGCTTGCGCCCGAAATGGCGCTCATAGGCGTCGATGCCCGTCTTGACCTGGGCCTGAATGCTGGTGTCCTGAGACAGCAGCGCCGAGTAGCCGTGGGTCGCGCTGCTGGTAATGATCTCAATATGCCCGGCGTCCTGAAGCGCCGCAAACGCGCCGACAATGTCGCGCCCGTAGACGCTCTCAAAGTCTCTCAGCCCTTTGCCGTACCAGTCTTCCCAGTACCGAGCCAAGTACGCCAAGTGGTAATTGCCTTCGCGCCGAAACTGTTCTCCATTGGCCTGCGCGGCCTCTACTTTGCCTTGAAGATAGCCTGAAAATTCGTCTTGGAAGCTGGGGTCGCGGAGCTGCTCGACCAGCACGGGTGTCAAGCCCAGCGTAATTTTCGGCGAGATACCTTCGGTGATCAGCGTGTGGCAGACATCCAGCAGCGGCAGGTAGGTCTCGGCAGCGGCTTCAGAAAGCCAGTCCGTGCCGTGGGGCGAACGCCCATGCGCTAAAACGTAAGGAATGTGCGAGTGCAAAACAAGAGAGAATGTGCCAAGTGAAGTGCCGAGTGGCTGCGTCATAAAAGCCGCCTTGCGACCATATTACGGTCAAGTGAGGTGCAGAGTTTCTACGCACAAAGAATAGCATTTTTGACGGGAATTGTCAAACACTCTTCGGGAACAGTGCTTGCTTGCTTTGGGCAGGGGAAAGAGGTAAAGTAGAAAAGACAGCCTCTAATCAGGCTGTCTTTCCTAGAAGGACAGAAAGGAGGTGAGCCTCCCCATGCCCAAGTATCTGCGACGGACTTTCATCCGCGTCCGACCCATCGCGCAGACCATCGCAGCGGTTGAAAGCGCAATCGCCGCGATTTTGCGAATTCTTAAGAGCCTCGGCTACTAAGAACCGCTAAGAAGAAGGGGATCGCCTGCAAGCGGTTCCCTTCTTTTTGCTGTGGTGGGCAGCAAATCGTACACTTCTATCTTGGCATATCGGCAGGAAGTTGTCAAGCCGTTAGCGATACATAGCTTTATGTGCCTGCATCAGCCGCAGGTAATCGGGATCGGTTTTGGCGGCTTCCCAAGCGGCGCGGAAGATGGCTGCCGACTCGGCTTTAATGGGATCGCTGACAAAGGGCAGTGTTTCGCGTCCGTGCGCTCCGCTTTGGCCGCGCTTGTCTTCCGGCACGGGGCCGTCGTACTTTTTGCCGCCTTTGTGGTTCGCGTAGCGCCGGGAGCGAGTCATGCCCATTTGCAGGAACTTTCGGGCCATGTCCATGCCGACAAAATCTCCGGCAGCTTTGTAGGTATGGAACATCTTCGTAATCGCCTCAGACGATTCGCGGGCGGCATCCGGCGTCGCAAACCGCCAGGACGGCAGGATTTCGCTTTTGTACGGCTCAACCAGCAGGACTCCCTGTTCGCCGATCCCCACTTGGTACAGTTCCGGGTGCGCCCGCAGGTCTAAGTGCTTGTAGTCTAGGGAGTAGTCGAATTTCATAAGCGTGAGGAGGGCAGGGATATGGGGTTTACAGGCAAGGCGTTCTCGTCTTTGGCTGCGGCGTGAGTGCGGCTGCGGGTAATGGTCTCCTTGTTCTCCGCGGCCCATAGGTGGAGAGGAACGAGTGCCCCGCGCAGTGTCTGTCCAAGCGGGGTCAGTTCATAGTCCACACGCGGCGGCACGGACGGGAACAGAGTGCGGGTAACGATGCCGTCCGTTTCCAGGCGCTTCAAGGTCAATGTGAGCATTCGCTGCGAGATGCCGCTGACACGCCGCTGAATTTCGTTATAGCGCAGTGACCCTTGAGACAGCGCTCCAACAACCATGATAGTCCACTTGTCCCCGACACTTGCCAGCACGTCGGCCAGGCCCTTGCAGTCGGCAGCGGACAAGGAACGGTCAGGAACAGAAATGTTCGTTTCGCCCAGAAAAGTGCCTTCTTGTAAAGCTTTCATGGATATTCTATACTGTCGCTGCGAACAAATTGTTCGCACGAAAGGACGGAACAATGACAAAACTTCTGGTTGTTGAAGCAAGCCCGCGCGGAGAGTATTCGATCTCCCGCAACCTCGCGAAAACATTCGCAGAGCAGTGGAAGACCGCGCACCCGAACGGTGAAGTGTGTGAGCGCGATCTCGCAAAGATGGAGCTGCCCTATGTAAACCTGCCCTGGCTGGGAGCAAGCCTGACACCTCTGGAGAAGCACACTCCTGAAATGCAAGAGGTACTTCGGGTATCTAACGAACTTGTCGCCGAGCTTCTGGCCGCCGATCACATTGCGATCAGCACCCCGGTCTACAACTACAACATTCCCGCCAATCTGAAGTCCTACGTCGACCATATCGTGCGTAAGGGCCTGACGCTGGGCATGGCGGGCGAGGGCTTAGTCCACGGCAAAAAATGCACGGTCTTAATGGCGTCGGGCGGCGTCTATACCGAGGGTTCGCCGATCCGGGACCGGGACATCGCAACGGCGTACCTGTATAGTGGACCCCATTGTCAAGACAGTGGATCGGCCTTCTTTAAGGTGTGACG
>CAXTER010000007.1:0-100655 GCA_964243345.1 uncultured Armatimonadales bacterium
GAAGTACGACAGCAACTACGGCCCGTTCAAAGGCGGCGACGTTTCCGCCGAAGGCAATGACATTGTGGTCAACGGCAAGAAGATTACAGTCTTCGCCGAAAAGAACCCCGCCGACATTCCCTGGGATACCGAAGGCGTCGACGTGGTTGTTGAAAGCACCGGCTTCTTCACTGACGGCACGAAAGCAGTCGCGCACCGGGAGCATGGCGTCAAGAAAGTTGTCATTTCTGCCCCCGGCAAGAACGAAGATTTGACCATCGTGCTGGGCGTTAACGACAACATGTACGACCCTGCCAAGCACCATGTCATCTCGAATGCGTCCTGCACGACGAACGGCCTGGCCCCGGTCGCAAAGCTTTTGAACGACAAGTTCGGCATTGAAAAAGGCCTGCTGACCACGATTCACGCTTACACAAACTCGCAGCGCACGGTAGACACCGCCGCCAAAGACCTGCGCGATGCCCGCGCCGCCGCCCAAAACATCGTGCCGTCGTCTACCGGCGCGGCCAAAGCCGTCGGTTTGGTCATCCCGGAGCTGCAAGGCAAGTTCACCGGCATGGCATTCCGTGTCCCGACCCCAACTGTCAGCGTCGTGGACTTCACCGCGCTTCTGAGCCGCGACGTAACAATTGCCGAAGTCAACGCCGCCGCCAAAGAATACGCCGACGGCCCCATGAAGGGCATTTTGGAATACACTGAAGAAGAGCGCGTGTCTACCGACCTGAAAGGCAACCCGCACTCGTCCATCTTCAGCGCCGTAGACACTATCGGCATCGGCTCCTTCATCAAAGTCGTGGCTTGGTACGACAACGAATGGGGCTACTCCTGCCGCGTCGCCGACCTCCTCAAGTTTTTGGGCGACAAGGGTTTGTAGGACTCCTTGACTAAGAAGCAAGGGGCGCGGCGAAAGCCGTGCCCTTCTCACTCAGGAGTGGAAGATGCTGCTTTCTCTGCCGGTTCTTGCGCGTGTTCAGGCGGAGACGCCGGCGGTTATGCTTCAAGCGGCGGAAGCTAGGTTGCGAGAAGCCGAGGTTTTGCTGGCCTCTCAAAGGTGGGACGGTTCCGTTTATCTGGCTGGGTATGTGGCGGAGATGCTTCTTAAAGTTGCCTATTGCCATCTTGAACCAAGTTTTCCGGCCAATGGCACTGTGGATTTCATTTTCGGACCTGCCGCAAAGCTGTGGAAGTCGATTGTCCCAGGAGTGACGCTGCCGGTTCAGCACAAGCACAATTTGTTGTTTTGGGAGCAAGTTCTGGAGCCGCATCGCAAAGCGTCTGGAAAGCCGCCGTTGAACTGGGTGGATGCTTTAATCTTATCCAGGCATTTGCTCACAATTCGCCGAAACTGGGGCGTAGATTTGCGTTATCAAACTCCTCTGGTAACGGAAACTGAAGCATCAGATGTTTGTGCTGCTGCCCGCTGGATATTTGATAATAGACTTGTTTTATGGAGTTAAGTATGTCACAGCTACAATTACGAAACAACCCAGGCCTAATGGACAAGAGACTGCTAACACAGCAACTGGCAGCGGAGTTTAATGATTATAATAATACTAGTCAACCCTACCATCAGCCTCTTATCAGTTTAGAAGCGGCACTGGGTCGCATTCATGTTCTTGTTATTTGGGATGATTTCTATATATTCAGTCAGCAGGAGCGCTTTGAAATCATCATGGAAGCTTACACACAATCGAAAGGCGATGCGGAGGCACTTAGGGTCAGCATCGCTATGGGACTGACACAGGATGATGCTGCTCGTTTGGGAGTTGACTTTGTCCGCGCAGAGATGTGAGGCTGGGCTGTATTTAAAGAAACCTCCTAAATTGGTTCCTCCATTAAACTCGTGGTCTGGTACGACAACGAGTGGAGCTACTCCTGCCGCGTCGCCGACCTCCTCAAGTTTTTGGGCGGTAAAGGCTTATAGATTTTCAGCAGCGAGGGGTGCGGCGAAAGCCGCGCCCTTTTTTGTTTGCAGGTTTTGGGGTACAATCAGCGCAGAGCGGGCAGGCGCAGATGCCGCTGGAAGGAACAATGCGATGCGGCTTTTTGGTCAGTCCAGCAGTGATCCGTACATGGCCTCAGAAAAAGGGCTGGCAAACCCAAACTCGCAGCTTTTGCGCGGGGCGAGGTACCAGATCGTGCCGAGCGGGCGCGGGCTGCCGATGGCGCAGGTTGATTTGACGTTCCGGCGCGAGCTGGGCGCGGTCGCAAACCCGGACATGACGCTGGCCGTGCTGCTGGACCGCAGCGGCTCGATGCAGGAAGCGTTTCAGGAAGGCCATGTCCAGAACGTCGCCGCTGCGATCTACAATCATGTCGCGTTAGCCGGCGTCGGCTACGATCTGACGTTCTACGACGACCGCGTTTCCTACGCGGGGCATATCAACAGCCTGTCTTCCCTCCAAAACGCAATTTATCAAAACGGGCCGCGCGGCGGCACTTATGTCACCGAAGCGCTGCGCGGAACAATCCAAAAGTACCGCACCAAGCGCGGCCTGTACGTCATTGTTGTTACCGACGGTGAGTTTGCCGACAAGCAGCAAGTCCGGCAGCTGATTTTGCAGGAAATCCTGCCGCAGATGACGCCGGAAAACCCGTATGCGTTCCGGCTGCATTTTGTCGGCGCGGGCGAAGGCGTAGACCATGCATTCCTGCGCCAGATTGAAGCGGATGCGTCGGGCCAGGGCATTCCGCTGGTCACCCAGCACCATCACGCCCACCTCAGCCACAGCCATGTCAGCATCTTAGACGAACTCGACAAAGCGTTTATCGGGGTCGGCACCGAAGCCCGCTTCGGCTCTCAGGCGCTGCTGGCCGGTCCGGTCTCGCCCGGCGCGGCAGACCCGGTGATTTCGCACACGTCGGAGCCGCTGCTGCGTAGGTTCTGGGACGGCGGGGTCGGGACACCCGGTTTTCTGCCGCGCCGCGTCCTGCTCGGCTGCGAGTACGCTCCCATTCACCCCGATAGCCTGCCGGTGGCCGTGCAGTTTCAGGGCGCAGATCACCGGCTGCATCAAATAGTTGTTCCCGTACCGCTGCCTCGCTCGGCGTCTACCGCGCCGACGCTTGCGCCGTCCAAGAAGCCCGGCTTTCATCTGCCGTGGGGACATCACACGCCGGAAGAGGACGCGGCAGCGGAAGCCGCGCGGCAGCAGGCCGCGACGATGGCGCAGAAGATCGCCGAGACGCAGCAGGCAGAGCAGCAGCGGCAGCATCGAGATTTGCAGTTATTGGGACAGGGCGGCATTCCGAGCCAAGCTACCGAGCGGCTTAGGGAGATTGGCACCGGCGGCACGGACGGACTCTTGTTCACCAGTGATCTGTCTCCCGACGAGGCCGCGCTGCTTCGGCGCGAAGGCTACCGGGCTAGGGGGTTAGTCACGGGCAGCGCCATGTACCATGTCGGTCAGGCATATGCGTCGTCCCAGGGCGACTGCGAAGTAGATGTCCTCTCAAAAGCCTATGACGCCGCCACGGCGCTTGCCGTCTCGCGGATGGCCCAAGAAGCAAGGCTGATTGGAGCGCACGGCGTGGTCGGCGTGCGTTTAACCGTCGTGCGCCATGAGTGGGCGGACAAGACCGTCGAAGTGCAGGTCATTGGAACCGCGGTGCAGGGACCGGGAACCGCACCGGCTGAACCCTGGCTGAGTGACTTGTCGGGGCAGGAGTGGTGGGCGCTGCACCGGGCCGGCTACGAGCCTGCGGCTTTAGTCTGGGGTCACTGCACCTGGTTTATCCTGACAACCCAGCAGGATGAATGGATCGAGCGCTCCTACAACAACCAGGAGCTGACCCATTGGAGCGCCGCACTCGGCAAAGCGCGGACTTTGGCAATGCAGCACTTAGTCGCCGAAGCCAAGCGCCGCCACGCCACAGGAATTACTGGTGTTCAGATCGCCCGTCGGATGGACGAAGTGCGGCTTTCGGGGCCGGGCGAAGACCCGGCGTATGAGCGGGAGCATCATAATCTGGTCATCAGCATTATCGGCACGGTCATTCGCCTGCGGCCTGACGCCCCGCCGGGCGTCGTGCCGACCCTCGAAATCCTGTCCCTGCGCGACGGCAAGATTTCTCCCGTCGCCGCTATCGGCGCGACCGATGCGAAGATTGAGTAAGCCCCCCAGCCCCCAATAATGGGGGTGCCAGAATAAGGGCAACAGGGCAGATTGCTTCTTTATCTCCCCTCATGCTCCCCCATTATTGGGGGCTGGGGGGCCATTTAAAACGAGGAACCTATTATGGACCAAACACTGACGACGGATGCGCCGATTACAGCCCTGCCGCAGCACGCGACTGAGCGGCTGGTCGAAATGCGCGGTAAAGGCGAAGGAAATCGCCTATTCACCAGCGACCTGTCTACCAGCGAACTGCTTCTGGTGAAAGAAGCGGGCTTTGACCCGGTCGGCCTGGTTGTCGGCTCTTCTATCTACCATGTCGGCTACCAGCAGGCGGCGTTCTCGCAAAATCAAGAAATGACGGTCTTGACCCAGGCCATGTACCACGCCCGTGAGCTGGCAATGGACCGCATGGAAGAGGAAGCCCATCAGCTTGGCGCAGACGGCATTGTCGGGGTGCGTCTGGAAGTCAACCACAAAGAGTGGGGCAACCATATCGCCGAGTTTGTGGCTATCGGCACGGCAATTGTCCACCGAAACGACACGCACCGCTACAAAAACAAGCATGGCCGCCCGTTCACGTCTGATTTGTCCGGCCAGGACTTCTACATACTTTTGCGCTCCGGCTACCGGCCTTTAGGCATGGTCATGGGCAACTGCGTGTACCATATCGCCACCCAGTCGTTCGGCACCTTCATGCGAAACTTCAATCAGAATACGGAGCTGACCCAGTATACGCAGGCGCTGTACGACAGCCGGGAGCTGGCAATGGAGCGGATGCAGAAAGAAGCCGAAGACTTGGGCGCAAAAGGCGTGGTCGGCGCGAACATCCACGAGCGCACCCATGCTTGGGGCGCACACGTCATTGAGTTCTTCGCCATCGGCACCGCCGTCGAGGAAATCAGCGTAGACCATGTCATCGAGCCGCCGATGGTCGTCCTGCCGCTGAACAGCTAGGTCGGAGTGGGCAACTCAGAGGACGCGGCACTTGCCGCGTCCTTTTTGCTGTGTATCCTCGGCTGCCTGCTTGCCTTGTCCTTGTCTTGAAGCAGCTCAGGCTGGCCTGTGAAGTCCAGCACGACGTTCCTTTCGCCTTGTTTTGCGTAGATTTGCAGGACGCGAAGCACGTTGCTCTTCCAGGCGCTTGGAGAAGCATAGGGCGGCGCAAAAACCAACACGCCGCTGTAAGCCGCCGCAGGAACCTGAGCCGAGGGGACGAGGCCGACTTGCACCGGGTGAGGCCAGGGCGCATAAGAAAAGCGATCCATCGGGTTGTCCGGTGCCGTCAAGAGCGGGAGACGCTGCGGGCCCTTGAACGGCGCGGGAAGAGCGGCGATAAGCTGGTGTAGGAAGCGCTGGCTCGCCGCTGCCCTCACGCTGCGCCAGTCGATGCACAGGCGGGTCATAAGCGGATGATCCGCATCAAAGCCTGGCACCTGCACCTGCGCCCGCTCATCCACGGAGTAACTGTCGTAAATATCCACAGGATCGGTATGGTCAACACGCAGAAACGCCAGCCGGCCGCTTTCTGTGTAGCCAAGCGGCGTTTCGCCGAAGCTGGTACTGACATTGATGCCGCGGGGATAATTTTCGTAGCCCGTGGCGACCACATTATCCCAGGCCATGCCGCTGACTCCCGGCACGGTGCCAAGCGTTTGAATAAGCGAGGCTAAGCGTGCGGCGGCAGCGGGCGCAAACGGCGAGATCGTGCAGGGAATATCCGTGCCGAAGTGATGCACAAGGGTTTGGCCCTGGATGTCGCAGTCCAGCAAATCCGGCGCGGTGTCTTTGTCCCAGTGCAGCAGGCTGATGTCGGGGAAAACGGCAATGCCGCGCTTGTGTCCCTCGGCAGCGGCTTGACTGAGCTGTCCCCGCAGGCTGTTGTCGTCTGCGGCGGAGCCAGGCGTGATTCGAACCCAAGCCTGGTTAAAGCCGAGCGCTTGAAGCGCGGCAAAGCTTCGGGATGCTTCTGCGGGCGTTTTGGGCAGAGGCAGTTGTGCCGCTCGGTGGAGAAAGCCGCGCATAGCTTGGGGCAAGTTCAGGGCGGGAGCTGTGGGTGCTGGAAATTCCGCTTCCATGCGCTTCCGCTGGGCCTCCTGCTGCGCGGGCGTGGAAGACGGCAAGGGAAGCAGGTTTTGATAGCCTTGCGGGATGATGACCGGGCCGTCCAGCGCCGGCAGCAGAACTTCCACTTCTGCTTGGGTATCTACTTGCATCATGCCGTCCAGCGTCGCCTGATCTTCTCCGCCGCCGGCTTGTTCTTCTGCTTGTTCTTCTGCGTTTTGCTTTTGGGCGGGGTTAAGCTGGCTGAAGGGAACAATGGCACGCAGTGTGGACGAGCCGCCCTGAAACATATCCATTCCCTGCTTTTGCCAGTAATCATTCTTCTGCATCGGTGTCAGCGCTAGGGGATCGCTGTCATCAGAAATGGTTAGCAGGGTATAGGGTGCGTCCGGGACCACCGGCGTATAAAAAGTGTCACCGCCGCCCGGCAGCATTTTTTGAGCTTTTTCCTCAAACGCTTTCCACGCGGCTTGCTTTGTTCCGAGGCCAATTACGTCATCGGTGAGGACATACGCCGGGCCAACCTGCCGGTAAGTGCCGCCGACGCACAGCGCCAGCGCTTGCAGCAGATCAGCGGCAGGCGCGGACGGTGGCCCGGCGGGGAGAACAAGCGTCACAAGGCGCGGGCCGTAGCGCGGGTCGGCGTAGATCTCGCGGCGCGTCGTGAGGCCAATACGTACTATTAAATCAGCGACAGTCCTGATGTGTGTCAGTGGGACAAGAGTTTTGAGCGCCGGGGCGTCGAATGCAAGCTGACCTATCTTGGACGTGTTCGGAACCGTTTCGCGCACCTGAGCGCCGTATTCTTTAGCGACGTGTTGAGTTGGCGCGTTCTGCATGGTGTAGCGCGGCGGCAGGCTTTGGCCGTCATTCACGGATCGGAAGCTATAGCCGCCGCGATACGGGAGGCACACAGTCGTGGTGCTGCCGAGGCGTAAATGAGCGGCTGCAAGCGCTTCTCCTGATAAGTCCTGCTGGGGTTTTAGGCCGTTTGCCTTCGTGTCACCACTGTTTTGCACAAAGACCAGGTGGCCGTCGGGGAAGAGGGCTTGAAAGAGCGCCGTCTGAGTGTCGCCGGCCATGTCGGTGTAGGCGACACCTAGAGGACTCATAAACGCTTTCCACTGGGCAAGAGTAAAAGTGGCGGCCAGCAGCTTCATTACCTGGCCGGGCGGCATTCCATCATAAGGGTTTGGGGTTCCCGGCGGGGAGTAAACCACGGTGATGGTGGGCGGAGCGACGGCGAGAACGCTCCCGAACGTCTGGGTCGTCTGCCCATAAAGTGCGCCGGTTTGCTGGCCGGTCATCGGGTCGCCGGGCAGCACAGTGCTGTCCGGCAGGGACACTTTGGCGGCGTCCACGGCCAGCGTGACGCCGGCTTCATCGGGATGCGCCGCCCGCAGCGCGGCGTCCATCTTCAGCGTCGGAAGCGGCGTCGGGGTGTCGTCCGCACGCAGCAGCGGGGCAAAAGATAGTGTTAATAAGACGAGGCAAGTCACATGGCTTCTCATGGCTGGCTCCTTGTTCTCATTATAACACAGCCGGCAACTCCTTTGCTTCAGCCGGCGGTAAGCCGCTCCCGTGCGGTTTCGCCGCGCTTTCCGACCGGCACATAAGGCATGGCTGCGCCGAGGCCGAACTTTGGCATGTTGGCGTAGATGGCTTCGTACTGACCTGGGGCAACTTTGTATGTTTCGTGCCAGATGCCGACGCTGCCGTCCTTACCGACAGCTTTGTTGAACCGTTGCCAGGCTTTCAGGTGCGCCTCCTGGGGTGAGCGGGCAAACCGTTCCAGGTCTTCAGCGGAGCGCCAGTATTGGATTAGCCCGACGCCGCCTCGGTACAAAATCACTTCGCCGCCCAGAAAGCCACTTTCCGGGTTTCGGTACAGCGAGTTTAGCATCGGTCCCATTGCCATTGCTGTTGGCACCCACTTGTGCAGGGCCAGAAGTTTGTTGATTCGCATTCCGATTAAAAAGACGACAAACGGTGCGTCGGTGTCGGCGGTAAACCGCCCCGGAAAGATTGCCATAACAAAGTCCTTTTCATGTTCTTGTTTATATGTCGTGCTTATGCGGCGCGGGCATAACGCCTTGTCGTGCGCCGGATGAGCAGCGTACCGATCAGGGTCGGTCCGAGCGCATAAAGCCAGAAGACCAGGGGGCCGGTGCCCAGCGGGCGCACGTTCACCAGGAACGCCGTCCACGCGCCGATATAGGACGACCCCATGAGCGCGATGTGGGTCAGGAGCAGGTTGGTCGCCAGCGCCTGCCTGCCCGCACGGCACGACCTGTGCCATAGCCCCAGCGCGATCCACCCCCCGGCAACCCAGCTCAGCGTCAGCAGGCCAATGGTCAGCAGGAAATAATCGCCCCGATGCAGCGACAGGGGAACAGACAGCGCTGCCATCGTCAGCATACAAACGGCATACACCCGCCCGATCCACCGATGCCACACTGCCGCCGGGCCGAACTTGGGCAGCGCAATTGTCAGCGCCCCCAGCGCAAACCCCCCGAAGCCGAGCAGAATGTGCGAAACCCGCATCATCAAGTGCATCTCTGGTGACATGACTCACTCCTTCGAGGCTTCAAGCCCTTTGCCTTCTTCAAGCCCTTCATCTGTCCGCAGCCGCGCTTCGACGCCCTCTAAGTTGCCGAGCATCCGGCGCAGGTCTTCCGCCGTGATGCCGGCCAGCGTGTGGTTCGCCAGGGCGACGGCGTGCGGGACCACTTCTTGCAGAGTTTGCCCGCCGCGTTCGGTCAGGACCAGCCGGAATGTCCGCCGGTTTTCGCCGGGAGTCCGGGCCAGCCAGCCACGCTCTACCATCCGGCTCGTGAGAACAGAGACGGTAGCACGCTCGATCAGCAGGTAATCCGCCAGCGCGGAGGGGGCGATGCCTTCCGTGCCGCCCTGCTCCCAGATCGCCAGCAGGACCCGGAACTGCGCCTGCGTGACGCCGTGCGGCGCGAAGTGGTGGTCAAACCCCGCCGCCATGCGTGTCCCAATCCGCATCAGGGCAGTGCAGAGATGGGAGGGGAGTAGATCATCTTCCATAATTAGCATTATAACTATTAGCAATCTAATTGTCAAGCCTCTGTCAAATTATTTTCCCGGCGGGTATACTGAGGCTGTTTTGGGATTTCACTTGGGAGAGAAAATTATGAGCTTCAACAAAAAGACCGTGGAAGATATGGACGTAGCGGGGAAGCGCGTGCTGGTGCGCGTGGACTTCAATGTGCCGCAGGATGAGACCGGTGCGATCACCGATGACCGGCGCATTCGGGCCGCGCTGCCGACCATCGAGTATCTGATTTCGCACAATGCCCGTATCATTTTGGCGTCACATCTGGGCCGCCCGAAAGGCGGGCCGACGCCGAAATACAGCCTCGCGCCGGTGGCCGAGCGGCTGTCGCAGCTTCTCGGAAAACCCGTGCCGCTGGCTCCGGACAGTGTCGGGCCGGAAGTGCAGGCGCTCGTCAACGGTCTTGGGAATGGCGATGTGCTGCTGCTGGAAAATGTGCGCTTCTACCCGGAAGAGGAAGCAAATGACCCCGCGTATGCCGAAAAGCTGGCATCGCTGGCCGAACTCTACGTCAACGATGCATTTGGTACAGCCCACCGCGCCCATGCGTCTACGGAAGGCGTCACGCGCCACCTGCCCGCCGCCGCCGGCTACTTGATGAAGCGCGAATTGGATTATCTGGGCAGCAACGTCGACAACCCGGAGCGGCCTTTTGTGGCGATTCTCGGCGGCGCGAAAGTTAAAGACAAGATTTCGGTGATTGAAGCCCTGCTGCCGAAGGTGGACACGCTGATTATTGTCGGAGGCATGGCCTACACGTTCTTCAAGGCACAGGGCAAAGAGATCGGCCATTCGCTTTTAGACGCCAATAACATTGACTTCGCCAAGCGTCTGCTGGCCGAAAACGGCGACAAGATCATGCTGCCGGTAGATGTCATGGTCGCCGACGGCAATCCCTTTGACACCGACGCTGCAGCGCTGAACACAAAAGTCGTTCCCGTCGACGAAATCCCCGCTGACTGGGAAGGAGTGGATGCCGGCCCGGTGACGGTCAAGGCTATCGCTGCCGTGCTGCTCGGCGCAAAGACCGTCATTTGGAACGGTCCCGCGGGCATTTTTGAGTTTCCGCAGTTTGCTGTCGGCACGCAGGGCATCGCGCAGGCGCTGGCGGACAGCGCGGCCACCACGATTGTCGGCGGCGGCGACTCGGCGGCTGCCGTGGAAAAGCTGGGCTTCGCGGACCGGATGACCCACATTTCAACGGGTGGCGGGGCGTCTTTAGAGTTTCTGGAAGGCAAAGAGCTTCCCGGCGTCGCGGCCTTGCAGGACAAGTAGAAAAAGACCTCACCCGGCTCGTTCCTCGCCACCCTCTCCTTATACCTTCGGATACTTCGTATCAAGGAGAGGGTAGAAACTTGTTTCCGGGTGAGGTTTTTTCTTCGCCTCCATGCAGGAATAGCAGGCAGTCGCCGCGAATAGCATCGCATGAGCGTTCCCGCCCAAGCCAATCTGCTGCCACACGGAGCCGCCCGAATTGATTTTGGCTGGATCAGTCAAGCATGGGCGCTTTCCTCCGCCCAGCGCGGTGTTTGGATTGGGATGCTGGCGCTGTCGTTTCTGATCAATACTGGGGTGTATGTGCTGCTGTCCATTCCTTTGGATGGTGGTGGATTGTGGACTTCTTTGAAAAGCGTTTACGCAGCAGTTGTGACGCATACGCAGACGCCGCCAGTGCAGGCGGTGAGTCCTTATGTAGATTTTGCGAAGACTACCGTGTGGAGCATTCTGCTGGCGGGCTTCTGCGCGATTTTCACCGGCGGGCTTTTTCGCACGGCGCTCCGGCAGAAACAGGGCGAGCGGATTTCGGTGTTCGGTTTGTTCTCCGCGTTCCCAGAAAGCATACCTCTATTTTCCGTCGGGGTTGTGGTTCCTATTGTGCTTGGGCTAACGGAAAGCGCAGGTTTGTGGCTTCTGCATTCTCGTTTGTCACCCTCTGCCTCAATTAATGCAGTCAATCAGGCAGATTGGATCGCCGGGATCTTCCTGAATGGCCTGCTGATGTTCGCGCCGCTGCTTGTGGTTGACACTGGGGCAAGCGTTCCTGAAGCAATTTTCGGCAGCGTACGCCTGCTGGGGCGTCAGTGGCTGCGGGGGATTGGCTTCTACCTTGTTGCGGCTTTTGTCGGCGGGATTGGCTTGATTTTGTGTGGGGTGGGGATGCTTGCGACTTATCCCGTCTTTCTTTTGAGCATCGCCACTGGCTATTTAGCCTTAACGCAACCGGGCGCAGAGGCCGCGCCGCTTTTTGACCCTGCGCCGGCGGGCGTTTGGCCGCCGCCGCCTTGTGTTCCCCAGGAGAATCAGCCATGAGTGTTCCTATGCAGTCCCCCGCTGACCCAAGCAGCGCCGCGCCGAGCGGCATCACTTCCTTTGTGACCGGCCAAATCAACTTCGGCTGGATTTCGGATGCCTGGCGGCTCTTCAGCGCCCAAATGGGCGTTTGGGTCACTGCCACGCTGATTTTTATTGCCCCAACCCTCCTCTTTGTCATTGCGATCTACGCAATGCTGTGGCCGATCATGTTCCCAAGCGGGTTTCCGCCGTCTGCTGTCAGCCCGGCGGTTCCGACGCCGGGGGTGGGGGTTCATGCGTTCCCCGCGCCGCTGACGCCGGGTATGCCGACGAGTGGCCGCATGGGCGGCATCATCGCGCTGGAAATTGGGTTTGGGCTGGTTTCTGCGTTCTGGGCGGCTTATTTGTATGGCGGCATGTTCCGTATGGCGGTCAGGCAGGTGCGCGGACTGCCGCTGGAAATGAAGGACATCTTTCGAGGCGGGCCGCTGTTTGGGCGAATGCTGGGCGCGATTTTCCTGCTGGGGTTCGGCGGGTACTTTCTGGAAGTGCTTTGTCTCGGCCCAATGTATTTGCTGCTGTGGCGTCATGGCCCGACGGGGGCGATGTTCGCGGCGGGCGGCATCGGCGTGGTGGCGATGCTGGCCTTGTTCCTAGTGTGTCTGGGGCTGCTGCTGCCGTCGTTTGCGCTGATGGCGGATGGCGACGGCGTTTTGACGGCGCTCAAGCGAAGTATCCGAACGATGAAAGGACGCCTGGCATCGGCGGCCGGATTTGTGTTTGTCATGGGCGTGGTGTGGTATGCCAGCGCCCTGCCGTGCTATGTTGGGCTGCTGGCGACTTCGCCGATGATCTTTTTGATCTGCGCCCTGGCGTACCGGGACATGGTGGGAATGCCGAACATGGTTCCGCCGCCCGCGTACTACTCCCCGGCGTCCGGCGCGGATGTCTGGCCTCCCGCCCCGGCAATTGCGCCGCAAGCAAATTTGGAAGAGCGGACTCAAGAAAGGAATTGACACATGAGTGTTGCGTATGGCGGAGCGCCCGGCGGGTCTGGGTATCAGGTGCCGGGGCGGGTCAACTTCGGCTGGATCAACGAAGCGTTTGAGCTTTTCAAGGCAAACGCCGGCGTCTGGATTGTAGCGACCCTGGCGTTGATCTTTGTTCCAGGGTTGATTGGATTTGTCATCGGCCTCGTGTTTGGGGCTGCAAACGTCGCCGCCGGCTCTATCAGCAGGCCCGGCGGCCTGGGATCCAGTCCGCTCAACAATGGGCTGCCGCTTGGCCTAAATGCGGTGATCCAGGTTTCCACCATCATCTATCAATCGTTTATGTACGGCGGCATTTACCGCATGGCAGTCAAGCAGGTGCGCGGCGAGCCGATTTCTATGAACGACATTTTCAGCGGCGGGGCGTATTTCCTGCCGATGCTGCTGTTCACGGTTCTCTACTTCCTGGCATTGTTTACGGGTTTCTTGCTGCTGATTGTGCCGGGCCTGCTGGTCGTTTCGCTGATGATTCCCACCTATGCTCAGATTGCGGACGGCGTCGGTCTGGGAGATGCGATTTCGCGCAGCATTAACGGCATGAAGCGCGATGTGTGGAACGGCATTGCGTTCTTGTTCGTGATGGGCTTGATCGTTCTGGTCAGCTTCATTCCCTGCGGGCTTGGGACGTTTGTGACCTATCCTATGATGTGGATTGTCTCGGCGCTGGCGTACCGAGATATGGTCGGGATGCCGGGGCCGGCTTCGCCCTACGGGGCAGGTTATGGCGCTGCCGCGCCGGGGGTCTGGCCGCCCGCGCCCGGCGCCTGGCCGCCTCCGCCGCAGCAGGCTCCCGGCCAGACGCCGTCGTGGGGGTCCACAGGAACGCCGCCGGGCGCAGAGCCTCGCCAGTCCCTGTCCGGGGACCCGCTTGATAATCCGGGGCAGACGCCGCCAGGTCAAGGAACGTAAGAGGACAGGAAACATAAGATTGACTGGCCGCCAAGTGGCTTGGGGACGACTGGGGCTTGTCTGCGCCTGCTCCGGGGTTGTCGTTTACGCGACCTGGGCGCAGCGCAACTGGCTGGGGCTGACGGCGGGAATTGCCGTCGGCGGCCTGCTTTTCCTGCTAGGCATGGCAGCGGGCGGCGGGCTGGGCAACGCGCGAAGTTTTGAAAAGAAGCCGGCGGACGTCAACGCCCGGATTGGCACCTGCCTCGCCGCGGCGGGGATTGCGGCGGCGGCGCTGGGCTACGACCCGCCGTTCCCGCCGCCGTTTCGCATCTTCTACGGCGTCTGCCTCGCGCTCGGCTGCCTCGGTGCACTCGCCCTGTCGGTCAAAGGGCTGAGAGACACGCCGCCGGGATAACGCAACAACACCCGGCAGCGCTGGAAACTAAGCGGCTTCAGCAACTCTTTCGCCAGGTGTTTCTTCCGGCTCTTCCGCCCCGGCATCTGCCGCAAGAGCAAGAGCGGCAAGATAAACCCGGCCGCGGTTCATGTCAAAATAGTAGCGTCCCCCGGCCCGCTGCGTGATATAGCTGGCTCGCTCCAGTTCTCGAAGATGATGGTATGCCTGCCCAGTCGTCTTCAGTCCTACTTCGGCGACAATCTCTGCCGCCGTTTTGGGCGCTTCCAGCAGACTCCTCAAAATTGCCAGCCGGACCTCGCTGCCAAGCACAGACAAAATCTGTGCCACTCTGTAGTCCGGGTTGTTCCGCAGCTTTGTGACGGCTTCATCGTACCGGATGCTCCACCAGCTTTGCTGCCCCCCCTCGACATTCAACGCGCCAAAATGGCCGATCACGTCCTGCCCGCTCCTTGCCATCGCTGCAATAGCTTCTTCTAAGGCTTTACGTGCATTCTCCGATGGCTTTGTCACTTGATCGTTCATGTCTCGATACCTCCAAAGCAATTGTAGCACAGTTTTTACGCAATTACGTAATTATTTTTTTGCCTCATCATTTTGCCTGTTGCGTTTTTGGCATTCAGGCGTTATACTTGAACTATCTATGAACATTTCCGCTGGGGCGAAAACTGACACTGGGCAGCGGCCTAACAATGAAGATCGCTATGCCGTCGTGGACACGCGCAAGCGGCAAATCCGCGCGGACGGCGTCTTAATTGTTGCCGATGGCATGGGCGGGCGCTCGTTCGGCGAGCAGGCGGCGGAAGCGGCGGTGGAAACGGCGGAAGATGCGCTGGCGGAGCTTTTAGATAACCGGCAGGTGGGCGATGTGGAAGTGGCGGATGCCCTGGCGACCGCCCTGCGCCGGGCTAATGCCCGTGTCTATGCGCTGGCGTCGGAAGGCGACGACCGCAAAGGCATGGGAACGACCTGTGTGGCGGCGGTGGTGGAAGGCGAGCGGCTGTATGTTGCCCATGCCGGGGACAGCCGGGCGTACCTGCTGCGCGACGGTGTCCTGCGCCAGATCACAAACGACCATTCTTATGTCGCCGAGCAGGTGCGGGCCGGGGCGATTACCGAAGAAGGCGCACGGTCGTCGCGCTTCCGCAACATCATCACGCGGGCGGTCGGCATTGAGCCGACCATTGAGGCCGAAGTCTCCGAGGTGGATGTCCTGCCGGGCGATACCCTGCTGCTCTGCACGGACGGCCTGAGCAACATGGTTTTGGAAGAGGACATCACGCGGATACTGATGCAGTCCGCCTCGCCGCAGGCCGCCGCCGACAGACTGGTGCAGATGGCGGTCAAAAGTGGCGGGCGGGACAACATCACCGCCATTGTCGCCCGCCTTCAGGCCGGAACCCGCACCCTGCGAATGCATGTCGCCGATTTGGTTCGTCCTGCCGTTCTTTCCGGCACCGAGAGCGCATCCGGCGCGGCGTCCGGCAGCCTCCGCACGTCCCGGTCTTCCCGCTCCGTCTTGTGGCCCGCTGCCGCCGGCCTGCTGCTGGCTGCTGCGCTCGCCGCTGGCGCTTGGGCGGGCCTGCTGACCCGCGCTGTGGGGCATGACGGCTACACGTTCCGGCCCACGCCGCCCTTTGCCGTGCCACCGCCCCCGCCGCCTCCGCCGCCCCTGCCGCCGGACCCGGCCCATGTGGCGTATGACCCGCCGAAGGTCTTTTATCCTCACCCCGTGCGCGGCGACTTTCTCTCTGTCAGCCCTGCCGACGGCACTGTCACTATCGCGACCTTGACCGGCGTGGTGGTGGCGCTGGAACCCGGCGGCGGACAGATACGCTACAAGTACCGGCTGCCGGTTGTCAAGCCGCCCGCACCCCTGCCCGTCCCAATTGTCCGCCCTGGCTTCGCCGTGCCGCGCCCCGCAGCAGTTCCGGTGCCGCGCCCGGCAGTTCCTGTCCCGCCCGCCGCGCCGCCTTTGCACATGGCGACTGATCCGCAGGGCAATTTTTATGTGTCGGATGCCGAAGCAAAAATGGTGATTAAGTACCGGTCTAACGGTGATCCCCTGGGCCTGGTCGCACATTCGACACTGAAAAAACCGCAGGCCATCGGCGCGGCGGCGGACGGTACGGTTTATGTGGTAGACAGCGGGCGTCTGCTGGTGCTGCACGCGCACCCTTCCGCGTCGCCCCTGCCGCCTATCCTAATCATCGCGCCGCCAAAGCCTGCCGCCCTGCCTGCGCCTCAGCCCGCCGTCCCGGCCCCTCGGCGCACCCGGTACTACGGACACCGGCGCTAGTACCTATGGGAAAAGAACGGCTGGCGGCGTTCAGTGACGGCGTCATCGCGATTATCATTACGATCATGGTGCTGGAGATTCAAGTGCCGCACGGGGCAAGCGCTGCTGCCCTGCGCCCGCTGCTGCCGGTGCTGCTTTCTTATGTCCTGAGCTTCGTTTATGTCGGCATCTACTGGAACAACCATCATCACCTGCTGTATGCGACGGAGAAAATAAACGGTGCGGTGCTTTGGGCCAACATGCACCTGCTGTTCTGGCTGTCGCTGGTGCCGTTTGCGACGCGCTGGGTAGGCATTTACTACACCGCGTCTGTTCCGACTGCCGTGTACGGGGCGCTGCTGCTTTTCGCGTCGCTGGCCTACTGGATATTGCAGCGGGCAATCCTCAAGGCGCACGACCAAAACTCGCTGCTTGGCGCGGCGCTGGGGCGCGACATCAAAGGCAAGCTGTCCCCGGCGCTGTATATCCTCGCCATTGTCTGTGCGTTCGTGTCACCGTGGATCGCAGACGTCTTGTTTGTCCTGGTCGCGCTAATGTGGCTGGTCCCAGACCGGCGCATTGAGGACGCGATTGCGAACGCGCCGGAAGATGCAGGCAAAGAGGGCGCAGGCAAAGAAGAGGGCGCGGCAAGCATCGTTCCTACGAAACCAGGAACCATGTCCTAAAAGACACGGCTATTGGGCGCAGACGCCAAGAACCCACCGCTTCTGCACTGGCAGCACTGGCTACCCGGAGGGCAGACCTGGAAGGCGCGGGGCTAAGAAGAAGAACATTTCAAGAACAATCCGAGTGCGCCGAAGGCGTAGTTTTCGGCGTCTGCGCCCAATAGCCGTGTCCTTTAGGACATGGTTCCTAAATCACCTGTAAAGAAAGAAGCTGCGTTTGCCGCTGGAAAGGCTGGGAAAATATGAGCGCCTGGATGTGCTGGGACATGGGGCGTCGGGCATCGTTTACCTCGCCAAAGACACGCTGCTGGGCAAGCAGGTGGCGCTCAAAGAAATCAGCGCACAGGGTGACGAAAAAGAACGGTTCCTAGAGGAAGCCCGCGTCTTAGACCGCCTGCGCCACCCCAACATCGTCCAAGTCAACAGCGTAGACGAAATCGGCGGGCGGGTCGTCATTGACATGGAATATGTCCGGGGCCGCAACTTGCAGGAAGTCCTGCGGGAAACGCCCCAATTGCCGGTGGCTGAGGCCGTGTCCGTCGCCGCCCAAATCTGCGACGGCCTGGCGTATGCCCATTCGCGGCGGACGGTCCACCGGGACATCAAGCCCGCAAACATTCTGCTGACCGCAGGCGGCACCGTGAAACTGGTGGATTTCGGGCTGGCAGAGGTGCTTGGGACGCACTCGTTCGCGGGCGGCGCGGGGACTTACGCTTACATGGCCCCGGAAGACTTCCACCCGGAAGAGCAGTCGGACCGGCAATCGGACATCTGGGCGGTCGGCGTCATCTTGTACGAGATGCTGGCCGGGCGGCGTCCGTTTCAAGTCGCCAAAGCCAAAGACCCATTTGCCTGGAAAACGGCAATTGAAAGCGATCCTCTCCCGCCGCTGCCTCACAATACAACGCCGACTCTGGAAGCCATTGTTTCTCATGCGCTGGCCCGCGACAAGGCGCTGCGCTACCGAGATGCCGGGGATATGGCGGCGGATTTACGGGCGCTAGATACTGGCCCGGCCTTGAAAGGCCAGGCTAACAGTGTACAAAGCCCCGCCGGGGCTGAAGATTCCCAGTCCCGGAGGGACTTTGTGCACTTTGTTAGCCCGGTACTTCCAGTGCCGGGAACAAACTCGCCGGGTCTGGCCGGCTTCTCCCCAAACCTCACCGACATTGACACGTTCCTGACGCTGGCCCCGGACAACTGGGACGCTGCTTCTCAGGCGCTCCAAGACGGCACGCTTTCTGTCTGGCTTCGCCGCATCGGCGAAGAGCCGCTGGCGGCAGTAGCGGATGAAGTCGCAGAAGACTCAGAGCGGGACGATGATGCCAAGCTGCGCGACTTTCTGTACCGCGCCGGGGTAGACACTGCCGAAGACGCCCGCCGGGAGTATGCCGAAGCCCAGCGTCTTCTGCAAACCGGCCGATCCACCGAAGCCGCCTTGCTTCTGCGCCGGGCCGGGCATCTTGACCCCGCCCGGTATGGAATAGAACTGGCTGCTCCGGGGCAGGCCGCCGAAGTCCTAAAACGCGAAGAAACCGAAGAGGCCGCCCGGCTGACGCTGAGCCGTGATACGGTAGACTTCGGTGTCCTGCGCCGGGGCCAAAGCCGTCGGGTCCGAATCGTGCTGCAAAACAAAGACGGCGGCGGCAGATTGGAAGGCCGGGTCAGCGCCGCGCCCGGCTGGGTGCGGGTCGAGCCGTCCGCGTTTTCAGCCAAGCGGCGGCAGGCGCTGACGCTGACGACGGAGACCGAAACGGTCTGGTCGACCCCGGCGGACTTTCAGGATACGGTGACGCTGGAAACGTCCGCTGGACGCCGCGCAATCGCCGTTGCCGCACGTATCCTGCCCGCGCGTTTATCCTGGCTCAAAATCTCCTTGTGGTACTGGCCGCTGCTGGTCTGTGCGGGTCTGCCGGTGGCGGCAAGCCTGACGGGGCGGGTGACGCAGCCGCCGGTGCATGGCATTCAGCAGCCGGGATTTGCCGCTGGCGGGCTGCTGTTCTTGTCGGCGTTTTTGCTGTCGCTTGCCGCCGACACCGCCTGGGGGCCGCGCCTGCTGCCGCTTGGCCTGTCCGGCCTCTTGTTTTGGCGTCTGAGCCTCATGCTCGGCTACGGCAGCGCCCGGACGCATCTGCTTCTGGTTCAGACCGTCACGCCAATTTTAGTCCTGCTGGTCCTGCAAACCTGCGCGTTTCTTCTCGATGCCTCCGTCTGGGGCAACTGGAAGATTTGGCGCTGGATCGTCGCCGCCGTCGGCGTGCTTGCCGGCTACGGCCTGCTGCATTCTGGGTAAACTGGGCGCATGGATCACACCCCTACAAACTTTGAAGTCGCCGATGTGTTTGAGCAGATCGCGCAGATTCTGGAAGGGCGCGGCGAGAACCCGTTCAAGATACGCGCTTACCGCAATGCCGTCCGAACACTGGAAAACCTGCCGGAGCCAATTGCAGACATTCACAGCCGGGGCGAGCTAAAAAAGATTGCCGGGTTCGGCGACGCGATTGCTGGCAAGACGCAGGAGATACTCGCCACCGGAACCTGCGAGCTGCTGGAACGGCTCAAAGCGGAAGACGCCGCGAAAGAGGCCGCCGACGCGCCTCCTGTACATGCCGAAGAAGACGCGCCGCCGGAAAACGAAGCACAGATTAATGAAGCGGAGATTGATGATCCGTGGGAATAGTAGAGCTTCCTACCCCTCTGCCGACCGAGTTTTACTTGCAGGACACGCGGGACGCCGCCCAAAAACTACTGGGCCAGCTTCTGGTTCGCACCCTGCCGACCGGCGAAGTTCTCTCCGGCGTCATCGTGGAAACGGAAGCGTACCTCACCGATGACCCGGCCTGCCATGCGTACCGGGGCCAGACCCCGCGCAACGCCGCCATGTTCGGCCCGCCCGGCCATGCCTACGTTTACTTCACCTACGGCCTCCACATGATGCTCAACTTAGTCTGTGCCCCCGAAGGCACGGCAGAAGCGGTTCTCATTCGGGCGCTGGAGCCTGCCCAGGGCATTGAAGCCATGCGCCAAAACCGGGGCGGCTTACCTGAGACGCGGCAGCTCACGAACGGCCCCGGCAAGCTGGCGCAGGCCCTGGCCTTGACCCGGCTGGCGCACAACGGCCTAGATATCACGCATCTCAGCAGCGAGCTGTATATCCTGCCGCAGTCAGCCCCGGCGTTTGAGACAGTTGCTACAACCCGTATCGGCATCTCGCAGGGGATCGATTTGCCCTGGCGCTATTACATGCGCGGCAATGCCTATGTGTCGCGCAAGTAGCACAATCCACGGAATTTATTCTGTGGTGTCCTATCCTTCGGCTGCCACGAGGCCCTATGAAACTGTTTTTCTCTCTTGTCTTCCTGCTGTCCTGGCTGGCCGGGCTTGTGCCTGCCTTTGCCGCGCCGCCGGACTACTTTCGCATCACGGTTCAGGATCAGGACACCGGGCGCGGGGTGCCGCTGGTAGAGCTGCGAACGGTCAACGATGTGCGCTATTATACCGACAGCAGTGGGACCGCCGCTGTTGATGACCCGGAGCTGATGGGTCAAAAAGTCTTCTTCACAATTTCCAGTCCCGGCTACGAGGTCCCGGCAGATGGGTTCGGCTACCGCGGCGAAGCGCTTTCCGTGACGGCGGGCGGGTCGGTGACAGTCAAGATCAAGCGCGTCAACATCGCCGAGCGGCTTTACCGAATTACCGGCGCAGGCATTTACCGGGACAGTGTCTTGACCGGGCAGCCGGTGCCGCTGAAGCAGCCGCTCCTGAACGGACAGGTGTTTGGGCAGGACACGGTCATGGCGGCGGCTTACGGCGGCAGGCTGGTCTGGTTCTTCGGCGACACGAACCGGCCTTCCTATCCGCTGGGCCAGTTCGCCATTTCCGGGGCCACTTCCCTGCCGCCGGGACGAGGGGGACTAGACCCAAGCGTCGGCGTTGACCTGACTTACTGGGCCAGCGCCGACGGCTTCAGCCGCCCGATGATCTCAATTGCCGGCGCACCGGGTCCGGTCTGGATCGGCGGGTTATTTACAATGGCGGACACCGGGCGGGAGCATCTGTTCGCGCACTATGCTGAAATCGGCAAAGACGGCGCGGCGACGGTGTCCGGGCTGGCGGAGTTCAATGACGCGAAGGCTGTTTTTGAGCCGATTGGCACTTATCCCCAAGGCGATCCGCTGCATCCCGAAGGCGAGCCGTTTCGGGTACGCGCACGCGGCAAAGAGTGGCTTTACTTTGAGACGCAGGAAATGGGCGCGTTCCCGCTGGTGCGAAACACGCCTGATTTAGCGCATATCTCAGACTTCAAGACCTACGAAGCGTTCACCTGCCTTGCGCCGGGTACACGCTTTGAAGGCGACCAGACCCAGCTTGACCGGGCCGCAGACGGGCATCTGATTTGGGCCTGGAAGCCGAACACGGCGGCGCTCGGCGAAGATGAAGCCGCGAAGCTTGTCGCGTCCGGCAGGATGAAGCCACCCGAAGTGCTGACCCAATTGCGGGATATTGACACGGACGCCGTGGTGACTTCGCACGGCGGCTCGGTCTTTTGGAACCCGTACCGAAAGCGCTGGATACTGATTACAACCCAGGCCTACGGCTCGCCGTCGTTTCTCGGCGAAGTCTGGTTTGCCGAAGCCGACACGCCGGTCGGCCCGTGGCTGTACGCCCGGAAAATCGCAACACATGACCATTACACGTTTTACAACCCGACTCAGCACCCGTTCTTTGACCAGGACGGCGGGCGCGTGATCTATTTTGAGGGAACATACACGGATACGTATTCAGGTGTCAAGGACATCACGCCGCGCTACAATTACAATCAGTTGATGTACCGGGTGTCTTTGGACGACCCGCGCCTGTCCCTGCCGGTTCCGGTCTATGCCGTCACACGCGGCGACAGCGTGGCTTACGAAACACGCGAGCAGGTGGAAGCGTCTCACGCTTGGGCAGGCGTCAAGGCCATCTCGTTTTATGCCGTTCCCGCTTCCCGGCCGCATAACGGCTTAGTTCCCGTGACGGCTGCTGCCGCGTTTTATGCCCTGCCGGTCACAGTCGGCGCTTCCGAAAAACCATCGCCGTCTTTGGTCCCGCTTTATGAGTACAAAGATGCGGGACACGCTTGGTATTCTACCAATGCGGACGCTCATTTTGGGACTGCCGTTATACGCTCGGCGACGCCGGTCTGCCGTGTCTGGCGCAACCCGTCGTCCGTGCTGGCATTCGATTACGATGCCCAAGCCGTGACACCGTCCCGATAACGCATTATGCCGCTTTTGTCTCAAATCATCCTCGGCGCAGTCCTGGCGGCTGCCATTGCCGTGGCGGCGTACCGCGCCCGTGCGCTGACCCGAAGCGGGGCGTGGGCGGCGTGGGGCGTAGGGGCAGTCGTCTTCGGGATTGGAGGCTGGACTGCGGCGGGAGCGCTGCTGGCATTTTTTGTGTCCTCTTCTGCGTTGAGCCGGTGGCGCAAAAAGCGCAAAGAAATCTTAGGCTACGAAAAAGGCAGCCAAAGAGACATCTGGCAGGTCTTGGCGAACGGTGGAGTCGCCGCTGCTTGCCTTCTGCTGACCATGCTGGGCCTCAAGAATGGACCGCTTTTGTTCCTGGCTGCGCTGGCCGCCGCCAATGCTGATACCTGGGCGACGGAAGTTGGGTCGGCGCTCGGCGGTCAGCCGCGAGACATCCGCAGTGGCCGAAAAGCGCCTGCCGGCACGTCCGGCGCAGTCAGCTTGCCGGGAACGACGGCAGCGCTTTTAGGCGCGGCGCTGCTGGGCGCGTTCGCGGGCGGCTGGGCACTGGCAGGGGTTGTGACAGTCTCTGGCTTCGGCGGGGCGCTTGCTGACAGCCTTCTAGGCGCGACTGTGCAGGCCCAGTGGCGCGGGCCGTTGGGAGTGGGCTGGACGGAGCGTCCTCAGCCGGGGCCGCCGGAACGCGGATGGCGCGGGCTGGGGAATGATGGGGTAAATGTGCTTTGCACGCTGGCTTCGGTCGGGATTGCGGCGCTTCTGGAGCGGATGCTGAGCTAGAAAAATAAAAATTCTTCCAGGGTGCTTGCCCCCCAAAAAAGAAGAAATCCATGTTACAATAGTTGTGCAGGCTGTTTTCTATCGCCGTACCCTCCGGCAGCCTGAGTTGTATGATAAGGAGTGAGATTTTGGAACTGTCCACTGGAGATGTCTCCACGTCACGCCGCTATGTGTCCGCCGAGCAGATTGAAGATGTCGTGCGTCAGCTCAAAGATGTCGTGTCGGCGCGGGCTGTTCTTGGCTCCTCCGGGCGAGTTGACGAACTGCATGTGCTGGTGAACCCCAAGCGGGCACCCAAGCAAGTTGCACGCGACATTGAATCGGCTGTCCGCGCCCATCTCGACTTCACACTCGACTACAAAAAAATCAGCATTGCCCAGATTCAAGGCCGGTCGGCCCTGGCGGGCGGCGGCACGCCGGGAACACCCCGGCTGGGCTTCTCCGATGTCGCACTGACCGTCAACGGCAGCCGGGCGGAAGCGACAGTGCATCTGCGCCGTGAGGAGGCCGTCTATACCGGAACCGCCGCGGGCCATGCGTCGGGCTATAATCAGCTGCGCCTGATTGCCACTGCCGCCATTCGCGCCGTGGAAGACAGCGGCTCGCAGGACGGCACGATGGTGGTGGAAGATTTGCAGACAGATATTCCGCTGGCAGGCCGCAAGTCCGTGATGGTGCTGGTGAGTGCTCTGGCCCCGGCAAAGGGCGAAGAGCTTTTGACCGGCTGCGCCTTAATCCGTCAGGATGTCTGGAAAGCAGTTGTCAGCGCAACGCTTGACGCCGTCAACCGGCGCGTCAGCCTCGCGTTTTCGGAAGAAGAGTTTTAACTCTCTAAATTTTCTCCTGCCGAGTCCCAGAAGTTTTACTGGGATTTCCACCTTGACAATGGAATAATGTTTCAGTTTGAGCTGCGGGAACCTAGAGACCCGAAGGGGTCTCATGAGCGAAGACGGCTTGATGTCTGAGAGATCAGCGCAGCCGTGTCATGTTATAGGTTATACCCTTGAAGACGATTTCCAAGATGATCAAGACCCTGTCCAGCGCGATCTCCGGCTGTGCATGCCACGGCTACTGGCCGGTGGACTAATTGCTGGATGGCTGACTAATTCTGCGTTTGCATTCCGGGGCGTCAGTAAGACGCCATGTGTTTTATCTTGAACAAAAATCGGTTCCCGCAGCTTTTATTTCCAACTAACTTTTTCGGTGAGGTACACCGACAATAAGTCACAAGTTCTCTGCGGAGAGGCTTGCAGCAGTTAGCAAGGACTGATATATTATCCATGCGCTCGCCTTTACAACTACACATTGCTGCTGTAGTCAACCAAGCATCTCAGATACCTTTAATCCCCTACACGCTTCTGATGCGTCGTCTGGCTTGGTGTGCGCTGGCGGCGGCTTGTCTTTGTCTGATCGGCAGTTTCTTTCCAGTGCATCGCTGGCGCGACGCCTCCCTGCTGACAGCACTAGCTGTCGTCGTCAGCCTGCTGACTGTTCGCCTGCCCAACAGCAAGATTTTCACCTACCCAGTCATTCCAATCCTTTTTGCGCTGGCTGGACTTTTCGGTGCGTCCGCTGCGACTCTCGCAGCGGTCGTGTGCATTGTGTTGAGCGGCTTTGTTTCCATGCCGCCCAAGTACCGCTTCAAGCTTCAGCCTTACGTTCCTAACATTTGCGTTCAGGTTGTATCGACTGGCTCTACCGCCCTGCTTTATGCTGTCTTAGAACAGGTTTGCTTTCCAAAAAACGGGGTTCGTTTGGGCGAACATCCCGGCTGGCTGGCTTGCATCTTGCTGCCGCTGTGTTCTTTCGCGGCGTACATGCTGAATATGCTGCTGATTGCGACAATTATCAGCACAAAAGAAAAGAAGCGCTGGGACATTATCTGGCATAACAACTTTAAGTGGCAGTACACAAGCGCGGTGCTGATGTCGCCGATTGGGCTGCTGACGGCGGTTTTGTATGGAGAGCGCTGGTATTACGGCGTTGGGTTTGTCGTAGTGCCGGTGTATGCGCTGCGAATGGGCATTCTGACGCATGAGCGCACAATGGCGGCGTACCGGCAGGGAGTGGAGCTGCTGGGGCGGATCATGCAGGAAGCGCACCCGTATACGCACGGGCATCTGCACCGAGTCGCGCGGTGGGCCACAAAAATTGCCGAGGACATGCACTTGTCTCCGGCATCCATGCAGTTCATTGGAGACGCGGCGATCCTGCATGACATCGGCAAAGTGGCCGTGGATGACCGGGTGCTGAACAAAGTCGGCAAGCTGACCGATGACGATTGGAGCATGATCCGCCGCCACCCTGTGACCGGCGCGGACTTGGTCATCAAAATGAGTGTTATGGGGAAAGTCAGCCACTGGATTCGACACCACCATGAGCGGCCCGACGGCAAAGGCTACCCGGATGGCCTCGGAGAAGAGGAGATTCCGGTCGAGTCCTGCATTATCTCGGTCGTGGATGCGTTTGATGCGATGGTCGGCGGCCCAGCCAAAGAAGACCAGCGGCCTTACCGCCAGCCGATGACCCAGGAAGCTGCCGTTGCCGAACTGCGCCGCCATGCCGGAACCCAGTTTCATGCCGGAGTGGTGGATGTGTTCATCGAGATTTTAGAGCGCGAGCGGCAGATGGAAGCACGCGGCGAGTATGTCGGTTCCCGGCCGAGCGCTGCCGATGACGCGCTTTGGTCCGGCTCGCCTGCTGTTGCCGCTGCCATTTCGCATTTATAGCATTTTCGCATTCGTAGCATTTTCTTAGCGTTTTCGTGAGTTCATGTACAATATCGTCAACATCATTGCAGGAACCGCGTTTATCGTAGGACTGACGGCAATTATTTGTTACCTGCCGTGGACTGTGCGCCGCTCCTACCGTCAGACTTTTATCGCGCTGGCACGGGCGGTGGAAGCGCGGGAGCCGCATCTGCTGGGCCATGCCGAGCAGACGGCGAAGTATGTGGTCTGGATGGCCCGCCTGCGAGGAATGGGGCTGATGGCGACGCGGCGCATGGAGTATGCCGCCCTGCTGCATGGGATCGGCAAAGTCAGCATTCCCTACGAGCTGCTGAATACTCCCGCCTGCCTGGACCGCCCGGTAGAGCGCTTTGTTCTGCGGGACTATGTCCGGGTCGGCGCAGCAATTTTTGATGTCATTCCCATCCTGCGTCCGGCCTCCGATGCAATTCGGTTCCACCACGAGTATCAGGACGGCAGCGGCTACCCGTTCGGCCGCTATGGCAGGTCCGTTCCGGTGGAAGCGCAGATGCTGTGCATCGCCAGCGAGTATGTCGCTATGACAAACCCACGGCTCTACCGCTCTTTGTCCAAGACTTCGGCGCAGGCGGATCGCTACCTGCGAACTCAGATCGGACGCCGTTACTCTTGGGTCATGGTGCTGCTGTTTTTGACGGCGAAAGCCAGCCAAAATCTCCAAGTCCTGCTGACAGCTTATTTTTACCAGCTCCAGGCTAAAGTGCCTCCGTCTCGCCTGCCGCGCCGTGTCCTTTGACTCGTTCCGTTTAGTCAGTTCCGGTTAGTCAGCTCCAAAATGATTTTTGTCCGTCTCTTTGCTATCGCTCTGCTTCTGCATGAAAACACCGGCCTGCTGACGCGGGGCCGGAGCTACTTTCAGACCTGCTTTGTTCCAGCGTTCGGCTTGACCCTGCCGCCGGCAGGGATGGTGGCCCTGCACGGCAGCCTTGTTACCCTGTGTTTAATTTTAGTTTTTGCGCCGTCGCTGTGGCCTCTGTATCCGCTGCTGCTGCTGGCCCTGACCCTCTTGATTGCCTCCTACTCCCTGCGTCTGTCCAACCATCTCCTTGCGGCCTGGTTCCTGTGCCTCCTGCTGTGTGTAGACCTGGTGTTCCAAACCCCTGAGCGGCGTGGGCTGGTGCCGACGGCGTTCTTTTTATCGGGAACTCAAATCGTGGTCGGATTAGTTTATGCGCTGGCTTTCCTGCACAAGCTGAACCCGGAGTACCTTTCGCCGGAAATGAGCTGCGGCAGCTTTCTGGGCTGCGACTATATGAGAAGCCGAGTTGGCATCCGCCACCCGCGCCTGCTGAGAGTGCAGGGCTTCCTGTCCATCTACGGCATTCTTGCCCTGGAAGGCGGCATTCCTGTGCTGCTGCTGTTTCCGGCGACGCGCCCTCTCGGCCTCCTCTGCGCGGTCCTGCTGCATCTTCCGCTGGCCCTCATCGGCAATGCTCACTTTGCCGGCCTGATGTACGCCGGGCTGTCCGCGTTTGTCGCGCTGGACGTCTGGCCGGTCCTGCTGCACACGGCATTTGATCTGAGCCGCGTCAAGCTCGTTCTGCTGACACTGCTCGGCCTGTACTTGGGCCACCGCTTCGGCGGCTACGGTTACCGGCGGCGAGCGCCGGCATATGGACATCAGCTTTTCTTCGGCGTTTATTTTGTGGCCGCACTGACCGTGTGCCTTGCTTTGCTGCGGCGCGGCCCGCTGCCGGCGACGTTCTCCTGGGGCGGGCCGCTTCCTCATGCCCTGCTCCTTCTGCTGACAGCGGCGTTCCTGCTGAATGGGCTGGCCCCTTATCTCGGCCTGAAAACAAACTTCAGCTTCGCTATGTTCAGCAACCTGCGGCCAAGCCCGTGGCGTCACCTGCTTTGGCGGGCGGAGTGGCGGCCCCTCAACTTGGCGCGTTATATTCAGGTCGAGTCAATCCAAGGCATTCCGCCGAGTGTTCAGCACAAAGAAAACAAAGAGTGGGGGGACGCGCTGAGGCCGGCGCTGGAAACGCTGGCGCAGCCGGAGCAGTGGCTGTATTCGGAGTATTTTTTTCACGAGGCGCTGCGGCTGCTTTGCCGCACCGCCCCGACCATCGGGGTGACTTACATGCAGGGAGGGCAGCGGTTTGAGGTGCAGGATTACGCACAAGAAACGGCGATGCATCCGCCGCGCTACCGGCGTCTGTGCTTGTTCCCATACACGCTGCCGCGCGACCCTGCCGTTCGGCACTGCGACTAAGCACAGCAAAAAGAAGCGCGAACGGCTGTGCCATTCGCGCTTCTCTTTATTGAACTGTCGACCTGCTTACTTGCGCCCTAAAAGACGCCCCAGCAGACCGCCGGACTTCTCGGCCTCTTCCGGGGGGGGCGATGGCGGGATTGTTTTCTGAGCGCTGCCGTTCGCCGGCGCTGTCCCATTCCCGTTCCTGGGCGGCATGCCGTTTCCGTTTCTGATTGGCGGGGCCTGCGGCGCGGCAGGGCGTGCCGCAGGCGCGGATGGGGCGACCCGATTCAGCTTCGCCTGGATCAGGGAACTGGGCGAAACTTGCAGCGCCTTGCGGTACTGCTCCGCCGCTTCGTCCGGCTTGCCCATCTGCACCAAGGCGTCTCCTAAAATTTCCAGCGCCCGAACCTGACGCGGGTCGGCTTCGAGAATACGTACACAAAAAGCGCGGGCTTCTACCGGCTTGCCAGCCATAATCGCGTTTTCTGCACGTCCCAGCATGTCCGCAAACGCTTGAGGGTTTGAGGCGGCCCGGCTTGCCGTCTGCGGCGCAGCTTCCGGCTTAACCGTTGCGGCACTGGGCGCAGAGGCGGCAGCCTTGGATACGGCGGCTGCGGCGCTGGTAGAGTCGGGCGTCGCATGAGCGGTCCCATGCTGCAAAGAGTCATTATACTGGGCGCGGCGCTCCGGGTTGCCCAAGACGCTGTATGCCTGGTTGATCTGCGTGAAAACACGCTGACCAAGCGCCTTATCCTGAACCACATCAGGATGGAACTTGCGTGCCAGTTCCCGGTATTTCTTCTTGATTTGATCTGTTGAGGCCCCCGGCGGAAGCCCCAAAACTTCATAATGATTTCGCTGTAAGCTCATCGTGTCTGCTCCGAAAAATAAATAATTCCAAAAATCGGCTGCGGCTGTGTCAAATGCCTCCTTCCGTGACCTCCGCGCAGAGGAAAAATAAGATAAAAGCTGCGCGTGTCATTCGTGTGTCTTCGTAAAGTGTTTGCTTGATTGAAATCTACGGTCCGTCCGGGTTCGCCATATCGTTCATCTTGTT
This sequence comes from uncultured Armatimonadales bacterium, assembly GCA_964243345.1. Taxonomy (GTDB): domain Bacteria; phylum Armatimonadota; class Armatimonadia; order Armatimonadales; family Capsulimonadaceae; genus JANXMY01. Next base: position 28,924 of record CAXTER010000007.1, read on the forward strand.
CCAGTAGCCGGTGTAGAATGCAATCAGGATTATCAAAACCCGGATGGCGGCAACAATCAGAACTATGGTCCGCACCGTCACGGCAACTTGATGCAATCGGACAATGGACTCCTGCTCGTAATACTCTGCGACTTTATCCATCGTTAAGTCGAGGCCGCCGGTCTGCTCGCCTGTTTGCAGCATAGAAACCACCATAGACGGAAAAACGCGGGTTGCCGCCAGCGATTCAGTAATTCCTCGCCCTGCCATGATCGAGGGAATAGCCGATGTCATCCGCCGCGCGAGAAACTCATTGCCGGTCGCCGCCGCCGAGTAGCGGATGGCTTCCGGGATGGCGACGCCTGACGCATACAGCGAAGCCAGCGCACGAGCAAACCGGGCCAAAGAGACCATTCGCACCGCGCCGCCGATGCCCGGCAGCGAGTAGATGATCGCATCAAACACAAACTTGAACTGCGACAGCAGCTTGCCAACCACATAAATAGCCAGTATGGCCCCGGCTGCTTCCAGCAGCGGGTACACGGCCTGCACCAGATAGCCGTGGATGTCGTGGGCCACGACAACCAACACTAAAGGCGGCAGCAGGAAAGACAAGATCAGCGTGGCAGTCGGCTCGAATAGTTCTTTCTTGATGTTGTTACGAAGCGCGTACTCCTGCTCTAATGCCGATGACAGCCGGCCCATCATCACGTCCAAGCGCCCGCTGACTTCCCCTGCCGAGATCATTGCCCGCTGGAAGTCCGTGAAAATCCACGGCGCTTCGCCCATCGCGACGGTCAGCATCTCGCCTTCCTGAACGCAGGTGACTATCCTTCGCAGATGCCGGCGCAGGACACCGTTGCCGGTCTGCTGCACTAGCGACGTCAGGCACTGGTAAATTGGCACGCCCGCGCCGAGCATCGCCGCAAACTGCCGGTACATCAAGGCCATGTCGCGCAGGCTGACCCCGGAAAAGAGCGGGAACACCAGATGCGCCAGCAGCCACAATCCCGGCGGCATCTTTTTGCGAGGCAGCAGCCCTGCTGACCCATTCAGTGCTGAACGGTCTAAAGTCGCCTGGAAATTGCCTGAACCGGTTTGGCCCGGATTGAATTGGGAAGAGGCCGCCGCGCCGCCTTGCTGCGGTGCAAGGCGCATGGGGAAGTAGCCCATATCACGAATTTCCTGGGCGGCTTGACGCTCACTGTCGGCGTCCAGCGCCCCGGTCACAGTGCGTCCTGATTGGTCTTTGGCTTGATACGAATAAAGCATGGCGCGTCCTCACACAAGAAATGGGCGGCGAGCCTATTGGGTTTTAGACGACATCAAGCCGCCGAATGTTCCCTTTGCCGCAAAAATAATCTGCGAATTCTTTAACTGTTTTTGTCCCGCCCGGCAGAACCAGCTCCGGCGCGATTTCCGCCAGCGGCACCAGCACAAATGCCCGCTCGCGCAGGCGCGGGTGGGGGACAGTCAGGGACGGCAGTGAAACCTGTTCGTTCCCGTAAAGAAGCAAATCTAAATCTATAACGCGCGGGCCCCACCGAAAGGTTCGCACGCGGCCTATTTGTTTTTCAAGGTGCAAAAAAACAGTCAGCAGTTCGAGCGCCGGCAGCAAAGTTTCCAGCGCGGCGACTGCATTGAGAAAGTCCGGCTGCGCCGTCACGCCCACCGGAGCCGTCTCATACAGTGACGAAACCTGCGTTATTTTCATTGTCGGCATTTGGGCCAGTTCGCTCAGGGCCATTTGAAGATTGCCTGCACGGTCCCCTAAGTTTGACCCTAATCCCACATAAGCCGTTTGGGTATTTATATGATTAATTATTTCTATTGTTATACCGCACATTATACATTTCTGATGCCTATTATTACCCAAACTAAAAATATACTTTGTGGCAAATGCCACAAAATCAAAAACAGCGGCGGAGCAACTGCCCCACCACTGGTTTTAGCATCAATCCTGAGTCAATACCAATCCAAATTGCGTCCTATCAGCAGTTCCGACATTTCTGCATGATGCGTGTTTTTCATTGGAATCGCTTTAACTGCAAAGCTGTGTTTCCGTGCCAGCGCGACTACTCCTTCAGCATTGTCATAGGTCATCAAAAAGTCGCCCCGCAAAGAGGCAGCCACGGAAAATAATTCCTCGTGATCTAACTCGTTGTGCGTGTAAAGCCGTGACCCCGCTTTTTTGCCGGCGGCTGTGTAAGGCGGGTCAATAAAGAACACGGCATCCCGCCGGTGGGCATTGGCACGAAGCGCCTCTATGCCGTCGCCCTGAACGATCTTTATTCTGTCTTTCACGCTCTGAATGTCTAAAATGCGCTTTTTCAGCGTCACAGGATACCAGCGGGACGACAATCCCTTGCCATTCTCACCATGTTTCAAGACGCCGCTGCCGGGGGCAAGTATTCCGCCGTGATTGACCCGGTTTCGCAGAATTGTCTTAAAGGCTCGGTCCCGTGTTTCCACCGGCTCTGACATGAGTTCCATTTTCACGGCTTCAGAGGTCATCAAAAAATGGACGATCTTCTCAGCCAGCCATTCGCCTTGCCCATTTAGAATAGTCTGCCAAACAGCAGCAACATCGGCGTCCAGTTCCACCATTAAGCTTTTTTGCGTCAGCGACTCGAAAGCCGCCGTGAGGCTGACAATGCCGCCGCCTGCAAACGGCTCGATCAGTTCACAAGGCTTCTGCGGCAGGCTGCTGATCCACTTCCGAATGCTTGGCACAAGCCATGTCTTCCCACCGGGATAACGGAACGGGCTGCGCTGCGGCACCGACGCGACATTAACAATCGCCTCGCGCTGAGAATTATCAAAAAGCGAGTATTGGACTGCCGGTTCTTGAACTTGTGAACTAGAACTCTGGGTCGGGCGTAATGGCGTCGGGAGCGATGGCACTGTTCAACCTCTTGTCAAGCTGCTTTTGTAGTTGTCCCAAAAACAGGGCTTCCTCACCCGCTTCGGAGCGAGTTATCTTGACTAATGCAAATTCAAACTTTGTATACACAGTTTTGTGCAGCGTCAGCATATAGCGGTTCTGCGCGGCGTCCAAAACCAAGTCATAGATGAACAAGGCTAAGTCGGCCTCAGCTGGGTCTACTTCGTCTAATGCGGGAAGCGTTTGGTAGAAGCCCGTGTTTAACGCAACCGCCATTTTGCGGCCCCAGCCGTTTAGGATGCCGCCCTTGAAAATAAGCTGCGGAGCCAAACGCTTGCGCGATGACGACAAGTAATCGGGACGGGGACAATTGCGCTGTCCGCGCCAGTCCATGTCGGCGCGGCCTGCCGGGTCTTCCATGTAGTGCTGGAAGGGCGTGCTGACGTTGCCGGAGATATAAACCGCCTGGACTTCCAGCGCCCCGTAATCAATAATCCGGCCCAGTGCGTCGTAGGAAAGCAGCACGACATCGATGTTGCCGGCAGACTTGCCCGCGCTGTCTTGGAGCCGCACTCCGGTCAGCGAAGTCCAGGCCGCACCGGGCGGGAAGAAAAACGCGGCGGCATCGGACGCAATCCGCCAGCCTTCCTGAAACCGAACCGGACAGGTAATAATCGCCTCGCCGCTGCCGCTCAGAACGCTGCACACGCCAAGCGGGGATTACCCATGCGAAAAACTCTGTCCGGCGTCACGAACAGCGCCGGAGAAATGCTTGCATCAGCGAAGCCAAAGGCTTTAAGAGCATCTGTAACCCGCTCTGCATTCGCCGAGTTTCTGGCGATCCAGATGTCCATGTCTCCAGTCGCGCGAGGATAGCCATAGTAGCCGACCGCGTAGCCACCGACGAGGAGATACTCAACTGCGTTGGAATTCAGCAGTCTCAAAAAATCTTTCAAGTCGGGCGGTAGAAGGATCATAGCCATACATCACCTGCCGCATCAATTCCAGCGCCTCAAGCCGGGCTTCCGGCGATTGTGTCTGCCAATATGGTACTTCATCTGAATCTTCTGAGAGGCGAGAGGAGCCGAAGACAGACTTGTCCATTTTCATCTCTTGAATTAGACTCAATTTTTTCTCCTCGTTTAGTCGCTCCCCAGCTTTAAAACACTCATAAATGCCTCTTGGGGGATTTCGACGCTGCCGATGCTTTTCATGCGCTTTTTGCCTTCTTTTTGCTTCTCTAAAAGCTTGCGCTTGCGGCTGATGTCTCCGCCGTAGCATTTGGCGATGACGTTCTTTCGCAAAGCGGAGATGCGCTCGGCGGCGACGACTTTCGCCCCAATCGCGGCTTGAATCTTGATCTCAAACTGCTGGCGCGGGATGACTTCTTTGAGTTTTTCTACTAATTGACGCCCGCGCTCCTGGGATTTGTCTCGGTGCGTGATGAACGAAAGCGCGTCTACGGGTTCGTCGTTGATCTTGATGTCAAGCTTGACTAAGTTCGACGGTTCGTAGCCGCTGATCTCGTAGTCAAACGACGCATAGCCTTTGGTGCGGGACTTGAGCTGATCAAAAAAGTCCATCAAAATCTCGTTCATCGGCAGCTTGTAGAAGATCATCACGCGCTCTTTGGCCGGGTACTCCGTGCGGAGATAAATGCCCCGGCGGTCGCGGGCCATGTCCATGACCTGCCCGACATAGGCGGACGGAATAATAATGCTGGCCGTGACATACGGCTCGTCCATACTGGTAATCTCCGACGGTGGCGGCAGATTGGCGGGGTTGTCCACTTCTACCATCTCGCCGTCGGTCTGATGCACTTTGTAGATGACGCTGGGGGCGGTGGCGATAAGCGTTAAGTTGAACTCGCGCTCCAAACGCTCCTGGACAATGTCGAGGTGCAGCAGGCCCAAAAAGCCGCAGCGGTAGCCGAAGCCAAGCGCCGCCGACGATTCCGGTTCAAAGGTCAGTGCGGCGTCATTGAGCTGCAATTTGCCGAGTGCTTCTTTAAGTTCGGGGTACTGGGAGCTGTCTACGGGGTAGAGGCCGCAGAAGACGACCGGCAGGGCCTCGCGGTAACCCACCAGAGGCTCGGTCGCGCCGTGGGAGGCCAATGTCAGCGTGTCCCCGACCCGGCAGTCGCCGACGGTCTTCACCGAGGCCGTGATGTAGCCGACTTCGCCGGTCCGAAGCTTCTCCACCGGCTTCATGCGGGGCGAGAAGATGCCCACCCCCGTCACATCAAAGGTCTTGCCCGATGCCATAGCGCGTATCTGGGTTCCCGCCGAAATCTCGCCGTCACGCACCCGCACATAGGCCACGACGCCCAGATAGGCGTCAAAGTGGCTGTCAAAGATTAATGCTCTTAATGGCTTATCAGGGTTGCCCTGCGGCGGCGGGACGCGGCGCACGATGGACTCTAAAATCTCTTCCGTGCCGATGCCTTCTTTCGCGGATGCCCGGATGGCCTCAGTGGCGTCAATCGCCAGCACTTCTTCAATTTCTTCGGCAACGCGGTCGGGATCGGCGGCAGGCAGGTCAATCTTGTTGATGACCGGCACGATCTCTAATTGGCTGTTCAGGGCCAGATTGACATTGGCGAGTGTCTGCGCTTCGACTCCCTGCGCGGCGTCCACCACTAAAACTGCGCCCTCGCAGGCGGCCAGTGACCGCGAAACTTCATAAGTAAAGTCCACATGCCCCGGCGTGTCAATGAGATTTAACTCATACTCATGGCCGTCATGGGCTTTGTAGTTCAGCCGCACCGCCGCCATTTTAATCGTGATGCCGCGCTCCCGCTCGATGTCCAGCGAGTCGAGAAGCTGCTCCTGCATATGCCGCCGCTGGACTGTTCCGGTGAATTCCAGCAGTCTATCGGCAAGGGTAGACTTGCCGTGGTCAATATGGGCGATGATGCAAAAATTACGAATGTACTTCTGATGGTCTGTCATTATGCCTTCATTATACCTGAGACGCAGGGCGCTGAGAGAAAAAGAGCATGGAGAAGAAAAGAGCATGGAGAGGAAAACTTAGCGGCGGCAGCGAATAGTGCAGTCTGACGTTAAGCGAAATAAGCTGCAAAGGACCAGAAACAATGCCATTTAAACACGCCTTTTTCTGCGGCGTATTTTTCGCTGCCTTGTGCTCTGCGGGACTATCGCCATCTTTAACGGGAATGCGCCCGGCGGCAGCCCAGACCCCAAGCGCTGGAACCCCGGTGAAAGTCGCCTGCGTCGGCGACAGCATCACGGCGGGGGTTGGGGCAAGCGCGGACCAAAGCAACTACCCAAGCCTGCTCGCCGATCTGCTGGGGCCGAACTACACCGTCGCAAACTTCGGTGAAAGTGGGGCAACGCTGCTCAAAGATGGGGACAGTCCCTACTGGCAGCGTGGCAGCTACGCACGCAGCGCGGCGTTCGGGCCGAACGTCGTCATTATCCTGCTGGGGACCAACGACTCCAAGCCGCAGAACTGGGCGCACAAAACTGAGTTCGCGGCGGACTACGCCGCCCTGCTGGACTATTACGCCGCCCTGCCGACTCACCCCAAGCTGTTTGCCTGCCTGCCGACGCCGGTTCCGAAGCCTAACTACGGCATCAATGAGCCGGCGGTGCTGGAAGAACTGCCCCTTATTCGTCAGGCCGCCTTGCAGAAAGGCGCGACGATTATTGACGTTCAAGGCCGAGTGCCGAGTGACAACGCCGATTTCGTGGACGGGGTGCATCCAAACGACGCCGGCTATGTCCTGCTGGCAAGCGCAATCTATCAGGGCGTGACCCGTGCCCCAGTTATTTTGCCGGCAGCGGACCGAAAGTTCTATGGCAGCGTCACGGTGACGATGCAGCCGCCGACCCCGGATGCAGCCATGTGCTACACGGTGAACGGAGCTGCGCCGACGCGCTCTTCCGCGCTGTACAAAGGCCCGCTTGTTTTGACGCGCACGACAACTCTGAAAGCGCAGGCGTTCCAGGGGAAGTCGCCGCTCGGCCTGGTGTCCGCGGCCACATTCAGCACGCTCGTCCCGTTGCCCGCGCAGACTCCTGCCGCCACCGATCCCGGCCTGTCCTATGCCTACTACGAATCTGCGTTCCAAAGCACTGCGGATTTCACGGGACAAACGCCGGTTTCAGTCGGCACGATCCCTGATTTCAGCCTCACACCGCGCAAGCGGGACACGAACTTTGGGTTGGAGTACGAGGGATACATCAACGCCCCGGCTACCGGCCTGTATACGTTCAGCACGACCGCCGATGACGGCACTTCGCTCGACATTGACGGGCAGACCGTGATCGGCAGCAACGGCCCGCACGGAGCCGCGACCGTGATGGGTCAGGCTGCCCTCGCTGCCGGCAGGCATCGCCTCCGCTTGTTCTACTTCCAGGACGGCGGCGACTTCAGCCTCAGTGTTACCTGGCAGGGGCCGGGCATTCCCACTCAAGACATTCCCGCCTCCGCTCTGTCCCACGCTCGTCTGTGAGGGACAAAAACTGCCTCCGTGATATAGTTTCCCGAAGCGCCGTTTCATTGGATATTCATCTATTTTGGGTAATTACAAGCTAAATCACTTACGCGAAAGGAAAGCTTGATGATATTCATTTACACTCTGCGCCCGGCGCTTGCCGCCGTGCTGGCCGGTCTGATGCTGGCCCCGGTTGCCGCTCATGCGGACTACCATCACCATTACAGAAGGCATCATGCCGCTGCCGTTCAGAACAACAAAAACAACATGCGAAATCTTGCCATCGGCGGCGTCGCCGTGGCCGGATACGGTTTGGCAACCCACAACTCCACGGCAACTGTCCTGGGAGCTGCCTGCGCAGCCCTCGCCGGCAACTCTTACGAGAACGCCCGCAAAGAGCAAAGCCAGAACTCAAACCAGCATCACTACTACCAGCACCATTAGCGCAGAACCCTGAACACTCGGATTTTCCGCTCCCGGTGTCCGTCTCGCTCCCAGTCATGCTTTCGCTTGGCTAAGGCGATACTGGACATCGGGAGTGTTTTTTTGCGTCAATCCGCACGGCTTCCAAGTCTTAATCAAATCTTAACAAAGTTTTATATAAAAATCTGGGATTTGCATGGTACAATACAAGCGGCTCCAAAAAGCGCTAAAAATACCGATAGAATACTGCTGGAAGAATACTGCTGGAAGAATGCGGAGGAACGCAATGACACTGGAACTCACTGAGCGGCCTGCAAGCCGCCCCGAAAACTCAAGCGAAGAAGTAAACTCAAGCAAAGAAGTTTTGCATGAATGTGCCACCTGCCTGCACAAAAGCCGCGTCTATCTCAGCGCCCCCACCGGAACGCAGACCGCCGCCGTTTGGCGCTGCGGCAAGCTGTCTCAAAAGACGCAACGGGAAGTCATTGTTCAGCCCCACGAAAACTGCTTTGAGCACCGCAGCTTGTCTGACTACTGGGAACAGACCGATTTAGTGCTGGTTCGCTAAAGCACCGTTCCGCAGGCAACGCAGTGCCTGTCGCCGCGCTTTGCCTGCGCTCCGCAGTGCGGGCAGAGGCGAGTGTTTTTCGGCAGCGCAGACGCGCCGCAATGGGGGCAGAACTGCGCGGCGCGAGACAGCGGCCACCGAGCCTCACAAATCCGGCAGCGGGCGCGGGCTGTGCGGATGTAAATCCAGACAGCCACCGGGTCGCCAGGCATTCCAACAATGCTTCCCAGCAGCAGCACATAAGCCGCGCTTTGGGTCCAGCCCAGCCCGACGCCCAGCAGACTAGGGTTTGGCGTGTTCAAATCCGCCACTTCAATATCCGGGATGTGAAACTGATCCAGCAGGCGGTTGATAGACACCGTAAAGTTCATCTGCGCTCCCGCAAGCTGAAACTTTACTCGTTCCGGCACTTTTCTTTGCCCCTCGGCAGTCCATTGAAGCACCAGCAGCGCCCCTACGAGACACAAAATCGGCGAGCGGCGCATTCCCAAAAAGACCAGCACGGCGACTGCCAGGCACTCCCCGCCCCACAAGAACGCCCAGCCCGGCAGATTAATCTCGATGTTGTGGAACACCCGAAACGTCGCCCACGGCGACAGCGTCCCCGCCACAATGCCCGCCGCGCCGCCGAGGATCAGCAGCAGGGCCAGCGCATTTCGCAGGCGCGAAAGGATTGGGGGCAGGGTGGGGATCATGTCAGCAGGTGAACACTCACAGCCGGCGCATTGCGGGCGGCTTGCTTAGACATGTCTTGGTCAAAGGTCAGCAGGTGCGTGACATAGGTTTGCCCAAGCTGCTCGGCCAGCGCAATGTAAAGCGAATCGTTTGAGCGGCTTGCGCCGTAGCTGTCACAGATTTGGTTTGCGCGGCGGATCAGACTGATTTCGTTGCTCGGCGGCGGCAAGACGACAGCCATGCGGGCTTGAAGGCTTTGGACGGCTAAGACATGCTCTGCTGCTGTTAGTGGGCCGTCGGTCAGCTTGCGGCGCAAGACATAGAGCAACTCGCCAGCGATAATGCTGGGCGCATAAAACAAGCAACCCATGCCGGCAAGCCTCGTGACTTCCGCTTGTGCAAGCATATATCGGTTTGGCTCTTTGGCGCAAAGCGCAATCATAGCGCTTGCATCAAAAACGGCGCAGGGAACGCTAATTGGCGGCATCACCATACATGGCTCCTCGGCGACCTTCACGCAGGATCGCTACTCCGTCGCTCTCCGGCTTAGGGTTCATGTCTTGTTGAATTTCGTCAGCTTCACGCATGGCGTTCAGCATTGCAAAGTTAGGTGTCACTGCTGCAAGCGCTGTCTCCGGTTCCACAATTACGGTCAGCCGCTTGCCTGCCAATTCTCCGGCATGAGCCGCGATTTCTTCCCAGGTGCCTTCTAAAACGAGACGTGCCATTTGGTTGTTCTCCTTGCGGTGAGTGTACCTTACTCTTCGGCGAGGGCGCGGCGGAGGAAGCCGTTATTGTGGGTGAGGCGGGCTTGGGCGTCGGCGGCGGAGAGGCCACGCTGGAGCATGAGGATGGCGAGCTTGGCGGAGCCGCCGGCTTGAACTAAGGCGGCCTCAGCGTGTTCGGGCGTGGCGCGGGTGACCTGGCGGATGATGCGGACGGCGCGGGCCTGGAGCTTTTTATTGGATGCCTGGACATCCACCATGAGGTTGCCGTAGGTTTTGCCGATCTCAATCATCGCGCCGGTAGAAATCATGTTCAGCACCATTTTTTGGGCCGTGCCGCTTTTGAGGCGCGTGGATCCGGCAAGCACTTCGGGGCCGACGACGGGGGCGATGGTGATAGCGGCAATGGCCTCAAGTTCCGAAGGCCGGTTGTTGGTCAGGGCAATGGCGACCGCGCCGCGCTTGACGGCCTGGCGCAGTGCGCCCAGAACAAACGGGGCCTGTCCCGACGCGCTGATGCCGACGACCGTGTCGCGCTCGTTGACATCGGCTTCGATGACTGCCGCTGCGCCGAGGTCGGGGTCGTCTTCCGCGCCTTCGACGGCCTGGAACATCGCGCTGGGTCCGCCGGCAATCAGGCCGACCACCATGCCGGGCGAAACGCCAAATGTCGGCGGGCATTCGGCGGCGTCTAAAACGCCGAGCCGCCCGCTGGTGCCTGCGCCGAGATAAATCAGTCGTCCGCCGGCACGCAGCGACGCGGCGGCTCTTTGAACGGCGCGGGTGATATGCGGGATTTCGAGCGCAACGGCGGCGGCGACCCCGGCATCTTCGGCGTTCATCAGCCGCAGGCGCGTTTCGGTGTCCAAAGCGTCGATGTCGGTCAGCTCCGGGTTAATGGCCTCAGTCGTGAGCGTCTCGGCTGCGGGGGACTCTGTCTTGAGCATGGGGAACCGGCCTTCCTGCAAAACGTGTTATAATAGCGATAACTCAAAGAGTATTTTCTAAATGGGGTACGACGAATTATGCCGACTTATGGCTACGAATGCCTTTCCTGCGACAATCAGTTTGAGATTTTCCAGAGCATCAAAGACGATGCCCTGACAGCCTGCGCCGAGTGCGGCGGGACGCTCCGCAAGCGGATTTACCCGGTTGGGATTTCGTTCAAAGGCTCCGGCTTCTATGTCAACGACTACGCCGCCAAGCCGAGCGGTAGTTCCAGTGCCTCCGGCGGCGGAGAAGCGTCTGCCGAGCCGGTCAAAACCGACACCAAGACAGAGGCTGCGGGCGCGGAGCCGAAGAGCGAGACAAAAACCGAAAGCAAGCCGGAAACGAAAGCAGATAGCAAATCAGAGAGTAAGCCGGAAGCGAAGGCTCCGGCGGCGTAACTGACAGCGCTGATTGCACCGGCACTTCCAGCGCCGGTTCTGAGGCTCTTATGCCGTAACAGAAAACCCCGCGCCGAATGGCGCGGGGTCTTTCTGTTGGCAGCAGTGCCGCAGGCACTACTTGCGGCTGGTGACCAGCAGATGCCCCGTCGCGGCGTCGAACTGAACGTCGGCATCCATCGCCACGGCGATGAACGACAGCGGGACCATTGTGCGGCCCATCATCAGATACGGCTTGCCGTCAAGCGTCACTTGCTTGGCGTTGACGGTCGCGTGGTTGTCGCCGAGCGTCAAGAGAATGTCTTCCGACGCGCTTTTGGCCCGGACTGTGCCGGTGGACGACTGCCACAGCAGCGTGCCGCCGCCCTGCTCGAAAATCTGGCGCAGGGGGCCGAACAGCACCTGGTTCCGAGCGGTCAAAGGCCGGTCCATCAGAACGGTCTTGCTGTTGAACAAGAGGGTGCGCTGGCCGGCGCTCCGCAGCAGGTCGCTCATCATGCCAATCGGCAGATGGACGCGCAGGGCGTGCGTCTTCAGGGGAGCAGATGCCGGGCGCAGCAGAGTTTTCACAGCCTTGAAAGCCGGTGCGGACAGGGCCGATGCGTGCGGCAGGGCGTCAAACGGAGACGCTAACTCGTCTCCCGGCAGCCGGATGGACGCAATCTGCGGCAGACGCGCCTTCTGACTGAAGGATCGGGCCGGGGTTTGGGCCATCAGCGCCGACGCTTCCAAATCGGAGGCTGGGCGGGCAACGATGGTTTTATCGGCGGCTTGGAGCGGCTTGAAGGACTGGACACGCGCCGGGCGCACGGGTGCGGCGTTTGCAGATGCCGGAGCGGATTTCGCGGCGGCAGAGGGCGCAGACAGCTCGGAGGCGAAATCCAAAGCGCCGAAGCGGAGCGAGCCGGCCCCGGCAGTCATCTCGCGGACAATCTCGCGGGTGGATGGGGCTTGGTGCGGCACAAGCATCGCGATCCGTGCCGGGGACAAAGGCTTCTTCGGCAGGGCGATTTGCACCGGACGCACGAGCGGCAAGGCTGAGACTCGGCGGATGGGCTTGACGACGGGCGCGGCATCAAGCAGGTCATGGCGGATGCCGGTCTCGCCGCCGGGGTTGTTCACATACAGGCGCAGGGTCTTGGCGTGGCCGACACTCGGCGTGTCGTTGTAGCCGTAGGCTTCAATTGTATGGTAGCCATTAGAGTATGCCGTCGTGTCCCACTCAAACTCGTAAGGCGCATAATTGCGGAGAGTCTTAAATGTCTTGTCGATAAACAGCGAGATATAGGGCGCTTTGCCGCTGGGGTCGGAGGCTTCGACGCGCAGGGTCACGGTGCCTTGCACCCGCCCGTCGGGGCTGGGGCTGAAAAGGCGCAGGGTGGGAGGCAGGCCGCCGGACAGGGTCGGAGCGGCAGGGGTCGTCAGGCCGCCGGTGTTCGGGCTGGTCAGCGGGACCACGCCGGGGTCCATGCCATTAAACGTAAACCGGCTCTTGACGGACTGCACTTCCTGGTCGGCGGCGGTGGCGCGAACGACAATCTGATGCGCTCCTGCGGCAATTTGTCCGGCATCGACAAGAAACGACACAACGCCGCGCGTTTCCGGCGCGTCCAATGTCTTCGTCGCCGCCTTCGCGCCGTCAATGAACAGCTCGATGGCGACAATTTGGTTGGACGGGCTGCCCTGATAGAACGCCGAGATTTCCACCGGCTTAACGCCCGACAGCGGCACGTTCGGATCGGGGCTGAGAATAGTCACGCCCAGATCGTTTGCCCCGGCGGACGCCAGCGACGGATGCGGCGCGGCAAAAGCGCGGTGCGGGCCGAGCAGGCTCAGGCCAAGCGTCGCCGCCAGCACGGCGGCAGCGCCGGCGAAGCTGCGGGCGGTCTGGCTGCGAAAAGACGGATGGGTCGAAATGTTCATCAAAGCCTCCAGGCGGATGGTATGGTGCAAAGCGCAGGGCGCGTAGAGTGCATGGCGTATGGGCAGCAGGCGGAAAAACGGCAACACGCTACTTTAACATAGGTTGCGAAAAATGTCAAGCATTTGTTTTGCCGCTTTGCTTGCCGCCGTCAAGCTTGGCTTCGTTGGGCTTGGCTTCGTTGGGCTTGGCTTCGTTGGGCTTGGCTTCGGCGTCTGTGACGGCGTCTGCCCGTCCGTCGGGAAAATTTGTGCCGCGCCGCAGAATAGTGGCCGAGGTGGAAGTGGGCGTGGGAACGCCCGCGTCAAACAACCGGCGCTTGATGCCGGCCAGGGCGTCGGACTCGGTCTTGACCTGTGAGGCTTTATGCGGCTTGGCCCAGTAATACAAGCGCCAGCTTAACACGTCATTGCCGCTGTCAACGGCATAAGCACGCAGAAATGGAGCCGGATCGGCGGCAACCTCGTCGTTTTCAGAAAGAACTTTCAAGGCTTCTCGTTCCACCACGGCGCTGTCGGCGGTTAAACTGGTATCGAAATCCACTGAGTAGCGCCGCTGCCCTAAGCGCGTGTGGTTGATGACCGGGCCGGTAAAGACGCTGCTGTTGGGGATGACTACCATGTCGCCATTGTAAGTGTGCAGCGTGGTGGTGCGGATCTGGATGTCCTTGACCGTTCCCTCAAACGCGCCGAGAGTTACCTGGTCTTCCAGCTCGAAGGGCCGGGCAAACAAGAGCAGAATGCCGGCAATAAAGTTTTCCAGAATGTCTTTGAGGGCAAATCCCAGCGCGAAGCCGGCGACGCCGAGGCTGGCAACGACTGTGGTGACATTGACGTTCGCCGCGCTCAAAGCGACTAAAAGGCCGATCAGCAGCACGACCAGGTAAATGGAGCGGGCAATCAGCGTCCGCACGGCCCAGGGAATGTGCTTGACCCCGCCGAGAACACGCCGGGTCAGCCGCCGGGCCAGCACGGCCAGCCCATAAAACAGCAGAAACAAAATGATGGCAATCAGCAGGCGCGGGACAAACGAGATAATCCGCTCCAGCGTATTTTGCAGCGGGACGAGAAAGGCTTTTTCGTAACTGTTCATAAGGAATGCTTTTTCTGGCTTACCGGTTCGTGATGCCGCTCGGCACATCGCCCGCCGCCGAGTTTTCCGCCGCGCTGTCGGAGGACGCGCTGTTTTCTCCTGAAGAAGTGCTGCCGTTCGGCCCCCACAAAAACTTTTGGTCATTGCACTCGCGGGTAATGACTGAGCGGATATGCAGGTCGACATTGTTCTGGTGCGTTGTTTTGCGAATCTGCCCTTGCAGCCGGGCGCAGGACTGCGGCGTGATGACCCAGGGAGCGCGGATCACGGCGGTCAGGAGCGTTCGGTGGCCGAAGCCGGTCGCCTGGAGATCGGTCAGGGTCGCCGCCCCATTGCCGCTGATTTCCGTGCGGATCAAAGTTTCGGCCTGTGAGCGCAGGGTCTCCTGCCTGATGGTCGTCTCAAAGCTGCGGCTCAGAAAGAATGCCAGCGCCAGCAGCAGAAGGGCGCTCGGCGCAAACGAGCGCATGACGGATTTTTTATCTGTACGGGGCAGGCGGTGAAAGCCGTTCAACCAGAATACCAGCGATGTGACCGATTGGATGGCGACGAGGTTTGTGGCGAACAGCAGAAATGCGCCGCCGCCTTCGCGGTACAAGCCGTGCGCGACGCAGATGCCGCAGGAACACAGCGGCGGGACCAGAGCCGTGGCAATCGCAACCCCGACCAGCCCGGCGCTCAGGCGCGGGATCACGGTTGCATACGCTCCCGCCGCGCCTCCCGCCAGCGCAATGATCAGGTCCAAGATACTGGGCGATGTGCGTCCGATAATCTCGCTGCCGAGGCTGATGTCGGAATGGATTTTGCCGATGATGAAGCTGAGGACCAGCACCAGCGCGGCTCCGGTGACTTCCGCCAGCAGGGCGCGGCGGAGCAGCGGATAATCGCCGTCCACCAGCGCCAGCGCCGCTCCGGTGATCGGGCCGAGCAGCAGAGCGATAATCATGGCTCCGATAATCACCGCGACGCTGTTTTCCAGCAGGCCGTAGCTTGCGACAACCGTTGCCAGCGCGTTCATCAGCAGGTACGGCACATTCAGCGCGGCGTGTTCCTGGACGCTGCGCCGAATAACCTCCTGCTGTTCTTCTTTCTGCTGTTCTTCTGATACTTTCTGATTGGGCTTGTCGGTGTCTGCTGGGGGCATGAAGCGTCATTCCTTAGCGGTTTGGCTGCAATTGTACCTCTTCTTCGTGCTAATGCTCAGATCATGCCCAGAATATGCCAATGCACGGCCTTGCGTGGTATAATAGGCAATCTTCAGGCCCAGCCCTAACAGGAGTTTTCTTTGACCGCTCGCGCTTCGTTTCTTGCCCTTGCACTCGGCCTCGCTGCGCCGCTTTTAGTGACCGGCTGCGGGCATCATTCCCAAACGGCGGACCTGCACGCGCCCGCCGGGAATGTGCTCCGCTACGCTATCAAGACCTCGCCGACGACGTTTGACCCGGCGATGGTGCAGGACGGCGACACGATTGATGTCTTGCAGCAGGCGTTTGAGGGCCTCGTCCAGTGGTCGCCGGACAACAAAATCGTGCCGTGTTTGGCGGAAAAGTGGGATGTCAGCCCCGACGGCCTGACTTACACGTTCCACCTGCGCCCCGGCGTCAAGTTCCAGGACGGCACTCCCGTCACGGCGTCCGACGTTTTGTATTCCATGCAGCGGTGCTTAGACCCCAAGCTCGCCTCGCCCGTTGCACTGAACTATTTGGGGGACATCAAAGGCGCAAAAGAGCTGAATTCCGGCAAGGCGGCGACTTTAAGCGGCGTCAAAGTGGTGGACCCATCTACCGTCGCCATCACCATCACGAAGCCCAAAGCCTACTGGATCGACACGCTGACTTACCCGACGGCTTACGTTGTTTCCCAGGCCGAAGCCAAGCCCGGCGTTCCTTTGACGGCAGACGACGACGCCAAAGGCGCAGGAACCGGCGCGTTCAAGATTACAAGCTATGTTCCCGATTCCAAAATCACGCTGGCTGCCAATCCCGCCTATTGGGAGGGTGCGCCGAAGCTGACATCAATCGAGCGTCCGGTCATCATTGATGCCGGGACGCGCCACGACGAGTATGTGCGCGGCGACTTGGACATGCTGCAATTTGAGTCCCCCGGCGATTTGGACAACGACTCCAAAGACCCGGCGCTCAAAGACCAAGTCAAGCTATTCAAACGCGCCTCCACCTACTACATTGGATTAAACCAAAAAGCCTTTCCGGCGTTCAAAGATGTCCGTGTCCGGCAGGCATTGGCCTACGCCACCGACAAGCAAAAAATCGTGCAAGTCGTCTTCGCAGGCAAGCGCGACGCCGCCCAGGACATCCTCGCCGAAGGCATTCCCGGCTTTGACCCAAAGTTCCAGGGTTTGCCGTATGACCCAAATAAAGCCAAGCAGCTTCTCGCTGCCGCCGGTTTCCCCAACGGCAAGGGCCTGCCGCCGGTTCCCTTAACCTATCGCCAGGGCCAGCCTGAGTTAGAGAAAACCGTGGTCTTGATCCAGCAGATGTGGAGCGACAATTTAGGCGTCCAGATCAAGCCGCAGGTGACGGAATGGGGCGCGATGCTCGACCGCGAAGACAAAAACGACCTAGAATGCTACCATATCCGCTGGGCCGCCGATTACCTTGACCCGCAGGACTATTACAGCGTTTTGCTGCGCTCCGGCGGCCCGGAAAACCATGTCGTTTATTCCAACCCAAAATATGATGCCCTCTGCGATGCCGCCGATGTTTCCCAGAACCCTACCCAGCGGGCCGCGATGTACCGCCAGGCCGCACAAATCGCCGCCGCCGAAGTGCCGGTCATCCCGCTGTACTACCAGCAGGATGTTGAGCTGGTCAAGCCGTATGTGTCCGGCCTCGACGACGGCCTGATGGGCCATTTGCCCTACAAGCATTTGACGCTTGGGCATTAAGGCAGCGGGAAGGGCATCAAGCCGGGGTTGTAGAAAACCCCGGCAAGAATATGTCCTTCGCACAAAGATTGAGCGACGTTTCTTCACCCGAAGGGTGTTTCCTTGCCGGGGTTTTCTACAACCCCGGCTCTATTCTATCCCACCCTCGCAGCGCCGCGAACAGAAAAGGCTCATTCTTGACATCGACTGTACGTTCTTCGCGCTTCTTGTTTCTTGCCGCGCCTCTCTTCTCGCTTGCCGTGCCTCTCTTCTCGCTTGCCTTTTTGACCGGCTGCGGCCACCATAACGGCGGCAGTGCATCGGGCGGCGGGGGAAATGTCCTGCGTGTCGCGATGGCAACCGCGCCGGTGACATTTGACCCGGCCATGTGCCAGGACGTCGAAACCGGGCAGATGCTTCAGCAGACCTATGAAGGCTTAGTCCAGTATGCACCGGACAACAGAGTCGTGCCGTGTCTCGCCGAGAAATGGGATATCAGCCCTGACGGCCTGACTTACACGTTCCACCTGCGGCCCGGCGCAAAGTTCCAGAACGGAATGCCGGTCACGGCGGACGATGTGGCGTATTCCCTGCGCCGGACCTTAGACCCTAAGCTGTCGTCCCCAGTCGCGCCCGAATACATGGCGGACATCAAAGGGGCGTTAGATGTCTACACAGGTAAAGCGACAGAGTTATCGGGCGTCAAAGTGGTGAACCCATCTACCGTCACCATCACAATCACAAAGCCGAAAGCCTACTGGATTGACACGCTGACTTACCCGACCGCCTGGGTAGAGTGCAAAGCCATTGCCGTCAAAGAAGGCACCAGCCCACTGACCGATGCCGACGCCGAAGCGGGCGCAGGCACCGGCGCGTTTAAAATCACGCATTTCGTCAAAGACCAGGAAGTGGACTTTGACGCCAACCCCAGCTACTGGGGCGGTGCGCCGAAGATCGCCGGGCTGGCCCTGCCGGTCGTCCTAAACGCCGGGACGCGCCATGAAGAGTTTGCCGCCGGAAAGCTTGACCTGATGCGCGGCCTCGGTGTCGGCGATTTACAGGCCGACAAAACAGACCCGGCGCTGAAGTCCGCCGTCAAAATCTGGCCCCGCGCCGGCATCAACTACTTCGCGCTTAATGAAGATGTGTATGCCCCGTTCAAAGACCCGCGTGTCCGGGCGGCATTTGCCTATGCCACCGACAAGCAAAAGATTTCTGAGGTCGTAACCCAGGGCATCTATCCCATCGCCCCCGACATCCTGCCGGCGGGCATTCCCGGCTCCGACCCGCACTTCAAAGACTTGCCGTATGACCCCAATAAAGCCAAGCAGCTTCTCGCCGCCGCCGGTTTCCCGAACGGACGCGGCCTGCCGCCGCTGGATATGTACTCGACTGAGAAAGTGCCGCTGACCCAGAAAACAATGGATGTCCTGCGCCAGATGTACGCGCAAAATCTCGGCGTCACCATCAACGAGCGCCAAATGGAGCAGGGGTCGCTGATTGCCGCCGTAGATAAAAATACGTCCGTGCCAAGTTTCGTGTTCGGCTGGTACGCCGATTACTTAGACCCGCAGGACTTCTACAGCCTGCTGCTGTCGTCGCATAGCCCGGAAAATCACACGGGCTACGCCGAACCGCAGTTTGACGCCCTGTGCGCCCGCGCCGATGTCGAGCGCGACCCGGCAAAGCGCATGGCCCTGTACCGGCAGGCCGCGCAAATTGCCGCCGCCGCGCCGCCGCGCATTCCGCTTTACTACGCCGTAGACCCGGAGCTAATCAGCCCCCGCGTCCACGGCATCGACGACTGCCTCATGGGCCATTTGCCCTACAAGCATGTGACGCTGAAGTAGGGAACCCCCCTGCCCCCAATAATGGGGGAGCATGACTAAGAGCAGGAAACAAGGTCCTATCCGGTTCCCCCATTATTGGGGGCTAGGGGGCTTTCTAAAAACTATGGCACGATTTTTACTGCAGCGTATCGGGCTGGCCCTGCTGTCTATCTGGGCAGTTTGCACTATCACCTTCTTTATCGCGTTTTTGGCCCCCGGCGACCCCGCCGAACTTGCGGCAGGGCAGCATTCCGACCCCGTGACTTTAGCCCATATCCGGCATGAGTTCGGGCTGGACAAGCCGCCGCTGGAACGCTACGGCCTCTACTTGTGGGACGCCGCGCACGGCGATCTCGGTAAGTCGTACTACACGCGCGAGCCGGTGACGGCGTTTATCGCACGCGGCCTGCCGAACACGGCTTTGCTGGCGACGTCTGCGATTGTGCTGTCCCTGCTGGTCGGTATCCCAATTGGCCTGGCTGCCGCGCTGAAACCGAACACGTTTTTGGACCGTCTGCTGATGGCGACGGTGCTGGTAGGCGTGACTCTGCCGAGTTTTGTTTTGGCCCCTGTCTTAATTTTAATCTTCGCCCTGAAACTCGGCTGGCTGCCGGTGGCGGGGTGGGGCGACCCGGAATATATTGTCCTGCCCGCGATTGTGCTGGCCGCCCGGCCCGCCGCGCTGATTGCCCGCATGACACGGGCCTCCATGCTGGAAACGCTGCGTCAGGACTATATCCGCACGGCCCGCGCCAAAGGCTTGGCCCCAATGACCGTGCTGGTCAAGCACGCCCTGAAGAATGCCTTTCTGCCGGTCTTAACAACCACCGGCGTCTCGTTTGGGTATTTGCTGTCGGGGTCATTTGTCGTGGAAACGATTTTCACCGTTCCCGGAGTCGGGGCCGCGTCCATCAACTCACTGTTTCAAAGGGACTATTCACTGATTCAGGGAACGACTCTGCTGCTGGCGACGATTTTTGTGGTGACCAACTTGATTATTGATCTGCTGTACGCGGTGCTTGACCCGCGCGTCAAAGCACTGGAAGGGGCATAGGCAATGAGCGTCATTTTGGAGCAGGAGCGCGAAGAGCTGATGGAGCTGGGCGCGGCGGGGCCAAGCCAGGGCCACTTGGTTTGGCGGCAGTTGCTCCGCAATCCCCTCGCCGCCGCCAGCCTCCTTGTCCTTGTCATTATTGTCTTAGTTGCAATCTTCTATCCGCTAGTCTCACCGTACCGATATGACCATCAGACACCCGATTTCTTTGCGCCAGTGTCGGCCCGGCACTTGTTGGGAACCGACGACTCCGGCTACGACACGCTGACCCGGCTGGCGGTCGGCGCACGGATTTCGCTGGTAGTCGGCGTTGGCGTCGAAGCGATTGTCTTGTTTGTTGGGGGATTAGTCGGCCTTGTCGCAGGCTTCTACGGCAAGTGGCTGGACGCCGGGCTGATGCGCCTGACCGACATGATGTTTGCGTTCCCGGACATCCTGCTCGCCATCTTGATTATGGCAATCAAAGGCCCTAGCCTGTTCAACATCTTTATCGCGCTCGGCATCACCGGCTGGCCGGGCCTAGCCCGCCTCATCCGGGGTCAGGCGCTGTCTTTGCGCGGGCGGGAATATGTGGAAGCGGCGCGGGCGCTCGGCGTTCCCAACAGTCAAATCATCCTGCGCCATATCCTGCCCAATTTGCTGTCACCGATTATCGTGGCTGCAACTATTGACATCGCGGGCATTATTATCGCCGAAGCAACTCTGTCTTTTTTGGGCATCGGCGTTCAGGACCCCATGCCGAGCTGGGGCAAGATGATTTCCGTGCCGCTCGAATCCGGCTACTACCGCTCCCACCCGGAGCTTGTCATCTACCCTGCCTTGTGCCTGTCGCTGACTGTGCTGGCCTTGAACTTCCTCGGCGATGCCCTGCGCGATGCGCTCGACCCACGCTCCGAGAAAGCCGTGTGATTAACGCTTCATTTCGGGCTGCTGCGCTTGCTGTCCGGTAGCCAATGTGTCAGGCCGAAGATGCCCGGATAGCCGAACTGCCTCTCGCCTGTCAATCGGTTAAGCCTGTGATAAACTGAGTGCTTGCCATGATGTAAGCCTTCCTGTGTGGTCCACTCCTGCCACGGTGTCGGCCATATCCAGTACAGGAATGCAAGCGGCAACAGAGTAAATAACAAGGCAAATAGGATGGGGCGGCCTTGTATTGGCTTCCGCAGAAGATTGGTCATATGGCGTATGAAACCATGTGTTAAAACACACGGCTAATCAGCGCAGACGCTGAGAAGTACCGCTTCTGCATTGGCAGACCTGGAAGGCTGCATTGGCAGACCTGGAAGGCTCGGCACTGGGAACAAGAGGGTAGGGGCAAGCCCTACGCCCTACAGACAGATTATCCGAACCTCGCGAAGCGGGTGTTTTGTGGCGCCCCGTCGTGTAGCCGTGTGTTTCAACACATGGTCTTCTATGGCCCGATGGGGGAGATGTAAGCAGCATAGCCTTTTTTCTGGAGGTCGCCGACGGCTTTGTCGGCCCCGACTTTGGAGCGGTACGCGCCGACCTGGACTTTATAGACCAGGTGGTCGCCGTCGCGCTCGCTGCGGGTGCTAGTCGTAAAGCCCTGGGAACGGAGGGTGTCGGCAGCGCTGCGGGCGCTGCTTTCATCGGTGTATGCGCCGGTCTGGACCCGAAACTGAACTTTGCCGGGGTCAGGCAAGCGCTCTCCCTGCGTTTTGTCGCCGCCCTGCTGGCCGGATTCTGGGTCGGACGCACCGGGCGCAGGCTTGGGCGTGTTGACATGCTCAAAGTCAGGGTCCGCCGGGGGGGACGGCGGAGCGGCAGGAGTGGGGGCTGCCGGGCTGGGAGTGCTGCCGCCGCCGTCTGTCTCAGGAGTCGTTTCGGCAGGGCTGGGGGCAGGCTGAGTGGTGTCGGATGGCACGGTTTCAGCAGCCGCCGGCTTGGGCGGCGTTGGCGCGGCTTCCTGGCTGGCTTCTGGATCGGAAGCGGGCGCAGGCGGCGGGGAAACGCGGCGGATGATCGGCTGGCGTTCTTCTTCAATGACGATGTGCGGCGCACCGGGGGCGGTGTAGTCGCCGTTAGCGGTGTGCGGATGGATGCTGGACGGAACGATAGACGGCGGCGTCAGTGTTGACGATACCGCCGGCGTTGGGGCAGGTGGGATGCTTGAATGCGTGTCCCGAACGCTGCCGAGCAGGTAGTAGCCGATGGCCGCGCCGCCGGTAATGACGGCGGCTCCGACTCCGATAGATTTTAACGCTCCGCTGGATTGACTGCGTGCCACGGCAAGGGTTCCTCTTTACTTACTATACGCCGCCGCATGGGGGTTTGTCAATATGGCGCGAAGTCTTTTAAAACACGTCATTTTGGAAGAACTCGATCACCTCGCCGTCCAGGCCCACCACAAACGCGAGGCGAACCGGCACCGGATACTCGCCATTGAAGACAATGTCTTTGGGCGCGGTGTGGGAACGCGCTCCGGCGGCGACGGCGCGGGCGTAGGCTGCATCCACATCGGGTGACCGCAGGGCCAGATGCAGCAGTGCGCCTTCGGGCGTATCTTCCCCGGCAGGCCGCGTGCTGCCGGCGAAGACTTCTAAATAATTGCCGTCGCCGGTGTCAAGCAGTGCGCCCCGGCTGTCGCCTTCGCCCCAGCCGTACTTATGAGTAAAGCCGAAGCCGTCCTGGTAGAAGCGCAGAGTCGCGTCAAAGTCGCGCACGCCCAGGGCGATATGATGAAAGCCGGGGCTTGTTTTCGTTTCGCTGTCCATTTTGCTGCCCTTCTTGTTTGCTGCCCTTCTTGGTGCCAATAATTATGGGGCTGCCGTCGCCGTAGCAGTCCATCCACCGTAAGGGCCAAAGCTGAACTGGCTGAAAACGCTGGTGACGTTGTTGAGGCTCCACAAAGACAGCGTGCCGTTGGCGTTGTCCCACAAGAGCCGCGTCTGGCCGTCTGCTCCATCGGCAATGCTCAGTGCTGCCCAGCTAGGATAGGGTCCATAGCTGCTTTGGGTGAACGTGCCATTGGCGGTGCTGTAGTTCCACACTGATGCCGTGCCGTTGGTGTTGGTCCACAGAACGTGGGTCGTGTTGTCCGTGCCGACGCTGATGGCTGCTGCCGTCCAGCCTGCATAGGGGCCGAAGCTGTACTGCGTGAAGCTGCCCGTTGCGTTGTTAAGGCTCCAGATAGACGCGGTGCCGTCGGTCTTGTCCCACAACAGGCGCGTCTGTCCGTCCGGTCCATCAGCGACGGCTTTGGCCGCCCAATTTGGATACGGCCCATAAGTATTCTGGGTAAATGTGCCGGCGGATGTGGCGTAGTTCCACAAGGACGCCTGCCCGTTGGTGTTGTTCCACAGAACGTGGGTCGTGTTGTCCGTGCCGACACTAATGGCGTTGGCCGTCCAGCCGGAATAGGGGCCGAAGTTGTAGTCGGTGAACTGTCCTGTGCTGTTGTTCAGGCTCCAAATGGACGCCGTGCCGTTGGTGTTGTCCCACAGAACGCGGGTCTGGCCGTCGGGGCCGTCGGCGACGGTTTTGGCGGTCCATCCGGGGTAAGGGCCGTACTGGTTCTGCGTAAACGTGCCGGTGGACGTATCGTAGTTCCAAAGGGACGCGGTGCCGTTTGTGTTGTCCCACAAAATATGAGCGCCGTCTGCCGGAACAATGGAAGAGACCGTCACGAGGTTGCTGGTCTGGACCGTGCTGCCGCTCTGGTAGTTCATCAGTGGGATTTGGTCGAACGGCGAGCCTTCGTTATAGATCGGCACGGCGGCAATCTGGTCCATGACGGCAAGGCTTGCGGCATTCGTGATTTTACCGAAGACCGTAAAGCCGCCATTTTGGTTGTCTAAGTTGGATGAGTTATCTGCAAGGTTAAAAAACCACTGAGAAGTCGCGCTGTTCGGGTCGCTGCCGAGCTTTGCCATGGCGATGGTGCCGCGCGTGTTGGACAGATGGAACTCGTTGACCACCGGCGCGTTGGTCGGCGTGGTCACGACGCCGCCGTTTTGGACCTGGTAGCCGCCGCCTTGAATGATAAAGCCCGGCACGGAGCGGTGAAAGAGCGAGCTTTGATACGCGCCGGAATTGACGTAGCTGAGGAAGTTCGCCACGGTCTGCGGGGCGATGTCCGGGTAAAGCTGCACCGAGATATTGCCGAGGCTGGTATGGAACACATACACCGGGTCACTGGCGCTCTGCGCCCGGACGGGAGCGCTGACCACCCCTAGTGCCAAAAGGCAGAGGCCGAGAAAACTGATAAAACGACGCATCATAACAATCTTTCCTATTCTTGCTTCTCTGTTCTTGCTTCTCTGTTCTTGCCGTCTTTGACTCTTTTTAGTTTCCGCCGCTGACGGCAGTGGCCGTCCATCCGGGGTACGGACCAAAAGTATACTGCGTGAAGCTGCCCGTGGTGTTGTTCAGGCTCCAAATCGAAGCATGGCCGTCAGTGTTGTCCCACAAAACAACCGTTTTGCCGTCCGAGCCATCGGCAATGGCTTTGGCCGTCCATCCAGGATAAGGACCATAAGTATTTTGAGTGAACGTGCTGCTGCTCGTGTTATAGTTCCACAGCGACATTGTCCCATTCGTGTTATCCCACAAAATATGTGCCGTACTGTCAGTGCCGATGCTGATGGCGCTTGCAGTCCATCCGGGGTAGGGGCCGAATGTGATCTGGTTCAGCGGGTTAGGCAAATTATAGGGTCCGGCATAGCTGACCGTCATCCGCCCATCTAAATTGTCCCATAAAAGCTGGGTGTTTCCGCTGGGGTCGGTAGCGATGGCCTGAGCCGTCCATCCGGGAAAGGAGCCAAATGTCGACGGGGTAAAGCTGCCGAAGTCGCCTTCCTGGGTCCAAATCGATGCCCGCCCACTGCTGTTGTCCCACAGCAGGCGGTTTGTGCCGTCGGGATTAACACTCAAAGCATTCGCGGTCCAATTCGAATAGGGGCCGTAGGTGAACTGGCTGAACGTCCCGGCCAAGTTGTCCAAACTCCACAGGGAGGCTTGGCCGTTGACGTTGTCCCACAGCAGCCGCGTCAAGCCGTCAATCCCGTTTTCGGCGATAGTTTTTGCGGTCCATCCGGGGTAAGGGCCGAACGTGTTCTGCGTGAACGTGCCGTTGTCTGCGTCATAGTTCCAGATCGAAGCTGTGCCGCCGGCGTTGTTCCACAGCACATGATAGAGCGCCGGAGTAACTGTCAGCGGGACAGGCGTGGATGTGATGCCGTTGAAGCTGGCCGTGATATTTGCTGTTCCCGACGAAATGCCTGTGGCAAGGCCGGTGCTGCTGATTGTCGCGACGTTTGTGTTGCTGCTGCTCCAAGTGACTGAACTAGTAATGTTGGATGTGCTGCCGTCCGGGTAAGTCCCCGTGGCTGTGAACTGATCTATCTTTCCCGCAGCGACTGTCGGCGCGGCTGCGGTGACGGCAATCGAAGCGAGAGTTTCCGGGCTGGCAAACTCAACGCCCGTAGTGCTATGGAACACGAATTTGGACGGGCTGATTTCATACAAGTCGCCGATGCTGCTGTACGTTCCAGAAGTGGCAAAAGAAGAGACCGGCTGGAACGTGGTCAAGTTATCACTCTGCAACGTGGCCGTGCCGGCAGTGTACACTTGAGGCGTAGAAAGAAAATAAACCCGGTTCTCCGCACTGTTCGGCACGACATCCGCTGCACTTGTGCCGGCTCCACTGCCGCTTCCCAATCCTGGGAAAGTGCCGACATCTGTAAGCGCCACTGGGTCCACCACCGTTCCATTCGTTGCGTAAATAAGGCCATTTGCTGGGTTGAACTTAATGGTGATGTTGAAGCCTTCCAAAATGCCGGTTCCAAAGGAGTCCGAGCTTTGGCCGGTGGTTATGCCGCTTGAGTTCAAGTTGAGCTGAAAGAAGCCGAAGGCTGTAGTCTCGTTGTCGTAAGAGTAAATTCTGTTTGGGGAGTTTGATCCGGTAAGTGCTGCATAAGTGCTAAAGCCGCGGTTTACAATTGTTGGACGCTGAACGCCGTTGTCGTAAACCACAACGCTGTCGTTGGCAGGGCTAAGGCCAAAATAATCGCGCGTGACGGCGACGCTTTGGGGCATCCCCGTCAGCGGCACGATGTTGCCGGCATGAAAGGGATACTGAGAGCCGAATGAAGTTGTGCCGAGGGAGAATTGCTGGTCTACGGTGCTGGTTGAAAGATTAAGGCGGGAGACGCTGCTGACATCGTCAGTGCCGACATACAGGTAGCTGCCGTCGCTGGACAAAGCCAGCACATCCGGCCCGCCCGCGACGGGAATGTAGGCTTCCACGGCTCCGGTCGCGGCATTGATTTGGGCAACCGTGTTGGGGTTCAGGGCGGCGGTGCCGGGAATACTGGCGTAGACTTTGCCGTTGATACCGTCATAAAGAACGTGGTTTGCGGTCAGCGGCACTTCCTGAATGGAAAGCTTCTGCGCGTGTGTGCCGGCAGCAAGCAGCGGCAGGGCAAGCGCGGTCAAAAGTGTGTGTAATTTTGTTTTCATGGAGTGCATTTGGATAAGTAGCCTTCTATGCTGAAAAGATGGAAAAGATGACGGGGCAGTCGGGCGCAACGCTTGGCCTGATGGAAACTTCTACTGCACAAACCATGCCAAGTAACTCTGCCAGCCAAGTAACTCTGCTGGGCTGCGCTAGTAATCCGAAACGCTGCCTGCGGTCCAGCCGGGATAAGCTCCATAGGTGAACTGGCTGAATTGGCTGGTCACATTGTCCAGGTTCCAGAGCGACATCTGCCCGTTTGCATTGTTCCACAGCACTCGCAGCCTGCCGTCTGCGCCGTCGGCAATGCTTTGCGCCGTCCATCCGGGATAGGGGCCGAATGTGTTCTGGCTGAACGTGCCGAAGCTGTCGCTGTTCTGGTTCCACAGAGACACTTGCCCGTTTGCGTTGTCCCAGAGAATGTGCGTCGTGTTGTCTGTGCCGACGCTGACGGCGTTGGCCGTCCAGCCGGCATAAGGACCGTAGGAAAACTGGCGGAAAGCAGCGGTAACGCTGTTGAGGTTCCACAGCGCAATTCTGCCGTCCGCGTTGTTCCAAAGAACGCGGGTCAGGCCGTCCGGGCCGTCGGCGATGGCTTCTGCCGTCCAGTTAGGGTAGGGGCCATACTGGTTCTGCGTGAACGTGCCGGTCGCTGTGCTGTAGTTCCAGAGTGCCGCCGTGCCGCCAGTGCTGGTCCACAGCACATGGGTTGTGTTGTCGGAAGCGACGCTGATTGCCTGAGCCGTCCAGCCGGGATACGGTCCGAAATTGTGGAATGTGTACGTCCCTGCGCCACTGTCGAGACTCCAAAGCGATGCCGTGCCGTCGGTCTTGTCCCACAAAAGGCGTGTCTGACCGTCGGTTCCTCCATCGGCTACGGCAGTCGCGGTCCAGCCGAAGTAAGGGCCGAAGTTCTGAAACGTAAATGTGCCGTCGGCGGCGTTTTGGTTCCACAACGAGAGCGTGCCATCTGTCTTGCTCCACAGCACATGGGACGTGCTGTTCAGCGCCGCCGCTAAGTTCGCATTGCCAAACGCGATAAATCCTGACTCTTCTTGGTTGGGGTCAAGTCCAATCAATGTCTGAAAAGAAGAGAGAGACGCATCCGTTTGCAGGATGACTCCTCCGTTGCCGATGGTGTCACCGGCAATGCCGATGCCGTTGACACTGATGAGAATGCGGCCGCCTGTCGGGTCAATCTTGATGTCTGCCGCAGACCCGTTCTGCGGCAGGGTGGCGCTTTGAAGTAAGGTGCCGCCTGCATCGAAATGACACACATAACCATAAGGATCAACGGCATAGATACTGCCGGACGCATCTACGGCAAGACTGATAAAGTTCGTTGAAAGGACACCCTGTGCCGGCGGCATTTGAAGCGTGACGGTTCGCAGAAGCTGAAGGCTGACGGGATCATAGACATCCACGAAAAAACCTGCGCTTGAGCGAAGCACATAAAGCTTGCCGTCCAGACCGACTGAGAGACCAGGATAAGTTTCGGAATAATACGGAACCGCCCCAAAATGCTGGCTTGTTCCGTCTGGGTTAAAGCGAATAATGCTGGCGGTTGGGAGGCCGTCACCGGAATACTTAGACAGAACAAACGAATACCCTTGATAAACGCCGACTGAGCCGTTATCCTCACTCGCCCAATCAGGATCGGTCCGCGCGGTAAATGTGCGTGTGTTAGAAAGAAAAGTGATAAGCTCCGGGCTACGCGTCCCGTTGAAGCCGACGATTTGCCCGGCATCATTTACCGCGATGCCGTGCAGGTACTCC
The DNA here is from genome assembly GCA_964243345.1 of uncultured Armatimonadales bacterium. GTDB lineage: Bacteria > Armatimonadota > Armatimonadia > Armatimonadales > Capsulimonadaceae > JANXMY01. The sequence goes on from CAXTER010000007.1 coordinate 57,056, forward strand.
ATTCCGTAAGAAGTGTAGGAGCCATCTTTGTTGGGAACTGCGATCGTGCGTACATACTGACCTGCCGACGTGTATTCGTCAATGGCGCTGGGAGTGTTGCTGAAGCCGGTGGAAACAAAAATGTCGTCATTGCCGGGAATGGGTGCCGACCCGATCCTGCCTTCATACGCGCCGATGCTGGGCGGATTAGGACGCGCCTGCCCGTCTATGGTTGTCGCTGGTGCGCCGGTTCCGGTTCCCGCGCCGAGACAAGGCGAGCCGGGCCTTAAGTGATAATCTGCCTCTGAGAAAAGCTGCGGATTGGCATTAATGTCGTCAACGCTTGTAATGGTGCCGTTTTGTACGGTGCTGTTCTGAATGTCACAATGCGAAATAAGATTAGCAGTTGCGGCAGCGGCAAAGTCCGTAAATCCGTTGCCGTAGAGAATGTCATTGGTTAATGTAAGCGGGCCTGAGTTCATCAGGCCACTGCTGACGCCGCCAAGTCCGTCAGTAAAATTGCCGGTGACAGTACAGTTCACAAAAGTTGCTGCACCATCATTTTGCGCCCCCCCGCCGTTGCTGCCATTTCCGTGTGCGATGTTGTTGGCGACCACGCAGTTAGTTAATGAAATGGCGCCTGTCCCCTGCGAGTTGATATGAGGGTATGCATTAGGGCTTGCATTGTAAATGCCACCGCCCCATGAACCATTGCCGCTTGTACTGTTGCCGGAAATCGTGCAGCTAGTCAGCGTCATCACCCCGCCGCTTGTGTTGGAGTTGTAGACGCCTCCTCCTTGACAGCTCATATACAGCGCTTCGTTGCCTGTAATTATGCAGCTTGCCAGCGTCGTCACATCCGAGCCTGTGTTGTTGTAGTTGTAAATGCCGCCGCCATACTGTGCGGCATCATCAGTGATGATGCAGTTCTGAACGCTGGCGCTGCTGTTGTCAATGCAGATGCCGCCGCCATTTCCGCTGTCTGTTACACCGGAAGTGACTGCTGTATAGCCGTTCTGGATCGTCAAGCCGCTGATGACCGCGCTTGTCTCGCCGCTGTGAATGTAAAAGCCGCGGTGCTGAGGCGAGATGGAGCCATGAGCGGAAGCGCCGCAGTCAATAATGGTGCTGTTTGGGCCATGCTGAGACGTGACAGTGAGGTTTTTGCCGCCGAAGTCAATGTCGACGTTGCCGGGGCCGGTGTAGGTGCCGTCGGCGATTAGCACCATGTCGCCGTTTTGGGCAGCGTTGACGGCGGCTTGGATGGTGGCGTACTGAGTGGGGACGTTCAAGGTCGTGGCTTGGGAGAGTGCTGGGAGGCAGAGCGTCAGTACGAGGCCGCAGGCGGCGGCGAATGGCAGGCGGATTGCGAATTTCATACGCTTATTATAAAGGCAAGCGGGTAAGACGTCAAGAGAAGCCGAAAAAAGAACCGGCACTGAAAGGGTTCCAGTGCCGGTTCTCTTATGCGCCGCTGAACTGAGAGGCGGATGGCCTTAGTTGGCGGAGACGCTGCCGGCGGTCCAGCCGGGGTAGGGGCCGAACGAGAACTGGCTAAAGACGCCGGTGACGTTGTTCAGGTCCCACAAGGACATCGTGCCGTTGGTGTTGTCCCACAAGAGCCGGGTCTGTCCATCCGAGCCGTCGGCAATGCTCAGTGCCGCCCAGCCTGGGTAGGGGCCGTAGGTGTTCTGGGTGAACGTGCCGTTTGCCGTGCTGTAGTTCCAGACCGAAGCGTGGCCGTCGGTGTTGTCCCACAGCACATGGGTCGTGTTGTTAGTCCCCACCGAAAGCGTAGTGGCAGTCCAGTTCGGGTAAGGGCCGAAGTTGTAATCGGTGAACTGTCCGGTGGCGTTGTTGAGGCTCCAAATGGACGCCGTGCCGTTGGTGTTGTCCCACAAAAGCCGGGTCTGGCCGTCGGGGCCGTCGGCGACGGCTTTGGCCGCCCATCCGGGGTAAGGGCCGTACTGGTTCTGCGTAAACGTCCCGGTGGCCGTGCTGTAGTTCCACACAGCGGTTGTGCCGTTGGTGTTGTTCCACAAAACGTGGGTCGTGTTGTCCGTGCCGACACTTAATGCCGCTGCCGTCCAGCCGGGGTAGGGGCCGAAGTTGTAGTCGGTGAACTGTCCGGTGGCGTTGTTGAGGCTCCAGATGGACGCGGTGCCGTCGCTTTTGTCCCACAGAACGCGGGTCAGGCCGTCGGGGCCATCGGCGACGGTTTTGGCGGTCCAGCCAGGGTACGGGCCGTAATCGTTCTGCGTAAACGTGCCATTAGCCGGGTTATAGCTCCAGATCGCCGTGGTGCCGCTGGTGTTGTCCCACAGGATGTGGGTTGCGCCGGTTTGTGCTGTCGTGGAGGCTTCCACTTCATACGCGCCGATGCTGGGCGGCGTAGGGCGGGTCTGCCCGTCTAGGGCTGTCGTGGGAGCGCCGCTGGGCGTTCCTGCGCCCAGGCAGGGCGAGCCGGGCTGAAGGTGCAGGTCGGTCGCGGAAACAAACGCGGGATTGGCGTTGATGTCGCCCGTGCCGGAAGCGCCGCCCTGAACGTCGCTGTAGTTGACTGTTGCCGTGCCGCCGTCTTCGGTCTGGATTTCGCCGCCGGTGTCGCCGTACAGGATGTCGTTGGTGAGGGCTGTGCTGCCGTAGTCGGTTTCAACGCCGCCGGCAAACTGAGCGGAGTTTCCGGTGAAGGTGCAGTTGGTTGCCGACAAATTAGATTCAAGGGAATAAATCGCGCCGCCCATGGAACCCTGGCCGGAGTTTCCGGTGAAAGCGCAGTTGGTCAATGTGATGCTGCTGTAACCCGCTGCAAGGCCCCCGCCGCCGTCGGCGGAGTTGCCGGCAATTGTGCAGTCAGTCAAGCTCACGGTTAATGTCGCGTTAATACTGTTGGTGAAAATGCCGCTGCCGGCGCATCCGGAAACCGTGCATCCGGTGAGGGAGAGTGAGCCGCTGCCCTGGTCCTGGTCATCAATGCCGCCACCGTCGTTGGCAACGCTGTTCTCAAAGACGCAATTTTGCACAGTCAGGGCAAGATTATTGTCCACTGCTTCAATGCCGCCGCCGTTGCCGCTGTTCATTTGAGAAGGAACTTCGTAGGCATTCTCAATGGTGAAGCCGCTGACTGTTGCGCTGGTCTCGCCGCCCCCAAAGTAAAAGCCGCCGTGGTTGTCGGCGCTGGTTCCGGCGCAGTTGATGATGGTGGTCGCCGGGCCGTTGAGGGACTGAACGGTGATGTTGTACCCGCCGGGGCTAAGATCAACATTGTTCGGGCCGGTGTAGGTGCCGTCTTCAACAATGACTGTATCGCCATCTGCGGTCAGGTTGATGCCGGTCTGGATGGTCTGAACCGGCGCGGACTGCGTGCCGGGGTTTGAGTCACTGCCGCTGGGAGAAACGTAATAAGTCGCCGCGGCGCACATCGGCGCGGCGGCGGCAAAGAGCAGCAGGGTGTGAAAACTCCGGACAAGCGAAGTCCTGGATCGAAGAAATTGAGCGGGAACGAGCATTATGGGGCCTTTCCGTAATTGAATCACTGCGGCGCAGAGTGTTTGCTTCCGCGGGGTTCGGCGAGAAGCCGTGGGTGCGGATGTCCTCTGCGACCGGCAGTGTAGACGGCTCAACTACGGTTTTGTTCACTTAAAGCGTTCCCTTCAATCCTCGTGGGCCAGACTGCAAAAGGCCGCGCCTCAGACCAAGCGTGTTGGTTTCGAGGCGCGGCAAGGGTTTACTGCGCGGAAACTGCCGTGGCAGTCCATCCAGGGTACGGGCCGAATGAGTTCTGGCTGAAGATGCCCGTCGTGTTGTCCAGGCTCCACAACGACATCGTGCCGCTCGTGTTGTCCCACAGCACCCGCGTCTTGCCGTCCGAGCCGTCCGCCGTCTCCACCGCCGCCCAGCCCGCATACGGACCGTAGGTGATCTGCCCAAACGTCCCCGTCAAGGCGTAGTTCCAGAGCGAGAGCCGCCCGTCCGCATTGTCCCACAGCACATGCGTCATGCCGCTGGTGCCGACACTCACCCCGCCTGCCGTCCAGCCGCCATAGGGGCCGAAGGAGAACTGGGTGAAGAGGCCGGCGATGTTGTCGAGGCTCCACAAGGACATGGTGCCGTTGGTGTTGACCCACAAGAGGCGGGTCTTGCCGTCCGCCCCGTCGGTGACGGCTTTAGCGCTCCATCCGGGATAGGGCCCATAGGTGTTCTGGGTGAACGTGCCTGATGCTGTGCTGTAGTTCCAGAGCGAGGCTGTGCCGTTGGTGTTGGTCCACAGAACATGAGTAGTGTTGTCGGTGCCGACGCTGAGGGTCTTGGCGGTCCAGCCGCTGTACGGGCCAAACGAGAACTGGCTGAACTGCGCTGTTGTGTTGTTAAGGCTCCAAATGGACGCGGTGCCGTTCGTGTTGTCCCACAGCACGCGCGTTTGTCCATCGGTTCCGCCGTCGGCAACCATGACAGCTTTCCAGCTTGGGTAAGGGCCGAACGTGTTCTGCGTAAACGCGCCGGTGGCCGTGCTGTAATTCCAGATGGAGGCCGTGCCGTTGGTGTTGTCCCAAAGAACATGGGTCGGCGGTGTCAGTTCATACGCGCCGATGCTGGGCGGGTTCGGGCGGGTTTGCCCGTCTAAGGTTGTCGCCGGTGCGCCGGTGGCTGTTCCCGCGCCGAGGCAGGGGGAGCCGGGCTGAAGGTGGAAGTCGGTCGCGCTGACGAACTTAGGGTCGGCATCAATGCTGCCGACGGATGTGACGACGCCGTAGGAGGGTCCGAGGTCGCAGTGGGTGATCGTCAGGACGCCGCCGCCCTCGCCGGCGTTATAGAAGATTTCATCGCCGCCGCCCTGCGGAGATGAGTCGCCATAGAAGATGTCATTGGTCAGCGTCGTGGTGCCGAGCAGGAGGGCGATCGCGCCGCCGCCGCCGTAGACATTATTGAAGGCGGCAGCCTTGTTTCCCGTAAAAGTGCAGTTGGTCACGGTCAGGATGCCGCGATCGGTGCTCGCGATGCCGCCGCCGCCGTCGCTGCCGCCGGCGACATTGTTTGCAATGGTGCAGTTAGTCAGCGTCGTGCTGGGGCCGCCGGCCTCGATCCCGCCGCCGCCATAGTTGCCGGAGACGTTGCCGGAGACGGTGCAGTCCGTCATCGTGAGCGTGCCGCCGTTGACCAGGCCGGCCCCATCCTGCGACGTGGTGTTATTGGCGACCGTGCAGCCGATCATGATCAGGGTCCCCTCATTGGACACGCCGGCTCCATGTTCCGACGTGTTGTTCTGGATGACGCAGTTCGTCGCCGTCACTGTCCCGAAGCTGTTCGTGAGGCCGGAATCACCGAAGTTCTGGATGGTCAGGTTGCTGACAAAGGACGTGGCCGTGTCGGACTCGAAGACGAGACAGGGATCGCCGATTCCCGTGCTGCCGTCGAGGACCACGCCTGCGGCAGGACCTTGAATAGTCACGCCGGCGTAAGCAAAGAGGATAGAACCAGTGATGAAGATGGTCTGCCGCGTGGCAAAAACGGCCGGGTCAAAAGCAATTGTGTCCCCATCGCCGTCCGCGCTGCTTGTAGCGAGGGCCGCCCGCAGAGACCCCGCCCCGCTATCGGCAGTGGTGGTCACGGTGAGCGTGGCCGCGCGGGCGAGGCACGGCAGGCTGAGGGCAAGAAGAGCGGCGAAGAACAGCAGTTTTTTCAAGGGTTTCTCTTTCGCGGAAGGTCGGTGTCAAGATACTTAACTGCGCTCCATTATAAAGGCATGCTGGCGTGTTGTCAAGGGAAGGTGAAAAAGATAACCGGCACTGGAAAATTTCCAGTGCCGGTTGTTTGTGTTGGCATCAGCTTGTATCAGCGTCAGTTCGCTTAGCTGCCGGAGACGCCGCCTGCGGTCCATCCGGGGTAGGGTCCGAACGAGAACTGGCTGAAAACACTGGTCGCGTTGTTGAGGCTCCACAGTGACATCGTGCCGTTGGCGTTGTCCCACAGCAGCCGGGTCTGCCCATCCGGCCCATCGGCAAGGCTTGTCGCCGTCCAACCGGGGTAGGGGCCATAAGCGCTTTGCGTGAACGTGCCGCTTTGGGTGCTGTAGTTCCACACCGACGCCGTGCCGTTGGTGTTGATCCATAGAACGTGCGTTGTGTTGTCAGGGCCGACGCTGATGGCCGTTGCCGTCCAGCCGGAGTAAGGGCCGAAATTATAGTCGGTGAACTGGCCCGTGGCGTTGTTGAGGCTCCAGATGGAGGCCGTGCCGTTGGTGTTATCCCACAGAACCCGCGTCTGTCCATCGGGGCCATCCGCCACGCTGGTCGCGGTCCATCCGGGATACGGCCCGTAAGCGTTCTGGGTGAACGTGCCTGATGCCGTGCTGTAGTTCCACAATGATGCCTGGCCGTTGGCGTTGTTCCACAAAACATGGGTCGTGTTGTCGGGGCCGACGCTGAGGGTCTTGGCAGTCCAGCCGCTGTACGGGCCAAACGAGAACTGGCCGAACTGGCCTGTGACGTTGTTAAGGCTCCAAATGGACGCGGTGCCGTTGGTGTTGTCCCACAGCACGCGCGTTTGTCCATCGGTTCCGCCATCGGCGATGGCCTTAGCCGACCAGCCAGGGTAGGGGCCAAACTGGTTCTGCGTGAACGTGCCGACAGAAAGGCTGTAGTTCCAGATGGAAGCCGTGCCGTTCGCGTTGTCCCAAAGAACATGCGTTGGCGGGGTCAGCTCATACGCGCCGATAGCGGGCGGGTTCGGGCGCTTCTGTCCATCTAGGGTCGTCGTGGGTGCGCCGGAAGCCGTTCCCGCGCCGAGGCAGGGGGAGCCGGGCTGAAGGTGGAAGTCGGTCGCGCTGACGAACTTGGGGTCGGCGTCAATGCTGCCGCCGCCAGCGTACGCCGCCCCGTAAACTGCGGTCGGATTGAGATCGCATTGTGTAATTGTCAGGGTGCCGGGGTTGCCATTGTTGTTGTTGTTGAAAAATATCTCATCGCCGCCGCCCTGCGGGGAGCTGTCGCCGGAGAAGATGTCGTTGGTCAGCGTCGTGGTGCCGCGAACGAGGGCGATCGCGCCGCCGCCGCCATAGACATTGTCGTTGGTCGTGGCCTGATTGCCGGTAAAGGTACAGTTGGTCGCGGTCAGGATGCCGTCAAGACTGGAGATGCCTCCGCCGCCGGAGCTGCCGGCGACATTGTTCGCGACGATGCAGTTGGTCAAAGTCAGCGTCGCGCCGCTGTTGCCGTTGTAGATGCCGCCGCCGGGGCCGCCGCTGGTGTTCCCCGACAGCGTGCAGCCGGTCAAGGTCAGCGTGCCGTAACTGAAAATGCCGCCGCCGGCCTGCGATGCGGTATTTCCTGCGACCGTGCAGCCGATGAGCGTCATCGTTCCGTCGTTGAACACGCCGCCGCCGCTCTGGGACGAGTTCCCCTGGACAACGCAGTGAGTGGCTGTCAGGGTGCCGAAGCGGTTTGACAGGCCGGCGCCACCGAAGTTTCGGAGGGACAGATTGCTGACAAAGGACGTGGCCGTGTCGGACTCGAAGAGGAGGCCGGGCTGGCCGTTCCCCGGACCACCGTCGAGAACCACGCCTGCGGCGGGGCCTTGAATGATCACGCCGGCATTGGCGAAGAGCGCCCCGCTGCTGACAGAGATGGTCTGCCGCGTGGCAAAAACGGCCGGGTCAAAAGCAATTGTGTCCCCGTCGCCGTCCGCGCTGCTTGTAGCGAGGGCTGCCCGCAGGGACCCCGCCCCGCTATCGGCAGTGGTGGTCACGGTGAGCGTGGCCGCGCGGGCGAGGCACGGCAAGCTGAGGGCGAGAACGAGGGCGGAAAATACGGGAAGGGCAAAAAGCGGTTTCATGGCGGCAATCCTTTTGTGGAGGTACAAGAGTGAGGATGCGTACTGAGGCATATTCTAGCAGGGACGTAGGCAAATGTCAAGCACTGGCTGGCCCTTGACATCCTGCATGGGCGCTGTGTATAATAGCGGCACAACCAAATAATTAGAAATTTTGCGAAAAGGCGATGACGAAGAAGAGTACGCCGCGAGTGACCCTTACAGAGAGCCGGGGATGCTGAAATCCGGCAGGGGAAACGCGGCGGAACATGGCTTCCGAGCCGGGTGGGGGAACGATGATTGGAAACAATCATCAAGTAGTCCGCTCCGGGAGGCTCCCGTGATTGGGCCAGGGTCGAAAGAGCGCACTCATTTGTGCGCCACTTGCACCCGACAAGGCGTCCTGCCGTGAGGCGGGCGTGAAGCAAGGTGGTACCACGAAGGCAAAAGCCTTTCGTCCTTGACATGACTTGTCTCTGTACTTGTCTTTGCTGGGCGAACGGCTTTTTTTATGCTGAAAGTGGAGAGTGACTGATGCCGAAAGTGCTGGGATTGAAGTGCCGCGAGTGCGGCCAAACTTACGATAAAGCGCCGATCCATGTCTGCGAGCTGTGCTTTGGACCGCTGGAAGTGCAGTATGACTACACCTTCGGCCCGAAGATCACGCGGGAATTAATTGAAAGCGGCCCGCTTTCCATGTGGCGTTACGCGGATTTGCTGCCGCTCGACGGCCCGCCGACGGTCGGCAAGCAGGTCGGGTTTACGCCATTAGTCAGAGCGGAAAATCTGGCGCGGGTGCTTGGCATGGACGAAGTGTATGTCAAAAACGACGCCGTCAGCCACCCGACGCTGTCGTTCAAAGACCGCGTTGTCGCTGTTGCCCTGTCGAAAGCCCGCGAGTTCGGCTTCCAGACAGTCGGGTGCGCGTCCACGGGCAATCTCGCAAACTCGGTGGCCGCCCACGCTGCTGAGGGCGGGTTTGAGGCGTATATTTTTATCCCGCACGATTTGGAGCAGGGCAAAGTAGTCGGGACGCTGATTTACGGCGCGACTGTTCTCAGTGTGCAGGGCAACTATGACGAAGTGAATCGCTTGTGTTCGGAAGTCGCCGGCAAGTATGGCTGGGGCCTGGCGAATGTCAACCTGCGCCCGTTCTACGGCGACGGCTCAAAGACCTTCGGCTACGAGATCGCCGAGCAGCTTGGCTGGAAAGCGCCGCAGCACATTGTCTGCCCGTCGGCGGGCGGCTCGCTGGTGACGAAAATTTACAAGGCCCTCACAGAGTTCAGCAACCTCGGATTGATTGACGGCGTCCCGACCAAGATGTATGTAGCGCAGGCGACGGGCTGTAACCCGATCTCGACAATGGTGAAAGAGCGGGCGGAAATTATGAAGCCGGTCCGGCCCAACACAATCGCTAAGTCTATCGCTATCGGCAACCCTGCCGACGGCTACTACGCCGCTGAGACCTGCCGCAAGTCGGGCGGCTGGGCGGAAGATGTCACCGACGACGAAGTGGTGGAAGGCATCGAGCTTCTCGCCCGCACGGAAGGCATCTTCACCGAGACCGCCGGCGGCGTGACCGTAGCAACCACCCGCAAGCTGATTCAGCAGGGCCGCATCCCCAAAGACGAAAGTCTGGTCATCTGTATTACCGGCAACGGCCTGAAGACGATTGACGCCGTTCTGGGTAAGATTGGAAAGACAATCCCAATTCAGCCGTCGCTGGCGTCACTGGAAGACGCGCTGACCGCCCGCGCCCACACGCTGCCCGCAAAGTTAGTAGAGGCTGGGGAAAAGACGGAAGAATTGGTGACGGCTTAATTAAAGAGGGCGAACACAAGGTTCGCGCCCTACATTCCGATCCAACTCCTGACCCCGTAGGGCGCGAACCTTGTGTTCGCCCTTCCTGACACCGGGGTTCTTTATACCGGGGTCTTTTAGAAAACAAAAATCCATGAGAGCGTACCGAGAAAACCTTGCGCCTGACGAAGAAGCGCGTTACCAGGAAATGCGGAAGGCCGACGCCGAATCGCCCCGGCAGTTTGTCAGCTTCGCGTTTTACAAGCTTGACCCGCTGTTCCGGCGCGAGCTGTCCGAAGCCGAGCGCACGGATGCCGCCTGCGAACTGTCCTCGGTCATCGAAGAAGCCAAGTCGCGCTTTTTGATTTATCCCTTCAGCACGCTCGGCATCCGGCCTGAGTGCGATTTTATGCTCTGGCGCGTCTCGTACCGAATAGAAGACTTCGAAGAGATGACGTCGGCCCTGCTGAGGACGCGCATGGGCCAGTATCTGTCCACGCCGTACTCGTACCTGGCGATGACCAAAACGTCTATTTACGTGGATGAGCATGACTTTGAAGACCGCGAAACTCCGGGGCGCAAGCAGATCGTCATCGGCGGCGGCAAATACTTGTTCGTGTACCCGTTCATCAAAACCCGCGCCTGGTACCGTCTTACTGACGATGAGCGGCGGCGGGCGATGCGCGAGCATATTTTAGTCGGCCATGATTACCCCAGCATCAAGCTGAACACGACCTATTCGTTTGGCTTAGATGACCAGGAGTTTGTGGTCGCGTTTGAGAGCGATTACCCACAGGACTTTTTAGATTTGGTCCATCGCCTCCGCGAAAGCGAAGCCAGTGCCTACACCGAGCGCGACGTGCCGGTCTTCACGTGCCTGCGGCAGGACATTGAAACAATCTTAAAGCACACCGGCGGCGTGAAGTAAATGGACCCCCCAGCCCCCAATCATGGGGGAGCCGGATGAGTAGAGGAACCGAGGCAAGAACCCGTAGGGGCGCTGCTTGCCGCGCCCTCTTGTTTTATCAATATTACTCCCCCATTATTGGGGGCTGGGGGGACATCAAAGGAGAACAGAACACTTATGGCAGTCAGCGTTTTAGTGCCGACCCCGCTGCGGAATTTAACGCAGGGGAAAGACACGGTGGAAGTGGACGCGGCGAATGTCGCCGCGCTGGTGGACGATCTGGAAACGCAGTATCCCGGCATGGGCGGACGCCTGCGCGGGGAAGACGGCACGCTGCGCCGGTTCATCAACATCTACGTCAACGATGAAGACATCCGCTTTTTAAGCGGCGCGGAAACGGCGCTCAAAGACGGCGACCAAGTTTCCATTGTGCCGGCGATTGCGGGAGGATGCTGACCTATGGCCGTGGAGCGTTTTAATCTGACGTTTAATAAGCTGATGTACAATCAGCCGATTGTGTACAACTTGGGCAAGAAATACCGGCTGATTACGGTCATTGAAAAAGCCAATGTCTCGGAAGAGGCCGGCTGGATGCAGGTCGCGTTCAACGGCGACGGCGACGAAATCCAGCGGGCCATTGCCGATCTCAACACCATCGGCGTCGTAGTCACGCCGACGGAAATTGCGACTTTGACGTAAACACACCACAAAAGCCCCCTAGCCCCATTATTGCGGGCTAGGGGGCTTTTTCATGGCTCCAGCGGCTGGGTGACTTGATGCCAAGAGATGATGCTGTAAGTAAAGCCCGTGGTCGGGAAGAATGGCGGCGGGTTGTTTCGCATCCGGGCGTCATAGTTGAACTGGGTGTTGAAGCCGTCAATGAGCTTGAGGCTGTTGCCGTCAAACTCGCCGAAGGTGCCGACGGTGCTGGATAGGTAGCCGCCCATGTTCTCCCACAGGCCGACAGCCCGGCTGTCAAAATGGTCTGCGTCGTACAGGCCTGATGCCAGCACAGTGCCGTCCATCTCAAAGTTTGTCAGCGCGTTGCCGTTTGAGTCTTTCTGCGTCACCAGGACATTGTTTGAGATAAGGCCCAAAGTCCCGGCCTTGCTGAGAAATTTCGGGTCATTGCTTTCAGAAACGTAAACCGGTGTTCCTTTGGTCGGATCGGATGTCGGATTGCCGTTGACATCAATATATTCCGGGTTGCCGCTGGCGTCTTTGGCGATCTGCCGCTCGGTGCTGTAAGTGATGCTGCCGTCTACATTGCAGTTGTCGTTTTGAGGGGTCGTAATTGTCAGGCCATTGTTGTGGGTGACATTGCCGTTTGCATCCAGCGCGTTGTCGGCAACAACCCCATGCAGGCCGCCGGAAAGGCCGGACGATGGATCGCTGAGCGGGCTGGTCTGCGGGTTCACCGGGTTGCCGGAGCTGTCCGTTGTCGAGGGCTGCCCGATGTTGCCGTCGACATAGACCACGCCGTTGGTTGTCCCGGCAAGTGTACCCGTTTGCTGCCAGGTGCCGTCCGGCTGCTGCGTTTCCAGTTTCGTTCCCGCCACCGGGTCAATCGTCACGCGCTGAACCGTCGTGCCGCCGGCGGCATTGGGCTGAGTGATCGTCATCACCTGCACCGTGTTGTTCGGCCCGGTCGCGCTCAGGGCCATCTCCGAGACATTTCCTTCCACATAAACACCGCCGCCGGGGCAGAGCGTCACGCCGAAAGGATTTGTCACTGTTGCGGTGCCGACTGCCGCAGACTTCTGAAGTGTGCTTGAGGTCGGGAACGGCACCACCGGCGTTCCGGTATGCACCGACTCCGCGCCGCCCGCCGCGACATTGAGCCACTGGTTGGTCTGCGAGCCGTCCGGGTTCGTCACGACCTGCGGCGTCCCGCCGGAGTTTTGGAACTGGTCTTTGTACCAGTTGATGCCGTTCGTGCCGGAAGTCGTATACGCATCATCGCCGGTGTAGGTGAACATGGGGGACGTGCCGGCTGCCGACTTCCAGAGGACGTTCTCTGCCACGCCGTTGGCGTTGTTGTCATGGACAGGGCCGTCAAACGTAGTCAGGCCGCTGACCCAAAAGTTGTTCGGGTCGTTCCAGGAGTTCAGCAAAACTAAATACTGGGCCAAGCTTCCCTGCCCGACATACGCCTGCACGATTGTGCTCCTGCCGCCGCTGTACCCAATGGATTCAATTAGGTACTTTTTCTGGTTGCTGGTTGGGCTGGTAGTGTCGGTGTTGTAGGCGTCCGGGTAAATCCGAACAGCGAAGTAGCTGCCGGGGTTGTTCGGGTCCGGCGTGACAACTCCGCGTCCATTGACCGTTGTAAAGTCCCAGCCGGTCGGAGCCTGAGCGTTGCCGACGGGAGGCCGCACTTTGGAGACGTTCCCCAGCCAGGCCAGCGTGTACTGAATGCCGGACTCGGCCATGTTGAACGACGCGGTGGACTGGCTTCGGGCGGAGCCGGATTGAAGGGCATTGTTAGTCGTACCGAGAATGCCGTTAGAGCCGGTGGTTCCAATCAAAGTGAGTGTGAGGAGGCCGAGCAGGACCAGCATCGTCACGGCCATGCCCATGCCGCGCTGTGAGCGCCTGCGTTTTTGTTTGTGCTGCATGATTGCCTAAACCCCTGTTAGTGGTACTGGAACGCATTGTTGCCGGTGCGGACGCCGGAGTTTGTCGTGTTGCTTGTGGCAGCGGTGCAGTGGTCCCGCATATACACGCACTTGCCGGTAAGCTGGCTCGCGCTGGACCCATTGCCTTCTTCGCTGGTTTGCTGGCCGTTGATTGGGCTGTAATAGCTGCTGATGATCTTAATCTCGACTTGTGTCTGCTCTGGAATCCCGCCGCCGGCGATATAATAGGGGCGCACGAACTGAACGGCGTTCGGCGCAGTGGAGACGCTTTTGCAGAGCGCCGACGGCGGATACTTTGCCGGGTTGAACGACGAATCGGACGGCAGCGTGTACTGCCACAGGTAAGTACCGGCGGCAGCGTCGGGAGCTAAGTCCGCGTCGCCCCGGTAGAAGATGTACACGACGATGCCGGGCAGGCCGACGCCGCCGGCAATCTGGACATTGCAGGGAGCTGCCTGCCAGTTTGCCCCGCCCGTCTGCCAGTAGCCGCCGCTTTGGGACAGCACCCGCAGCTGCCCATTCGTGGAGGCTGTGTAGCCGTTCTCCGCTGCGGTGAGAACCTGCGGCATGGTGACTTCCATCGCCGTGTTGATGGTTTCGCCGTTCAGGGTCGTGCTGAACTGGCCGAGCGGGGTGCTGTTCATGGAGTTCCAGCTGGACTCCGCTGTGCCGGAGGTGCTGGAAGTCGGCAGGGAAAACGTGCTTGCTTCCCGCATCCAGCCAATGATGTTTTGGATGGCGTTGGCGGCGTCGCTGTTGGCATACACCTGGGCCTGTGTCCGCACGGTGCTGCGGCTGGCGCTGACGATGAGTGTCATCGCTCCCAGAAACAGCAGGGCCATGATGGAAATGCAGATCAGCGTTTCCAGCAGTCCGAGGCCGCGCTGAAGCCGTCGCCGCCGGGTGAGGTGAGATGTTTTCATAGTTAGGGCTTCAGACTGGTTAAGGCTTCAGGTTGGCAATAATGGCGGACGTAGAATAAGAGCCGTTGGAAACGCCGCCGCCGTTCCAGGTCAGCGTGACGGTGACATAGTCCATTGTGCTGGCAGCGATGCCGCTGCTGGGGTGCAGCGCGGCGTAATCGCGGATTGTCACGGTTCCCTGGCTTCCCGGCGGGAAGTAGCCCTGAGTCGCGCCGTTACTGACTAAACTGTCAGCGGTCGTGAACGAGTAGACTGCGCCGCCGTTCACCGCTGCCGGATACCCGGACGGCTGGGCCGCGTCGATGACGGCCAGGTTGGTCAAATCATTCAGGTCCAGGCGGGCGAACCCGGCGGAGCGCAGCTCATCCATCTTATGCTGGGCGAGCATTGCCGCCTGGGTGTAGTTGTTGCCATATTGTGCGCCGCGCACGGTCATGGGGAACACGGCGGCGAACAGCACGACCATCAGTGTGAAAATGACCAGGGCCAGCGCAACTTCGGTAATGGTAAAGCCGGCTTTTGAGACGCGCCGCCGCACGGCAAAAGAATTGAGCCGCGGAGAATTAGGCTGTAAAGTCATAAGTGTGCCTCAGCAAATTGTGTGACTAGGCTCCATTATGGCGTGGGGCCGAGGTCGGGTCATCGGCAAAAATACGGGGTTTCCCCGCTCCTAAAGCGGCACGAAGACGCGCCGCAGTGCCGGAAACGAGACTGTCTGCCTCTCATAGTCCGTGATACCATCGGCCGGCCACGCTAGTCGCGGCATTGTAGCCATAGTCGGCAGTGTCGCCGGCCGCCAGCGTCCCGCCGTTATCATGTGGCGCGGCGCTGTCGCTGACCTTGCACAGCGGCCCAACGGTAACGGAGCCAGGCAGGTAACTGTTTGCCATCTCCGGGCAGACCGGCATTCGCCGGATATAGCCGACTGCCGCTGCCGTGGTCACCAGCTGATACACGCCGCCGGGGCCGGACGTGCTGGCGGTGACGCCGTCAAGGCTGAAAGTTGCCGCCGCGCTTTGGTTCAGCTTGTTGTCCATGATGGCTTGCTGCTTGGCGCTGTCAATCTGCTTGAGATTGCCGACGCAGGCTCTGGCGCGGGATGACTCACGGGCCTGAATGAAGTTTGGAATGGCAATCGCCAGCAGAATGCCGATGATCAAAACGACAATCATAATCTCGACCAGCGTAAAGGCTCGGCAGCGAGAGGGTGAAAATGAGTGCATGGAAAACTGCCCTTCTGATAGAGCGAGCAAAAAAGATGCCAGGCAATGCTGCCTGGCATCTTTGAGATGCATGAGTTTGTCGCAAATGCGTCGTTTAGTTCGTCAGGCCATGGTAGAACTTTTCACCAATGCCATAATTCGCGGTTGCTCCGGTCGTACCGGCGGCGGTGGCGACGCCAGCCGCTGTGGCACTGATTGTGCAGTAAGGATTCACGGCGACGGTTGCCGGATAGTAGGTTCCTGCGGACGGGCAGGTGGGGATGGCGCGAATGTAGAACGTCGGGCCGACAAGCTGATGCGCGGTGGCCGTGTCGCTGGCTGCCAATCCATCAATGACAAATGTGTCGGTGGAAGAGCCGGACATCTTCTTGTCCATCGCGCACTGCTGCTTGGCGCTGTCAATCTGTTTGAGGTTGCCGACGCAGGCTTTGGCGCGGGACGATTCACGGGCGGCGACAAAGTTCGGGATTGCAATCGCCAGCAGGATGCCGATGATCAAAACAACAATCATAATCTCGACCAGCGTAAAGCCGGCCTTTTTGCTATTTGGGCGGAAATTCATACGAGACTCCTTCTACGAGAAAAGATGCGGACTAAAGTAACAGAGTTGAGACCGAGAGCTGAGACCGTGCCGGCCCCGCGTATTCTTGTTGGTGCGGGTGCCGTTCCCGGCGACACTCTAGTTATCGGCACGGCCTCCCGGTCTCGTTAGGGCCGGTTTGCCGGCACGAATGCGGGGATTTGCAGCCAAAAGCACCGGTACTGGAAGTGCCGGTCTACTCTCGCATCAAAGTCGCTCTGTGACTGAGGAAAAGCCCAGTGACTTCAGCATTTAGTCCCGCAGGGACTTTCATTCACCAGTAGACCGGCACTTCCAGTGCCCGGTTCAGTCCGCGCTAGGGCAAATGCTTGACAATCTCTTCGTTCTGCGTGTATACTATGCCTGCTCCGCTTCCGGCCTTGTGCGGCTGGGACAGCGGGCGGTCTGGAACGAAGCCGTACCAGTCGCCTCGCCTTTTTGTATCCATTCTTTCGCCTGCGTAAGACAGGCTGCATCACCGCGCATCGCCGCGCTCCTCTTCTTTGTAAAAGCTTTCTGTGAAAGAGGCAAGCCGACACCGCCGTCATCCTGACGGCCCGTTGTCGCCGCTTGGCCTCTTTTTTTGCGTCTATCTTTTGCGTGATTGGACAGAGAACGGAACGAATTGCGATGGAACCTGCTAAGACAGAACCTGCTAAGACAGAACCCGCTAAAATCGAATTCAACAAGATGGAACCCACAAAAGTTGTGATCGCCGATGACGACCCCCTGACCCGCCTGGACCTGCGCCATGCGCTGGAAGCGATAAATCTGCGCGTGCTGGGCGAAGCCGAGGACGGGCGGCAGGCCCTCAGCCTTGCCCGCTCCCTGCGGCCTGATCTGCTTATCTTGGACATTATGATGCCGCAGATGGACGGCTTGGACGCCGCGCGGATCGCCCGCAGCGAGAATCTCGGCGCGGTCATGCTGCTGACCGGCTATGCCGAAGAAGACATGATTGTAAAAGCCGACGCCGCCGGGGTGCTGGCGTACCTTCGCAAGCCGTTCCGCACCGAAGAGCTTGGCCCTGCTATTGCGATCGCTTTAGGACGCTATCGGGAGCGGCAGGCGCTGGAAACGGATGTAGAGGATTTAAAGGAGAAGATGGAAGCCCGGAAAGTAGTGGGCCGGGCAAAAGCGATTTTGATGGAGCGGCATCAGCTCACCGAACGGGAAGCGTTCTACCGTATTCAGGCCCAAAGCCAGTCCCTGCAAAAGCCGGCGTCGGAGATTGCGCGGGCTATTATCACCGCCAGCGAGCTTGGAATGTGAGCGCCTGCATAAAATTTTCATTAAGATTAAGCCTCAATGCTCCTTAAACCATGCAACCTAGTAAAAATATCGGGTAACATAGCGCCACTTCGCCTGATGATCTGTAAGACTAATCCTAGAGACGATCCACAAGATTGCGAACCACACGAGGAGGACTGCACACTTTGCGACCCATCATGCCCCGCTTGCTTTTCACTCAGCCATCTTCTTTCCGAACCGCCCTGGCGCTCGGCGTTAGCCTTGCCGCCTTCGGCGGCCTGCCGGCGATGGCCCAGACTGCTCCTGACGCCAACATGCCGGCCACGCCGCCCGGCCCGGCGGAAAAGCCCGCGCCCGCGCCCGGCACGACCCAGCCCGCGCCGAACCAGCCGCCCGCTGCCCCCGCGCCGCCCGGAACCAGCAGTGCCCCGGCTGCTCCCGCCGCTCCGCCCGCCGCGCCGCCGGTCAACTACAATGTTCAGTATAACGGCCTGATTGACGGCTACTATCTGTTCAACTTTCACGATCCCAAGAACGTCTCGGCAGGCGGCGGCGAGCCTTACTACGACGACCGCCACAACTCGCCGTCGCTGTCGTTGGCCGAGCTGAACGTCTTCAAGACCGCTCGCCCATCGGCTTTCGGGTTCAAGGCAACTTTTATTGCTGGCGACACCGCCGACATCAACCATTATGATTTTGAGGGCGCAAGCCGGGGCCTCGGCGAAGCGCGTTACAAAAATGTCCAGCAGCTCTACGGCACTTATGCCCTCGGCGGCGGCGGGGCCGGCATTGACTTCGGCAAGTTCTACACGCCGTTCGGTTATGAAGTGACCGAGTCCAACGCCAATTACAACTATTCCCGGTCCACGGCCTACGACATTCTGCCGTTCTACAATGCCGGCGCTCGTATCTACACGCCCGTTCCCGGTCTAGCTGCCCTGACTGCGACGTTCTACCTAGTCAACGGCGTTTACAACACGCCGACACTGGGCGTTCAAAATGACTCCAAGCGTCTGGGCTACATCGGCCAGCTCAACTACGCTGACCCGAAAGGCAAGTTCACGATTGTGTCCGAGCTGGGTTTGGGCAAGCAAAAGCTGAATGGCACGATTGACGCGCCTGGCCCGGACACCAAAATTATCCTGAACGATAATAACTTCACCTACAATTTGAACGCCAACCAGCTCATCGGCCTGGACTACGAGTACGCCAAGAACACGCCCGACGGCAGCCCGAAGACAACCACCAATGGCTACGCGGTCTACTACCGTCAGGCGCTAACTCCAAAAACCGCCTTTGCTCTACGCTTCTCCGGCTACCAGGCAAAAACTGACGGTTACACTACGCTTGTATTCGTTCCCGACCCGGTTGACGAAGGTATCCAGTCCCATGCGTTCGTTTCCCAGTCCGTAGACTCGACAACAACTCGGCCTTACGACATCACGGCGACTTATGAAGTCAAGCCCGCGGCGAACTTCCTGACCCGCGTCGAGTATCGCCATGACCACAGCAACGTAGACACGTTCTACGGTGGAGGCGACGAGACAGGGTTTCCCTCCAAGCGGGACCAGGATACCCTGAGCCTGTCCGGCGTCTTTACATTCTGATGCTGGTAAGAGTCCCCCAGCCCCCAATAATGGGGGAGCCAGATGAGAACCCGTAGGGGCGTTGCTTGCTGCGCCCTCTTCCCTAACATTTTCTCTGGCTCCCCCATGATTGGGGGCTGGGGGGACTTTTTCCTCACTTCGACTATGACTACTTTCGCCGTCACGGACGATGGCCCGGCCACGGAGCTTCTCGCGGAACGCGCCGTGCCGCGTCTCTGGACACCCGGAGATGCGGCGCAGCCGGCACCTCCTGCGGCCACGCCTTCGCCGCGTCAGCCCCGCTCAGGCAAGCCTAAGCCTGCTTCAGTATCTAAGCCTGCTTCAGTATCTAAGCCTGCTTCAGTATCTAAGCCTGCTTCAAGACCCAGCCCCGACAGCGCAGCAGTCGTGCGCGACCGCTACAACCCTATCTTAAAAGACCTGCCGCCGGAAGAGCGTCCGCGTGAGCGTCTGCACGCCTACGGGGCGCAGGCGCTGACCACGGCGGAGCTGATTGCTATTCTCATTCGAACCGGCAACGGTGAGCGCAGCGCGGTTGCCCTCGGCGAGTTTCTGCTGGCTGAGTTCGGCAGCATACAAGGCGTCGCCACGGCGTCTTCCGAACAGCTTGCCGCCGTCAAAGGGCTGGGGGCGGCCAAAGCTGCCCAGATTAAAGCCGCCATTGAGTTCGGCAACCGCCTCGCCCTGTTTACTGAAGAAGGCCGCCCGGCCATTGGCGGCCCGCAGGACGTTTCCAACCTGCTGATGCCGGACCTGCGTTATCAGAAAAAAGAGCATTTAAAGTCAATTCTTCTCAATACCAAGAACCGTGTTTTAGCAATTAAAACCGTCTCCGTCGGCGACCTATCCTCATCCATTGTGCATCCCCGCGAAGTCTACAAAGACGCCGTAATCGCCTCGGCGGCGTCTATTATCATCGCGCACAACCATCCTTCCGGCGACCCGACGCCAAGCGCCGAAGACGTAGCTGTTACCAAGCGCCTGATCCAATCCGGCGAAATCATGGGCATCGACTTACTGGACCACATTGTCCTCGGCGACGGCACATTTGTCAGCCTCAAAGAGCGCGGCTTGATTTAGGAAATAGACCTGGCTTGCGTCGCAATTTGTGCCATGCGGGAGAGAACAAGCGGGCGGCGTGCTTGGCTCATCGCATCCGGATAAAGCAAAGCATCGAGCGCCTCCAAGAAGTGTTCATTCCCCAAGTAGCTTTAGAATGTCTCTGCCAGAAACGTCTGCACCGCCGGCTGGGCCGCCTGCACTTCTGCGACAATTTCCGAACGACCATCAAGAACACTGACAACGTCTTCTAAATCACGACTTGTCCAAAAGTCGCCGCGTGTCCCGCTTTGAAACGCTTCAATCTTGGTCGCAAGGAAGCAGGGAGCGCTGACTACTTGGATGGCAAGGTTCTCCGCGAGAGAAACTAGGCTTGCACTTTTCATGGCGTAGGCATACCAGCGGTTGCTAAATCCCAAAACCTCTGCATCAGTCCGCATAATGTCGAATGTGAGGTCGTCTTTCAGCCAGCGGCAGATAATAGCGGCTTCTTCTCGCGGCTGGCTAAACCCGTTTGCCCGCAGTTTCTCTTTCAGAAAGCTGTACCTTGCATACGAGCCGATGTGAACGATGACATCTACATCTTCCGTTGGACGCACATCCGGGGCCGCCGGGTCGGAAACAAGAAGTGCCAGCGCCAGCCCACCGAGAAATACAAATTCTTCTTGCAGCGGCAAAAGAAGCCGCGCAGCTTGGGCGAGCATTGCTCGGCTCGCATGCTGAGTTGCTTTCATTGATCCGCCAGCCGCTTCTTAAGTTCCTGTTTTGCAACCTCCGCTTCGCGCGGCCTGCCGTCACGGATCGCGTCAAGCAAAGCAAGCATTTCATAAAGCCGCGCGTCCTTGGCTGCGGCTTGGGGTACAGTTTTGTACAGCGGCGAAAAACTGTAGCCGCGAACCAATCCCGCTGGCTCAGGCCAAACCGGCGGGTCTGTGTTTGGCTGGACTATCAACTTTGAGAGGGGAGGAGCGGCATAAGAAGTCGGCAAGCCGCGTGTCTGCCCGCCCCTTTCTGGAGGATAAGCGTACTTGACGCCGCAAAGCAAGAACTCTTCCATAGCTCGTTTCAGCGGCTTTTTCGCATCACCCCGCAGGAGCCGCGCCGCCCGCAGGCGGCTTATCCCGCCGGATATTTCCGAGGTACTCACAAAGAGGTCTGCGGCGAGGGACCTATTTGTGCGCTCCGTGCTGGGGGATAAGGCAATTGCTAAAAGTATGACAACATCTTGAGGCTTTAGGTTCATAACCTCATCATACCTCTATTGATCGCTGATCGCGATCAGCGATCATGCAGCAGGGAAGTTGTTCCTGGCGTTTACTCCTTTACCGGCGCGGGTAATCCGCCCGTATCTTGGAAAAGGAGAATAACTGATGCGTGAGCGGATTGCGGCGAATTGGTGGGTTTTGGCGGTGCGCGGGACGCTGGCGATGATTTTGGGAATTATTGCGTTTTCCGCGCCAAGTGCGGCGCTGACAGTGCTGGTGTCGTTTTTTGGGGCGTATGCGCTGGTGGACGGCGTGTTTGCGCTTCTTGCCGCCGCCCGCTGGCATCATGTGGACGAGCGCTGGTGGCTGCTGATGCTGGAAGGCGTGGTCGGGATTGGTGTCGGCATCTTTGTGTTCGCGCACCCGCTGGCGAGCGCCGTGGGTTTGGTGACGGTAGTGGCGATCTGGGCGATCATCACCGGCATCGCAGAAATCGCCGCCGCCATCCGGCTGCACCGGATTATTGCTGGAGAATGGCTTCTCGGTGTCAGCGGTGTTTTGTCCGTTCTTCTGGGAGCTGCGCTTCTGCTTGCGCCGGGCGCAGGTCTTCTGTTTGTCATCTACTTAATCGGTGCTTATGCGCTGCTGTTTGGGGCTTCGCTGCTCGTGCTTGCCTTTCGCCTGCGCGTCCATCATCAGGGTGTGGTCTAGCCGCCTGCAATTACCCCCAAAACGTACCATAAGGCTTTTGCGCTATTGGCGCTGGCTGGGCGAACTTGGCACGGTTTATGCAAGAGGGTGAGTGCACTCCTTTTGCCTTCCGTTTCACTTTTTATACAGAAAGCCCCGCACTTATGAAAACACGAATATCCACCCGATTCGGGCTTCTCGCGCTGGCTGTGCTTGGCCTCAGCGCCGCGCATCCGGCGTTCGCTCAGGTCACTTCCATCGCGCCTGGAGTGCTGGAATACGGCAATGAAAACCAGGAAGGGGCCGGCCCGTACAGCGGCGGCTTTAATCCTATCGGTTTCAGTCCGAAGGCCGGCGCAACCCTTTCCGGCTTGTCCGCCGGACAAATTACGTCAGGAGCGCAGTCTTTAGGCCACTCTGAGTTTTTCCCGGACGCTCCGGCAGGCGACTTCGCCGGCACGGATACGATTTATGTCGGCAGCACCTTTACAAATCAGGCCCATGACGGTTATGCCGGGCAGTACCTGTACCCGCAGGTGCCGGGTGACACCCATGTGGTCAAAGGCCCGGATACGTTTTCGCTGAATTATGCGTCGCTGGTTCCCGCCGGGCAGACCCTGCAAACGCTGACGCTCGGCATCGAGCTGGACGATTTCCAGTTTGCGAAGTTCGGCGACCCGTACATCGCAACCATCAACGGCGCCGAGTCCGCGCAGCTTGAGAGCGTGATGAACCAGGTGGTTCTGACCGACCCGTCCAGCCAGTTTTACACGTTCGGCATTAACCCGTCTTTATTGAACAGCAGCGGCATTCTCAATCTAAGCATTGACGAAGGCGGCGACGGCGGGGACGGCTACGCGGTGGACTTCCTAACTGTCGGCGTCACGACTAACAGCAGCCCGGCGGCAGTGCCGGAAGCGTCTACCACAGTTTCCTTCGGCCTGCTGCTGGCCCTTGGCCTCGGCGGCCTAGTGGTCGCCGCCAAGAAGCGCCGCACCTGCTGATTTAGTTTCTGCACTCAGCCCAAATCCATTATGCCCGGCTTCTCTTCAAGAGAAGCCGGGCGTTTTTGCGTTTGCTTGGTTTTTATGGTAAAGTCAGAATGAATCTCTGCCTGCCGAAACTTTCCGCGTCTGGAACCGTTGTAGTCCTTGCTGTCGCCACTCACACCGCTGAAAAGGAGTTTTGTCATGTCACTTCGCCCTAAGCCGTTCGGTCTGCTTCTCTCCGCTGCGCTTCTGCCGCTTGCGCTGCACTCACCCGCTGCTGGAGCAGCAAAAAAGCCGGCGCAGCCGCGCCTGACGCCTGCGAATTCGGCCCTGTACATTGCAAATGTCGGGGACGGAACAATCCTGCGCTGTGCGGGCGGCAGCGGCAAAGTTCTGGGCGTTCTGGGGGGCAGCCTGACCCCGGTGGGGCTGGCGTTCGGGCCGGACCACAATTTGTATGTCACGTCCTACAGCGACGGCACCGTTGTCCGGTTCAACCCACTGACCGGTGCGTCGCTGGGGACATTCATCCCGCGCGGCAGCGGCGGCATGAAAACGCCGGTCACGCTGGCATTCGGGCCGGATGGCAATTTATACGTTGTCACCGGCGAGAACCAGACCGGGGAAATCCGGCGCTACAACGGCAAAACCGGCGCTCCGCTGGGCGTATTTGTCCCAAATGGTCGCGGGGGACTGGCGGCTCCGGGCGATGTGGCATTTGGGCCGGACGGCAGCCTTTATGTCACTAGCGACAGCAAAGACTCCGTGCTGCGGTTTAACGGCAAGACCGGAATGGCGATGGGTGCATTTGTCAAACCCCATACCGGCGGCCTGCGGCACCCGATGAGTCTGGTCTTTGGCCCTGACGGCAGCCTGTTCGTCGGCGGCGCAAGCGGGGTGCTGGAATATGACGGCAAGACCGGCGCGTTCGTGCGTACTTTTGCTTTTCCCAGCATGTACCTGAGCAATGTTCAAGGGCTGACGTTCGGCCCCGGCGGCGACTTGTATGTCAGCGACGGACAGAGGTCGGATGTCGTGCGCTATGACGGCAAGACCGCCGCCTATAAGGGCGTCTTTGTGAAGCCAAACGCGGGCCTGACTGCGAATCAGCACATCTTGTTCGGGCCACGCGGCAGCGGCGGCATCTCGCCCGCTGTCGCCGCCGCCCTCCGCGCCAAGCGCATGAAAACAGCCGAAGCCGTCGCCGAAGCATCCCAGCCTGCACTGCTGGCCGCAGGCAGCGACGCGCCGGACTTTACGGTCCAGGACAATACTGGCGCTTCGGTCAAGCTTTCGGATTACAAAGGCAAAACCGTCGTGCTGGATTTTTGGTCGACTTGGTGCGGTCCCTGCCAGATGTCCCTGCCACATACCAACAGTGTGGCAAAGAAGTTTGCGGCCAAAGGCGTCGTCGTGCTGGCCGTCAACGTCTGGGACACCAAAGAGGCGTTTAAGGGCTGGCTGCCGCAGCACCCGGAATACAGCGCCATCAAGTTCGCGCTGGACCCGGCAGGGCGCAGCCCGGACAGTATTGCCTCGAAGCTGTACCATGTGTCGGGCATCCCGACTCAGTATGTGATTGACAAGAACGGCAAAGTCTTCCAAAGCTTTGTCGGCTACGGCGGCCCGACCACGGAACTGGCTGACGCCATCACAAAAGCTTCTGCCGCGCCTGCCGAGACGGCAAAAGCAGCGCTGTAACCCAATCGTGAAAAAGAGACCTCACCCCAGCGCTCGTATTGGGATGAGGTCTCTTGTGGTCGCTCACTTCTTAAACCAGCCTCCGATCATTTTAAGTTCGGCTTTCGCGCAGAATATCCAGCAGAGCGCGGTCTACTTGATAGCCATGCAGCGTCTCATAGTGTGCGCCAGGGCGGCCGTGTTCGACAATGCCGAAGTCGCCCGCAAAATTCCAAAGCGCAAAGCCCCAGCCGAACTCTTTGTACAAGCCGAATAAGCCGCCGAGCCAGCGCAGCGCGATGTCGTTAGGCGTCTTGTTGTAACAGCCGCATTCGCCGATATGCACTTTTGCCCCTGCCGCCTCCACTTCCCGCCAGGGCCGGTAAAACTCGCGCAGCACATCACGATCCCACACTTTGCCGTCCCACAGCACGCCCGGATACTTCGGCTCCGGCGCGGTGCTGTGGCCGTCCCACCAGGATGCTTTGTAGTGGCTGACCGGCATCGGCTGGTAGCCGCGCCCGCTGTGAACCACGCCCAAATCGGCCAGCTCCGGCAGGGCTAAGTGTCCGCCGCCGAGGCCGTCAATGACAATCTCCCGCGCCGGGTCAATCGTCCGGATCGCGCCGGCCACGCGCCGGATCAGCGCCGCATGAATGCCGCGGGTCAGCCCGTACTGCCCGACGCTCGGCGGCTCGTTGACCAGGTCAAAGCTGAGAAACTCGCTGGGAACGCCCAAGTAGCGCCGGGCAAACATCTCCCACTCAAAGACAAACGCATCCTGGGCGATAGGGTCCAGCCACAAGTTGTGCTTTTCCAGGTCATTGTTGTTGATGCAGTAACCCGGTGCGCGGTGCAGGTTGAGGCTCATCTGAAAGCCGCGTGACCGGCAGGCCTCCAAATAGTTGTCAATGTACTTTAGGACCGACTCATCGGGGTGAAAATAATCAAAGTCTTTGGTCCATGTCCGGTAATTGGCAGGCAGGCGCACAAAGTTGAAGCCTTCCGCCGCCATAAAGTCCAGCGCTTTTTCGTCTGCCGGCTGCGGGGCGCGTCCGTCATCCGAGACATACATCCAGAGAAAGTTAAATCCATAATGTGTCATGGGATGCAATTCGCTTAAAAACACACAATCCCCTGCCTGCTTTGCAACTTTTGTGAGTCTGACGGGTCAAATCAGGAGGAGGCACCCCATGTTCCTTTCCCGCCTGCGTCTTTTTCGCATTCCAATCAGCCTTGTATTTCTCGGCTTGCTGGCCCTGAGCATCTTCTTTATCAAAAACAACATTGATGCCGCCTGGCAAAAAGACCAGCAGGAGGAGGCGGTTTATTTAAGGTCGCCAAATTGCTTTCCACACCGGGACGCATCCGAAGTGGACCAGAGTCTGCCCCCGTGTCAGAATCTCGTGGCGACGATCACAGCCAAGCCTCAAAATACGACCATAGACCACCGCCGTCACGGGGACTATCCAAGAACGCATCAGTTCTTTACTTTGCAGTACACGAATGGCTACACGCAGACTGTTGGGGACATTGGCTCCGACATGTGGAACTCTACCCCGACTGGCAGCCAGGCTTCCGTCATTCTCTGGCGCAGCGAAGTCAAAGAAGTGGATGCCAATGGCTACCATCAATCCATCTTTGACGAAAAGAAGTGGAACCAAACCGCTGCCGGTCTTGTCCCTTGGATTGTTCTTGGCCTGATCTCGTCGGCCTGTCTTGGCCTCCTTTGGAAGCTGCCGGATGGCAGTGCGCGAATGATGCTCTGATTGGCTATAATAAAGGCAGTTATGAGTTCTGATCGCTTTAGTTTTTTGGAGTTCGGCGACGAAGACGCGCCGCCTGCCGAGGCGCAGCCGGGGCAGACTGAGTCTGAGCCGGCCCAGCGGGAGATCGGCGTAGAGCTGCTGCCGGACGGCACGACACTGGCGCAGGTGCGAATGTCTGACCCGCGCGGCTTCCAGAAGTATGTGGACGAAGACGACGGTGATACAATCACGCTGTCGTCGCTGGCCGGTTTGGGAATGCAGGTGCCGAACCGGCTGCGGATCGTCGAGGTGCTGGGCGAGCGCGGCACCAATGTCGACCAGTTCCAGTACCCGACGGGTATTGCCGTAGACCCCGAAGGCATTCTGTTTGTTGCCGACTCGTATGCCCACCGCTTGAAGCGAATCACCCCCGACGGCGGGGTATCGGCAATCGGCAGTCGCGGCAGCGGGCGGGCGCAGTTTTTGTCCCCACAAGGCGTCGCTACCGACAATGACGGTGCGTTTTATGTGGCGGAGCAGGGGAACTGCCGGGTGCAAAAATTCACACGCGAGGGGGTCCTGACGCTGGTATTCGGCAGGCCGGGCCGGGAAGACGGCGAGTTTTTGGGGCCGACGGCGATCACGGTCGCGCCAAGCACAGGAGATATTTATGTGGCCGACACCGGTGGCAGCCGGGTTCAGCGCTTCAATGCGGAAGGCCGCTTTCTGAACTCGCTGGGAGCGCCGGGCCAGCCCGGCCGGAGCCTTCCAGGAAGCAGAGGACCACAGGGGCCGGGCCTGAGCAGCCCGCAGGCTGTCGCCGCCGCGCCGGGCGGGGCGCTGTATGTGGCGGAAACCTTTGCCCAGCGCCTAGTGCGCTTTGACCCGCTGGGCCGGCTGGACCAGCAGATTGGTGGGACACGACGCGCCGGTCCTGCTGCGCCGGCGGTCTCACTGCATCAGCCGCGTGCGCTTGCGATTGACCCCGCCGGCCTGCTGTATGTGGCCGACGCCGGGGAGCCTAACCCGCTGACCGGCGAGACGCGCGGGCGCTTGCAGTGTCTGTCGCTGATGGACGAAGGGCCGGTGGTCGCGACGATTGAAAAAATTGGCCGATCGCTCGGCTCTCTGCTCCGTCCCGGCGGCCTGGCGATTGGCCCACCGTCCGACAAGCCGCAGCCAGGCCGCGCCGTCTGGGGCGATATTTACGTCGCCGACACGCTGAACCACCGCATTCTGCGCTTTGCGTGGAGTGGTGCGGCGTGACTCCCGTAAAACAAGTGACCCTCGCAGAGCAAATTAAAGCCGAAGCGGCGCGTTTGGGTTTTGCGCTGTGCGGCATCACGTCGGCGGCCCCGCCGCCTCATCACCGGCACTATGCTCGGTGGCTGGCCGAGGGCAAGGCGGGCGAAATGCTGTACCTGCACCGGCAGGAGCCGAAGCGCGGCGATTTGACCCAAGTTCTGCCGGGCGCGAAAAGCGTAGTCTGCGTCGCGCTGAACTATTCGCCGGAGGAAGGGAAAGTCCCCCCCGCCCCCAATAATGGGGGAGTAAGATTGATAAAACAAGAGGGCGCGGCAAGCAGCGCCCCTACGGGTTCCGTTCCTATTCCGGCTCCCCCATTATTGGGGGCGGGGGGGACTCTTGCCGGTACCATCGCCCGCTATGCCCGCTTCGACGACTACCACGATACGCTCTGGCAGCGCCTAGAGTCTTTGCTGGCCTTCATTCAAGCCCAATGCCCCGAAGCAAGCGGCAAAGTCTACTGTGACACCGGACCGATCACCGAGCGGGACCTTGCCATGCGGGCGGGATTGGGCTGGATCGGCAAGCATACCAATCTGATTTCGCGCCGTCTCGGCAACTGGTTTTTTCTCGGTGAAATACTTTTAGACATTCCACTGCCTGCCGACCTGCCGGAAACGACCCACTGCGGAACCTGTACGCGCTGCCTTCCCGCCTGCCCGACCGGGGCGATTACCGCGCCGTATCAGCTTGACGCCCGCCGGTGCATTTCGTATCTCACCATTGAGCTGAAAGGCTCCATTCCTGAAGACCTGCGCCCGCTTATCGGCACGCGCATCTACGGCTGCGATGACTGCCTTGCCGTGTGTCCCTGGAACAAGTTCGCCGTCAAATCCGAGGACCCTGCCGTCCGTCCCCGCGCTGATTTGACCGCCCCTGATCTCTTGGAACTGCTGGCGCTCGACGACGAAGCCTTTCGCGCCAAGTTCAAGAACAGCCCCGTCAAGCGCACCAAGCGTCGGGGATTGTTACGCAACGTCTGCGTCGCGCTCGGCAACTTGGGCGACCCCCGCGCCCTGCCCGCGCTGACCCGCGCCGCCGAGACTGACCCAGAGCCATTAGTCCGCGAACACGCGCAGTGGGCCATCGCCTGTATTCATGCTACAATGGAAGAAAGCAGCCAAAAGGAGCGCGAAAATGATTACCCTGGATTTAACCCCAGCAGAAGAAGCGCAGATTGACGCCATTGCCCGCCAGATTGGACTTCCTCCCGCCGAGTACGTCAGGAAGCTGGTTCAAGAAAACCTGCCGCCGGTTCCCGCTAGGCCGCAAATATCCGCAAGGAACGCCGCCGCGATCGCCCAACTTCAAGCCTGGAAAGAAGAGGAGTTCACAGACGACCCGGAGGAGCTACGCAAAGCTGATGCCGAACTCCATGAGTTGATGCAAAACCTGAACAAGAACCGCATTGAAAGCGGGGAAAGGCCGCTCTTTCCGTAATGGTGCATATTATTCTTGACTCCTATCCGCTTGGCCTTGCCTCTGCACCGGCACGCAACCCGGATGCTGCTGCCTTGACCGATTGGATAGAGGACTGCCTCGCTGCTGGGCATGAAGTTTATATCCCAGAAGTCATTGACTATGAGCTGCGGCGTGAACTGCTTCGGGCCGGCAAGACCAACAGCGTCAGAAAGCTGGATGGCCTAAAGATAATACTTCGCTTCTTGCCAATTACCAGCCCGGCCATGCTTCTTGCCGCTGATCTGTGGGCGCAGTCGCGGCAAAGCGGGCTGCCAACCGGCGATCCCAATAAACTGGACATTGACGTAATTTTAGCCGCCCAAGCCTTGACGCTCGGCATTCCCACTGCCGATCTTATTGTCGCCACAAGCAACGTCAGCCACTTGGCCCGCTTCGTCCCCGCTGATCTTTGGAGCAATCTCAGCCCGTAACAAAATCAGTCTGCAACAAAAGGCGGTGGTGCATGGAGTTTTTGGAGATGTACAGCGGCGGTCTGCGCTCGCCGCTGCTGCAATTTGAGAAGCACGGCCATTCTGTCGTGTTTCGGCTCTTTCCGACAATCCATATCGGTGATCCGGCGTACTACAAGGCTGTCCTGGCGCATTTGGCCGACTGTGACCGGGTGCTGTACGAGTTCACGGCGACGTTTGATTTAGGGCCGCGTGACCATGACGGCCACCGAACCCTGGCCCGCCGCTTGGGGCTGACCAGCCAGCTTGACGCCGTGGATTACGAGTGCGTTCCCGCAACTTGGGTGCTGGCGGACATGACGCGCGGCCACTTGGAGCAGGCGATTGCCGCGCTGCCGTCGTGGTGGGAGCGGGCGCAGTTCACCGTGCGCGGGCAGGCGGTCGTCGCCCGGCTGAGCACTTTTCTGCCTCTGCCGACCCGGCAGGACTTGGCGGAAGTCTGCGACATGAGCCAGGCCCTGCACGAAGATTTAATTGCCGAGACACCGCTCGAAACCCTCATTTTGGATGACCGAAACCGGGTGCTGTTCAGCGCCATCAAGCGGTTCCACAGCACGGCTTTGGCAAACGATGGAACGCCGTTTGTGGTCGGTGTCTTCTACGGGGCCGCCCACATGCCGGCAGTCGCCAATTACTTAACCGAGCATCTGGGTTACTTTTGCCGCACGGCCCAGTGGATCGAACCCGACGTTTTCCAGTGGTGACAACACTTCATCAGTCTAGGCCAGACGCCGTGTCTTCAAGCGCCGCATTCCCCAGCCCGTCAGCGAAGCAAAAAGGCAGGTTGTTGGCAGCCACGCGCACTCCAGCAGTGCCGCCTGCCCCAGCACATCGCTCACCGCAGGAAAGTGCGGCCAGAACTTCAGCCCAGTTCCGTCTAAAATCGCCCCCACGGCAATTTCCCCCGTCAAGGCGAGAAATGCCCCTGACCCTGCCCGCTGCGGCGAGCGGCGGCCAATTGCAATCCCCAGCATGGCTGGCAGGACAACGAAATCTGTCCAGGCGATGAGCGGCCCGAACCAGGCGGCATTGCCCGCCAGCCAAAGCCTGAGCCACGGAATTTCATGCCCATAAGCAGCTGACTGAGACACCCATACAATGACCGGTGCACACGCCAGCAGCAAGGCTGCCGCAGACAGCCTCAGCCCGGCTGCCGTCGCCTGCCAAAGTCCGCCCTTCGCGTCAGGCCGCGCCGCCTGCGTCCACTCCTGCCGCCATTGACGCAGAAAATCCTTTGCCCCGCCGAATTGCCGCAGGGCTTCCATCACGGCGTCGTCTTCAGACTGTCCAAGTTCACGGTAAGCGTCCACGCGCTCCCATAAGTGCGCCCCAAGTTCGCGCCGAAGCTCCTGCTGATGGAACAGAGATAGTTGGCGTGTCAGCGGGGCTAAGACTTGGTCCAAATAGGCTTCCACGCGGCTATGGTTTTCGTTCATGCGAGTACCTTTCTCTGTCGCTGCGTCCACCACGACGCCATTGCGGCAGTCGTGCAGGCGACCGGCAGCCAGTAAAATCCGAGGACAAATAATAGGTAGGAGCTATCCCATAAGAATTGCCCTAAGTTCGGTGCGTTCGGCAAGAGATACCAATCCGTCAGGACGATAATTGCCGCTAGTGCCGACAGCATTCCAAGCCCGGCATGACGTGGCACAAAACGTCCCATGGCAGCCCCGACCGCCACCGGAAGAAGAACGAAATCAAGGCTGAAACTGGCCCAGCCGGACGCCACATAGGACAACTGACACCAGCGCATCCAGTCCGGCGCCCAGGCGAACTGATTTGCGGAGAAGCTGTGCGGGTGCGCCCAATCCGGCCAGCCGAGGCAGGCGATGAGCAGGGCCGGGAGCGACAGCAGCAGGGCCGTGCGCGTAGCTACCCCTATCTCGCGGAGCGTGGCCTGCGGCGTTGTTTTGGTCCATTCCTGTTGCCACTGCTGCAGGAAGTCTTCCGCGCCTCCAAATTGACGCAGGGCTTCAGTGACGGCATTATCTTCAGTTATGCCAAGCTCCTGATAAGCGCTGATGCGCTCCCCTAGGTGCGCTCGCAACTCGCGCCTCAGCTCCTGCTGATGGAACGCGGACAGGCGGCGGGTGAGCGGCGCTAAGACTTGGTCCAAATAGGCTTCCACTCTAGGCGGGGCGGAGTTTTGGGGACCTAATTCCATGAACGGGTTCTCCTTCGGAAGTCTGCGGGGTGGGGGCGAGGACGCGCCCGACAGCCTCCACAAACTGCTGCCAGCCGGCGCTCCATTCAGTGAGCTTCTTGTCGCCGCTTGGGGTCAGCGTGTAGACTTTGCGCTCGCGCCCACCTAGCGGCGTTTCCCAGGCGCTTTGAATGAGGCCATCGCGCTCTAAGGAATGCAGGGCGGGATAAAGTGTACCTTCGCGGAGCTGCAAGGCGTTCTCGGTGCGCTGCTCAATGGTTCGGGCCAGGCCGTAGCCGTGCAGAGGGCCGTCGCGCAGAGTCGCCAAAATCAGGAGCGAGAGGCCGCCTTTCAGATAATCCTGCGCGTTCCCGGCGGGGGATGAAGTCTTCATGCCAGTATTATACATAGGAAAACTAGGCATGTCAAGAGAGCTTTTGTTGACTTCGCTCATGCGTTTCGTTTATAATAATCCAAAGCGCAGCCGTTTCAAGGCTTGGCAGCAGCGCAAGCCGATGCAATAATGGGTAAAAGCAAGCGAGTGAGTGCTGGGTGAGGCGTGGAAACAAAAAGACATCTAGTTGAAATACTCGCCTGCTTCAATCACTGGCTGTCCGCTCGGAACGTGCGCCTGATTGACGAGAACGTCCTGTTTGTTCGCGACGATTCTGTGAGCCATGAGGCAAACAAGAGCCTGGTGCAGCGAGAAGATTTAGTGACCGCCGAGCAGTTCCCCCAAGCATTCAAAGAGATGCTTGACGGCGGACCGCGCTGGATTCATGCCAATGCCATTCCCTTTGGAAAAAACGCGCATGGCAAAAGCCGGTTCTTAATCACGCTGATTGTCGGCGAGAAAATCGGCGCTCAAAGGCCCAGCATCAATGTGAGCTATGAGCCGGAGAAGCAGGCGGAAATTGCAAAGGCACGTCCGAAAGCAAAATAATACAGCAACGAAATGGCGGCGTTGACCGGGAGCGGCAACGAACTAAGGAGATAATGCAAATGGCGGAAGTGGATTTAAAGGAACTCGCGGCGCAGCTTCGGGTAGACAGCATCCGGTGTACGACGGCGGCAGGATCGGGGCATCCGACATCTTCCATGTCGGCGGCGGATTTAATGGCCGTACTGCTAGGCAAGTATCTGCGGCTTGATTACGCAAATTGGAAGTCGCCGAACAATGACCATCTGATCTTCAGCAAAGGCCATGCCTGCCCGCTGCTGTATTCCATGTGGAAAGCGGCGGGCGCAATCAGTGACGAGGAGTTTCTGACCCTGCGCCAGTTCGGCAGCCGGCTGGAAGGCCACCCGAACCCGCATGTGACGCCGTACACAGATGTCGCGACAGGGTCGCTGGGCCAGGGCCTGCCTAACGGCGTCGGCATGGCTTTAGACGGCAAGTATCTAAGTAAGCTGCCGTTTAAAGTATGGGTGGTGCTTGGCGACAGCGAAGTGGCGGAAGGCTCGATTTGGGAGTCGGTAGACAAGGCCAGCCATTACAAGCTGAACAACTTGGTCGCCATTTTGGACATGAACCGTCTAGGCCAGCGCGGCGAAACGGATTTAGGCTGGAACAGCGCCGTCTATGCTGCCCGTGCCGCCGCGTTCGGCGCACACGCCATTGAAATCAACGGCCACGATTTAGACGCCATTGACAAAGCCTACGCCGAGGCGCTGACAGTCACGGACAAGCCCGTCTGGATTATCGCCAAGACCGAAAAAGGCCACGGCGTCTCGTTTTTGGCGAACAAAGAAGGCTGGCACGGCAAGGCGCTGAACGCCGACCAGGCCAAAGACGCGATTGCCGAGCTTGGCGGCGAGCGCCACATCATTGTGGACGTGCAGAAGCCGGAACAAGTTGCCGCTGCGACCCCTGCAACAACCGGGCCGCTGAAGCTGCCGGTCTATGAGATGGGAACCAAAGAAGCCACCCGCAAAGCTTATGGCGATGCGATCACGGCTTTGGGCGGCTTCCGCTCCGACATTGTGGTTTTGGACGGCGAAGTCTCAAACTCGACATTCGCCGACGAATTTAATCACACGTTCCCGGATCGGTTCTTTGAGATGTATATTGCCGAGCAGCAGCTTGTTTCGGCTGCCGTGGGGCTGGCCGTGCGCGGACACCGGACCTTCTCGTCGACGTTCGCGGCGTTCTTCAGCCGGGCGTTTGACCAGATTCGCATGGCGGCGATCTCGAATGCTACTATTAGCCTCAGCGGCTCCCATGCTGGCGTGTCTATTGGCGAAGATGGCCCGTCGCAGATGGCCCTGGAAGATCTGGCGATGATGCGGGCCGTGTTTGGCTCCACAGTGCTGTACCCCAGCGACCCAAACCAGACCGCGCATTTGGTTCAGCTCATGGCGGATCTGCCGGGCATTTCCTACATCCGCACCACGCGCGAGAAGACGCCGATCTTGTACGGTCCCGATGAGACTTACGAAGTCGGCGGCTCCAAGCTGGTTCACCATTCGGACCGCGACCAAGTGGCCGTTGTCGCGGCGGGCATTACGCTCCATGAGGCCAACAAAGCTTACGACACGCTGAAAGCGCAGGGCATCACCATCCGGCTGATTGATGCCTATTCAGTCAAGCCGATTGACAAAGAGACCCTGCACCGGGCATCTCAGGATACCGGCGGCAAAATCGTTGTCGTCGAAGACCATTGGTTTGAAGGCGGCATCGGCGATGCCGTTTTGGATGCCTTTGTCGGCGTCGGCGACCACGCCCCCACAGTGGTCAAACTGGCCGTCGAGCATATGCCCGGCTCCGGCAAGCCCGCCGAGCTGATGCACGCCGCTAAGATTGACGCCGATGCGATTGCCGAAGCCGTCAAGTCCCTGCTGTAGAGGGAGGAGAAAAGCCGTGCCTGGGATACTGGGCGCGGCTTTTTGTGCTTGTAGGGGTAGTTGTATGGTATATTAGTATGGCGAGGAAACCATAATGCAGACCCGGAAGCGTACTTATGTTTTGCCACAAACAACTGTAGAGAAGTTTGAACAAACCGTTGCCAGCGGGCAGCGCAGCGCAGCACTTGCCCGTCTGATAGAAGCCTGGCTGACAAAGCAGCAGGAAGAAGCCTTAGAGCGAGACATCATCGAGGGCTGCCGCGAGATGGCTGACGTTTATCTTGAAATCCAGCGTGAGTTTGACCCGCTTGACACTGAGGTGACCAGTGCCTTTTACTCCTACTGAACTTCGGCGCGGTGATGTCGTGCGTGTTCGTTTAGATCCGACGGAAGGTTCAAAGCAGGCAGGGGAGCGGCCTGCGCTAGTTCTCTCGCCGGAGATCATCAATCGCCACTCTCCGATTATTTCGATTGCACCGATTACGAGCAAGAAAACCGAGCGTACTTATCCTTTTGAGGCCCTGATCGAACCGGGTGAAGGTGGTTTGCCGATGCGCTCCAAAGCGCTGCTGATGCAGACGCGCAGCTTGGATAAGTCGCGTCTTCTCGGCTACTATGGCCACCTGAGTGATGAAACGATGCTTCAAGTGGATCAAGCGCTCCGGGTTGCGATGGGCCTGCGCTAGATGCCGGTTTGGCACCGATGCAATTGTCGAAGCCGTCAAGTCTCTGCTGTAAAATTGGGTATAAGAAGCCGCGCCTGAATAGTCAGGCGCGGCTCTTTTTGTTCTGCTTCTTCGCGCAGAGCCACAGTCAAAAGCAAAAAACTGTTGTACTGAGGAAGACCGTATGACTACCACGACAACACGAAGCTCCCCTTTTGTGGTACTCGGCACAAGCCGTGCGCTCGGCTGGCATGGGATGCTCCTGGAAACGGGCCTTAATCCCGGCGGCGAATTTCAGTGCAGCCCTACCGAGGACCATCTTCTCTGCCTCAATGCCGGTGATCCTCTTCTTATCGAGCGAGGGGAGAACATAGACAGCGCCCGCCGGATGCAAATGCCCAGCGGATTTGCGGCAGTGGTTCCCGCTGGACAGCCTGCTTTATGGCGGCACCGCGAAACAATCTTTCACCTGCACCTGCATCTTTCTTCCACCCTGCTGGACCGGACGGCAGAGCAGCTTGGGCCGGGACGATCCAGTACACTTGCCGGGATTGATCCGACCCCCTTCCATGACCCGCATGTGGAGCAGATCACTCATCTCTTGCGGCTGGAAATGGAAAGCGGCGCACCGCAGGGGGCGCTGTACGCGGAAACGCTGGCGTCCGCGCTCAGCGTTTGTTTACTTCAGCGGGAACACGACACGGTTCGGCTGCCGATCCTGCCGCCGGCGGCCAAAGTCCGCACGGAGCTGCAGCGAGCTGTGGCGTTTATTCAGGATAACTTGGCGTCTGAGCTGTCTTTGGATGCCATCGCGCGGGAAGCGGGGCTGAGTCCCTATCACTTTGCCCGGCTGTTCGCGGAAGCTTTCGGCGTCGCGCCGCACCAGTATGTCATCCAGGCGCGGATCGAGCGAGCGAAAATGCTGATCACCCAAAGCCGCCTGCCGCTCGGCGAGGCGGCTCATTCTGTCGGATTCTCAGACCAGAGCCATTTCACCCGTCACTTCAAGCGTCTGGTCGGCGTGACCCCCCGTGCTTTTGTACGCGGCACCGCGTTTTGACATTACCTTTTTTCAGCATTGCTTTTTTCAGCAAGATCGTTCCATAAACTTCCCCTGATTATCCAAGATTCGCAGATCGCCGCTGCTGTATACTTCTGTCCATGCCGAAGCCGATTATGACCGGCATGAACAGGAGACAAAAAATGCAGCAAACTCACCAAGCAAAACACACCGCCATCGTCACCGGCGCCTCCGGGGGCATTGGCCGCGGAATCGCCGCTCGTCTGGCAGCGGACGGCTTCTGCGTCGTCGCCCACTACTCCGGCAGCCCGGACAAGGCCAATGAGACAGTCAACAGCATCAAAGCCGCCGGCGGCCAGGCGGTCGCCATTAAAGCGGATATCACAAGTGCCGCCGACATCAAGCAGCTCTTTGGATAGGCCGCGTCCGCGTTCGGCGAGATTTCTGTTGTCGTCAACAGCGCCGGAATCATGCCGCTTGCGCCGATTGAAAAGGGCGATGTCGAGATGTTCGACCGAGTCATCGCGACGAACCTGCGCGGCTCGTATTTGGTCATGAGCGAAGCCGCAAACCATGTGGCGGACGGCGGGCGAATTGTGACGTTCTCCAGCAGCGTCGTCGCCAAAAACTTCCCCGCTTACGGCGCTTATGTGGCGTCGAAAGAAGGCGTCGAGGGGCTAACGCGGGTTCTGGCGAACGAGCTGGGCGGGCGCAATATCACCGTCAACGCCGTCGCTCCCGGCCCTGTCGCAACGCCGCTTTTTCTCAAGGACAAGAGCGACAATGAAATTGCCGCTATCGGCAAGATGGCGGCAATGGGACGTATCGGCGAAGTCGATGATATCGTCGGCGTCGTGTCGTTCCTCGCTGGGCCGGACGCCGGCTGGGTCAGCGGACAGGTCATTCGCGTCAACGGCGGCTTTGCTTAACAGGAGATAGAATTCATGGGACAAGTTGTTTTAATTACAGGGGCATCCAGCGGCTTCGGCGAGATGACCGCTTATGCGCTGGCCGATGCCGGCTATACTGTCTACGCCTCCATGCGCGGCCTCACCGGCAGCAACGCCAAAAATGTGGAGAAAGCAAAGACCTACTCCGCTAAGTGCGGCGTTGATCTTCGCACGGTCGAGCTGGACGTGCAGAGCCAGCCTTCGGTGGATGCGGCGGTCGCCAAAGTGGTCGCAGACGCAGGCCGGATTGACGTGCTGATCCACAACGCCGGGCATATGGCGTTCGGACCGGCGGAAGCGTTCACGCCGGAGCAGTTCGCGAAAGAATATGACATCAATGTCCTCGGGGCGCAGCGGCTCAACCGGGCTGCGCTCCCGCACATGCGCCGGGCGGGCGGCGGATCGCTGGTGGTCTGGATTGGGTCTACCAGCACGCGCGGCGGAACCCCGCCCTACCTCTCGCCGTATTTCGCCGCCAAAGCGGCGATGGACTCGCTTGCGGTCAGCTACGCGGGCGAGCTGGCGCTTTGGGGTATTGAGACCGTAATCGTCGTGCCGGGCGTTTACACCAAAGGCACGAACCACTTTGCCCATGCCGACGCCCCGGACGACAAAGACCGCGAGGCTGAGTATGCTGCCGGTCCAACCGCAGATTTAGCGCGACTCGCGGCGGAAGGCGACAAGAACTCCATCCCGGAGACTGCCGATCCCGCCGATGTCGCCCGCGCCACGGTCAAGGTAATCGCTCTGCCGTTCGGCCGGCGTCCGTTCCGGGTCACCGTGGACGCTGCCGACGGCGGTGCGGAAGAAATGAATAAGCTGGGCGACCGCATCCGTGCGGACTACCTCAAAACGGCTGGCATGGGTGATCTGCTCCACCCGCGTGCAGCGACAAGTTAAAGGAGTTCAACATGACCCAAGATAACGCAGTATTGGTCAGCCCGCTCACGGCAGCTGAAGAGCGCTCAATCCGGACGCTGTACCGAGCGTTCTCGGAAAAGAACCCGGACCTTCTGAACGAAGCCGTTGTGCCTGACTGGCAGGACATCCCGCTGGCACCCGGCCAGGGACCCGGCCCGGACGGCCTCAAGCCGCTGCTTCAAGGCTTCATCGCGGCCTTCCCGGACATCCATATTACGGTCCACGAGATTGTCGGCACCGCAGGCCGCGCCGGGGTGCGGGCTGAAATCACCGGCACGCACAAAGGCGAGATGTTCGGGATCGCTCCGACGGGAAAGCCGGTCTCGATCGCGCTCCACGAGTTCCATCATCTCAAAGATGGCCGCATCACGCACACCTGGCACCTGGAGGACTGGTTCGGCATGATGCGTCAAGTCGGCGCTTGGCCGCCCCCGAACTCGTGAGACACTCACAGATTGACAAGACAAAGGAGAAATGTTATGCCGTTCGCCAATTACAAGTTCCCGCAAGGCACGCTCGACGCAGCCCAAAAAGAGGAAATTATCCACAAGACCACAGACCTGTTCGCGCACTACTTCGGCGAGGGCGTTCGCCCCTACACAATGGTGCTGGTAGACGAGGTGGCAGACGGCGGGTGGGGCCGGGCCGATGAAACCCTCACCCTCGCAAAGATGCAGCAAGCACAGCAGGACAAAAAATAAATCCTGCCAGCACGACCAATGCCTCTTAAGAATAAAACGCCGCGCCTGTGTATGCAGACGCGGTGTTTTCTTGTTTAGCATCAGCCTCAGATTGGTATACTCTTCACGGCCTCAAGACCCGATGCAAGTCCCGGTTGAGACTTGTCCGCTGCACCGTGCGTGTGCAGTTAGAAAGCCTTTTCATGCAAGCTATTCAAGCCGACCTTCAGGTCAGTTTTCACTACGACGTTCACTTTACCACACATATTTTTGATCCCGAAAACCCTCTTTTAAGTTCTGTTGTCTCGGCGCGAAGCGAGCGTCTGCCGGCGCGAATTCTGTTTGTTGTCGAAGAAGAAGTAGACCGGCTTCTTTCCGTGCGAGACGCCATTGAAGAGTATTGCCGCCGGCATTCCGATAGGCTGACGCTGGTTTGCCCGCCGCTGCTTTTACCGGGCGGTGAGCAGGTCAAGAACAATCCTGACCATGTGGTCACCGTGCAGCAGGCGGTCAACGAAACAGGATTAGACCGGCATTCTTATCTCGCAGTCGTCGGCGGCGGGGCGCTACTCGACGCAGTTGGCTACGCGGCGGCGACCGCGCACCGGGGCATCCGGCTTCTGCGGCTGCCGACCACGACGCTGTCCCAGAATGACTCCGGCGTCGGAGTCAAGAACGCCATCAACTTTTTCGGCAAAAAGAACTGGCGCGGGACGTTCGCCCCGGCTTGGTCGGTGCTGAATGACTTCCACTTTTTAACGACGCAGCCGGACCGGGTCTGGCGCGAAGGCATTGCTGAAGCGGTCAAAGTCGCGCTTATCAAAGATGCAGACTTTTTCAACTTCCTGGAAGACAATACTGACGCTCTTGCAGCCCGTGAGATGGCTCCGATGCAGACATTGGTGCATCGGTGCGCCGCGCTCCATGTCCAGCACATCTGCACCGGCGGCGACCCGTTTGAGATGGGATCGTCGCGCCCCCTGGACTTCGGCCACTGGTCGGCACACAAATTAGAGCAGATTACAGACTACCGCCTGCATCACGGCGAAGCCGTGGCAATTGGGCTGGCGCTTGACGTGACCTATTCCTACTTGCAGGGCTGGCTCTCTGAGAGCGACTGGCGGCGCGTTTTGCAAACATTGTCCGGCCTCGGCTTTGCCCTGTACGCACCGGAGATGGAGACGGACGAACTATTCCATGGCCTGCGTGAGTTCCGCGAACATCTTGGCGGTGAGCTGACAATTCAGATGCTCCAGAGCCTCGGCATCGGCTTCAATGTTCACGAAATTGATGAAACATTGATGGCCCGTGCTGTTGGTCTGCTAGAGCAGGAGTCGCGCCGGTTTGAAGGCGTCGGCGATGCTGCCATTGCCTCAAGCGTAGAGATCGGCGAGCTGGACTTGGACGACGAAATGCTTGCCGAGGACAGCCACCGGGAGACTGCTCACCGATGACGGTTTCTTCATTGATGCCGCTTTTTCGGGAACTGAACGACCTGAAGCGCATCCGCGTTGCAGACAAGAATGGCTCTGTTGCCGAGCGCTTGTTTCTGCGCTCGTGGGTGCGTCTGGTTTCCGGTGAATCGCTAGCGGAAGTTGCGCTGGGTGAGACAGCGCTGGCAGTCGCGGCGGCGCGTCTGGCGGGCATTGATGCGGGCGTTCTGACCGCAGGCGGATTTTCCAGCGATGAGCGCCTATCTGTGCTTGAGTCCGGCCTAGACGCTGTCGCCGGGCCGCTCGATCCCGCGCTGCAAGCTGCGCTGAGGGGCAATCTCCAACCCAATTCTGTGGAAGACGCCGACCTGACTTTGCTGCCGCCGTTCGCATCGCTTCTTGCCGCACAGCCTCGCGCCGGGGCGACCCGGCCCGGCTTTCGGCGCGTTGTCTTGGAGCCTGCCGAAAACCATGCCGATCACTGCGGCATGGTGGCGGTCTACGGCGTCCTAGTCGCCCCGCTGTATGGTGCAGACCCGGCGCAGGCATTTCTCTCCGGGCTGTCTCACCACCTGCACAATGCGTACCTGCCGGACGCCGGGGACGCAGGCGATGTGCTGCTGGGCGACAAACTAAGACCGCTGATGGAGGCGTTTCGCGCCAAAGCCACTGCCGAGCTTCCTGCCGCTCTGCATCAGCCTGTCCGCGAGGCGATCTCCGTGGTCTACGAGTCGGATACGCCTCATGCCAAAGCGTTTCAAACGGCTGACGTGCTTGACCGGGTGCTGGAAATGGAGTGGCACGCGAATTCCGCTGCTTTTACTCTCAGCGTTGCGCTGGAAGAGATGGACATTGTGCATCCCGGCCCGGTTCAGGCATTTCAGCAAGAAGTCATGCGTCAAGCCGGGCTGATGCCGTTGGAAAGCAGCCGCGCGTGACCGCAAGCACAATTAACTGGGGCATTTTGGGATGCGGCTGGGTGGCGCGTGATTATGTTGCGCCCGGTATTATCAACGCCCCTAATGCCTGTCTAATGGCCCTGAGCGACCCTGACTCAGACGCTATGCTGGCGATTGCCTCGCTGACTTCCGGCACTGAGTCAAGCCGCGATTTGAGTAAGTTCCTGCAAACGCCGGGCCTCGACGCCGTCTACATTGCGACGCCAAACCATCTGCACCGTCCGCTGACTGAGGCTGCCGCCCGCGCCGGCAAGCACGTCCTCTGCGAAAAGCCGATGGCGATCACTGCCGACGATGCCGATGCGATGGTCCGTGCCTGCCGGGACGCGGGCGTGCAGTATGGCACTGCCTTTGACCAGCGTTTTCAAGCGCGTCACCGTAAACTCAAAGAACTGGCCGCGTCCGGGGCGCTTGGCACGATCACGGCGGCGCGGGTGCATTACGCCTGCTGGACGCCTGGGGACTGGGTTCCGCCGACGCAAGCCGCGCATGACAACTGGCGCGTGGACCCGGCACGGGCAGGCGGCGGGGCATTTATTGATCTGGCCCCGCACGGCCTGGATTTGCTGCAATGGATTGTCGGCGAGCCGCTGGTGGAAGTCGGCTGCCTTTTGCAGCGCCGCGTCTTTGACTACTCGGTAGACGACGGTGCAGCGCTAATGGGCCGCTTTGAGGGTGGGGCGCTTTTGACCATGAACGTCGCCTACAACTGCCCGGATGTCTACCCGCGCCGGACATTGGAAGTCATCGGCACGGAGGCAATGGCAATCGCGCACAATACGATGGGCCAGACACCCGGCGGAACGCTGACACTCACTGACGCCCGCACCGGCGCGGCGCAAGAAATTGCCGTTTCCGAAGCCGAAGACGTGTCCCCGTTCCAGACACAAATCGAAGCGTTCTCGCAGTCGCTCTTAGACAGCGTACCATTCCCGTTCGCTCCCGAACGTGACCTGCACACAATGCGCCTGCTCCAAGCGGCCCAGGCGAATGCCGGTGGAGTGCGTGTGGATTAAGAACGTGAAGAAACCTGCACAGCCGATGGCCCCGGCACTGGAAGTGCCGGTCCACTCTCAGCGAAAGTCCCTGCGGGACTGCGAATTCTTCAGTCGCGGAGCAGATACGCAGTAGCGCTGTCTTCAGCATACTTTGACGCGCTAGTAGACCGGCACTTCCAGTGCCGGGGCCATCGGCTGTGTTTGACAGAGGCTTTAGCATTTGACATCTTATCTTTGCACCAACTGTGGCTTCTGGCAGCGCCATTTTGCCGTGCCTTCAACCTGCCCGGTTTGCACCGACTTCCGGCACACGCCGCCGGACGACGGCTTTTGTTTTCTGACGCCCGACATGGCTGAGGCTGAGACGCGCACAGTTTGGGCGGGAGAAGAGACGGACATTGTCACATTTTGGACAGACCCGCGCATCGGCATCGGCCCGAACGGATACTTAATTAAGCACCCGGCAGGCAATGTCTTCTTTGATGGGACTGCCTATTACAGCCAAGACGCGCTGAATCTGATGGATACGCTTGGAGGCATCAGGTGGCTGTCAGCATCCCATCCCCATACTTATGGTGCTGCGTGGCAGTTGCAGGAGCGTTTCGCGCCAAAAGTTACGCTGCAAGTGGAAGACTTGCCCTGGACCAATGCATTTATGACCCAGTGGCCGTTTGACGAGCGTCTAGAGATTGCGCCGGGCTTGACACTGATCCATACCGGCGGTCATTTCGCGGGCCATACGGTGCTGTATTGGGCGGACAAGAGAACGCTCTTTGCAGGCGACATGCTAAAGTTTCATTCCGAGAACGGGCGCGTCACGGGGATCAGCACACAC
The DNA here is from genome assembly GCA_964243345.1 of uncultured Armatimonadales bacterium. Taxonomy (GTDB): domain Bacteria; phylum Armatimonadota; class Armatimonadia; order Armatimonadales; family Capsulimonadaceae; genus JANXMY01. Next base: position 99,830 of record CAXTER010000007.1, read on the forward strand.
AAAGGCTTCAACCGGAAAATCCCGATGAGCCACGCGGAAGTTCGCCGGTATTCCGAGATTGTGGAAGCGCTGGATTTCGACATTGTCTACACATCGTTTGAGGCCGCACCCTGCACCCGCGCCGACGTAGTGCGCTTGTTTGACCGGCAGCTTGCCGGCCCGCCGTTCTTCGGTCCGGTGCCGCTGGAGAACTGATGCCGAAAGCCAGCAAACAGCCGAAGCAGCGCAATGATCTGCCGACACGCGCCAAAGGCGGCCTGTTTACGATGGTCGGCCTGGTTCTGACCGTCGGCGTCTGCGCTTGGTCTCTTGCCAACGCCCGCTTTATCCGGTCTGCCGGACGTGCGCCGGGTGTCGTGACCCGGCTGAATGCGGGCAGCTCGCACCCGGAGATTTCATTCACGGCCAAATCCGGTGAAGTGATAGACTACCCGCAGGGCGGCCTAATTTGGGGCTACCGCCCTGGTCAGCATGTTTTTGTTCTTTACAACCCGCATAATCCCAGCGATAGCCCATGCTTAGACACGATCCCGGCGCTGTGGTTTGACCAGGGAATGCTGCTCCTGCTGGGAGTTGTCTTTTTGAGCATTGGGAGTTATTTAATGTTTGGTCCAAAGGAAGACGCAAAGGAAGACGCGCCGTGACGGCATTAGAAACCTACAAGCAATCGCTGGCCCCAGCGCTGGAAACAGGAACGCTGTTCGAGTTCCCGCTGTCGGGAATGGACCGGCTCGGCCTGCCGCTCTGGAACGTCGCGCTGATTGGCGCAGATGGAGCGCTCTCCGACGGCTTCGGCTACGGGCCGACGTTAGAGGCCGCGCAGACA
>CAXTER010000008.1:0-37306 GCA_964243345.1 uncultured Armatimonadales bacterium
AAGCATTGAATCCTCTTCATCCGGCTGTTGGCGCGCGGGCGAGTTTCCGCTGTGAATACTGCCGTGCGCCGGAGTTGATTTCTAACTTCACGTTTGAGGTCGAGCATATCTACCCTCGCTCCGGCGGCGGTGCCAGTTCCGACGACAACCTAGCGCTTTCCTGTACTTCCTGCAATGTATTCAAGTCGGATGCTGTCGCCGGGTGGGATGCTGTAGAGCTTGATCAAGTGCCGTTTTTTCATCCACGCCACGATTATTGGGAACATCACTTTGCTTTTGACTCTGAAACGGCTCAGATATTAGGACTGACTGCTATCGGTCGTGTGACGATCACGCGGCTCAAAATGAATTCGCCGCTTCAGGTCCGCGCTCGCCGCCAGTGGATGCTGCTTGGTTTGTATCCTTAGCCATTCTCTCACCACGCCCATGGATTAAGCCTCACACAAAAACAAAGACAAGGCTGGGTCAAGCCGTTCTTGACCGGCACTTGCTCACGTCTTTTGCGCTGAGGCTTTCTGCCTTCTTATCTATTCCACGAAAGAAGACCATGTCGCGTTCACTTGTTTTCTCTGAACAATTTTCTGATCCTGCCGTCGCCGAGGCCCTACGGGAATACCGCACAGACCGGGATGCCCTGCTGGCGTCGCTGATGACTTTTTGGCGGGGCGATGCGCGTGTTCGGGCGGCTTTGCTGTGGGGATCGTTTGGCCGGAGCGAGGCCGATGATTTGAGCGATTTAGATCCCTGGCTTCTGGTTGCGGACGAGGCGGCTCCTTCCATAGAGCCTGTGCTGCGGGGGTACGCGGAACAAACCGGCAGCCTGATTTGCGGCAGCGAAAATATACCGCAGTATGCTCCGTCCGGCGGCGGCTATGTGGGTTTTCTGCATGAAGGGCGTCACGGGCTGCTGCAAGTAGACTGCTACTGGCAGCCGGTGACGGCCCCGCTGCCCGAAGCCAAGTATGCGGTCTTGTTTGACCGGCAGGCGGAGGCTTACGCGGGCCAGAAATATCCAAAGCTTACCCTGCCGGAAGAGGCGCAGGGGCTTCAAGCGGAAGTTGAGCCTGATCTTCGTTTTACCTGGTTCATGTTTTCAATCACGGCAAAGCATCTGGCGCGTCACCCAGACTCAGATCTGGGGCTGATGTTTTACCCAAAGCCGGGGTTAGAGGATGCGGCGGCGCAGCTTGGGCAGGCGGAGCTGCTGACACCGGAGGACTGGGCTGTGCCGGAAGCGCCGCTGGAAAAAGTCGAGCGCCTGCGGCATTTGGTGGGCAAGACGGAACAACTCAGGGGAATTGCAAACGCGCAGGGCTGCACGTTCTCGCCTTTGTACACGCCCTGCTTGCTTCGTTACTTAGACATGGTGGAGGGCATTCTTAAATGAATAGTTCTCCGAAGCGTATCCATATCATCGGCAGCGCGGGAAGCGGGAAGACGACGTTGGCCCGGCAACTGGCGGGCATTCTGAAGGCTCCCTGTTATGAGCTGGACCACATCGGCTATCACAATCACTCGAAGCGTTCTTTGGAAGAGCGTCTGCACGATGTCCGGCAGATTGCGGCGCAGCCTTCCTGGGTGTCTGAAGGCGGGTATCTTTGGTGGGTGGACGATCTGCTCCAAAACGCGGACATGATCGTTTGGCTCGACTTGCCCTGGACCCTCTGCTACCGGCGAATTGTGCTGCGGCACATCCGCGCCGACCTTGCCCGCACAAATACGCATCCTGGCTTTGTCAAGATGCTCCGCTTTGCCGGCGGCGTGCGGCCGTATTACCTGAACCCGATTCCAGGCGTGCCAACCGATCCCAATGACGACAACGCGAAAAACCGTGCTGCCGTGGCTCAGGTGCTGGCTGCCTGCTTAGAGAAAGTCGTTCACTGCCGCCGCCCCGCTGACGTGTCTGCCCTGCGGAAGCGTTTTACAAGTTAAGCGCGAACCTATGGCCGATACAGTATAATTGCTGTATCGGCCTCTTTATTTTTTGCGTGTCTGCCGAAGATAAAGTGTTTATGTTTTTCTTTGCGCTTACTGCTGGGAGGATCAAATGATTATGGACATTGAAGAACTGCTGCGGAAGACAGTCACAAGCAAGGCGTCGGACCTGCATCTGACCGTAGGTGCGCCGCCGACGATCCGCCTGCACGGGGAAATGCAGCAGCTCCCCTACCCGGAGCTGACCCGCGATATGCTGCGGACCATGCTGATCGGCATTCTCACAGGCGATCAGCAAAATCGGTTTGAAGAGAAGCGCGATTTGGACTTCAGCATCGAAATCCCAAATCTCGCTCGTTTTCGGTGCAACTTCTTTGTCGGACGCCGGGGCGAAGGCGCGGTCTTTCGGGTCATCCCGACAGAAATTAAGTCGTTTGCCGATTTGGGGCTGCCGCCGGTGCTGGCGGAGATGGCCCGCGAGGAGCGCGGCCTAGTGCTGGTGACCGGGCCGACCGGGTCCGGCAAGTCCACGACGCTTGCCGCGATGGTCGATTTGATCAACAATGAGCGCCACGCGCATATTCTGACGGTGGAAGACCCGATTGAGTTTGTCCATCCACATAAGAAGTGCCTGGTCAATCAGCGGGAAGTCAAAGTCCATACCGAGTCGTTCGCGTCGGCGCTGCGGGCCGCGCTGCGCGAAGACCCGGACGTAATCTTAGTCGGCGAGATGCGCGACTTGGAAACAATCTCGCTGGCGGTATCTGCTGCCGAGACCGGGCATCTGGTCTTTGGAACCCTGCATACGTCAAGCGCGGCGCAGACCGTGGACCGAATTATTGACGTCTTTCCGCCCCACCAGCAGTCGCAGATACGCACCCAATTGTCGGAATCGCTGCAAGGGGTCATTGCCCAGACGCTCGTGCCGAAAGTCGGCGGCGGGCGGGTTGCCGCGTTAGAGATTATGACGACAACAGCCGCCGTCAAGAACCTCATCCGGGAAGGCAAGACCTTCCAATTGCCGTCTATCATTGAAACGAACTCCAATCTCGGAATGCAGACGCTCGGCCAAGCCTTGCAGGAGCTTGTGATTAAGGGAACTATCACGCCCGAAAGCGCCGTGATGAAGGGCCTCGACCCGGCCCTCCTCAGCACCCTGCGGATTGCGACGCCGCCCGCCATGAACGGCAACGGGAACGGCCACGCCGCCCCACGCCCCGAATCCCCTGCGCCCAGCTTCGCCAAGCCTACATCTCTGGATGACGACGAACTCGGCGACCTGTCCCCCTTGACGACGCCGTTCTCATTCAAGCGCTGACCCGCTGTTTGGGTAGGGGCAGGGTTCACCCCTGCCCTCTTCTCTTTTTCAGGTCCTCCTGCGATGGCCGAACTTCTTTCTGCCAGTGGTATAATTTCTTTATGTCAACAGAAACACTAGAAGTGCGCTTGGCGCAAGTAGAGGATGAACTGGCGCAGATTAAACAGCAACTGGCCGCCGACAAGCCGCAGCCTGGCCCGGTCGGATGGGAGAAAATGTTCGGCATCTTTGCCGATAGTGAAGGATTTGAGGAAGCGGTACGCCTCGGACGGGAATGGCGTGAAGCACAGAACGCAGAAGATGAGGCTTTGATGCCCTCCGACCCAATCCCGTAGCCAAACTCCCACCCCCACAGGTATAATTCTCCTAAATCCCTTGTGTTTGTGGAGCTTACTTATGCCTGATAATCCTACGACTTACGACCCGAAGGCGCGGAGCCGCGTCATTACCGAAGGGCGCGACCGGGCTGCTGCCCGCTCTTATCTTAAAGGCGTCGGGCTGACCGACGAAGACATCAAAAAGCCGATTATCGGCGTGGCTTCAACCTGGATTGGCACGATGCCGTGCAATCTCAATTTGCGGGCGCTGGCTCAGAAAGTGATGCAGGGCATCCGGGAAGCCGGCGCGACGCCGCAGGAGTTCAACACGATTGCCATTTCCGACGGCATTACGATGGGCACTGAGGGCATGAAAACGTCGCTGGTGAGCCGGGAAGTCATCGCGGACTCCATTGAGCTGGTGACGCGCGGGCACATGTTTGACGCCGTCATTTGCCTGGTCGGCTGCGACAAAACTGCGCCGGGCGCGGCGATGGCTTTGGCCCGGCTCAACATCCCCGGTATGCTGCTGTACGGCGGCTCCATTGCGCCGGGCCGCTACCGGGGCCGGGACATTACCATTCAGGACGTCTTTGAAGGCATCGGCGCGGCGGCGGCGGGCAAAATCAGCGACGCGGACCTGACCGAGCTGGAAGATGCCGCCTGCCCCGGCGCGGGATCGTGCGGCGGCCAGTTTACGGCGAACACCATGGCGATTGTGATGGAGTTTTTGGGGCTGGCCTCTCTCGGCTCGGCGGGCGTCCCTGCGGTTGATCCCAGAAAAGACGACATCGGCGTCGAAGCGGGCCGCATGATTGTTCAACTGCTTAAAAGCGGTGTCCTGCCTTCAGATATTCTCACCAAAGAAGCGTTTGAAAACGCGATTGCCGGCGCGGCGGCGACGGGAGGCTCGACAAACTCTGTCCTGCACCTCTTAGCCCTGGCCCGCGAAGCCGGCGTATCTTTAACGATGGACGACTTCAATCGTGTGTCCGCCCGAACGCCGGTCATTACAAGCTTGACCCCCGGCGGCAAGTACGTCGCAACCGACATGCACCGGGCAGGCGGAACCCGTCTAGTCGCCAAAAATCTGCTGGCGGCGGGCCTGCTCCACGGCGACCGCCCCACCCCATCGGGCCGAACACTGGCTGAAGAAGCAGCACAAGCCGAAGAAGCGCCGGGACAAGACGTAATTGTGCCTGTCGAGAAAGCCTTCAAGCCGCGCGGCGGCATTGTCATTTTGCACGGCAACTTGGCCCCCGAAGGCGCAGTCATCAAGCTGGCGGGAACCGAAAAAACAAAGTTCAGCGGCCCGGCCCGCATCTTTGACCGCGAAGAAGACGCCATGACCGCTGTGACGGAGCGGCGCATCGTGCCGGGCGACGTTGTCATCATTCGCTACGAAGGCCCGAAAGGCGGGCCGGGAATGCGCGAGATGCTGGGGGTCACGGCGGCGCTGGTCGGACAGGGACTCGGCGGCGAAGTCACGATGGTGACGGATGGCCGCTTTTCCGGCGCAACACGCGGCCTGATGGTAGGCCACGTCGCCCCCGAAGCCTCCGCCGGCGGCCCGATTGCCCTGCTGCGCGAAGGCGACACTGTGACTTTAGACATTGATGCCGGCACAATCACCACCGATGTCACGGACGATGAGTTCGCCCGCCGCCGCTCCGAATGGACTGCCCCCGCGCCGCACTATACGACCGGCGTCCTGGCAAAATACGCCGCCTCCGTCACGTCCGCGTCCGAAGGTGCGATTACCGTCGCGAAGTTCTGATCCTATGCCGAGGGTGTAGAAACCCCCGGCAAAGAAGTGTCCTGCGGACAAAGAGGCTAACCGATGACGACTTTAACACAAGCCAAATCCACTGCGAAAATCAGTTACGAGGAGTTTCTGGCATGGATGAACGAAGAGCGGCATGCCGAATGGGTGGATGGAGAAATTGTCGAGATGAGTCCTGTTTCCAATCAGCACCAGAACGTCACCGGGTTCTTGGCTGCGCTGCTCCGAGTTTACGCCGAGGCGCGGCAGCTTGGAGAAGTCCGCAGTGAGCCTTATCAGATGAAACCGGCGCTGCATTTTCCGGGACGCGCCCCCGACATCTTCTTTGTTGCCACGTCTCATCTGGACCGCCTCAAGAAAACGTACCTAGAAGGCCCTGCCGATTTGGTGGTGGAGATTATCAGCCCGGAAAGCCGGGCGCGTGACCGGGGCGACAAGTTCTTTGAGTATGAAGCTGCCGGCATCCCCGAATATTGGCTGCTGGACCCTATTCGTGAGCAGGCCGAGTTCTATCAATTAGGCGCAGACGGCATCTATCGTCCTGCCGCTTTGGACGAACAGGGCCGCTACCACAGCGTTATCCTGCCCGGCCTCTGGCTGCAAGAAAACTGGCTCTGGGAAACGCCCCTGCCCCCTCTGTTGTCTATCCTGAAGGCTTGGGAGCTGGTTTAGCGCCTAGCCTCAAAAAGCCGGGGATACTTTAAGATCGCCTATTATGATGTAGGGGCAGGGCTTGCCCCTGCCCTCTTCTTTTGGCTGAATGAGGCTGATATGACACTCGATGAATTTCTGATTGATGACATCAGCCCGCAAGCCTACGACCAGCCCAATTTTCTGTTTTGGGTGGAAACGGTTGTTGACGCAATGGCATTGTTGGGACCGGATACCGATGCTAACTTGGAGCGATTAACAAAGCGCCTGCTGGACTATTATGCAGGTGCGGATATTTCCCCGGAAGACATTGATGGCACCAATAGCATCAATCGTGAGATTGGCGGGCTGGGTGTTACCTCTTGGAAAAACCAAACTCCGCTTGCGGCAAAATATCGCACCCTTTGGGCGATAGCATTTTCACGCGAGAGGAACATTGCCGATCTGTACGACAGGCAGTATGGCGTCGTGACCGCGCTTCAGACCATCAATTACGACAATGACCAGGATCAGTTACTGATTGAGTTTGTCCGAAGCAAAGCGGCAGAATATGGTGTCAACTTGCATGCTGGGAAAGAGCAACAGCAGAACCCGGCACTGGAAGTGCCGGTCTACTGTTGAGTGAAAGTGTCTCCGGCACTGAAGAGCCGTATGCCCCTCGGCATTTAGTCGCGAAGCGACTTTCATGACAAAGTAGACCGGCACTTCCAGTGCCGGTGCCTTTCTCACCAAGAACGCACTAAATGGCTTGCGACGCGGTAGGACAAAGCTAAGATAGTCAGGACGGGGTTGAAGCCGCCGTTGGTGACGTGCAGGGAGCCATCGGCGAGGTAGAGGTTGTCGTGGCCGTGGACGCGGCCCCATTCGTCGGTGACTGAAGTTTTCGGGTCGTGGCCCATCCGGCAGGTTCCGGCTTGGTGCTGGCCGCCGCTGAGGGTGAGGCCGGCGGAGTAAGCCTCGACGTTCTCGGCCCCACAGGCCGTGGCCCATTCGGCGGCGCGGGCGTTCATGTAGTTGTAGGTGCGGAGCGTTTCCGAATGGGTTGTGCCGGACAGGCGGGCGACGGGGATGCCGTACTTGTCGGTAACATTCGGGGCCACGGACACGCGGGCGTCGGGACTGGGGATTTCCTGCACCGGACCGGTGATGAGCAGCATCCGCGTGTAGTGCCGGCGCATCCACTCTTTATGCGCTTGGCCCCAGCGCGGGACACCGGCAGGCAGGCGGTGCTTCTGAAAGATGATCGGCAGGACAATAAAGTCGTCGGCCAGCATTCCCCCACCGACGATCTCTTGCCCGTTGTCGTGATTAAACTTGATAGTGGCTGTGGTCGCGCCGGGGCCGATGCCGTCCCAGATAGGTTGCGGCATCCAGCCGACAGCCCCGGCGTAGTAATGACCCTGCAGGCTGCGCCCGACTTGGTCATGCGCGTTGCCGAGGCCGTGCGGGTGGATTGAAGACTTGGAATTCAGCAGCAGCCGGGCGGTTTCGACGGCCCCGCCGGACACGACTACCACGGCGCTTTTGGCGGTGACACGCTTGCCGTCTTTGGTCCAATAGGTGACACCGACCACCCGACCTGAGCTGTCTGTGTCGATGCGCTCGGCCATTGCTTCAGTTTCCAGCGTGCAGCGGCCCGTTGCCAATGCACGAGGAATAAGCGTGTTCTGCGTGCCGTTTTTGGCGTCGGTGGGGCAGGCAAAGCCGACGCACTGCTGGCAGTGGACGCAGGCGTCGCGCCCGCCGTAAGGGACGCTGTTGATCAAGAGCGGGACGCGCTGCGTGTCCCAGCCGAGAGCGTCTGCGCCCGCTTGCAGCGTCCGGCCCTGCGCGTTCATCGGCAAGGGCGGCATGGGGTACGGGTGGTGGCGCGGACGATGCTTTCCGGCGGTTTCTTCGTTGCCGGAGACGCCGAGTTCCCATTCGGCGCGTTCATAATCTGGCGCAAGGTCATCATAGGTAATCGGCCAGTCGGCGAGGCTGCTGCCGGCGGGGACACCGTACTTAGAGGCCATGCGAAAATCGTCGGGCAGGAAGCGCCAGGCTTGTGCGCCGTAGACCCGTGTGCCGCTGCCGACGCAGGCGGCGTTGGCTGAGTAGCCGCCTTCAATAGGGCTCACGATGGTTTCCCGACCGTCCGGGGTCACAAAGACGCGCGGATTGCCCGCAAGGTCGTCCGGCCCGGCGTTGAAGCCGTACTGGGCAAGCCTCTGGTTTCGCAGATGGTCGCGCCCGACATCGGCAAACGATAAGGACCGCCCGCGCTCCAGCAGCAGCACGCGCTTCCCCGCTTCCGCCAGCAGCGCGGCGGCGACCCCGCCCCCCGCGCCCGCTCCGATAATAATCGCGTCATAATCTGTCATGCCGTTACCTTGTAGCCGATCATCTGCCAGGCGACGCCGTTTTGGTTGCCGCCGCTGCCGGGGTCGGCGTAGAAGCCTTCCATGACGTGCGTGACCAGCAGACGGAAGAATGCGCCGCGCTCCTTGTCCTGCTCCAAACCAAGAAGCAGCGCGTTTTGCGCGTTTATCGGGAGCAAGTGGAAGTTTGGCGCTTCTGAGTCCAGCGCGTCCAGCCCCGAACGATAAACGAACAAAAGGGGCGATTCGCGCGTCAAGAGCCGTGCCAAATACTCGCCGACACCGGCATCCCAGCCGCCGGGGTAATCGTCGGCGGGGACAATGCAGTTTATCAGCGCATGGAGAGCCTGGGTTTGAGCCTCAGTCAGCAGTGTCATACGGAAGGTGTTCGCTGAACCGCAGGTTAAATCCTCTCCAAACAGGGCTTTTTCTGTTTTTGGAAACACGCTGGCAAAAAAACGAGGATTTTTGTGGAAAAATACAGTATACTTTTTCCTGGCGTCTCTTCTCGGTCATTACGGCAGTTATGTAAGGCTCCGACTTATGCCGCCGCAATCGCTTCTTAGTTCTAACGCTGCATTTAATTCCGACACCGGCCTGCGCCTGCGGGACTGCGGCGCGGCGGCGCTTCTGCTGGTGCTATGTACGCCGGCGCTGCTTTGGGCCGCGCTTGCGGTCAAGATTTCTTCTCCCGGCCCGGTCTTTTACCGCCAGGAACGAGTCGGACGCGGCGGAAAGCTGTTCTTCATCTGGAAGTTCCGCACGATGTTTGCGGCTGGGTGCGGCCCGTTTGTAACCGCCCAGGATGACAGCCGCATTACGCGGACGGGCCGGCATCTGCGCTCCTGGAAGCTGGATGAGATGCCGCAGCTGCTGAATGTTCTGCGGGGCGAAATGAGCCTGGTTGGACCGCGCCCGCAGGTGCCGCGCTTTGTGGACTGCTTTGACCCGCGCCTGCGCTCGATTGCTTTGAGCGTTCGTCCGGGCATGACCGGACCGGCCGCACTGTACTTTCGTCACGAAGAGTTTTTGCTGGCCGGGCAGGCCAACCGGGAAGAGTTTTACATCCGGCAAATCCTGCCGATTAAGCTGCAAATGGACGCGGCGTATGTCTGCCGCCGTTCGCCGGCGTATGACCTGCAAATTCTCGCCGATACGCTGCGCCTGGTACTGTCGCGCCTGCTGGGCCGTGCCGGACGCACCGGCATCCCTGCGGTCAACGATCTGTCCGCGCTGTCTTCCGCCGAGCGGACGCAGCAGACGGCAGAACTGATCCAAATGGCGGAGCTGGCACAAGACGCCTTTGTGCAGTCCGCCTAGCCGATCCAGTACGCCTTCTTAAATACGTCTTCAGCTCAGATCACATCAATTCACATCACGATTTCCCCAGGACTGATTATGAATCACCCTTGCTTCTCTTCTCGCCGCTCCGCTCGCACCGCCGCCCTGCTGAGTCTCCTGCTGGCTTCTACGCTGACGCTACCGCCGCAAAGCGCCGGGCAGGATCCGCAGTACGGTCCGGCGCCTTCCGGGAACACCGGCACGATGTCCGGCGGCACAGGGTCCGACAATTCCGGTCAGGACACGTCCGGGGGCGGCAGTTCCAGCAGCGACAATTCCGGGAGCAACAGCTCAGGGGACAATACGGCGACTGGAAACGCGGCAGGCGACACGTCCACGCAGGACAACACGGCGGGAAACACGTCCAACCCGCCGGTCGGGGTTGATACCACCGGCCACAGCGACGCCATCGCGACCCGCAACGGGCGCACGACGCGCCGACGCACTCCGCCTGCGCCCGCCAATCCGCTGGTGCTGACCGATCCCACCCGCAGCCCGGACGCGCTGAATGCTTACGGCCCGAACTCGGCGTATGGCCCGGACAGCGCTCAAGGCCGTCAAAACAGTTCCGTGTATGTCCCGCGCTCTGCCGTGCCGCCGCCTACCGGAAATCCCTTAATCCCGCCGGTGGTGACCCGCTCGCCGGGCAACTACACGCTGCAAACCGACCCATTCACGCTGGGCATGGCGCGTTCCGCGAGGCCGCTGCCGCTGTTCGGCTACGACTTCTTCCAGCCGGCCCGCCAGATCATCATTGCCCGCCGCCGCGCCCTGCTGCCGCCGCCTCCGCGCATCATCCGCCCCAGTACGTCCCGAAACGGCACACGGCAGGGCCAGACACAAAATGGGAACAGCAGCTACAACAATAACAGCAGCTACAATTACAACAGTAACTATAGCGGTTACCCCGATAACAGCGGCAATTTCAACAATAATGGCTACCCCGATAACGGCACTGCGCCAAACGTCGGCAATAGCAGCGGCGATATGGTGCAAACAGGCGGCGGCGCTTACGGCACGTCAGGGCCTGACGGCTATGACAATTCCGGCCAGGCAAACTTCAGCCAAGCACCGAATCAAGCCAACGTAAACCCAAATGATAGCCAGACCCAATTCGGCGGCGGCAGCCAGCCGTTCGGCGGTAGTCAGTACCCGGACGCTTCAAACGACAGCAGCGGTTCCAACAATGGCGATCCCAATAATGGCAGCACTAATAACGGCAGTTCCAATAACTATGGCCCTAACAGCTATGGGCCTAATGGCGACAACAGCTTGAACAATGGTGCATACAGCGGTGATGGCACCCAGCCTCGGCGTCCGCAAAGCGTGAACAGCGGCAGCTCCGACTACCTCTACCCAAATAATGGCGGCTTTCCCGGAGATGCCGGGCCGCTCGGCAGCGACATTCAGTTCCCCGGCGATGACGCGCTCCTGCAAAACGGGGCTGCAAACGCCGTCGTCGGGCAAGTCACCGACCCGATTTCGTCTACCCTGTACCGCAATGTGCTGGCATCCCTGCCGCCGAACTACCAGCTCCAGCCGGGCGATTTGCTCACTGTCCGCTACAGCGCTTTGGCCCTGCCGCCGCGTGAGTTCACGCGGACGGTGGATTTGCAGGGCAGCATTGAAGTGGAAGGCGTCGGAAGCATCTCCGTCGCCGGGCGGACTGCGACGGCCGCCGAGGAGACCCTGCGCCAGCGCCTCAGCCGGCTGTACCGGAATGTGGACGTGTCCATTAACCTGCGCCAGCTTCGGACTATTCAGGTGACAGTCAGCGGCGCGGCCTTTGCGCCCGGCACTTACACAGTCCCGGCGACGGCGTCGGCGTTCAATGTCCTGAACGCCGCCGGCGGGCCGACCGCCGACGGCACCCTGCGCGATATCCGTGTCCTGCGGAACGGGCGCGTGGCCGGGACATTGGACATCTATCCCCTAATTGGCGCGACAAGTGCCAGCCCCAGCGCCAAAAGCGGCGACGTTGCGCTTCAGGCCGGCGACACCATCTACATTCCCGCGCGGCTGTCCCGGATCGCCATTCGCGGCGAAGTGCGCCAGCCGGCAATTTATGAGCTGACCCCGGCGGAGAGCCTGCGCGATGCCCTGCGCTACGCGGGCGGCGTCAAGCCGTCCGGCGTAGGCCAATCTGTCCACATTGACACGATCAACAGCGGCACCGACCGGATCATCCGCAATGTCGACCTACGCAAAACAGCCGCTGTCGCCAAAGTCAAGGTCTATGACGGCGACATGATTGACGTGTCCTCTATCCGGTCCATCATCACCAACCGCGTGACAATCAAGGGAGCCGTAAACCAGCCCAACGACTACGCCCTGACGCCCGGTCTGACGGTGGATGATCTGATCGCGCGGGCGGGCGGTCCGCTGTACGACACTTACTTGAACCAAGCTGATTTGCTCCGCCTCAACCCGGACAACACGACGACCCGCCTGCATCTTGACATCGCCAAAGCGCTTGACGGCGACTCGGCGCAGAACGTCCCGCTGAAGCGCTTCGACATCTTGCAGCTCTATACCCGGCAGCAAGTGGCCTATATCGGGCGGCGGCTAGTGACGGTGCGCGGCGAGGTGCAGCGGCCCGGCTTCTACACCCAAAGCGACAACATGCGTGTCTCTGACCTGCTGCTGGATTCCGGTGGCCCGCTGCCGGACGCCTACCTCAGCCGGGCCGTTCTGCTGCATCAGCGCGGCGACGGCACTTACGCCTACGAGTATATCAGCCTGCGGGATATTTTGGCAGGGGACCAAAGCGCGGACCTGCCCATACTCGATAACGACGTTCTGGCCGTGTACCGCAACGGTGAGGCGCACTTCACGCCGGATCACACGGTCAAGATTTTGGGCAATGTCGTGACGCCCGGCCTGTACGCTCGCGGCGAAGGCGAGCGTTTAAGTGACCTGCTGAAGCAGGCCGGCGCGTTTAAGCCAGGCGGCGGCACACGGGTCACGGTCGCTCATGCCCGGCGTCCCTTTACCGACAAAGTCATCCAGGTCGCGTCTTCGCAGACCGTGGACTATACGGCGGAGCAGGCGGTGGCGTCGGGAACGGACCTCGCGCTCCAGGACGGCGACGTAGTGGCCGTGCAGGGCGATGGCAACTTGCAGGACCACCCGGCGGTTGTGACCGTGACCGGCATGGTCAACCGGCCCGGCCCAATCATCATTCGCCAGGGGATGCGCCTGAGCGACGCGATCAAGGAAGCCAACGGCCTGCGGCCCCAGGCGTTCCCGCAGGGCGCGGAGTTTACGCGGATGTCGGATGCGCTGGCGACGCCGGGGCAGCTTGATTTGGCGGAAGTCATCACCCGCATGAGCGATATGCTCAACTTGAGCCAGTACCAGCGCGAGCGGGCGAAAGCCAATCTTGCGCTGATTGAGGCCGCCGGCAGCGCGGCCAGCGGCTCAAGCTCCGGCGCTGTCGCAATTCCCGGACTTGGAGGAGGCGGTGCGCCTGCCGCCAACCCGAACCTCGCGCCGCTGACGGCATCTTTGACGCAGAACAATCTCGTCTCGCCGGGGCGGCTGCTGACGCCAAGTCAGCTTGAGCCGAACGGTGCGGTCGCAGTCCAGCTTGCCCAGGCGCTGAGGCAGCCCGGCGGCATTGACGACGTGCTGCTCAAAGACGGCGACACGCTGGTTGTCCCGGAAATCCCGACGACGGTCCAGGTCGTCGGCGCGGTTTATAGCGGGCGCGGCGTCGTGTACCGGCCCGGCCAGTCCATTGACTATTACGTTCGGCAGGTGGGCGGCTTCACGCCGGACGCCGCCACTGACAGAATTGAAGTCATCCATGCCGGCGGCGGCCTGATTCCCGCCGACAAGGCCGGAGCGCTTCAGCCGGGTGACCTGATTTTAGTCCCGACCAAAGTGCTTGCCGAGAAAATCAGCAGCAGCAACGGCGGCTTCAGTAGCCTGTTTCAGAGCCTTTTGGGAGGCGCAATCACGCTGAAAGTGCTGGGCAGCGTCTTCGGGTTCTAGGCTAGGATTGCCCCCCCGCCCCCAATAATGGGGGAGCTAGAGTTAGGATAGGAAGGTCTCTTCTCCAAATCTGCTCATGCTCCCCCATTATTGGGGGTGGGGGGCGTCTGGGGGGCATCTCTATTTGACAATAGCGACAGGTTTCAGATATAATAGGACAAAGGACAAGCACCCTCGCTCTGTATCTCCGCTCTGATTTTTACCCACCCGCCTCGTGTGCTGAGACAAAATAACCGTGCCGCAAACCGTGCCGCAAGATAAAACTACGAAAGTGGCGCAAGACGAAATCCTCATCGATGGAGCGCGTCTGCGCCAGACGCTTCGGCGTCAGGGGCGGCTTTGGCTCTGGCTGGGTCCGCTCGCGGCGGCGGCGGCGACGCTGGCTCTCGGCGCTGTAGTACCAAAATCCTATACCGCCCAGACCTCCGTGGCGCTTCAGCAGGCGTCAAGCGGCAGCTCCGCGCTTGCCCTCCTGACAGGTGGCGGCGGCGGCAGTGCCAGCAAGCGCTACCTCGGCATCTTAAAGAGCCGCGCCCTGGCAGCCACCGTAGAGCGCCATGTTCAGCTTCAGCAGCTGTACGGCGCGAAAACATTTCGCACGGAAGAAGACGCCGTTGAGTTCCTAGCAAAAAGTGTCAAGCCCGATGATACGACGCCCGATGGCCTGCTGTATATCTCGGTCACGCTGCCCGGCCCGGCGAAGTTCGCCCTGCACCCGTCCCCGACTTCTGAGCAGGTCGAGAACGCTTCGGCGGATGCGGCGAATGATTACGCGCGGGCATTGAAAGAGTATTACGCAACCAGCGATACCGACCAAGGCTCGGTGCTGCTGCGCGGGGCCGACAAAGAAGTCCAGCAGCGCCGGGCCGGCTACAACGCCGCCCTCGTGCGGGCGCAGGAATTTACTTTGAGCTTAGGCCGCGTCGACCCCCGCTCCGCCCCATCGGTGGCAGCCGGTGCCGCCGGCTCGGACGCTGGCGGTTCCAAAGCCTCTTCCGGTGGCGGCATGGACTCGGCCACGGCGGCGTCCGGGCTGACCGGGCTGTACGAGGCGCTGAACCAGGTGGAAGCGGAGTTAAGCGCAGTGCAGGCGTCTCAGGCCGCCGGGCAGCAGCTTGTCGGGAACCAGCTCCGGGATTTGTCTAATGTGCCTACGGACGATCCTTTGCTGGCAAACGCCCGCGCCCGCGTTACGTCGGACCAGACGGCTTACGATACGGCGTCCCGCCTGTACGGGCCGGAAAATCCGGCGGTCATTACGGCCCAAGCCCGGCTGGGTGTTGACCAAGCGGAGCTGAACCGGCAGATACAGGGCGTGAGGCGCAGCCTGACAACCCCGGACATCCGCACTACCCAGCAGATTACCGGCCTGTACGCCCGTCAAACAAAGCTCACGCAGCAGATTGCCGCCGCCGAGCGGCACTTAGGCATCAGCCGCAAGCTGTCCGGCGAAGAAGCCCGCTTGCAGGCGGAAGTCGGCATTCAGCTTGAGCTGCTGAAAACAACTTTAGGTGAAGCCGAGAAAATTAAGCTGGACAACGCGGCTTCGTTGGACCGCATGGCGGTTATTGACACGGCGCTCCCGCCCAAAAGCGGCGAGCCGGGCCTCGGCAAGCTGGCGGCAATCTGCCTCGTGCTGGCGTTTCTGGCGTTCTGCGTGTCCGTTGTCCGCGGGTATCTCCGCGCCGCGCCGAAGCAGTCGCCGGAAGGCAGAAGCGCCGGGATGCCGCCGCACAACGGGAACGGCAGCGGGACACTCAGCGCCGAAGACAAAGAAGACACCTATCAAGAAGACGCGGCAGTCAAAGCCGCGCAAAAGTATTGAGCCAAACGGGAAAAGCAAAGAAGCCATGAACGTAGTCATACTGGCCGGCGGTCTCGGAACACGCCTCGCCGAAGAAACCGAAATCAAGCCGAAGCCGATGGTGGAAGTCGGCGAGCACCCGATTGTCTGGCACATTATGAAGTCCTACGCGCACTACGGCTTTACGGACTTTTTTCTCGCGCTGGGGTATAAAGGCGAGATTATCAAGCGCTACTTTCTGGACCATTATAGTCTTGGCGGCTCACTGCGGGTCAATTTGGCGAGCGGCTCGGTGGAAGATTTAGAGAAAGACACGGAAGACTGGATCGTGCAGCTTATGGACACCGGGCAGAAGACCCAGACCGGCGGGCGCATCAAGCGTTTAGAACCTTACCTTTGCCGGGAAACATTTATGGCGACTTACGGCGACGGTGTCTGCGATGTCAACCTGCGCCAAGTGCTGGACTTCCACCGCTCGCACGGCAAAATGGCGACCATTACCGCAGTCCGCCCGCCGTCCCGCTTCGGCGGCCTGGTGTTTGAAGGCGATATCGTGCGCGAGTTCAGCGAAAAGCCGCAGATCGGCGAAGGCTGGATCAACGGCGGCTTTATGGTGCTGGAACCTGCCGTGTTCGAGTATCTGGAAGGCGATGCAAGCGTTCTGGAAGTGGACGGCCTGGAACGTCTGGCGGAAGCTGGTCAGCTTGCCGCCTACCGGCACGAAGGCTTTTGGCAGTGTATGGACACGCTGCGCGAAAAAAAGATATTAGAAAACCTGTGGCAGTCAGGTAAGGCCCCCTGGAAAGTATGAAAGAAATCGTGAACAGCGGCTTTTGGCAGGATCGCCCGACGTTGGTGACGGGCGCGACAGGGCTGGTCGGCGGCTGGCTGGTCAAGTCCCTGGTAGATGCCGGGGCGGATGTCGTGTGCCTGGTGCGCGACTGGGTTCCTGACTGCGAGCTGGTGCGCTCCGGCACTCTGGACAAAGTCAAGATCGTCCGGGGCGACATTGTAGACCAAGCGATGCTGGAGCGAGCACTGGGCGAATACGAGATTGACACGGTCATTCATCTCGCCGCGCAGACCATTGTCGGCATCGCAAACCGCAACCCGGTGTCTACGTTCGAAGCGAACATCCAGGGGACATGGTGCCTGCTGGAAGCCTGCCGCCGCTCGCCGAAAGTCAAGCAGATTGTCATTGCGTCGTCGGATAAAGCCTACGGCGATCAGGACATCCTGCCTTACGACGAGACGACACCTTTGCAGGGCCAGCACCCGTATGACGTTTCTAAATCCTGCGCCGATCTGATTTCCTACACTTATGCCAACAGCTACGATTTGCCTGTCACGATCACCCGCTGCGGTAACTTCTACGGCGGCGGCGATTTGAACTGGAACCGGATTGTCCCCGGCACGATTCGCTCTATCCTGCGCGGCCAAGCGCCGGTCATCCGCTCCGACGGCTCGTTTATCCGGGACTACTTCTATGTCGAGGACGGCGCGGCGGCATATATGCTGCTGGCCGAACAAATGGCAAAAAATCCCAACTTAAAGGGCGAAGCGTTCAACTTTTCCAATGAGCTGCAAGTGACGGTTTTGGATCTGACGCAGAAGATTTTGGATGTCATGGGTTCCAATTTAAAGCCCGATGTCCGCAATGAAGCGTCCAACGAGATCAAGCATCAGTATCTCAGCGCCGCCAAAGCCCGCCGGATGCTGGACTGGGAGCCGCTGTACACGCTGGATGGGGCGCTGGAAAAGACAATTCAGTGGTACACGGAGTTTTTGACAGAATAGAACTATAGCCCCCCAGCCCCCAACAATGGGGGAGCAAGATATAGCAATAGGACGAGCTTATCTACTTGCTCTGACTCCCCCATTATTGGGGGCTGGGGGGATGTCCTTAGAAAGATTTGCAATGACCGCAAAAGCCGATGCGCTCCGGGCGCAGATTGCCGATTTAGTTGTCGAATACCATGCCGAAGCGTTTGCGCCCCAGCCGTTCGTGCCGGGTGAAAGCGCCGTGCCGGTGTCGGGCCGCGTCTTCGATGCCGTAGACGTGCAGCATTTAGTAGATTCCGGGCTGGACTTCTGGCTGACCACGGGCCGATTTGCGGCCCAATTCGAGCGCGAGTTTGCCCGCTTCTGTGGTGTCCGCAAAGCGCTTTTAGTCAACTCCGGCTCGTCGGCGGATTTGATTGCGCTGACAACTTTGACTTCCCCCACCCTCGGCGACCGGCGGCTGAAGCCCGGCGACGAAGTCATTACAGTAGCGGCAGGCTTCCCCACGACCGTGAACCCGATTATCCAGAACGGGCTTGTGCCGGTGTTTCTGGACGTGACAATCCCCGACTACAATCTCAACATTGACCAACTGGAAGAAGCGCTTTCGCCTAAGACGCGGGCGCTGATGTTCGCGCACACACTCGGCAACCCCGGCAACATGACGGCGATTTCAGAGTTCGTCAAAAAGCACGATTTGTTTCTCGTGGAAGACTGCTGCGATGCAATTGGCGGGACGTACAACGGGCAAAAGCTCGGCACGTTCGGCGACATCGCTACGGCGTCATTTTATCCCGCTCACCATATCACAATGGGCGAAGGCGGGGCCGTGTTTATGAACAACGTCAAGCTGAAAGTCCTCGCCGAATCGTTCCGGGACTGGGGCCGCGACTGCTGGTGTGAACCAGGCAAAGACAATACCTGCGGCAAGCGGTATGAGTGGCAGCTTGGCGACCTGCCCTGCGGCTACGACCACAAATACACGTACTCGCACATCGGCTACAACTTAAAAGTGACCGACATGCAGGCCGCCGTCGGCGTCTCTCAGCTCAAAAAGCTGCCGGAGTTTATCGCGGCTCGGCGGCGAAACTTCGCGTATCTTCACGCCGGAATGCAGGACTTACAGGAGCATCTCATTCTGCCGGAAGCGACGCCAAACTCCGAGCCGTCCTGGTTCGGTTTTCCCATCGCCGTCCGGCCTGACGCCCCGTTTACCCGTGACCAATTAGTGCGGCATTTAGACTCCAAGAAAATTGGAACGCGCCTGCTGTTTGCAGGCAACCTGCTGAAGCAGCCTGCTTATGCGAACATCGTCCACCGCAAGATCGGCGACTTGGCGAACACTGACTTTGTGATGAACAATGTCTTCTGGGTCGGCGTCTACCCCGCATTGACCGACGCGCATAAAGACTACATGATTGAGACCATCGGCAGCTACGCCAAATCCGCCCGGCGCGAGCTGGCGGTTCTTTAGCGTGCGCTGTTTAGTCACGGGAGCGTCCGGCCATGTCGGCGCGTTCCTAACAAAAGCGCTGCTGGCGCGAGGCTGCGAAGTCGCGGTTCTGGTGCGCCCGCAAAGCGATTTGTGGCGCATCGCCGATGTTCAAGATCAAGTCACGGTTATTTACGGGGCGCTGGGGGATTTAGGACACGCACGGGGAGCGCTGAATGCTTGGAAGGCTGAAGTAGTAGCTCACTGCGCCTGGGAAGGCGTCACCGGCGCGTACCGCAACGACCCCGCACAGATTACGCGCAATGTTGCGGGCGGCCTGGAGCTATTTGAAGCGGCGCGGGACGCGGGCATGACCACTTGGGTCGGCCTCGGCTCACAGGCGGAGTACGGCGCGGTTGAGGGAAAGCTTTCCGAAGAGCTGACGCCACGGCCTGTGACGGCTTATGGAGTCGCCAAGCTGTGCTTGTGTCTGATGACCGAAAAGCTGTGCGCCATGACCGACACCCGCTTCTTGTGGCTGCGCCTGCTGGCGGCCTACGGGCCAATGGATGACCCGCGCCACCTGCTGCCGTCAGTGATTAATCAGCTTTTAGACGGCGAGCGGCCGGCGCTGACGCCCGGTGAGCAGCGCTGGGATTATCTTTATATCGATGATGCCGCCGAAGCCGTTCGCCGATTAGTTTTAGAGACCGACGCATCGGGTGTGTTTAATCTCGGCTCAGGCCAAGCGCCCACAGTGCGCTCTCTCGTTGAAACCGTGCGGGACTTGATTGACCCAAGCCTGCCACTGGGCTTCGGCGACGCGGCGTACCGTTCAGATCAGGTGATGCACCTAGAAGGCGACATCACAAAGCTATCTGCAGTTACAGGCTGGCAGCCCCAAGTAGGTTTAGAGGACGGACTGCGGCGTACTCTCGCATGGCACCGCAGCGTGCAGAAAAGTACGCAGACAAGACAGGAAAGACCATGAAAGCAGCAGATTATATAGCCTCCTACCTTAAGGAGCGCGGCGTCCCGTGCGTCTTTGAGATGGCCGGCGGCATGATTACGTTTTTGCTGGACGCCATCTATCAAACTGGCGGCATACGGATTGTCTCGGTTCACCATGAGCAGACAGCGGCATTTGCCGCCGAGGCTGCCGGACGTATTACAGGCATCCCCGGTGTTGCGATGGCAACGAGCGGGCCGGGCGCGACCAATTTGCTGACAGGCATCGGAAGCTGCTACTTTGACTCGACCCCGACCGTGTTCATTACCGGCCAGGTCAATCGCCATGAGCAGAAAGGCGACCGGCCCATCCGCCAGCTTGGGTTTCAGGAGACGGACATTATTGCGATGGCGAAGCCGATCACCAAAGCCGCCCACATGGTGACGGACGCCCATGCCCTGCCCCAGATGCTGCATGACGCTTTTGCGCTGGCCGTCTCCGGCCGGCCCGGCCCGGTGCTGCTGGACATTCCATTGGACGTGCAGCGGGTGGACATCACGCCGCCGGAAACGCTGACATCGCTGCCGGAGCCGCATCAAAACATGGATTCAGTCCAATTAGATGCTCTGCTGACCCAGATGGCGGCGGCGAAAAAGCCGCTGATCCTGGCCGGCGGCGGCATCCGCTCGGCGCGGGTGGCCGGAGAGCTGCGGGCTTTTGTCCGCACGGTTCAAATTCCCGTGGTCAACTCGCTGATGGGCGTCGATGTTCTGCCTTATGACGACCCGATGCGAACGGGCCTGATCGGCTCCTACGGCAACCGCTGGGCGAACCACGCCATCGGCCAGAGCGACTTTTTGCTGGTGCTGGGCAGCCGCCTGGATATCCGGCAGACCGGCTCCGAGGCCGGCGAGTTCAAGGGCGACCGAACCATCTTCCATGTGGACGTGGAGCCGGGCGAGATCAACAACCGCGTGACAGGCTGCGAGGCGATTCTCGCCGATCTGCCGGCATTTTTCGAGGCGGCGCTGCCCGCCGCGCGGGGGCGTCAGTGGCCGGACCAGTCGGAGTGGCTGGAAAATATCGCCGCGCTTCGGCGCGAGTGGCCGGATACGGCGGAGCTGCCGGACGTTCCAGGCATCAACCCGAATGTCCTGATGCACGCGCTGTCGGCGCATTCCCGCGCCGCCGGGGCGTATGTAATTGATGTCGGCCAGCACCAGATGTGGGCGTCGCAGTCGGTGGATGTCGGGGCGGACCAGCGGTTTTTGCTGTCGGGCGGCATGGGGTCCATGGGCTTTGCTTTGCCCGCCGCTATCGGCGCGGCGGCGGTGGACTCGCGCCCGGTCGTGCTGATTGCCGGGGACGGCGGCTTCCAGACAAACATTCAGGAGCTGCAAACGGTCGCCCGGAACAGCCTGCCCCTGAAGATGGTGATTGTCAACAACCAGTGCCACGGCATGGTGCGCCAGTTCCAGCAGTCGTACTTCCACGAGCGTTATCAGTCTACGCTGTGGGGCTACAGTGCGCCGGACTTTGCGCGGGTTGCCGAAAGCTACGGCATCGCGTCGGCAACTGTCGAGCGCGAGGGCGATCTGGAAGATGCGCTGGCCGGTCTATGGGCTGATCCCCAAAAGCCTGCGCTGCTTCAGGTGATGATTGACACCTACGCCAATGCCTATCCCAAGCTGGCTTTTGGCCGGCCCATGACCGAAATGGAGCCGCTGGCAAAGCCGCTGGAGATGGAAGGAACGTAGGCTTGCGCCGCCATGAAACTTTCTTTCTGTATTCCGACACATCATGGGCGCTGCGAGTTTCTACGACAGGCGATTGACGGGATTTTGCTGCAAGCAGCCGGAACGCCTCACAGTCTGCAAATCTGCATCAGCGACAACGCTTCCGAAGATGGAACCGAGGCGCTTGCGGCTGAATACAGCCGCAGACACCCCGGCGTGTTCGTTTATGGGCGCAACGAAACAAACCTGGGATTTCTTGGAAACCTGCTGCGCGTCATGGAGCTGGCAGATGGGGATTTCTGCTGGCTGATGTCGTCGGATGACCAGCTCGCGGCAGGCGGCCTAGAGCGCGTGCAGCAGGCTTTACAGAAGTACCCGGAAACAAGCGGGATTACGGTATTTACGGAAGGGTTTGAGCGCGACATGAGTGCCCGCTCCCTGCATCAAAATAACCCTGTGATCCTGCCGCCGGACCCGCATTTAGGGCATGTTTACCAAACACCGGAAGAAATCTTTCGCGGCTGCGGCCTGTTTCACGGCTGCTTCTCGGCGCAGATTGTCTCGCGGGAACGCTGGAATGAGGCACTGCATTCCCTGGGCCGGGAGGCGCTGGCGCGGAACATTCACTTTCCCCACTTGTATCTGATCGGCCTCATGGTAAACGCGCATCCAAGCTGGGTGTGGCTCCCGGAGCTGACCGTGAAGGCGCGGCGCGACAACGACGCGCTGACATCTCAGTTCAGCCGGAACCTGCTGCGGTATCAAACCGAGACGATGCGCGACTTGTCGGCCGCCTGGGCTGCGCTGCTGGGCCGGCATCATCCCATTTACAAAGACCTGATGGGCCGGGCTTACGCCGATCAGTGGAACGGCCAGGCGACGCTGACACTGAAAATCCACACGCCCTGCCTGCCTGCCGATGAATGGACGGCGCTGCGGGAGTACACGCGCCGGCTGTATTTCCTGCCTTCGTTCTGGCGCAGCACTTTTCCGGTCCTGCTGGCTCCGAAGCCGCTGCTGCGGCTGGGCTTTTTTCTGAAGTCCTGCGGGAAGCTGTTTTTGCGTTCTCGACGGAACCGGCGAAGCGGGGCGGCGGCATGACACCGACCGGGCCTGCCGCCGGGGCGTTCCGACAAATCAGCCGCCGGATCAGCCGCAAGATGGGGGTAGACCGCGCCGTTGGCTTTGCCCTTGCCGCCCGCTTCTGGACCGCACTTTCCGGCCTGCTGAGTTTGGCGCTGCTGACCCGATTCCTGTCGCCGAATGAGCAGGGGCTGTATTACACATTCAACAGCGTCCTCGGCTACACCCTGCTGCTGGAAATGGGCCTGACTTATGTGATCCTCCAGGTCACGAGCCATGAGCGGGCGGGCCTGGAATGGACGCCGCAGGGCCTGCTGGAAGGCGATCCGCTGGCAAAAGCGCGTCTGGCGTCTCTGCTGCGGATAAGCTTGCTTTGGTATGGCGGCGTTGCCCTGCTGATGCTGGCACTGCTGATTCCTGGCGGCCTGCTGTTCTTCAGCCGCCATCTGCCGGCCGGCGGTGTGCCTCTGGTCTGGCGGCTGCCCTGGCTGGGCGTCGTGGCGGCGTCGGCGGGCATTTTAGCACTCAGCCCGATCCTGGCAATGATTGAAGGCGCGGGCCGGGTTTCGGACGTGACGCAGACCCAAATGCTTCAAAGCATTGCCGGCAGCTTTGTGTTCTGGCTGGCCCTGATCCTGCACTGGGGGTTGTTCGCCGCTGCTGTTCTCAATGGAACCATTTTTTTGTTTCAGGCCGCCTGGCTGTGGCGGCGTCAGGGACCGTTCCTGCGCGACTTGCTGCGGGCCGGCCGTCCAGGTGTCGGCATTGCGTGGCGGGCGGACGTGTGGCCGTTTCAGTGGCGGATTGCACTGAGCAGTGTCAGCGGCCTGTTTGTGTTTTTGTTTAACCCTCTGCTGCTGGCCGCGCACGGCCCGGCACGCGCGGGGCAGCTTGGACTGAGCTTGACGGTCATGAACGCCATTACGCTGATCGCGCTTTCCTGGATCACCACAAAGTCTGCGCCGTTCGGGACTCTGATTGCGCGGGGGGAATGGGCGGAGCTGGACCGGCGCTTTTTCCCGTGCCTGTGGCAGTCCTGGGGGGTAGTCGCGGTTGGCGGCGGCGCGTTCTGGCTGGCGGATGCTCTGCTGCACCTGTGCCATGCCCGTCTGGCCGGGCGGATGCTGGACCCGCTGCCGCTGGCTCTGCTGGTCGGGGCGGCCCTGATTAGCCATGTTGTCGCAGCCGAGGCGCTGTATCTGCGGGCGCACAAACGGGACCCGTTCCTGCCCCTGAGCTTGACGGTGGGAGGACTGGTCGCCGCTCTGAGCTTTCTGCTAGTCAAGCCTTACGGGGCAACGGGCCTGATGCTGGCATACTTTTTGGTGTACCTGCTGGTCGGTCTCGGCGGCGGCACTTGGCTGTTCGTGCAGAAGCGGCGGGAGTGGCACCGCGCCGCCGAACCAGTGCATTAAGGTAATTGCTATGAGGAAAGTTCTGTGACGGACCTGATGCTTTCTCTTTGCGTGCCGACTTACAACCGGGCGGCATTCCTGCGTGAGACGCTGGAGCGGATGGCCTGCCAAATCTCGGAAGCGGACTCAGCGTGTGTGGAGATTGTGGTTTCCGACAATGCTTCCACCGATGACACGCCTTTGGTGCTGTCAAAGATGCAGGCGGCTTATCCAGAGGTCACCGTGCGCGTCCTGCGCCAGCCCAGCAATCAAGGGCCGGACGCAAACATCTACGCGGTGATCAAAGCCGCACTGGGCGAGTTCGTGTACGTGCTGTCTGATGACGATGTTCTGCTGCCGGGCGCCGTTGCCAAGCTGTTGGAGCTGATGCGGGTCTATCCCCAAGCCGACGCCTTGACCCTTAATATCAAGTCGTTCGTAGACAGCCCCGACGACCCTGCCCCACTCTGGTTCGCGATTCAACAAGACACATTTTTTGCCGACAAATCCGACGCGCTCCGCACTTTAGCTCTCAGTCACCTGTTCTTGTCCATGACAGCGTTTCGGCGAACGCTTGCCGTCCGCGATTACTCGGATAAAATCGGCACCAATTTATTGCAGTCGTTTTTGTTTTTTGATGTGCTTGCGCGGGGGCGCGGCGCTGCGGTCTCTGCCGCGCCGTTTCTCGCCCAGCGTTTGGACAACACCGGCGGCTACGGGTTCTTTGAGGTGATGGTGACGCATTACCAGTCTCTGCTGCGCTACGGGGCGGATGCCGGGCTGCCGGCGGACGTGCTGCGGGAGTTCCATGTCAAGCAGCTCAAAACGTCTATTTTCCATTTTCTGATCCGCTACAAGATGATGAGTGAGCGGTACAATTTTCATTTGCCGTTTTGGGACGGCAGCCGGCGTCTGGTGCGGGCTTACGGCCTGCATCCGTTCCTGCTGTTCCCCATCCTGCCGCTGATGCTGATGCCTGCGCCGCTGCTCCGGCGCTTGTGGCGCGGCTACCGCGTGGTTCGGTACGGGCCGCGCCGCGCCGCCGCGATGGCAGGTGTCCAGGGTGCGGGCCTATGACTTCTAAGCCCGCAAATGCGCCGCTTCTTTCCCTCTGCATTCCCACTTACAACCGCGCTCCGATGCTGCGGGAGTCGCTGGAAGCGGTCTTGTCTCAGGCAGCTCACGACACCGAAGTGGTTGTGTCCGACAATGCTTCGACGGATGAGACGCCTTTGGTGCTGTCAAAGATGCAGGCGGCGTATCCCCATGTGCCTGTGCGCGTTCTGCGCCAGCCCAGTAATCAAGGGCCGGACGCAAACATCTACGCGGTGATCAAAGCCGCACTCGGCGAGTTCGTGTACGTGCTGTCCGATGACGATGTGCTGCTGCCGGGCGCCGTTGCCAAGCTGTTGGAGCTGATGCGGGTCTATCCCGAAGCCGACGCCTTGACCCTCAATATCGAATCGTTTGCCAAGACGCCGGATGAACCTGACTTGCCCTGGTTTGCTGTCCCAAGCGACGCTTTTCTTCAGGAGCGAAGTGCCGCGCTGTCTTTGTTCCGGCCCATGCAGCTGATGTTCCTGTCGGCGCTGGCATTCCGGCGCACGCTGGGAACGGCGCGGGACTATTCCGGCTATGTCGGAACCAATCTGCTGCAATCGTATCTCTTTGTGGATGTGCTGGCGCGGGGCCGGGGCCTCGCCGCCGCGTCTGCGCCGCTGCTGGCCCAGCGCAAGGACAACACGGGCGGCTGGGGCTTCTGGCGGGTGATGACCACGGGCCTGAGCGATTTGTGGGACTATGCGGCGGACGCCGGGTTTGACCGGACGCTTTTAGCACGTCTGCAAGACACGCACCTGAAAACCGATCTGCTGACGGCGACGCGCTATTACCGCCTGACCGGGCGTGGGCAGGAATTGGGCCTGTCGTCGTCGGCAAACCGCGACGGCCTGCGGCGTCTGCTGCAAGTCTACGGCCCGCGCCCGCTGGTGCTGTGCGTCTACCTGCCCCTGCTGGTCGCCCCCGCCGGCTTCTGGCCCGGCCTGCGCCGCGTCTACAAAACCCTGCGCCGGTCAGCTTAGAAGAGTGACACGATGAAGCTCACCGGCGACCTCAAAAGCACTAAGCTGATTTACCTCAAAGGCGTTCTTTTTTTGGTCACGGGCCTGCTTTCCGCCGCCGGTCTGCTTCTGGACACCCCGACACTTCGCACTGCCTTCCTGCTCGGCATCGCGATCTGGTCCTTCTGCCGCCTCTACTACTTTTTCTTCTACGTCATTGAAAAATATGTCGACCCCACTTACAAGTTTGCCGGCCTCTACTCGTTCCTGCTGTATCTCCTGCGAAAGCGAGGCTAAGATGGGAAACTCTTCTATGATTGAATCACCAGAACGGAACGAGAAACTTTACCGAATGCTGATGACAGCCTACGATGATAACGGCGACCCATTCTGGGGAGTTCTTCAAGAACTCGCGTCAATCACTGGGATGACGATACCTTCGCTTCTACAAGAGATGAGTCTAATGCAGAAGCGGCTCTGCTGGAAACAATTCCTGAAGCGCAAGAGCTGATGCGCGAATTGATGCGTCGCGGCTTAGCCTACGTAACTTGTACCCAGGGTTATCCGCCGCCTTCAAGTGGCACATCCAGAGTAATGGATGGGGAAGTGGAAGCAATTATCGCCGAAGTTCAAAGTTGGCTTGGACCTTTAGGTGAAGGCCCTGACGCGATTTACTACAGTTTTCGCAGCACGATACCAGGCGAAACAATCACAAGAGACAGTATATATGTGCCGGGTTTCTAAAACCCCTGCAAGAAGGAGATGCCGAGGATGTGGCGGCGGACGAGCTGGCCGTAGTCTGCGCCGCCGCTGCCGTAGCCGGGAGGCAGGACGCCGTAGGGATACGGGTGCTGGCGGTAGTCGGAGTAGCGCAGGCCGACAGATTGGGACACGCCGAGGCGGTAGGCAAAAGCGACATCAACGGCGGTGGCCGTGACGGCGGGGAAGGCTGTCGTGGTACGCTGGCGGTTGTAGCCGTCTAAGGAAAGCTCGACGCGCGGCGCGAGACGCTGGCCGAGGCGGGCATAGACCTGGTTTCCGTTTGTGCCGCTGGGGTAGCCGAGCGGCAGGCCGGCGTTGTACCAGGCCAAGCTTGTCGGCAGCGGCGGCAGCTTGGTATAGGTCTGCTGGTCGGTGTGAGCATACTCTAAGGCAAAATCCGTGCCGGAGCGGGCAAACACGTCGGCATAGCCCAGCAGGTAGCCGATCTTGCGCGGAGTGACATTTCCTTTGCCGAGGCCCTTCGGAGCCTGCAAATCGTCTACGAGAAACTGGCCGTACAGGCGGGTCGGGGTGCTGGGGCCGCGCGGCGTCACGGTTAAGCCGATATTGAAGTTGTAGTTGTAGTAAAACGGCTCATTCGTGCCGGGATAATATGCTTTTTGGTACGCATAGTAGGGCAGGACCAGAACGTCAGGTGAGCGGAACTGCGTGGACGTGTAGGCTTCCTCTATGGAAAGCGTGGTCCGGTCGCCCGCCGTGTGTTCAATGCGGCGTCCGCCCTCGTAAATGGTCTGGCCGCTGTTGTTGTACACCGACTCAAACTGGGTGAACCGATATGCGCCGAGCGTATGGCCGAGCGAAAACGGCAGCTCGATCTCCAAAGTCGGACGCGATGGGCTGTTGTCGCTGATCAGCAGGTCGCCCAAATACCCGGAACCCCAGCGCTGGCGCAGCTCGCCCGCCGTGACCCGCACGCCCCGGTTGTTGACGGCGGTGACATACGCTTCGTCAATGCCGTCTAAAATGTTTGGGTCATCGCCGGTGTTGGACCCGTCGCCGCGCACGCTGATTGACTGGTGGTTGCGGGTCTGCTGGTAGATGTTGGTGGCGCTGACCGTGTATGCGCCGTCGCGCCCCAAAACGCCCAAAAGACGCGCCCGACCCAGCAGGCCGGACTCGTGCGTGTCGCCGGCCTCGATTTCCCCAAAGCCCGTCAGGACCGGCGGGGTGGAAACCGGCGCGGCCAAATCCGGCGCATCTTTCAGCTCCGGCGCTAAAAGATTGCGGGCATAAGCCAGCGCCGACGCCGCACGCGGGTCCGCCGGCTGGTTAGTGACACTTCGGATTAAGTCAGCAAACTCGCGGCGCGTATACAGCCGGCCCGTAACGCCTTGCAGGGACGTGGCATCGGGCGACCCCGGCGGCAGCAGATGCTTCGCAGACAGCAGCGCAACAGCGTCGTAAAGCCCGGAGCCTTGCGGAACCAGGTCTTCCGGCGCTGCCGGGCAGCGGGACACAAGCCCAAGCATGAGGAGCAGAAAAAGAGCAGCTTTGTTCATAAACTGGCCGTGTCGGGCTTGTGGACCGACGGCAGGGAATCGGTGCTGGACAGCAGACGCGCGAAAACCTCTTCATACTGGCGGGCGACGCTGGTGCGCGTGTAATGCCGCTCCACATATTGCCGCCCGCGCCGCCCCATATCATCTGCCCGCGCCTTGTCGCTGTAAATTGTCCTAATCGCGTCCGCCAGCGCCTGTGGGTCTTCCGGCTCTAAACACAGGCCACATTTAGCCTGACTGATGACTTCCGCCGTCTCGCTGCGGGCATCCACCGATGCAATGACCGGGCGGGCGACCCCCATAATCGTAAACAGCTTGCTCGGCACCGAGTCGGAGCTGAAGCCCCGCCGCAGGGGGATCAAACCGACATCAGCGGACGAGTACAGCTTCGGAACCTGGTCATAGGACTGATACGGCAAAAACTGGACATTGTGCAGGCCCATCTTTTCAGCCTGAGCCAGAAGAGATGGCTTGGACGCCCCGTTGCCGACTATCGCAAACAGCAGCCCCGGCGTGCCTTGCAAAAGTCCCGCCGCTTCCAGTACCGTGTCCAGCCCCTGCGACATGCCGACA
The DNA here is from genome assembly GCA_964243345.1 of uncultured Armatimonadales bacterium. GTDB lineage: Bacteria > Armatimonadota > Armatimonadia > Armatimonadales > Capsulimonadaceae > JANXMY01. Next base: position 28,797 of record CAXTER010000008.1, read on the forward strand.
TTGCCCGCGAACAGCACCACAAACTTGTCATCCCAGCCTTGTTCCAGGCTGAAGTCGTTGCGGCGCGGGTGCGGCAGGACAAACGCCGAGTCAATAAAGTTTGGAATGACGCTGATTTTATCTGCCGGCACACCTTTGGCTGTGAGGTTGCTTCGGAACCCTTCCGAGATCACCGTGATGGCCTCCGAGTGTGCGTAGACGAACCGCTCCAGCTTTTTGTATGCCCGGATAACGCTCTTATTCTTCATCACGCCCATGCGAATAGCGACATCGGGATAAATGTCCTGAATGTTTGACACGAACGGAATGCCGCGCAGCCGGCCCAAGAGGTACGCCGAAATGCCGTTGGTCAAGGGCGGGGACGGTGACGGGGTGACAATGACATCGGGGCGCGGCATCAAAAGCCCGGCGAGGGCCGACAGCAGCGTGAACGACAGGTACGAAAAGAAGCGCGGCAGCAGGCGGTCTTTATGGACCGGCACATAGGACCAGACTCGGTGAATGAGAATGGGTCCCTGACGCTCCCGCTTAAACCACTTGCGCTTGTACTCCGGCCAAATGGAGTTCGTGGAATAGTGCGGCATACTGGTAATGACGCGGACATCATGCCCATGCTGGGCCAGCTCTTCGGCAAGCTCGGCCATGAGAATGCCGGTAGCTGCATTGTCCGGCTTGTAGTACATCGTCAAAAAAAGTATCCGCATGAACACTCCTGCCGCGGCGGTTTGTTTTCGGGCCTAAACGCGCTTTCCTGCGTCGGAAGTGCGCCACCGATCCGCGTTGGCTTCGTAAATCTCCTGTAAAATCTGCTGTATATTATACTCTTGTTTCCACTCAGGATAATGCGCTTCAAACTTTGCGTTATCGCCGATCCACCAAATGTGGTCGCCAATCCGGTTTTGGTCCACATAAGTGGAGTTTAATTCTTTGCCAGCAATCTTCTGAGCCGCGCCGATGCCTTCCAGCATGGAGCAGTTGGAGTGCCGCCCGCCGCCGATATTGTAAACTTCCGCGACACGGGGGTTCTGAAAAAACGCATCAAACGCATGGATGAGGTCGCTGGAGTGGATAGCATCGCGAACTTGCTTGCCTTTATACCCAAAAATCGTGTACGGTGTCTCGGTCATCACGCAGCGCATTAAATAGGCGAGGAAGCCATGAAGCTGAGTGGCGGAATGCTGCGGCCCGGTTAATGTCCCGCCTCGGAAGCACGCGGTTTTCATGCCAAAATAGCGCCCATACTCCTGTACCAGCACGTCGGCGGCCACTTTAGAGGCCCCAAATAGGCTGTGAATGCACTGGTCAATGGACATGTCTTCGCGAATGCCGTTTAAGTAGGTGTGGTCCGGCGCGATCTCGTAACGCGTCTCCTGTTCAATTAAAGGCAGGCGATTGGGCGTGTCCCCGTACACTTTGTTGGTGGACGTGAAAATAAACACGGTGTCCGGGCAGTACAGGTGCGCGGCTTCCAGCACGTTCAGCGTCCCGGCGGCATTGACGTCAAAATCCGTGAACGGCTCCCGCGCCGCCCAGTCATGCGACGGCTGCGCTGCCGTGTGGATAATCAAAGAGATGTCTTTGCCGTACCGGGCCACAAGCGCCATCACGGCGGCCCGGTCCCGAATGTCTAAAGCGTTGTGGGCGTAGCGCTTGCCCAGAGTTTTCTCTAAATTGGCGACGTTCCAGGCCGTGCTGGCTTCCTCGCCAAAGAAAACGCGCCGCATGTCGTTGTCTACGCCGACAACGTCCATGCCGGCCTGTCCAAAATACAGTGCCGCTTCCGACCCAATCAGCCCCGCCGACCCCGTAATCAGTGCAATGCTCATTTTTTTCTTTCTTCTCCATCATGCTGCCGGTAGCATTCAAGTGTCGCCGCCGCCGTGCGCTCCCACGAGAAGCGCTCCGCATTTGCGTGGCCTGCTTCAATCAGTGCTGAACGCCGGGCCGGGTCGCGCAGGCACTCCAAAAGGACCCGGCTCATGTCTTCGACCGATGCCGGATCAAAAAACTCCGCCCCGTCGCCGGCTACTTGCGGCAGGGAGGCCGCCGTGGAGCAGGCAACGGCGACGCCGGCCTTTTGCGCGTCCAGGACCGGCAGCCCAAACCCTTCATAAAGTGACGGGAACACAAACAAGTCCGCGTGCTGAAGCAGCGGCATCACATGGTCGTCCGGCACATACCCCGTAATTTTGACGCGATCTGCAATTCCCAGCGCGGCGATTTCTTCTCCAAGCGCCGACCCTGCTGCGAGATGACCGACTAAAAGCAGCGTGTGCGGCACTTCTGTTTGGATTTGCGCGAAGGCACGAACCAGGCGCGGAATGTTTTTGTTCTCGGTCAGACTGCCGAATGCCATCAAGTACGGCGTGTCAAGTGCGTACTGGGCGGCAATGTCCTTCCACCGTCCTGGTGCCAGGGGAAGCGCCTCGCGCGGTCCGAGCAGAGTAACTGTGACTTTCGACGCCGGCACTTTCAGGTAACGCAGGATCTCCGATTTGGAGAACTGCGAAATTGTGAGGACAGCGTCAGCGCGTCGGGCTGACAGGGCGACAAACCCGCCGAGAAAGAGCCGCTTTTGGCGGGACATCCCATGCCAGGGGGTGAAATAATTGAGATCGTGAATGCTGACCACGCTCCGGCAGGGCGCAAACAGCGGGCAAACATATCCCAGCGAATGCAGCACGTCCAGCTTATGCCGCCGGAGCAGGCCTGGAAAAACAGTCTGCTCATAGGCATACCGCGCTTCGCGCCGAACGGCCCGCACCGGGCAGACCACTTTGCGGAAATTCGGCTGCTGCGGCAGCTCCAACGCCGCGCCTTCCTCACTGACAAACGCTGTGAACTCATCTTCTCGGTCCAGCAGCGCCAGCGCCTTAATCAAAGCCTCGGCGTAGGTTTGGGTCCCGCCGTTCTCGCCGGGAATAATATAAAGTAAGTTCAAGCCAATTCGCATATCAAGCTACTTCGAACAATTCAGCCTCAGTGCCGGACGGCATCTTCGCATCGGGCAGCGCTTCCGGTTCCTGAGCCGTGCGAAGCGCAGCGGACTGGACATACCAAACTTCGCTGAAGCCGAAGCAGCGAATGCCGGCAATCATCAGCAGCAAGTTCAGGCTTGCCGCCAAAAAGTCTGCGCTTTTGTGCCTGCTGTCCCGCAGCAGCACCCGGTAATGACAAAACAGCAGCACAAAAAATAGTGCCGTGCCGATCACGCCCAGTTCTACTGGAGTGATTAAATAGGCATTTGTTCCAGAAATTTGAGTTTGATCCGTGTAGGGCGCGTTAAAGCTCCCAATCCCGACCAGCCAGTGCTGTGGAAACGCTTCTCGGAAGTAAGTGAAGTCCAATCCGCGCCCGCTCGTGTCGTTTTGCGGCGTAAACCGTGTGCTTCCGCCTAAACCCTCCGTCAGCTCCTGCTGATACTCAATCAGCTTGTTGAACACGGTCAGGAGCTTGGCGGTTGAGTCCAGAAAACCCGGCACGGAAAGCGGCAAAGCGAGAAGAACCAGCACCACCGCGCCGGCAGCGATCAGGCGCGACTTCTTCAAGCGAAGGCGGCTGGGAAACGCCAACCGGAGCGGCTGCCGGATGAGGAGCAGGACAGTGCGGATCAGGAAAAATGAAAAAGCCGCCACAAAGCCGAACGTGGACAAGGTCATCAGCAGCGTCACGCTATTCATCCATAGGTAGCGCCGCCCCAGCTTGAAGTGGCAGATGAACGGAAACAAGCTGAGCAGAAAAATGCTCCAAGTCGCCGGCTCATGTGCCAGCCCTTTAGGGCGCGGAAAGATGCCGGCATAGAAAACTCCGTGGATCGGCAGACCAGCGATCCAAAGCCCCACTTGCAGGCATGTCAGCCAGAAGGCGAATGCCACCGCAAACCGCATGACCGAAACCGGCAGCGCGAACGGGCGCTTGATCAAAACGGAGAACAGCAGCCCGATCAGCAAAAACTTGAGCGAGTACAGCAGCGAAAAACTGTCGTGGACACTTCCAGTGGCAGTGCCAAGCACAGAAAACAGCACAAACAGCAGCCCAATTAAGATCACATAATTCAGCCGAATGCTTTTGTAATTCAGCGCCACCAGCAGCATGGAAAGCGCTTCCACCGGCTGGACACTGGAAGCAAGGCGAAACGGCTCATCCGAGAACGGCAGGGCCAGAAAATAGGCGATTTCTAGGCTTGCCTCCCGGCGCAAAACTAAATACAGGAAATATCCCAGCGTGATAACAATGCCCAGCGATTCAATGGAAACCGGCTGAAGCTCCGAAACGCGGACATAATTGTAGGGATTATTAAAAGGCATCGGCAAATAGTGCGCTATTAAAGTAGTGTGCTACTGATAGCGCTCCGGCGGCGCTTGACCCATGCGGCCCCGGCAGTAGTCGGTGATGCCGGCCCAAAGCGCTTTTATTTGGGGACGCCGGCCCTGCACTAAATAGCGGGCGGCGACGACGAGCCGTGTTGCTGTAAAATATACCAGAAAAAACAGCAAAATGCGCCGGTCCTTCTGGTGCTTGTGCATGAGATACAGGCGGTTCCGGGTTGTGTAGTAGACGGTCAGGGGCGAGCCGTGGCCGCCGCTGGACGCGCTTTCCCGGTGGTAGACGACGGCATCAGGAACAAAGGTCACGCGGAACCCGGCGCTGACGGCACGCGCGATGAAGTCTATGTCTTCGGCGTACATGAAGAACGTCTCATCCAGCAGCCCGATTTTCTCGAAGACGCCGATTGGAACTAAAAGGGCGCAGCCGTTCGCCATAGAAACGTCCTGCACCCGGCGGCTTTCTTTGGTGTCGGGCTTGCCGTAGAACCAGTCCCGGTGAATGCCGCGCTTGAAGTCATAAGTGCCGAGATGGTTGTTAATCAGCGTTCGGGCATCGTAAAAATAGATTTTTGGGGCAAGCAGCCGGTCCGGCCCGGCGTGCGCCATGAGCGTGGGCAGAAAATCCGGCGCAGCCGCCGTGTCGTTGTTGAGCAGCAGGACATAATCACAGTTGTTGTTTCGGCACCAGGCAATCCCGGCGTTGCAGCCGCCGGGGAAGCCCTGATTGCTGCCAAGCGCTAGTACAGCCACTTGGGGGAAATGCTGCCGGACCCAGTCCAATGAGCCGTCCGTTGAGCCGTTGTCCACCAAGACAACCTGCATCTGCGGGTAGCCGCCCGCGTACAATGTTTCCAGGCACTCCGGCAGGAACTTTCCGCCGTTGTAGTTGATCAGCACGACTCCCACTCGCTCACCTGTCTGTGTCATGCCTCGCTCCTGCCATGATCGTTTCTTCCGGTGCGGGCGTATTTGACGGCCTTGTAGACACGGCGCACGACTCGCATCACGCCGATGGGGGCGGACGCAATCAGCCGGGCGGCAAGACGCCTGCGTGGGGAGGCGGCAAAATATGGCGCGACTAGGCTGCCGTAGCGCGGCAGGTCGTAGCTGCCTTCGGAGCGCAAAAAGCACAGCATTTTCAGCGTTACCGGCGTCCGCTTCTCATAAATCGCGTATGCCGCCGGCTTGACGGCATCATAGCGTGCGGGCAGAGTGTCCATGACAAAGCGCTGATGGCGCAGGACAATTTCCAGCGTGTTCGCCGTCCACGAAATGTTCATGCTTCGGTACTTGACCAGTGGCCGAGCAATCAGCAGAACGGGCGAGTTTGCTTCTAAATACTCGTAAGTGATGCCGAGGTAGGTCAAACCCGTGCCGACATACTTTTCGGCGTCCACCGTGTTCCACTTGTCGCGCCGGACAACAAAGATGGAAAGATACGACTCCTGGAAGAACCGCGTGAAAAACCCCGGCACGTCGGTTGTGTAGATATCCTGCGTGATTTCCAGCACGTCCGCGCTGCGCTCTAAGACCGTCTGCATCCGGGCATCATAGACCGTGACCAGCAGCAGCAGGAAATCCAGTGGGCGCGGGCCGTGCAGATGCTCTAAGACGCAGGCAATCGCGCCGGGTTCCAGCAGGTCATCGTCACCCAGCAGCCAGCACCACTCACCTGATGCCAGCGCGACCGACTGCAAATAATTCCGGTCTGCGCCCAAGTTTTCCGGCTGCCGGAAGTAGGTCAGCCGGGGGAACTTCTCCTGCCGGGACTTGACGATCTCGGCTGTGTCGTCGGGCGAGGCATTGTCGCTGACCACAATCTCGACTTCGTCCGTTGCCTGCGCGATGACATTATCCAGCGTTTCCGCCAGGTAGCGGGCGCGGTTGTAGGTGGGGATGCAGATAGAAAGTTTGTTGCTCATAAAAGTTCGTGTCAAGAAATGCGTGTCAGAAACGATGGTGTAGGATGAAGGCGTAAGGGGCGATGGCGTGAACGCCTTCGCTAGGGTTTTATTAGGGCGAGGGGCGCGGACGCTAAGGTCCCGCCTGCTGCACTGGTATCATTCTGACTACTTCGTATATCCGCAAGCGGATTACTTCGTATCAGCACTGGCTACCTGGAAGGCAGACCCGGAAGGCGCGGGACAAGAGTCCAGATAATCCTATTCTTCCGCCACGCCGGTGGCGGCTTGGCGTCTGCGCCCCTCACTCTAATAAAACCCTAGCGAAGGCGTTCATGCCATCGTACCTTGCTTCGCATCCTGCGCCATCGCTTCTTCTAATCCAGCGCCGCTTCCATCGCGCCCTGCTCCATCGCTCCCTGCTGCTGGTGAACCATGCGGGCGTAGCGGCCATTTTCGCGCATGAGTTCGGCATGGGTTCCCTGCTCCACCAGTGCCCCGGACGCGAAGACAAAGATGATGTCGGCGTTTCGGACGGTGGACAGGCGGTGAGCGGCGAGAATGGTCGTGCGCCCACGCATCAGGCGCTCAATGGCGTCCTGAATGATGCGCTCCGACTCAGGCTCGACGGCGCTTGTCGCTTCGTCTAAAAGCAGAATGCGCGGGTCGGCGAGAAAGGCGCGGGCGATGGAAATGCGCTGGCGCTGGCCGCCGGACAGCTTGACCCCGCGCTCGCCGACAAGCGTCTCGTAGCCCTGCGGCAGCTCGGCAATGAAGTTGTGGGCGTTCGCAGCGCGGGCGGCGTTTTCGACTTCAGTGTCCGATGCGTCTGGCCGGGCATAGCGGATGTTCTCGGCAACGGAGGCCGCGAACAAAAACGTCTCCTGCTGAACTGACGCAATTTGGCGGCGCAGTGAGTTCTGGGTAACTTCCGTGAGGGGCAAGCCGTCAACAAAGACTGTGCCGCTGTCGGGATCCCAGAAGCGGGAAACTAACGCGAAAATCGTGCTTTTGCCTGCGCCCGATTCGCCGACCAATGCTGCCGTCTGCCCGGCAGGAATACGCAGGGACAGATGATCCAGCACGGGCCGGGTGCCTTCGCGGTAGCGGAACGAGACTTGGTCGAAAACAATCTCGCCGTCAATGCGCGGCAGCGGCATGGCACCGGGCGCGTCGGTCACGGAGATAGGCGCGTCCAAAACTTGGAAAATGCGGTCGGCGGCGGCGGTGCCGCGCTGGACCGTGTCGTTGATCTGGGTCAAGTCATCAATGGGACCATAAAAGTAGCGCCCGTAGCCCCGGTAGGCAATCAGGCCGCCGACCGTGAACTGGCCGTGCAAAATCAGCCATGCGCCGTAGCCGATGGTGATGGTGTTGCCGAACGACGCAATCCAGCGGACAAACGGGAAAAACGACGCCCGCAGCTTAATCGCATCTAAGTTTTCCTGCAAATAACGCTGATTGGTCTCTTCGAACGACTGCTGCTCGGCGTCCTCACGGGCAAACGCTTTGATAACTCTGATTCCCGAAAGATTGTCCTGCAATTTGGCGTTGACTAATCCCAATTTCGCCCGTGCGCCTTTGTAGATGCCTTTGACGCGCTTATTAAAGAGCTTCAAGAGGACACCGACAATCAAAATCGGCAGCAGGGTTGCCAAACCTAATTTCAAGTTCAGCGAGCAGAAAATAATCGCCACGCCCGACAGCCGCAGGAAGTTGGCGACAACTGAGTCTGTGCCTTGAATGACAACGTCCGAGACGGCGTCAATGTCCGACGACGCCCGGCTCATCAAGTCTCCGGTGCGGGCTTCGTTGAAGTAGGCCAGCGACTGATGCGACAGTTTATCGTAAAGCGTGTTGCGAAGGTCATACACGAACTTTTGGCCGACCGATTCTAAAAGCCGGGTCCGAATGGCCGACAGAAACGTGGAACCGCCCTGCATCAGTGTCAGCACGACGACGCACGGCCAGAGCTTGGCAAAATCTCGATGCACAATGACTTCATCCACAATGACTTTCCAGACCAGCGGCGGGGAAAGTTCTAAAACAACCGAGCCAAGCAGGCAGGTGAAGCCGAGAAGAAGCGTCAGCTTGTACGGGCGCAAAAAGGAGAGGATGCGAAAGAAAGTAGACACCCAAAGATTGTACCCGGCAACAGGACATATCGTAGGGGCGAAGCTTGTCTTCGCCCTCTTGATGATGTGGAACACAAAGAAGGGCGAACACAAGAAGGGCGAACACAAGAAGGGCGAACACAAGAAGGGCGAACACAAGAAGGGCG
>CAXTER010000008.1:37406-88105 GCA_964243345.1 uncultured Armatimonadales bacterium
CGAACACAAGAAGGGCGAACACAAGAAGGGCGAACACAAGAAGGGCGAACACAAGGTTCGCCCCTACAAATCAAGGCGCAATTCCCAAATATGCTTCCAATTCGGCACGGCTGATTTTGCCTTCACGAATGAGTCGGGCCGGCTCACTTGTGATGTCTAAAACCGTACTGGGGGTGCGGCTGGTAGTCGGGCCGCCGTCCAGCACCAAGTCAATCCTGCCGTCCAAATCTTCCAGCACGTCGGACGCCGACATTGCCGCGCGGCGTCCGGTGAGGTTCGCCGACGGGCAGACCAGCGGGCCGCCAAACGCCCGCAGGACGCCCAAAGCGACTGGGTGGTCCGGCATTCGCAGGCCGACGGTCTCCCCGCCGCCGGTAATCAGCAGCGAAACGCCCGGCTGACGCCAAAATACCAGTGTCAGGGGGCCGGGAAAGAAATCGGCAATCAGCTTGTGGGCGGCAGGCGGAATATCACGCGCCAGTGTCTCCACTTCGGCGATGCCGGCAATCTGTACCGGGAGCGGCTGACCATGCGGGCGGCCTTTGGCGTCAAAAACCTTCGTGATGCTTTGCGAGTTAAAGGCACTCGCCGCCAGGCCATAAACCGTTTCCGTCGGATAGGCGACCAGCCCGCCCGCGCGCAGGATGGCCCCGGCATGGGCGAGAACGTCCGGCTCCGGTGCGTTGGGGTTGATTTTGAGGAGTTCAGTCATCGGTGAGATCAGTCTAGGGATAGGCCGTGGGTTTCATACCTACAGCATTCCTGCACCCGGCACTTCAGCGCGGCACAATTACTACTACCCGATTATCCAGGCGTCTGACGCCCGGCACGGCGCGGGCAATCTGCGCGGCACGGGACTTTTGGGCCGCGGTTGTGACGCTGCCGGTCAGAATCACGACGCCGTTTTCAGCCCGCGCCGACAGGTACTGGGTAGAAATGCTGCCGTCTTCATTTAAGGCATTCAAGACCGCTTCGGCGACCGGGTCATCCGGCTCAAAGCCGCGCTGGGAGGCCATCGGCGTGAGGTGAATCTCTTTGCCGCGATACATGCCGGGCTGCGGAACCGGCTCGGACAATTCCCAGGAGTTGACCGACGAGCGGTTGGTCGGTGTCCCGACATGGAACACCGGCGTTTGTGTCACCGGATCACGCGCCGAGCAGCCGGTCAGCAAGCAAAGGAAGGTCATCAAGAGCAGTATTCGGAGAGACATGCGCTTACCACCCGTCCAATTCCTGAAAAATCGGCACTCACCGTGACGCTGAGGTAGCCAAGCTCCTGCGCCGCGCCCGCGACACGCTCCGCCTGCCCGAAACCGACTTCCAGCAGCACCCATCCGCCGGGTTTCAAGAAGGGCCGCGCTTCCGCCAGAATGCGCCGGTGCAGGCCGGTTCCGTCTGAGCCTGCCGCATCGCCGAGGCCGGATAGGGCGAGGCGCGGCTCGTATTCGCGCACTTCCGGCTGCAAATCCGGCAGCTCCGCTTCGGTCACATACGGCGGGTTTGAGACAACTGCATCAAAGCGCAGGCCGCCCGGCAGCGGGCCAAGCAGATCGCCCTGCCGCAGCGAGACGCGGTCCAAGAGGCCGTAGCGCACGACATTTTTGCGGGCTTCTTTCAATGCGTCCGCCGATAAATCCGTCGCCCAAACCTGTGCGTCGGGCCGCTCGCAGGCCAATGTCACGGCCAAACATCCGCTGCCCGTGCCGATGTCGGCCATCTTTGGGTTTTCTATACTACGGCAGGCTTTCAGTGCCATCTCAACTAATAGTTCCGTTTCCGGGCGCGGGATCAGCACGGCCCGGTTAATTTTAAACGCCCGCCCGTAAAACCAGGCTTCGCCGGTGATATAGGGCAGCGGGCGGCGCAAAGCCCGCAGGCTGACCGCCTTCTCAAAGATCACCTGCTCACGCGCCGTCAGCGTTCGCTCCGGCTCCCGCGCCAAGTCTTCCCGCCGCACCTTCAGCGTCCACGCGAGAAGCAGCTGCGCGTCAAAGCGCGGCGTTTCGATGTCGGCGTCTGTGAGTTGGCTGCTTGCGAAAGCGAGGGCGTCAGCGACAGTCATGGGCGGGTCAGCACGCGGGGGTCATTGTAAATCTCGCGCACGGATTCCGGCGTGTTGGCATTCGTCAAATGGTTGGTCCAGACCATGAACCAGGCCCACAGCGGCTGCGCGTCTAAAATCGCTGGAGCCGGCAAGTGACCGACTTCGCCTAAAGCAACCGGCCTGCCATCTGCCAGCGTCACTAAGTCGTCGTAGTGGCTTTGTGAGAACTCGCCCCGGTACACATCGGTTGCCAGAACATCCACAAAGTCATGGCCGGGGTAGCATTCGGGATAAGATAAGATATGCGGTGCGGGCGCGTTGGCGTTCCAGACCCACAGGAGATTGTCCAGATGATGGACATGAACAAAGCGCTCGTACATCTGCTTGTACAGCGCGGCATAGCCGTCCGGGCCGCCGCGCTTGCCCCACCAGAACCAGTCCCCGTTCATTTCGTGGTAAGGCCGCCACAGCACGGGAATGTGGGAGTCTTTAAGCTGGGCCAAAAATCCGGCAATGACATCAGCCTGGCGCTCCCAGCGTGCGTAAGTCTCCGTGCCAGGCGTCAGCAGGTCCCGCCATTCGTCATCCGCAACTTTGCCGCAGACATTGTCTTTGAACGTGCCGGGTTCCTCTTCGGTCGGGCGGACCGTGTGCCACATCAGCGTGATGACCGACCCGGCGGCGTGCTGATTTTTAGCTTCGTCCATGACGCCCTGCCGGAAAACAATCCCGTCCATGTCATCGGCATGGAACCCGAAGTCCTGCCCCCAGAGCATCGGGTACTTGCCGGTGATCTCCGCTGCCTGGTCGCTGTACTCGGACATCTGGGCTGGCGTGTTGTGCTGCCCCGCCCAGAGCGAATGCCCGGACATCTGATAAATGCGCTCCAAAAGCGCCCGCGCTTCCGGCGTCGCATTTGGGTTTACGGGAGTGTGCTTGTTCATTTGTGTCATGGCATTTCTCCTGGTGGCAGTTGCAGCATTCGGTTCAGGTCACCGCGTCAGTCACAGACAGCTTATTGAGGTACAATCCATGCCGGAGGCCGAAGATGACAACAATAAGTGCCACGGAAGCACGGAACAATACCGGCAGGCTTTGGGCCGAAGCGGCGAATGGGCCTGTTGTGGTGTCAAGCGCCGGTCAGCCGGTGGCGGTCGTGCTGTCGCCGGCGGAGTTCGCTAAATTGACGGCCCGAAAGAGCGGGGTCAAGGCCGGATTTGCCAAGCACTTGTTTCCTGGCGTTGACATGAATGCTTTCCTTGACACGAACATTGACGACGTGTTTGAGGATTACCGGTGACGGACATGCGAGAACTTTCCGCCTAAGAAGGGCAGGGGCAAGCCCTGCCCCTACTTCGCGAAAGGCTAGGCTTCGACTTCCTGCTTGAGCTTTTCGGCTTGGTCGGCGCTGACCAATGTGTCAATGATATGCTGGATTTCGCCGCTTAAAATAGTCGGCAGGTTATGGACAGTCAGGCCGATGCGGTGGTCGGTGAGGCGATCCTGCGGGAAGTTGTAGGTGCGGATTTTGGACTCGCGGCCTCCCGTGCCGATTAAGCTTTTGCGCGTGCCGCCCGCACTGTCGTTCTGCTTCTGCATTTCAATGTCGTACAAACGGGCTTTTAAAACGCGAATAGCCTTCTCGTAGTTCTGCAACTGGGAGCGCTGGTCCTGGCAGGCCACGACAATGCCGGTCGGCTTGTGGATGAGACGCACGGCGGTCATGTTCTTTTGGACGTTCTGGCCGCCTGCGCCCTGGGACAGCGTGTACTGCTTTTCGATGTCTTTTTCTTCGTTGATCTCGATTTCGACGTCTTCGGCTTCCGGCATCACAATGACTGTCGCGCTGCTGGTATGCAGCCGCCCGCTGGCCTCGGTGGCAGGGACGCGCTGGACTCTATGTACCCCCGACTCAAACTTCAGGGCCGAGTACGCGCCTTCGCCGTGGATTTCGACAACGGCTTCTTTGTAGCCGCCGTTGCCGGTTTCCGACGAGTTGATGAGATCGACTTTCCAGCCCCGCTTTTCGGCGTAGCGCAGGTACATTCGCAGCAGTTCACCGGCAAAGAGCGCGGCTTCGTCGCCGCCTTCCGCGCCGCGCACTTCCAATATGACATCTTTTTCATCGTTGGGGTCTTTCGGCAGCAGCATGACTTTCAGGTCCTGCTCCAAAGCCGCCCGCTGAGATTTAAGATCGTCAAACTCCATTTGGGCCAAATCGCGCAGGTCGTCATCGAGTGAGCCGCGCAGCATGTCCTCGGTTTCGGCAAGCTGGCGCAGGACTTCTTTATGCGCCCGGTACTTGGCGACAATATCGGTCAGGTCGCTGTACTGCTTATGCACCCGCCGGTACTCGTCCATGTCGCCCACTAAATCGGGGTCGGCCATGCGGCGTTCTAATTCTTGGTACAGTTCTTCGACTTCGGCTAATTTCTCAAACATTTTTCGTTTCTTTCGCGATGCGCTAAGCGCTCTTTTGTTCTTTTTTCAGTCGCGCCAAGTGTTCATCGTACATCCCACGAAAATCTGGGAAGCTGTACGGGCCAGATTGCGGGAACCGCTGGCGCTGCCTTTCGTAGTCCTGCCAAAAACGCTCCATGCTGAAGCCGCGAAAATCTCCCATTGAGTAGCGCCCCAAGTTGTGCAGCCAGTTCGCCAAAGAGCCTGCAATCCGGCTGTATTGATACTGCCGCCAAAGTTTCACTGGGCTCCGGGTCTCAACCGAGGAGCAACACGACCGGATACAGATCATGGCGCAGAAAAGCAGATAACGGTATGCTGCTTTTTCGTGTTCCGTCAGCGGCGTTTCTTCGTGCGGGTAGGCTGCCATGATCGTGACCTACGGGGCGTCGGCTTTGCCACACGGGGCTGAACCCCCATGCTTCAAAAGTGCAAACTCCCGCCTGCGCGGGCGAAGACTCGTTTCTGCGAGCGATTCCTATGCCCGCGGAGGCGGGGAATTGCTCTTCAAAGCACGGGGGTTCAGCCCCGTGTGGACTAGTTACGCGATCACCGGCTCCGGCTCTTCGCCGGGCCTGCCTGCCGGAAACAGACTCGCACCGTCGTGTTCTTCCCTCCAAACGGCATCTAAAGACGCGATGGCGACTTCAAGCTGACTATCATCGGGGACGCGCGTGGTCAAATACTGGGTCCAAAGACCGGGGGCGATCAGCGCCTGCGCCCAGGCTTTGTCACGGTTTGCGCCGGCCCATTTTAAGATTTCATACGCGACGCCGGCGACTATCGGCAGGAGCAGGAGCCGCAGCAGGACAGTTTCTAAGACGGGGCCGATGCCTTCCGAGAACGGATGGCGCGGGATGATGGAGAAGACGACAATGGACGTAAGCAGCACAATAAAAATGAAGTTCGTGCCACAGCGCGGGTGGATGCGGCTGGACTCGCGGGCGTTTTCAACAGTCATGGCCGCGCCGCGCTCCAAAGTATTGATGGCTTTGTGTTCAGCCCCGTGGTACTGGAAGACGCGCTGGATATGGGCCATCTGCGAAATGGCGGCGATATAGAGAAAGAAAATAGCAAGCCGAATGCCGCCTTCGGCAAGGTTCGACACCAACCGCCCATGCACGGGCAAAAACTTGTCGGTGGCAAGCGCAGGCAGCACCCAGAACAGGCCGAAGCCGAGGGCCAAAGACAGCACCGTGGTCGCGCCGATGGCAATGCCGTTGATGGTACCGTCGGGCGACGCCTGCTTTTCAGGAAAGCCTTCGCCCATTGCGACACTGACGGCGGCAGCGGCAGGCGCTTCCGACTGCGCGAACTGGTCGGTTGACTGGACGTTGGCGGCGTAAGTCAAGGCTTTGATGCCGAGCGCCATCGCATCCACCAGGGCCAAAGAGCCGCGCAGGAACGGCTTGTTGAGCCACTGGAACGCGCCGACATGCTTTTCCACCGGCTCCAGCTTGACCACAATCTCGCCGTCGGACAGGCGGCGGCAGGCGATGGCAAAGTAGCGCGGCGAGCGCATCATCACGCCTTCGACCACGGCTTGGCCGCCATACTGGGTGCGTTCGTCTATGGGGGGCTGGGGCATAAGTGCTTCTCTCGGCGAAACAGGAACAAGGGCGCAGCATGGCAAGAGGGCGCAGCACGGCAAGAGGGCGCCATGGCAAGAGGGCGCCATGGCAAGAGGGCGCAGCAAGCAGCGCCCCTACCGTTTCTGCCGTAGGGGCGCTGCTTGCTGCGCCCAGAATGGCCGCATCGGCTGTGTTATTTCTTCATGCCGTACTTGGACAGGAACTTGTCCACGCGGCCTGCGCTGTCGAGCATCTTCTGCTTGCCGGTGTAGAACGGGTGGCAGTTGCCGCAGATTTCGGTGGTCAGCTTCTCGCCGCCGGTGGACTTGGTCTGGTAGACATGGCCGCACGAGCCGCAAGTGATAGTTGCCTCGTGGTAGTTGGGATGGATTCCGGATTTCATGTGCGCTTCTTTCTATGCCGTGGGAACACCCAGCGGCGGGCCGGTAAAGTCAGCCAATCTTGGGAGTTTAACTCCGCAGTATACTCCATAAACACCGGAACGTGCAAGCACGTTCCGCAGAATTTGGGTACAACTCTTCACTATGAAAGTGATTGAGAACGCCAGCCGAGCTGTGAGCCGAGCTAATGCCACGCAGACCGCGCCACAGATCGCGTCGCGTCACCTAGCGCTTGGCATTCTTTGCAGCATCGTATTTACGTTGATTTTTGCCCGCTTGTTTGACTTTGTACAGGATCATGGCAAGCAGGTAACGCCGTTTGACCGCGGCATTTTGTATTTTATGTACCAGCATCGGACGCCGTTTCTGACGCAGGCGGCAACCGTGCTGGCACACATGGGTTCGCCGCCGGTCATTGCGAGTGTCGCGCTGGTGTCAGCGATTGTCGGCATCTTCTGGCGCAAAGTTCGGGGCGCGGCCTGGACCATGCCGATCGCGATCATCGGTGCCGGGATCATTATCCAGGGCGTCAAGCTCTTCATCAAGCGGCCTCGACCTTCTTTTTTTGCGCCGCTCTTACACGAGTCGGGTTTTTCGTTTCCGTCAGGCCATTCGCTGATTGCAATGGTCGTGTACGGCCTGCTCGGCTACTTTTTGATGCACTTGTTCCAAAACTTCTGGGTGCGGCTGGCCGTGCGGATTTTGACCGTGCTGATTGTGGTAGCAATTGGGGTGTCGCGGGTGTATGTGGGAGTGCATTATCCAACGGACGTTCTCGCGGGCTGGGTGGCCGGTGTGCCGTGGCTGGTTGCGTGCCTCGCGCTGCATGAAGTGCTGGCCCGCCGCTGGCCGTCGTCGGGCGAGCCGGTGCTTGAAACACAGGCGGACAGCGCCGGGCAGAGGCATTCTGCCGCCAGTGCGGCAAAGACAGTGCTGCGGGGGTAAGAAAGTGAGAACCCCTCCCCTGTTAGCGGAGGGCATCCCGAACAAATATAGCCTGTGCCTTTCGTCCAGGGGCAGAGGCCAATTTTGCAAATAAGCCCTTCCCTAACAGGGGAGGGTGGCAAACTTGTTTGACGGGAGGGGTTGCCCCTAGACATTACTCTTGACTTTTGTTATAATAACTGCATCTATGGCTGACCCGGATAAAACACGAATACTTGACAGCGGCGGCATTGACCCGGATCGCACGCGCCTGAATACGGAGCCGCCGGCGGAAGACCCGAACCGGACCCGCATGAGCGCTGCCGACCCCGACAAGACGCGCATGAGCGGCGACCCGGATCGGACACGCCTGAGCCTGACTCCGGCGGCGTCGCCGCCCCGTGCCTTGACTCTTTCGGCGATTGCCGGCAATGCTTACGGGCCGGTGTCGGACTTGGTGCGGGAGCATTTCCTGTTTGACATCCGGGCCGGACACGGCGGCATGGGCGGGGTGCGCTCGCCGCTGAACATTTCGCTGGTGATTGACCGTTCGGGTTCAATGGAAGGCGAGCCGCTGGATTATGCCAAGCGGGCCTGCGCGTATGTGGTTGATCTTTTAGAACCCGACGACATTTTGAGCGTCATCACGTTTGAGGAAAATGCGGACGTCATCATGCCCGCGCGGCGGGTTGCTAACAAAGCGCTGGTCAAAGACTATATCAATCGTATTTATACCGGCAACACGACTAACTTGTATGAAGGCTTGATGACGGCGTGTCAGCAGGTGGCGTCGGTCAAGACCGCCAACACATTGAACCGGGTGCTGCTGCTGACCGATGGCGAGCCGACCGCCGGGCCGCGCGACTTTCAGTCCATTGTCGGGCAGGTGGCCGAGCAGAAGGGGCGCGGGATCACGGTCACGGCGCTTGGCTTCGGGCCGGACTACAACGAAGAGCTGATGGCGGGCATTGCCCGGCGCTCCGGCGGCAACTATTACTATATTGCCCGGCCTGAGCTGATCCCCGAAGTGTTCCGGCGCGAACTCGACACCCTGATGAAAATTACCGCCCGCAACCTGCGCCTGCGCCTCCTGCTGCCGAGAGGCGTTTCCGTGCGTCAGGTCTACGGCCAGCAGCCGGTGCTGGGACCGCGCAGCGCGGAAGCGACGCTGATTGACGTGGAAGCGGATACGGGAGTGTCGTCGCTGTGGGAGCTGGAAATGACGCCCCGCCCGTCAGGAACCTACCGCCTGGCAGTGGCGGAGCTTTTGTATGATGATGCGCTCACGGGTCGGCAGGAGAAGATTACGGCGGACGCGCTGATGGAGTTCACAGCAGACGCGCTGAAAATCGGTTCGGGAAAAGACCCGCGTGTTCAGTCTGAGATTGAAGTCGCCCGCGCGGCTCGGTCTTTGGACAAAACCGTCATGGGCATGAAGACGCAGCAGCTTGACCGAACCCAGGTCATGCAGGATTTGAACCGAACCAAGACGCTGATGCTGGACCAGGGCAAGCTGGCCCAGGCCCAGCAGATCACCCAGGCCATGCAGGAGATTCAGGGCGGCGGCTCGGTCGAAAAAACGCTGATGGGGACCATTTACACTTTGGACCAGGGTAAGACCCGGTAGGAGGCTCAGGTTGGCGTTATGCCTTTTCGTGATACGGTTCAAGATTACAAACACAGCGCGGGCCGACGACTGGAAGATGCCAAAGAACTTTTGGAAGTTCCCACACTTGACCCGCAGCGTTCGGACGCAGGTTCCCGCCACTTGCGCGGAGCCATGTACTTAGCCGGATATGCTGTGGAATGCTTGGTCAAAGCGTATTTTATCCAGCAAAGAAACGCGCAAACTTTGGCGGCGGCAGTAGAGGCGCTCAATCGGCAGCGGCAGCAGCAAGGCAAAGAACCCGTAGATCAAATCGCACGAACGGCGGCAGGCCACAAAATTCAATATCTGCTTCAGCTCACAAACCTGCCGCAGTACCCAGCGTATGACGCAAAACTGTGGGCGCGGGTCGCGCAGTGGCGTTCCTCTTGGCGATATGAAACTGACCTTGTCGCTCGCTCCGATGCCCAACAATTTATTTCTGATGTTCAGGACGTTGTCAACTGGGTTTCACCCAAAATTGCGTGAGGATAAATTATGCCGGCTCTCTCATTTGACTATAAGCAAGCCAGCGCAAACGTGCGCGAGGCATTGCAAGAAGCATTTGGCCCAAACGCCGCCATTCGAACAGACGAGGGCGAGGGGGGCCAAGTCTATGCCCGTCTTGTTTCGGACCGCTTTGACGGCCTCAGCGAGCGCGACAAGCAGGACTTAATCTGGAATGCGCTGCGTGACCGAATGGGCGCGGACGCGCAGGCAGTAGCGTTAGTGCTGGCCTTTGGCACAGATCAAATTTAGATTCGCTTGCGATTTGCTTGAGATTTGCTATTGAAAAACTACTACGCGATGCTGGAAGTGCCGATTGGGTGCAGCTTGGAAGAGATACGGCAGGCGTACCGGCGGCTGGTGCAGGAGCATATCGACAATGCTGCCATGTTTGCCGACCTGCGGGAAGCCTACGAAGTTTTGTCTACCCCGGCACGGCGGGCGGAGTATGACCAGGCGGCGTGGGGCGAGACATTTGACTCGCACCCGGCAGCCGCTTCCGCCGCGCCCGGTTTAGTTCAAGCGGGGCGCTGCCCGATGGGGGCGGAAAATCAGTGTCCGGTACTGCTTGGCCGCACGTCCATTTCCGACACCTACTGCCCGGAATGCGGCTATGCGCTTGCCGGGCTGAACCCGAATGCGACTTTCGAGGCGGAGCCGCTAGGCGCGGTGAAACACCCGTGGCTGGAAGACCGGGAGGGCAAAACGCATCCACTGCTGCCCGGCAGCAACTCGGTCGGACGCGAAGGCGGCGACGTGCTGGTTCCCGATAAAACCGTGTCGCGCAGTCATGCGCGTCTGGAAGTGGCGGATGACGGCGCGGTGTCGGTGGAAGATTTAGGCAGCACGAACGGCACGCGGGTCAACGAGGAAACGCTGACGCCGCAAGTGCCGCGTGCTGTGATGAGCGGCGACAGCCTGCGCTTCGGCAGTGTTTATTTCACCCTGCATCTGCCCGCGCCGGAGCCAGCTGAGGCAGACGCGCCCGCGCCCCCCTCAGCCGCGCCGGCTGAGGCTGCGTCCGCAGATGTCCGCGCTCAGGTTGTGGACATTCGCGAAGGAGCGACGGCGGTGTATCCGCTCGCGCCGGGGCTGACGACGTTTGGACGCAGGCCGGAGAATATGGTAATCATCTCCGGTGACTTGTATGTGTCCGGCTCTCACGCTCAGATTTCTGCCAATGATGATGTGTTTATTCTTACGGACATCGGCAGCACGAACGGCACGCTGCTGAACGGCGAGCGCATCCCGATCAACACGCCGTTTACACTGGACAGCGGCGACGAGATACTCATTGGCGGCACGGCGCTGCGTTTTGAGCGGGTGGAAACAATGTCTGCCGCTCAAGAAGAAGTCACAGAAGCTGAAGAAGTCACAGAAGCTGAACCGGAAGTTTCAGCGAAGGCAGAAGACACGAACGCTGACGGCGCTCCCGAACACGCGGAAGGGTAAATCATAATGCAAGAGGCCATGACAGACGCCGGAGTAGAAAAAACCGCGCGGCTGAACCGGGACGAGCTAAGTGAAGGCTGGGCGGAAGTCGGGCGTCAGCCGCGCGTTCTCGCGTCGGTGAAGATGGGTGCGAAGACTGATCTTGGCCGCGTGCGTGACAACAACGAAGACAAGTTCGACTTCTTTGAGCCGGAAGACCCGGCCGTGCTGGCCGGCAAAGGCAGCTTCTACGCCGTTGCTGACGGCATGGGCGGCCACTCCGCCGGGCAGATTGCCTGCGAGCTGGCCTTAAAAACCGTGCTTTCAGTCTACTATGCAGACCCGTCGCCGGACAAGGAAGCGTCGCTGCGCCGGGCGGTTGCCGAAGCGAACGGCTTGATTTACGACACGGCTCAAGCCATTCCCGACCGGCAGGGAATGGGGACGACGCTGACGGCGGCGGTGCTGTGCGAGGACACGCTGATGATCGCGCAGGTGGGCGACAGCCGGGCGTACCTGCTGCGCGGCGGCAGCATCACGCAGGTGACCGACGATCATTCGTGGGTTGCCGAGCAGGTGCGTCTCGGCACGATGACCCTGGCGGAAGCGCAGGTGTCTCCGTTCCGCAACATCATCACCCGGTCGGTCGGCACGGCGGCATCGGTAGAGCCGGACATTTTCACGCAGGACCTTCAGGCCGGGGACACGTTTGTGCTTTGCTCCGACGGCCTGACCGGCCATGTGGAACCGTCGGAAATCCAGATGATCGTGCAGGACCACAGCCCGTCATCGGCGGCGATGCTGCTGGTGGAGACGGCCAACGAGCGCGGCGGGCGCGACAACATCACCGCGCTGGTGCTTTCCATTCGCGCCCTGCTGCCGTATGACGCCTCGGCGGCACAGTCCGAGCCGCAGTCGGGCGAAGCGGCCCCGAAAGAAGAAAAATCGTCCCGCTGGGGGCGGCGCAAGTAGACGCTTTAGGAGAACCGAGTCGTGGCCGTTTCCTCTAATACTGTTCTCGGCAAGTACCGGA
This sequence comes from uncultured Armatimonadales bacterium, assembly GCA_964243345.1. Classification (GTDB taxonomy): domain Bacteria; phylum Armatimonadota; class Armatimonadia; order Armatimonadales; family Capsulimonadaceae; genus JANXMY01. Next base: position 49,423 of record CAXTER010000008.1, read on the forward strand.
TTGTTCGGGAGATCGCCCGCTCAAACGACATCGTTTACGAGGCGATTGATCCGACAATGGCACGGCGCGTCGCCGTCAAAGAGCTGCAGCTGCCGCCGCATCTGGCCGGGGCGCAGAAGCGGGAGCGGATTGAGCGGTTTTACCGGGAGGCCAAAGCGGCGGGGACGCTCTCGCACCCCGGCATTGTGACCATTCACGATGTCGGGCAGGAGAATGATCGGCATTTTCTGGTCATGGAGTATCTGGAAGGTCAGAGCCTGCGCGACATTCTGCAAATGCAGGGGGCGCTGCCGCTCAAAGAGACTATCGAGATTGCGCTTCAGCTTTGCGACGCCTTAGCATACGCTCACTCACGCGGAGTCGTGCATCGGGACATCAAGCCGGACAATGTGCATATTCTTCCGGGCGGCATTGTCAAGCTGACCGACTTCGGGATTGCGCGGATCACCGCCGAGCCAAGCATTACGTCGCAGGGTCAGGTATTTGGGACGCCGTCGTATATGTCCCCGGAGCAGGTCGCTTCGCACACGGTTGACCACCGGACCGACCTCTTTTCCCTGGGAATCACGCTGTACGAGATGCTGGCGGGGCGCAAGCCGTTCACCGGCGACAGCGTTATCACCATCACCTATAACATTATGAACATGCAGCCGGCTATGCCGTCCGGTGTTCCCGGCCCCTTGCAGCAGATTTTGCAGCGGGCGCTGTCCAAAGACCCTTCCCTGCGCTATCAAAATGCCGCCATGATGGCCGCCGACCTGCGGGCGGAAAAGTTCTCGCTGTCCGCCCAAGCGCCCATCGCCCCGTCCGCCGCCTCGCCTTCCTTGTCGTTTCTGCCGGGGCCGTCGCTGACTTTAGACACGGGAACGACCCCGCCGGAGATTTCCGGGATGCCGGTTTCCGGCGCGGCGCGGTCTCATGGCGCTTTGGAGCCGACTCAGGCGCTGACGGTTCCGCAGTCCTCGCCGACAGCCGGGCAGCCTTCCGGCGCCGGGCGGGCGCTCCGCTTTGCCCTGCCGCTGCTGGGCCTGCTGGCGCTGCTGGCTTTAATCGGCTGGGGTATTGAAACAGTCTTGGCTTCGCTTCAAACGCACCGGCAGCGGACGGCGGCGGTGCAGCTTGTGGGTCAGGGCGCGGCGGCGCTCCATCAAAAAGATTACGCCGATGCCGCCCGTGACTACGCCCAAGCGGCGTCTGCCGCGCCGCCCAACTCGTCGGAGGCGCATTCCGCGCAGACCGGCCAGTCCCAGGCGTATGCCGGGCAGGGCGAAGCGGCGGTTCATGCCAACAACTACGCGGCGGCGGCGGATGCGTACCAGAATGCCGTGAACTTGGACAGCCATAACGCCGACGCCGCAAACAATCTCGGCAATCTTCGCTGGCAGGCCGGCGACACGGCGGGCGCATTGGATGCCTGGGAAAAAGCGGCCCAGGCCGACCCCACCGGCGCGGCGGGAACGCAGGCGCGGACTGTTGCCGTGCGCCACTGCATGGACCTCGCCCAGGCGGCGCAAACTTCCGGCAATCTGACTCAGGCCCGCTCCTACTGGCAGAAAGTCACGGAAATTGACCCCGGCAGCGATGAGGCGTTTCGCGCGGAGCAGCTCATCAGCGACACGGACAATTCTCCGGTGCTGGGGCATGGGGCCGCGGAACCCGGCACCGCAGAACCCGGCACGGGAAGTGCCGGGCTTTAGACGTGCAGAATGTCCCGATGGGACTGAATGCCGGGCCTGCTTCTGCTGGGTATAAGGCCCTATGACCCATCCTAACTCCCCTCCCCTTTCCCTCGGCCTAATTGGGCCGCGCGGGTTCGGCGCGTTCTGCACCGGCGCGTACCACGACGCGGGCGTCGCGCAGGTGGTCGCCTTTGCCGGGCGTGACCCGGAAGCGCTGGCGGCGACGGCGGCGCAATACGGCGTTCCCCATACCTACACCGACTGGCGCGAAATGCTGGGCAACCCGGACGTGGAAGCCGTGCATATTGTGACGCCGCCGGACCGTCATGCGGAAATGGCGATTGCATCTTTGCAGGCCGGCAAGCATGTTTTTGTGGAAAAACCGCTGGCGACAAGCGCCGCCGATGCCCAGGCCATTTTATCTGCGGGCGCAGAAGCAGGCAAAAGAGTCGGCGTCAATTTTGTGATGCGCTATGACCCGCTGTATCAAACGGTGCTGGCGATTGCCCGAAACGGCTGGCTGGGGCCGCTGACGCATATTGGCTTTGAGAACTATGCCTCGGATGAGGGCCTCGGCGACGACCACTGGTTCTGGGACCCTATTGCGTCCGGCGGCATCTTTGTGGAACACGGCGTCCATTTCTTTGACATTATCGGCGCGATTGCCGGCGCACCGGCGCGGAATGTGCTGGGCCGGACATGGGTACGCAGCGACGGCACGAGAAAAGAAGACCGGGTGCAGGCACTGGTGACGTATGCGAACGGCGTGGAAGCATCGTTTTACCATGCGTTCAACCGGCCTGGCGCATTGGAAAAGCAGACCGCGCATTTTGCGTTTGAGCGCGGCCATGTGACGCTGAACGGCTGGATACCAACGTCGCTGACGATGAACGCCATTGTGAACGAAGACGGCCTGGCGGGTCTTCAATCTGTGCTGCCTGTGGAAGCTGTGGACGACGGCGATTTTCCGACGCCGGGTCGGACTGTGCGCGGCAGCGGCAAGGACTTCTTTGTGTCGCATCGCGTTCACGCGCATCAGTCGCTCGGCGGGCCGACGCCGGTTTATTTAAAGGCAGTTCAGGACGCAATGGCGGACTTCGCGGCGGCAGTGCGAGACCCCGCCCACAAGCTGCTTGTCACCGGCGAAGACGGCGCGGCGAGTGTACGCCTCGCGGCGGCGGCGCGGCACTCGGCGGCGATTGGGACGGGGGTTGATCTGTAAGGAGACACCTGAATGGCAACAGAAGATGAAGCCCAAAGCAAAGAAACCCAAAACAGGGAAATCGCGAAATGGGTCGGTGTAGGATCGTTCATCGCTTCCCTGATGGAGTCGGTAATTGCGCTTTTGTACCTGCTGTTTCTTACATTTGCTGACAAGTTTCCGCGCACCCCGAACGTGGAGTTCAATACCGCCGACAACGTGGAGTTTGTATCGGCGTTTCTCCTGCCGGTGCCGCTTTGCCTCCTGTTTCTCTTTGGATTTATTCTTGGAATAGTAGGGCGGCGGTCGCCGTTAGGTATGGCAGGTCTGGGCCTTGCTGTCATCGGCCCGTTCTGGCAAGGCCTTTGGTTTATTCATGCCATAAGTTCCCATTAGCTGCTGGGTGTGGAAAGGCTCTCTTTAATCCACTTCGCTACGGTGTTCGGGTCTTCTAGCGGCAGCAGATGGCCGGCGTCGGGAACGGTGGTGAGCGTCGCGCCGGGAATGCGGGCGACAACTTCCTGCTGCAATGCGGCGGGCGTTAGGACGGCGTCGCCGGTGCCGGAGAGAACATGAGTTGGGACTAGAATGCGCGGCGCAAGCGCGGACAAGTCCTGCTTGCTGCCGAGGTCGGCCCAGGCTTCCCAGGCGGCGCGGGACGCCCGGAGGTTGTCGGCAGCTACGGCGGCTTCAATTTCCGGCGACAGCGGCAGGCAGGCAATCTTTGTGAGTGTCGCGCGTGAGGCGGCTTCACTGCCATAAGCGGCCCGCATTGCCGCTCGGTCGTCTTCGGACATCGGCTCCGGGGACAGCGGCGAGGGCGCGACCAGCAGAAGCTGTTCTAAACCGGGCGGCGGGTCGGCGGCAAGGACTTGGGCCACTTTGCCGCCCATCGAATGCCCGACCAGCGTGTAGCGGGTGAGGCCAAGCGCGGCGATGATTTGTCGGGCATCTTCGGCCATGTCTTCCACGCGGCAGGCACCGGGCGGCACGGCGTCCGAGTCCCCCCACCCGCGCAAATCTAAAGCGAAGCAGCGATAATCGGCAGCTAGTTGTTCTAGGACGGGCTGCCAGGTGCGGGACGAGCCGCCGAAATAATGCAGGAAAAACAGCGTCTGCTCGCCGCTTCCCGTCTCAAAAAGGTTCAAGCCGACACCGTCAACGGTATATTTCATGGAATAAGCCTCGTGAGGCATTTGTACCCGCAGAGATGAAGGAAACAAAACAATGGCAGAAGATACTTACGATGCAGTCATTATTGGGGTCGGGCAGGCGGGAGACCCGCTGGCACGGGCGCTGGCAAAAGCGGGGCAGCACGTCGCAGTGATTGAGCGGGACGTGGTCGGCGGAACGTGCGTCAACCGGGGCTGTACGCCGACAAAAACCATGATTGCCAGTGCGCGGGTGGCGTACCTGGCGCGGCGCGGCGCGGATTTCGGCGTACACACCGGGCCGGTCAGCGTGGACCTAACGAAAGTTCGGCAGCGCAAGCGGGACATTGTGGATGAGTTTCGGGAAGGCGTACAGGAAAAGTTAGAAGACGCCGATGGGGTTGACTTGATCTACGGCGAAGCGAAGTTTACCGGGCCAAAGAGCGTCGAAGTCGCGCTCCGGGGCGGCGGCACGCGGACGCTGACGGCGGCGCAAATTTTCATCAATGCTGGGGCCAGACCCACCGTGCCGAGGATTGAGGGGCTGGACCAGATTGAGTTTCTGGACTCTACTTCCGTCATGGAGCTGGGCGCAGTGCCGGAGCATCTGGTCATTTTAGGCGGCAGCTACATTGCGCTGGAGTTTGGGCAGATGTTCCGCAGGTTCGGCAGTGAGGTGACGATTATTGACCAATCGGCCCGGCTGATGGAGCGAGAAGACTCAGATGTCGCGGAAGAAATTACCAAGTTTCTGGCCGAAGACGGCATCACGATTCTCACCGAAGCAAAGGCGACAAAAGCGGAACACTCGGACGCGGGCGTGACGCTGACGCTGGAAACGAAGTCAGGCGACCAAAAAGTGACGGGGTCGCACCTGCTTTTAGCTGTGGGGCGGACGCCGAACACGGATGCTTTGGACTTGCCGGCGGCGGGCATTCGGGCCGACGCGCATGGAGTGATTGAAGTCAGCGACACGCTGGAAACCAATGTGCCGGGCGTCTATGCGCTCGGTGATGTTAAAGGCGGCCCGCAGTTCACGCATATTGCGTATGATGATTTTCGGATCATTCGCGCCAATCTGCTGGAACGCGGCAGCCGCACAACGGCAGGCCGCATGGTCCCGTACACGATGTTTACCGACCCGCAGCTAGGGCGCGTCGGCATGACCGAAGCGGAAGCCCAAAAAGCGGGTAAAAACATCAAGGTTGCCAGACTTCCGATGACTGAAGTGGCCCGCACGATTGAGACCGACGAAACACGCGGTTTTATGAAGGCTGTGGTGGACGCGGACACACAGCAAATTCTCGGTGCGGCGGTCCTCGCGGTGGACGGCGGCGAGGTCATGGCGGTGTTGGAAGTTGCGATGATGGGCCATCTTCCCTACACGGCCCTGCGGGATGCGACGCTGGCGCACCCGACGCTTGCCGAGTCGCTGAACAATTTGTTTATGACGCTGGAATAGACCGCTAGGTGTGGTCTCTTTGCAGGAATCCGCGTTCATGGCGGCGAATATCGCAGTATCTTGACAGTAGGTGGTACTTTTTGGCACAGGTCAGTTTGCACAATTTATATAAGCGGTTCGGCGCGGTCTCGGCGGTCAACAATCTAAACTTGGAGATTCAGGACCGGGAGTTCATGGTGCTGGTCGGGCCATCGGGCTGCGGCAAGACCACAGCGTTGCGGATGATCGCGGGGCTGGAAGAAGTCAGCGACGGTGACATCAAAATCGGCGAGAGGGTCGTCAACCGCGTTTCGCCCAAAGATCGGGACATTGCGATGGTCTTCCAGAACTACGCGCTGTACCCACACATGAGCGTTTTTGATAACATGGCGTTCGGCCTCAAGCTCCGGCACGTCCCGAAAGAGCAGATCAAAAAGCGTGTGGACGATGCCGCCGCGCTGCTCGGCATTGAAGCGCTGCTGGCGCGGAAGCCGGGGCAGCTCTCCGGCGGGCAGCGGCAGCGGGTCGCGCTGGGCCGGGCAATTGTGCGCGAGCCGCAGGTATTTTTGATGGACGAGCCGCTGTCCAACCTTGATGCCAAGCTGCGGGTGCAGACCCGCGCCGAGCTGATCAAGCTGCACCGGCGTCTTGGAATTACGACAGTCTATGTGACCCACGACCAAGTGGAAGCCATGACCATGGGCGACCGCATCGCCGTGATGAAAGACGGCGTCCTGCAGCAGTGCGCCCCGCCGATGGAGATTTATGCCCATCCCGCCAACATTTTTGTCGCCGGGTTTATTGGAACCCCGTCCATGAACTTTCTGCCGGCGACGCTCCGCAGAGACGGCAGCGGCTATACGATTGACTGCGGCGCATTCCAGGTTGCCGCGCCGCCGGTTCAGGACGGCAAGCTCGATGCCTATGCCGGCAAGAGCGTCATTTTCGGTGTCCGCCCCGCCGACATCTTTGACAAGAACCTAACCAACTCTCTGGTGGTGACGCCCGGCAACACGGTTCGCACGGCGGTGGATGTCTCAGAGCCGATGGGCGACATCATCACGCTGTATTTGACCGCTGGAACGCACTCGCTTGTCGCCACCATTGATGCTGAAACTCAGGCCAAAGACGGCCAAGCGCTTGATATTGTGCTGGACATGGCGAAAACGCACTTGTTCGACGCCGACACCGAGCAGGCGATTTACTAAGCCAATAAGCCGAAACTTTGCCAATGCTGCGTTGTCCTAGAAAATGCGAGTTGGTGTGCCAGTAACCAACAAACCGCAACCCATTTAGAGGAGATTTCTACCGCATGATGACACGACTTTTGACGGGGAGCGCTCTGGCGCTGCTGCTTGCCATGCCGCCTGCGATGGCGCAGGCCCCAGTGGGCATGCCGCCCGCCCCGGATGCGCCGCCGGCGACGACTGCTCCGGCCCCGACAGACACGACTCCTGCGCCGCCAACCCCTGCCCCGGTGGATGCGAACCCGACGCCCTCCACTGCGCCGGTGACGACCGCGCCGGAAACCCCGTCCCCGCCGCCGGACCAGAAGAAGCGTAATCGGTTTCGGATCGGGCCGGAAGTCGGCGTCTACTTTTTGACGTCCGGCAAAGCCCGGAGCCAGTTCGGCAATTCGTCTTTCTCCATTGGGCTGGGCCTCGGCTCCATTTCCCAGGCTTCCACGCGGGGGCGTCTTGCACTGGACCTTCAGGTGCAGTACCAAACCCATGACGGCAACCACTTGTTTCTTGCTCCGCTGGGCCTCGCTTACCGCAAGGCGCTCAATTCCGGCGGGCCGAATGTCGCCTATGTGGGCGCAACCGTAGACTTAGATTTCGTGGACATCCGTTCCGGCGACTATAACGTGCATTCGGGTGTCCGAACTGCATTCGGCGCAAGTCCGCTGATTGGCGTCTCCTTCGGCGATAGTGGTTTTCTGGAAGCGCGTTATTTGTACGTCTCGCGCGTCAAAGGCTTTGATTTGGGCGGCCTGAACTTATCGGCAGGGTATCGGTTCTAGGTAAGCTGGCGAAAAGACCGGCATTGAAAATGCCGGTTTCTTTTTTGGCTTGATTTTTATCAAAATTGATAATATAATCATAAATGAGAATGGAGGAACGGGAAGCATGGCAGAGACAGGGGCGGATGTTATCTTACACCCGGTGCGAATGCGGATTATCAGCACGCTCTACAAGCGGCAGCTCACAACCCAGCAGATTGGGCTGGCGCTGCCGGAAGTCGCGCAGGCGACGCTGTACCGCCATCTCAGCCGGCTTGTCAAGGTGGGAGTGGTTGCTGTGGCCGCGCAGCGGCCCGTGCGCGGGGTCATCGAAAAGGTCTATGCGCTTTCGGAAGACAGCACGCGCATCCGAGTTGACCCGCGCGGGATGGAGCGCGAGGATTGGGAGCGCGGCTTTGCGGCGTACACGGCCTCCCTGCTGGGCCAGTTCACGGCGTATCTGCGGCAGCCGGGGGCCGACCCGGCCCGCGACGGTGTCTCCTTCCGCACTGGGGCGCTGTATCTCAGTGACGCGGAACTGGCCCAGCTTAGTGCAGACGTAGAGGCTGCTTTTGCCCCCTATGTGACGTATGGCGTGTCGCCGGAGCGCCGCCGCCGCTTAATTTCCACCATCCTCATGCCTGATGTTAATTTTACAGAAACAGAAAAGGAAGAACCTAAGTGAAACTGCTCTTAAAATGTTTAGTTGTTCTCGCCGCATTGCTCCTTGTGGGCGCAAGCGTAGGCGCTCAGAAGCCGTCCACGCCCTTGACAGGGAATTGGACCGGCTCGCTGAACGTCAGTGGAATGCCGCTGCGAATAGTCGTTCATTTTATGCCGAAGCCGGACGGAACGCTTACGGCGACTTTTGACAGCCCGGACCAGAACGCACTGGGGCTGACTTTCAGCGCGGCTACCGTGACGGGCCAGATGGTGCATCTGGACGCGCCAAACATTGGTGCAAGTTATGAAGGCACTCTGAACGCGCCGAAGAAGACAATCACGGGCCGCTGGACACAAAATGGGAACAGCCTGCCGCTGACTCTCACGAAGACAAACCATGTCACGGCTTTAGACCGCCCGCAGGAGCCGCACCCGCCGTTCCCTTACACGTCTGCCGACGTGACGTTCCCCGGCGGCGCGGCGGGCGTGACGCTGGCGGGAACTCTGACTACGCCGCCCGGCACAGGGCCGTTTCCTGCCGCCGTGCTGATTTCCGGCTCCGGGCCGAACAGGCGGGACGAGCCAATTTTGGGCCACAAGCCGTTTCTGCTGCTGGCGGACACGCTGACGCGCCGGGGCGTCGCCGTGCTGCGCTACGACAAGCGCGGCATCGGCCAGTCCACCGGCAGCTATGCGAGGGCGACCTCGGCGGACTTCGCGGCGGACGCCGAAGCCGCTGTCCGCTTCCTCCAAACACAGACGGTGATTGACCCAAAACGCATTGGGCTGATCGGCCACAGTGAAGGCGGCCTGATTGCGCCCCTAGTCGCGTCTGAGCATCCCGACGACATTGCGTTTGCGGTTCTGCTGGCAGGGCCGGCGATGAACGGAAAAAAGATTTTGCTGGCACAAGCCGCGCTGATCGCCAAAGCGGACGGCGTCAGCAGCGCAGACATCAAGCGGAATGCGGCAGCCTCCAAGACGCTGTTTGACCTCGCCGCGCAGCAGCCGCCGGCTGTGGTGCAGGTTAAAGCGCAGAAGATCATTTTAGCCGCGCTGACGCCGAAAGAAAAGAAAGAACTCGGCAATCCGGTCAAGTTTGCCAAAATGCAAACACAGACCATCCTCCTGCCCTGGTTCCGCTACTTTTTGGTCTACAATCCTTTGCCCGCGCTGCAGAAGACGCGCTGTCCGGTAATGGCGCTGGATGGTTCCAAAGACTTGCAGGTTCCCCCCGCCGAAGACCTGGCGCTGATTGGGCAAGCCTTGAAGTCAGGCGGCAACAAAAACGTCACGATTAAAGAGCTGCCCGACTTGAACCATTTATTTCAGACGTGCGTGACGGGTTCACCGTCAGAATATGCCAAAATATCGGAAACGATGGCCCCAATTGCGCTGACAACAATCAGTGATTGGGTGGCATCTCAGACGGGGATTAAATAGCCAAAGAAAGAAGCCTTCGGCAGAAGAAGCCACGGAATAAATTCCGAGGCTGAAAAGTACCCAGTGTCGAGGCGACACAAGAAAAAGTCAATCTCTCTCTTTATCCTGTGTCGTCTCGACACTGAATTTTTCGCAGCCTCGCATTTTTAATGCGTGGCGCATCTACTGACGCCAAACCAAACAGAAAGAAGAAGCCTAATGCCGATTGTGTTTGCTTGTATTGCGCCGCACGGAGGTCATTTGCTGCTGGAAAAAGACGCGCCGGGGCCGGTCCCGGAAGGACGCCGGGCGATGGCCCGGATGCGCGAGTCGCTGCGGGCGTCCGGCGCGGACAGTGTTGCGATTTTGACCCCGCACGGCATCTACGAAGCGGGAACAATCACGCTGGGGGTGACGCCGACCGGCTACGGCGAGCTGGATACGGCAAAAGTCGGCGTCCAGACTGATTTGGATTTGGCGGCGGCGTGGGCCTACCGGGCCGCCGAGAAGAATATCCCGGTGACGCCGCTGGCGGGGGAAAATGAAGGCGATGTCCTGCCGCTGGACTGGGGCGTCACCATTCCGCTGGCGCTGCTGACCCCGCCGCCGGACACGCTGCCGACGGTGGTAGCCTGTCCCGCCCGTGATCTGTCCCGGCAGGCGCTGGTCGATTGGGGTGAATCGCTGGCCGACGCCTCGGACCAGATAGGCCGCCGGGTGGCGCTGATCGCAAGCGCCGACCAGGGCCACGGCCACGCCGCCGACGGGCCTTACGGGTACACGCCGGTTTCGGCGCAGTATGACGCTGACATGAAAGCCGCGATTGAAGCCGATGACCTGCCGCGCCTTTTGGACTGGCCCGCAGACTACGCCAAATCCGCCCTTGCCGACTCGTACTGGCAGACGCTGGCGATTATCGGCGCTCAGAAGCGCGTCCCCTTGAAGGCCAAGTTTTTGTCGTATGAAGTAGATCATTACTTCGGCCTCTTGTGCGCTGAGTTTGTGCTTTCCTAAAGAAGGGCAGACACAAGGGCCTGCCCCAGTGTAAGAGACCTTACCTGTCACGCACCTCACCCGGTCGCAAGCGACCACCCTCTCCTTGTCAAGGAGAGGATCGCCATTTATGGCGGGGTGAGGTCATACCGGGCGAGGGAGGTTTCTTGTGAGAGGCACTAAGAATTGGCGGGAGGCGGACGCAGGGCGTCGCGCAGTTTTTGGCCGCTGGGGCTGCCGAGGCCGGTGCAGGGGTCCCAGCCGGGAGCGGCTTCGTAGTCGCCGTTATTGCCGTCGGTGATGTCGCTGAACGCGCCCTTACCGGACGCGATTTGGTAAAGCTGCGGGTTGATCCAGCCCAGCTTGGTGTTTAGGCTTTGGGCGAGAAGGGCAACTAAACCGGCCCACAGCGGGGCGACGGCGCTGGTCCCGCCGATGCCGGGGAGCTGCTTGGCATCGTCCGGGAACTCCTGACCGTCGCACAGGACGCGGTAGCCGCTTTCCGTGGCGGCATTGCCGCCGACATCGGGGACGCCGCGCATGATTGGGCCGGCAGGGTTGACGGCAGGCGGGACATTCGCGTTCTGCTGGTAGGACGGCAAAGCAAAGTAGCGGCTGACGCCGCCGCCGGAGCCGACGTTTTCGCCGGCATGCCAGACGACTTCACTGGTGATAGCATCGCCCGATGTGGTAATCTGCGTCCCGCCGCAGCCAAGCGAGTACGGGCTGGACGCCGGAAAGTCCACATGAGCGCCGCCGTCCCAGTTCGGGTCGTTGGCGGCATAGTTCGCCGAGCCGGAGTCGCCGGACGCGACGCAAACTGTGATGCCGAGGTGCGCCGCCGCCTGCAAAGTCTGGTCAAAGTTGTCCTGGAACTGCGTGGTCGCTGATGCCGCCGTGCCATCCCCTGCCCCGGCTTCCGGGCCGCCCCAGCTTACCGAAATGGTGGTCAGCCCTAGCGGGTCGTTGACGGCGGCGGTCATGGCGTCTAAAAATCCCTGGTCGGACGCATCTTTGGCAAAGTAAACGACAATCTCCGCGCCGGGGGCGACGCTGCCGGCAACTTCAATGTCCAGCAGAACTTCCACATCGGCGTTGGCGGGGTCGAGCGGGTTCGTGCCGGGCGCATTTTCGCCGCTTCCGGCAAAAGTCGCCACTGTCACGGCGGGCGGCGTCGTCACGCCGGCCTGGGCAAAGTAGGTATCAAGCTCCGCCTGCCGGAAACCGCCGCCCAGCTCCACAATCCCGATCTTCTGCCCTTGCCCGGTCACATCTGTTGGAAAATTGTAAAGCGCGGCGATTTGCGCCGGGTAATACGCCGTGACGGCTTCCGGCGGGGCGGCGGGGCGCTTGCGCCGCTTCAGGCTGTAATGCGCCCGCGCGAACGGGCGGTTGTCGAGGCCGAAGACGCCGACTATGATGCCGTCCAAATCCGCCGGAATGAAGATGGGGCCGCTGCGGCCCCGGTAATTGGTGCCGTCCAAAATGTAGCGGCGCAGCGTCACCGAAAACGCCTTCTCAAAATCAGCCTTTGTGCCGGACAAGAACACCGAGCGCCGGGCGGCGTCGGAACTGTCCACGGTCAAGCCGCAGCTTTGGGCGAAGGCGGCAACTTTAGCGAAATCGTCTTCTGATGCGCCGTGCTGGGTTGCAATCTGGTCGCGGGTCATAAACTGCCGCTGGCCTGGCATCTGCGCGGCGTAGGCGTCTAAAGAAGGCAGGGCGGCCTGCCGCCGGACGCGCACGGTGACTTGGAAGCGCTCGTCCGCTGGAACATCTCCCGCAAAATTCGCTTCCGGCAGGGCGGCCTTGTCGCTCCCCGGCACTTCAATTCGAGTATTATCAGTAGGCATGACTTCAGGCATTGGTTTCTCCTCGCGTTTTTAGAAGAACCTCACCCGGCTCGTTCCTCGCCACCCTCTCCTTCCGAAAGCAGAGGGTATGCTACGCATTACTGCGTATCTGCCATTCTGATGGCCGGGTGAGGTCTGTCCAGGTGAGGTTTGTCTTTTATGTTACCCGCCTGACATTTCAGTGTTACCGCTTTCGCAGGCCAATTTGCGGGGAAACGGGTAAAATAAGCGCATGAGTGCTATTCAAGACGACCCTGCGTACAAAGCGGGGGTAGAGTTTCGTGGGCGTGGCGAGTTCCCCGGTGCGGTTGCCGCGTTTGAGGCGGCGGCAAGGCGCTTCCCGGACGATGCCGAAGGGCCGTACCAAGTGGGGCTGACCTATCAGCAGCGGGCCGAGACCATCCTGCCGGCGGCGATGCGCGAGTCGGAAAAGCCAATGGGTTCGGGAACAGGTTTCAGCGACCTGGCCTCCTCGGTGCTGGGTCTCGGCGTTTTAGCGGCGTCTAAAGCGCTGGGGAACACCGACTGGATTGTGCAGTACCGGGAAGCGTTCCGGCTGTCGGTCACGCAGTTTGAGAAAGCTTCTCTGCTGGACCCAAGCGATGCCCGTTTTCCGCACGCGCTGGCCTTGTCCCTGCGCTACTTAGGCCAGACCGAAGCGGCGGCGGCGGCGGCGCGGACGGCGTCGTCCCTGTCCCCCGGCGAGCCGGTGTACCGGGAGCGGGCGGCGGCCTTCGGGCAGGCCGCAAGCCGGGAGTATCACCGTGAGGGCAAGGACGCTGTGCCGGGCGGCGTGACGTGGAACGATGTCATTCTGCCGGCCCGCACCAAGCGTGAGCTGCGCCAAATGCAGCTTCTTTTAGAGAATCCCAGCTTGTCCAAAGACTTGGGGATCGAGCCGCCGACCGGGCTGCTGCTGTACGGGCCGCCGGGAACGGGCAAAACTACGATTGCCCGCGTTTTAGCGCACGAATCGCACTGCCATTTTGTGGCGACTTCGCCTGCTGAAATCAACTCCATGTGGCTGGGCGAAAGTGAGAAATCGGTCAAGAAGCTCTTTGATGAAGCACGGGCTAAATCGCCCGCCATTATCTTTTTGGACGAGATTGATGCCCTGCTGCCGTCGCGCTCCGGCGGCGTCAACCAGTACAGCGACAAAGTGGTCAACCAGTTTCTGCATGAGATGGATGGTTTGACTAAGAACCGGCGCATCTTCGTGGTCGGCGCGACAAACCGCCGGGACATGCTGGACCCGGCCCTCTTGCGCGGCGGGCGCTTATCCCGCGAAATTGAGATTCCGCTGCCTGATGAGCCGGCCCGGCGGGAGTTGTTTGCCTTATCGGCATCAGGCGCAAAGACGGCCGACGATGTGAATTTGGACGAGCTTGCCAAACGAACGGAAGGCTACTCCGGGGCCAATATCAAAGCCGTAGTCAACGAGGCGGGCTTGCAGGCGCTGATTCGCCTGTCTGAAGCCGGGCCGGACGTGAAGCGGGTGCTGACGCGGGAAGACTTCGAGGAAGCGCTGACGAACTTCGCGCCGTCACCTGCTGAGGAAGCGCCGAACCCGTGGCGGATGTTTGGGGGGTAAGAACCCACCCCGGCGCAAGCGCCTTCCCCTCCCGAAGCGGGAAGGGTAGGAGATAAAGCAGAAAAGTCTGTCACGGCGTCCTTATCCGAAACTCTGGCCCTTCCCGCTTCGGGAGGGGAAGGCGCTTGCGCCGGGGTGGGTTTCTGCCTCATTGTAACTATTGACTAAACCAAAACATCTTTGGCGTCGGCCTGGGCAGTGGCTGCGGCGGACGGGCTGGCTGCTGGGGCAGATGCGGGCTGATTTTGGCTTGACGGTTCCCGGCGGGCCGATTTGGCTGCGGGATAACCCGTTTCTGCTGAAGCAGAACCGGGCTGAGGCGCGGCGCCGGGGGCTGAGTCTGCGGCTGGCGGCAGTGGTCGTCATCTTGGGCGGCCTGCTGATAGGCGGGCTGATTTTACAGCACACTCTCAGCAGTCAAGCGTCCAATATAATCCAGTTTTTGTTTCAGGCGTCGTTCCCGGTGACGCTGTTTGTGCTGCTGTCGTTTGTCCATGTGCTGCTGATTGTCAATGCGCGGGCCGCGGCGGCAGTGTCGCTGGCGGACGAAGCGCGGCGGGCAACGCTGCCGGATTTGCTGATGACGCCGCTGCGGCGGGCGGAAATGCTGCTGGCAATGGGGGTCGGGCCGGCGCGGTCGGCGTTTCTTCTGGCGCTGGCAGGTCTGCCGGTCTATGCGCTGCTGGGGCAGTTCGGCGGGCTGACCGGCTGGGAAATCGTCTGCCTTTACGTTTTGTTCCTGCTGCTGTGTTATCAGCCGCCTCAGTCGGCGGTTCCGGCGCTGTCGGGGCCGGGGCAGGCTCCTGATGCGCTGCTGGCTCAGTTCACGGCGGTTCAGAATTCGCGCGTTATGCGCCGGGCTTCTTATCTCGGTATCGGCTTTCCGCTGGTGCTGGGAACACTGTTTTTCGGGCAGTTCCTCGGCGCGGTTGGCGGCGGCTGGCTGACGCATTTGTTTTCGGCGCTAAACCTGCCGCCTTTGTCGGGCTTCTCATTTTCCCTGTTTTTGTCGTGGCCGTACTACGCGGTGCAGGTGCTGAGTGAGCGCCTGCCGTTCTTTCATGTGTCCCTATCGCCGCTGTGGTACGTCCTGCCGCTGATGGTGATGCGGTGGGCGGGAACGGCGCTTGCTTCGGCGGCGGCGCTGTCGGCGGGGACACTGGCGGAGATGCGTCTGCTGCCGGTTTGGACGCGGGCGCAGACGCTTTTGCGCTGGACCGTGCGAGCGGCGGGTTTGTGCGGCCTCGCCGTAGTTTGGCGGGCGTGGGTGGAAAGCGGCGACACGGCAGGGCTGGCCCGGCTGTACGCGGCGGGGCCGGGCTGGGATGCGGCAGGACTGCTGCTTTTGCTAGGCGGCTTTTCGCTGCCGAATGTCTGCGGGCGGGCGCTGGCCGAGTACCGGGTGGAGGGGGCCGCTCTTCCGCTTTCGGGGAAGCCGCGCCCTCCTCTGCTGGTGCTGCGCCGAGCACTGCGCCGCTCCCTGCGCCCACTCGGCGTCGCCGGGGCTGGGTTTCTCGCTGCCTGCGTGCTGGGCGGAATGTCCCCGTTTGCGGCTCCGGTGTATGAGACCGCCGGGAAGATTGGGCTGGTCGGCATCAGCACGGTGGTTTGGGCGGTGGGTGTTCGCCGTGCGCTTCCGAAGGTCGGCACCTGGGTGACAGGAGCATTGCTGTATGTCGTTCCTTTTGCGGCGCTGTCGGTGCCGGTGGTTAGCGCGGCGGCGGCGCTGAGTCCGGTCGCCGCGTGGATAGACTTGTTTGCAGGCGGGCCGGGGCTGGTATCCCGGTTCCCGGCCTGGCATTTGGGGCTGCTGCCGCCCTTTGGGGTCTGCGCCGCCGTGCCGTTTGTGGTCGGTCTGGCGCTGATGGCGGCGCGGCGAAAGACGCGCCAGCCCGCTGAGGCAGTTCAAGCGGTTTCCTCAAAGCGTGCGCCTGTCCGCAATGAAGCGCGGACGGCGGCGCTGATGGCCTGGGTGATGCGCCGCACCGACAATCCACTGCTGATTTACGAGATGCGCGTCCGAACCCGCTCAGGCCGCTGGTTTGACTGGCTCCTTTCCGCGCCGCTTTTACTATTCGCAGCGGTCGCTGCCGCATTGGTTTACCCGGACGTCGTAGAAAGCTTTGTCTTTATGTCGCCGTTCCACTTTTTTTACTCGTCTCCACTCGCTCTTGTCCGGGGAGGAGCAAGCATCGGCAGGTGGGGAGACTACACGGCTCTGCTGGTGCTGGCTTCGCTGCTGCTGACATGGCAGTGCTACGGTCTGGGTCTGCGCGGGCAGGTGATCGGGGAAAGCCTGATCACAAAAGACCGGCAGCAGGGGACGTGGGGATTTCTGCTGCTGACGCCGCTGACGATCCCGCAGATTTTTTGGGGCAAGCTGTTTGGGCAGACGGCGGCGGTTCTCGCGACTTGGGCGGGGGCGGGACTGTGCTGCCTGGCCCTGTACTTAGTCTGTGCGCCACAGGTGGGTCTCGGCCCGGCGCTTGCGGCGTGGGGAAGCGGGCAGCTCCTGGTCGCCGCGCTGCTGACGCTGGGGCTGAGCCTCGGCACGGCATTGGCGACATTTCCGGCGATGCAAAAGACGCTCAAGGGATTATCTACGCTGCTGCTGGTGCTTGTGGTGGGCGGGATTGCTTACGCCGACGTAATGTACGGGCCGGACGGATGGAATTTGGCAGCCCAGATTTTCGCCGGCAGCGCCTTCGCGCTGGCGCTGTCGGTTCCCTTGTTCTGGTTCGCGGTAAGGCGGCTGACGAAGCTGCGGGAGCGCGATGTGGCGGCGGGGGATGGGGCGGGGTAGGAAAGTCAGGAGTACCGGCACTGGAAGTGCCGGTCTACTAGGTGTGAAAGTCCCTACGGGACTGAATGCCGAGGGCATTGGGCTGTTCTTGTCTTCAGTCCCGTAGGGACTTTCATTCCCCAGTAGACCGGCACTTCCAGTGCCGGTTTTTATTTTGCGGGCGGCGGGGCTTGAAATGCCCCGGCAGGCAGGGTGCGGTCGCTATGAAGGTAGTAGGGCCGCTGGCGCTCCCAGGTAAGGCCGAACGGCATAGCGTCTTTGACTTTGATGACGGCGTCTTTCGGCAGGCTTGTCAGCGCTGTAAATGCAACCGTCTGGCCGCCTTTGCCCAAAACCCGCCAAGTGCCTGTTCTCTTGGGATCGCGCTCGCGCTTGAGAAGATTAGAAGGCAAAGGGAGAAGAACAGGGCTTGCCGGGAGCGGGCTAGGCACGGAGTAGGGATAAGGCACAGAGAAGGGACGGCAAAGGCTGGCCTTCTTTTCGGTTTCGGCCTGCTGATACTGGCCGTCGGCATAAAGCGTGATCGTCTCGGCAAACTGCGGGTCTTCCTGAGAGAAGACGGCGACAACTGTTTTCGGCGGGCCGGCCTGCGCGGACAGAACTGCGCTGAGGCCTAAAAGCGCGGCGGCTGCCGTGAGGCTCAACATCTTGCTGCAAGGGTGCATCGGGTTCTCCTAATGGCCCAAAAGCGAGGGGGCCGCACCTTCGGGGGCGATGACGAAGGGCTTGGCGACGCCGTAGCGGCTGCACAGGTCGCCGAGCGCCGTGTCGGCCTGAGCGCCGTCGGTGTTGACCTGGGCCTGGACCTGAGCGACGGCGCTGAGGTCGGGCAGGCCGCTTGAGTCATGGTTCAGGAGCGCAACCTGCATTTTCGAGATGACTGTCGTGTAGTCACTCAAAAACAGCAGGTAGCGGGACGCAAGCTGGCTGCACGCGGGCGGCGGCGGCTGGGAGCGGAACTCGCGGACCAATGCCTGCCATTTGACGGCGTAGTCGGTGTATCCCTGGCTGAGTTTCTGCGTGCTTTGCTTGGCGGCGTCCTGGCCGCCGGACTGGTCGGAGTCGGGGTCTGTCCCCTGTGTCTGCATTCCCTGAGCAACGCCGAGCATGGCGGTTGCGCCGGAAACGTCGTTGTTCATGGCGATGCGCTTTTGTTCAATTCCCTGCAAAAAAGTTAAATAGGCGGCGACGTCGGGCGGCAGGGTCGCCGCAGGCTTGTCCGGGGCATTGGTAAGCGCCGGGCCAGTTGCGGGCGTCTGGCTGGGAGCGTTGGTGAGGGCCGGGCCGGACAGCGGAGCCTGACTGGGCGCGTTGGTCAGCGGCGGCGCGGTTTCAGGCGCAAGGGGCGGGGCGTTGGTGACGGCGGGCGCGGTGAGGGCCGGAGCGTTGGAGCCGTTCAGCAAAGAAGCCTGCTGCCGGGTATGGGCGGCCAGCACGGCCAAAGCGGCGGCCAGCACAACAATGGTGACAATGGCGGCGGGCAGCAGCAGCGAGCGGGACTTGCGGGAAGCCGTGTCCAGCGGGTGCGCGGTGAGGGCGGACGGCGCCGATGTGCCGGAAACAGAAGATGTCAGCGGGGCCGCGCAGTTCGGGCAGAACTTCGCTGCTGAAGAAACTTCGTGGCCGCATTGCGAGCAAAATCGGGCTGCCATTGGACTGTTTTTCCCTTCCCTATTTCCCCTTTATCATACCGTGATTTATTTGCGCTGTCAAGACGCTGATTTGGAACAAAGAGTAGACGAGAAGTGTCTAAATTGGGTATAATAGGACATCTGTTCGGTAACGGAAAACTTCCCAATGATAACGCAAAATCTAACGAATAAAGAGATGGCACAGACGCTGTTCAAGATCGCCACGCTCCTGAAAGATCGGCAGGACAACCCCTATCGTATTCAGGCGTATGAGAACGGCGCACGGGCTTTGATGGGCCGCCGCGACGACGCGGTTGCGGTTCTGCGCGAGGACAGCAGGCAGCTTCGGCGGCGCAAAGGTGTCCTGGGCGAGCGTTTGCAGCGCCGGCTGTCGGAACTGGCTAAGACCGGGCGCATGGAGTATTTCGCGGAGCTGTGCGCGGATTTGCCGCCTCATATCGGAGCGCTGATGACCGCGCCCGGCGTCGGCCCGCGCCTGGCCCAGCGTCTGCATGAGACGCTTGGCGTCTCTACGGCAGAAGAGCTGGCGGATGCGGTGCGGTCAGGCCGCGCCCAGGGCGTGTACGGTGTCGGCCCGAAGCGTGCGGCGCAATGGGGGCAGTTGTCACTGTTTGAGGATTAACATTCTTCGGTGTATTTGTAGGGCGTAGGGCTTGCCCCTACCCTCTGTTCCTCTTGCCCCTACTTTCTTCTCCTCCCGATTTAAACTTCTGTACGAATGTCTGCCAAGAGAAGAGGGTAGGGGCAAGAGGAACAGAGGGTAGGGGCAAGCCCTACGCCCTACAAGAAAAGACTTGTTTTAGGAGGCGTTCATGCCGGAACTGACCGAAATTGAGCTGGATTTGTTTGCCGCTGATTTAGAGCGCGACGAGCTGGACGGCGAAGGCGCGGAAACGGCGTGGCTGGAAGCGGGAAGCGACGAATATGCGCTGCCGTTTGATCTGCCCACGCTTTCAGTCACGCCTCGGCCTTATCAGAAAGACGCGCTGACGGCGTGGGGACAGGCGCACGGGCGCGGCGTCGTGGTGCTGCCGACGGGGGCGGGCAAAACGGTGGTGGCGCTGATGGTCATGGAAGCGATGCGGGTGGCGACGCTGGTGGTCGTGCCGACGATTGATCTGATGCACCAGTGGCATGACACGATCTGCGCGAAGTTTGGATTGACCGATGCCGAAGTCGGCATGATCGGCGGCGGCTTCAAGAGCGAGCGTCCCATCACGGTCATCACTTATGATTCGGCGGCGATGCCAAAGCGAGATTTATCCAAGTTTGGGCTGCTCGTCTTTGATGAGGCCCATCACCTGCCGTCGGCGTCGTACCGGACCATTGCGACCCGTGCCGACGCGCCGTTTTGTTTGGGGCTGTCGGCGACGCTAGAGCGTTCGGACGGGCGGCATGACGATCTTGTGAGCTTAATTGGGCCGACCGTGTTTGAGCGTCAGCCAGCGACTTTGGCCCGCGATAAGCACATCGCAGATTACAAAGTTCAGCGCGTTTCGGTAGACTTGACCGATGATGAGCAGGCCCGGTATGACCGCTTGACGGCGGAGTTTTCCTGGTACATGGCAGCCAATCGAACAAAGCTGATGATGACCGGGGCGGCGAACTTGTTTGAGGCGCTGATTCGGAGCGCGGGGCATGACCCGACGGCGCGTCTCGCTTTGCGCTCCCACCGGGAAGCCCGGATGCTGGCAATGAACGCCGAGCGCAAAGTCAAGGCCGTGGAAGAGCTTCTGGCAGAGCACAAGGGCGACAAAGTGATTGTGTTTTCCGAGTGGAACGTCTTGGTGAACGATTTGTCGCGGCGTTTGTGCCTGCCCGCAATTACGTACCGGACTCATGCCGATGAGCGCCGAGATATTCTCGACAAGTTCCGGCAGCAAAGATATTCCAAGCTGGTGACAGGGCGGGTGCTGAACGAAGGCGTGGACGTTCCCGATGCCAACGTCGCGATTGTGGTGTCGGGGTCATCCACGACCCGCGAGTATATTCAGCGGCTGGGCCGGGTGCTGCGTCCGAAGCCGGGCCATGCGTACTTGTACGAGATCGTCTCGCGCGGGACAAGCGAAGTGAAGACGGCGCGGCGGCGCAAGCCGGTGGAAAAGGCGGAAGGGTAAGGCGCAGAGTAGGAAGCGAGGAAGTAAACTTCTCTCGCCAGTCAAATACGTCCTTCGGACGAAGGAAAAGAAGCCGAACGTATGCTTCTCTTTCGTCCGAAGGACGACCTCAATCAGCGAGAGAAGTCTACTTCTTCGCTCTTCGCTTAGGCATTGCAGCGGCTAGGAACTAAAACTATGGCGTTTCGTCAGGAAGATTTCAAGAAGACTTCGCGCAAAAGCAGCGTCGCGGGCGTTTCGGCGGCGGTGTATCCGCATCAGCTTAAAGACAAAAAAGCCATCGCGCGGCTGGAAATCGCCATTCGGACCTTTGACGCGGCGGCAGGCAAGCGGCGGCGGGACATGGACGCGCAGGCGATGACTGACTTTTTTGGCGACCCGCGCCTGGCGCGGGGCATTGTGGCGTGCTTGGGGCAGTTCTATAAGTACGAGACGCCGGACTTCCGGCAGATGGTCGGGCGGGATGCGGCGGGGCGGCTGCGGGACGCCGAGCTGACAAAGCCGTCTGAAGTGCGGGCGTTCACCTATGCGTATGTCAATGAGCGTCATCACGGCTTTCTCGCGGAAGGCGAGCGGGCGGCGTGTTATGAGGCGCTTGCGGGAGAGTTTTGCCTCACGGCACATCAGTGGGATATGCTGCTGCATTCGGATGCAGAAGACAATCAAATTCTGACCCGTCTCGGCGCGGTGCCGACACCTGCCGACATTGTCGCGCTGTATAATTTTCACTCTCTGGATACGGTGCTGCGCCGAGCTACCCAAATCGTGCTGCTTGGCCTGACGCTGACAATGGGCGATGCCGCCGAAGTTCGCGCTTTGGCGCGAGCGCTGGGAGTCAAAGCTGTGGTCGGCACAGACGCCGGCACGGTCTCGCTGTGTGAGGCCGAAGGGCATTCAATCCTGCCGCAGCGGGCAGGACGTTTGGGGCGCTGCCTGCTGCACCTCATTTCGGCTTACGCGACGCGCAGCACCGGCGGTTATGCGGAAGCGCGGCTGGGGGGGAAGCCGTTTCGGCTGACGCTGACGACGGAGTTATTGCGCGTGCTGGGAATGCCGGCAAAATCATTGATGGCTGAGAAGCCGGTGTTTAAGAAGCGGTTTGAGGCGGGTCTGGCCCTGCACAAAGACCTGCTCAAAGAAACGACGAAACGGCGCATAGCGGGCGAAACAAACGGCTGGCGGGTGAAGCGCCTGCCGGAGCCGGACGTATCGGCTTTAGGAATACGCCTGCCGGATTTCTTGCTGCGGCGCGGCGACAGCAAAATCACGCTGATGCTGGGCGCAGAGCTGACGGCAGATGCCGAGGAGATGACGCTGGCCCTGCCGCTGGGCCGGAAGCCGCCTTCGGCCTTAGACGTGCTGGTCCGCGCGGAAATGGCGGCGGCAAATCTGTTCCTGCTGCCTGAAGCGGCCCCGCCGCCGGTTCCGCAAGACGTTCTCGCGCTGTGCGACCGGGCGGCAAGCGAGGGGCTGGTGAAGGCGGCAGACGCCCGCCGGACACTGCACCTATTAGATGACTCGCCACTGATTGAGTGGATGCGCCTTGCGGCGGACCCGCGTGTGCGCTTTATCCCCGGTGTCGGCATTCTGTCCGAGTCAATGGTGACGACGATCCGGGGCGAGTAGACAGCAGCGCGAAAGAACAAGCTGTCTTTCTTCACAGGATTGACAAGCAAGCGCGAGTATGTTAAACTTCCCCAGTTTAATACGAAAAGAGAACTTGTCTTATGCCTCGTCGTTCGCACCTGCCGCGCTCTATGCGCTCCTCTGGCGGGTTCACGCTTATTGAGCTGCTCGTCGTTATCGCCATTATCGCCATTCTTGCCGCCATTTTGTTCCCTGTTTTTCAGCGGGTACGTGAGAACGCCCGGCGTACCGCCTGCCTGTCCAACCAAAAGCAGCTTGGCCTCGCTTTTGTCCAGTACAGCCAGGATGCGGATGAGCTGATGCCGTCGGCAACGAAAGGTTTAGCCGGAGCAGGCGTCTTAGGCGGCTGGAATTACTATTCCGTGTTCGGCCAGGCTCCCAATACTCCCGCCGTGTTTGATGTCACGAAAGGGAGCTTGTACCCCTATATCAAGAGCAAAGGCGTCTACGTTTGCCCCGATGACAGTGTTGGGCAGGCGAACGGCAGCTCTTACGCTTACAGCTCCTGTGCGGCTTTGTATACCGCCCCCGCCGGGACAGCGCTTTATCCCGGAAAGTCCTTGTCGCAGTTTGACAGTCCTTCGGCAATGCTGCTGCTGACGGAAGAAGCCAACGGCGGCGGGTCATTTTCCACCAACGACGCTTATTTTCTTTTTAATTTCGATACGGTCGCCCTGCGCCACACGGGCGGAGCCAACATGCTCTTCATGGATGGACATGCCAAGTATTCTCTCCTTGACAACACCGGCGCAAGCACCGCGTCCACGGGGGACAACACGAAAGTCTATAACTTGCAGGATGAGCTTGACCTGAATAACACGCAGAATGTACCGCTTCCTGCGCCCGGCACGGCTAATCCGGGAACGGGAGTCTGCTCCAACTAAGTAAACGCTGCCTTCAGACCAAGCGCCCTTTCCTGACGGGAGAGGGCGTTTTTTTATTCGTAAAAAATGTTAAGATTAACAGGATTGACAAATAGGCGGGAGTATGTTAAAGTTCTTCATTGCACTTCCGAAGGAGAACTTATTTTTATGTCTCGTCGTTTACGTATGCCGCGCTGCTCTCGCGGTTTCACTCTCATTGAGCTGCTCGTCGTCATCGCCATTATCGCGATTCTCGCTGCCATTCTATTCCCTGTCTTCCAAAAAGTGCGTGAGAATGCTCGCCGCGTTTCCTGTGAGTCTAACATGAAGCAGCTTGGCCTTGCCTTCACTCAGTACACGCAGGATTACGACGAGAAATACTCGGAGGGCATTACTACCCCACCTTCTAGCGGCACCGGCTGGGCTGGGTCGATCTATCCTTATGTCAGCAGCACAGGGGTCTACAAATGCCCAGATGACTCCACGAACATTACGGTTGACAGCGCTGCGGCAAAGAACGTCACATATTATCCGGTCTCGTATTCGGTGAACTCCAACATTGTTGGAAGCGGCACGAACGGCTTAGGTCAGCCAAACGCCAGCACCCCCGGCGGAACCTCCCCGAATATTTCCGGCGCTTTAGCCCGCATCAACGCACCGGCCAACACGGTCCTGTTGTTCGAGGAAGAAGGAACCGTCGCGCCGATTACGGCTCCTTTTGAAAACCAAGCCTACCAGGTTGCCAACAACACCTCCCCGTACTTCAGCCCGTCGGGAAACGGGTTTACAGAAAAAAGCGGCGGCGGAGCTAATGACAGAAACATCTATGTGACTGGCCTGCTCGGCGGCCCGGCTGCCAATTCTCCACAGACAATCAATAGCGGCGGCGTTGCCGCCGGCATCGCGTATCAGGCGGCTACGGGTCTGCATACCGACGGCTCGAACTACCTGTGCGTGGACGGCCATGTGAAGTGGCTGCGCGGCAGCGCTGTCAGCCCCGGCTACAATGCAGCCAACGCCACCGATGCTTACGGCGCACAGTCCTATACGAATAGTGGGCAGGGCGGAACGGGCTACTCAGCGGCGGGAACCGGCGTGTCGGCCTATGCCGTGACATTCAGCCCCACCTAAGCGGCACGCGGCAGAGGCGCATCGCCGCTGCGGTATAAGAAGGGCAAATTAAGATTTGCCCTTCTTTTTTTGTCTCGCTTCCCTGCCGAAGAAAGAACCCTCTCCTATGATATTCCACCTCCCGAACACGCTGCGCCGCGCTGCGCTGGCTGTCTTTGCCTTCCTGCTTCTCGCGGGGACGGCGGCGCGGAGCGGCGCCCAGGCACCCCGCCCGAACGTCCTGATTATTTTGGCTGATGATCTAGGCTGGTCGGATATCGGCTGCTACGGCAGCGAGATTTCGACGCCGAACATTGACGCGCTGGCAAATGACGGTCTGCGGTTTACGCAGTTTTACAATTCAGCCCGGTGCAGCCCGTCCCGCGCCTCGCTGCTGACCGGCCTGAACCCGCATCAAGTAGGCGTGCCGGTGCTGGCGACCCCTCTGAACGACCGCTGCGTCACGCTGGCGGAAGTGCTGAAGCCGGCGGGCTACCATGCCTACATGGTCGGTAAGTGGCATCTGAGCGAGCAAAGCACGCCGGTGGACCGGGGCTTTGAGGAGTTCTACGGAATGCTGGGCGGCTTCAACTCTTACTGGCAGGAGAACCCGTATTATACGCGCCTGCCGGCGGACCATCCAAAGCGTGTCTATCCTGCCGATGGGTTTTACTCAACCAACGTATTCGGCGACTATGCGTTAGACTTTATGAACCAGGGACGGGAGTCCGGCAAACCGTGGTTCTTGTATCTGGCGTTTCAAGCCGGGCATTTTCCGCTGGGCGCTCCTGAAAACGTCATCGAGAAGTATGAGACGCTGTACCGGACCAAAGGCTGGGACGCCATTCGGGCGGATCGTCTGGCCCAGCAAAAGAAGCTGGGGATTGTGCCGCTGGGCTTGGTCCTGTCGCCGCGCGGCTTTGTGCCGGCAAACTTTATCAACAAGCAGACGGGCTGGGCGGACAAGTACATTCCGGCGTGGAACTCGCTTCCCGCCGACCGGCAGGCGGATTTGGCCCGGCGCATGGCGGTCTATGCCGCGACCATTGACGTGATGGACACCAATATCGGGCGCGTGGTCGCGCATTTGAAAGAAACCGGCGAATGGAACCATACGCTGATTTTCTTTCTCAGCGACAACGGCGGCTGCGCGGAATGGGACCCTTACGGTTTTGACAAGCTGGATTCGCCGCTGAACATCGTGCATACGGGCGACGACTTGAAGAAGGTCGGCGGGCCGGACAGCTATGTGAGCTACGGCAGCGGCTGGGCTAATGCCAGCAACACGCCCTGGCGTCTGTACAAGCATTACGCGCAGGAAGGCGGCATTCGGACGCCGCTGATTGTCCACTGGCCGGAGGGCCTCAAGACGAAGCCCGGCGCGACAACGGCCCAGATCGGCTATGTCACCGACTTCATGCCGACACTGCTCAAAGTGTGCGGCGCGTCCTATCCCGCCGCGCATAACGGCACCGACATCCTGCCGACCGAAGGCCAGGACTTGACGCCGACCTTCGGGGGCGGGACGCTTTCGCCGCGCGTCCTGTGCGTTGAGCATGAAGGCAACCGGATGGTGCGCGAGGGCGTCTACAAGCTGGTCGCGCTGGCGGATAAACCCTGGGAGCTGTACAATCTGCAAGCCGATCCGACGGAGATGCATGACATCTCGCCCGCCGAGCCGGCGCGGGTGGAGCAGCTTAGTGCCGATTGGGAGACGTGGGCCGTGCGGGTCGGGGCCAAACCGCGCCCGTCGCCGCAGATCGCCGGGCAGCCCCTCCTTGTCCGCTGCGACGTGACTCCGCTTGCCGCAGAGGGAGTGATTTTGGCGCAGGGCGGACTTGAGCGCGGCTATGCCTTGTACCTAAAGGGCGGCAAGCTGGTCTTCGGTGTCCGTGAAGCCGACACGCTGTACACGGCGACGGCCCCCACGCCGAAAGGCCGCTTCTCTGTGGAAGGCCGTCTGGCAAAGGACGGCGCGATGACACTTTCGGTGAACGGCGTCGCTGTGGCTCATGCGAAAGCGCCGGGCGTGATCGCGGTTCAGCCGAAAGACGAACTGAGCATCGGCCAGGATGTCCTAAGCGCGGTCGGTGATTACAACGCGCCGTTTCCCCTGAAAGGCAAGGTAGAGAACGTGGTTGTGACCGCCGGCACGAAGACCTACCATCCGCAGGCGGCGCTGCCGCTGAAAAGCGCGGAAACGAAAGGCATTGGACTAAGCGCGGCGGACGATTAAAAGACGATTAGGAAGCGGAATTCACGGGTTGGAAGCGGTGTCCATGAGTTGGAAGCGGAGCCTGCGGATTGAAAAGTGCATTTGTCATTGCCTACGTCCTAATGGCGGTGAGTGGCGGCTTGGTGTCCCCTGCCGCCGCGAGCCGCGCATCTCAAGCAGCCCGAACTCGCGTGCATCCGCAGGGAATGGTCTGGATATCGGCGGGGACGTTTTGGATGGGCGGTCCGGCGCTGGGGCCGCAGCAATGCAGCCCGGCGATGGGCCGGGCGGCAGCCCTCACGATGAACAACTTTGAGGACGCGCAGCCGGTCCACCAAGTTTCTTTGGACGGTTTCTGGATGGATGCGACGGATGTGACGAACGCGCAGTTTGCGCGGTTTGTCCAGGCAACGGGCTATGTTACCGTCGCCGAGCGGCGTCCTGACCCGGCGCTGTTTCCCGGTGTGCCGCCGGAAAAGCTGGTGCCCGGCGCGGTGGTATTTGTTCCGCCGCCCCACCCCGTTTCGCTGGATGATGTCTCGCAATGGTGGCGCTATGTTCCCGGTGCAAGCTGGCGTCACCCGGAAGGGCCGGACAGCACGCTGGCCGGGCGGATGGACCATCCGGTGGTGCAGGTGTGCTGGGAGGACGCGGCGGCGTATGCGCGGTGGGCCGGCAAGCGTCTGCCGACTGAGGCCGAATGGGAATATGCGGCGCGGGGCGGACTGAGCCGGCAGCCGTATGTTTGGGGCAGCACGTTTGCGCCGCACGGGCGGATGATGGCGAACACGTTTCAAGGCCATTTCCCGGACCATAACTCGCGCCGGGACGGTTTTGCGGGAACATCGCCGGTTCATGCGTTTCCGCCGAACGGCTATGGTTTGTATGACATGGCGGGGAACGTGTGGCAGTGGTGCGCGGACTGGTACCGGCCCGACTACTACGCGGTTAGCCCGCGCCGAAACCCGCCGGGGCCACCGAGCAGCGTTGACCCGCAGGAGCCGGGCATCCCGAAGCGGGTGCAGCGCGGCGGCTCATTCCTGTGTACGGATCAATACTGCTCGCGTTACAGGCCGGGAGGACGCGGCAAAGGCGACGTGCTGACCGGCACGTCCAACGCCGGTTTTCGCTGCGTCGTTTCGCTTACTTCCGCGCCGCGTGTTCGGCGAGTTCTATGAACGCTTTGAGACAGAAAAGAGACACTGCTGAAAGCCAGAGCAGCATTGCGGCTTACAGATTTAGGGAGGAGGAAGGGATTGCCGCCGCCTTTCACGGGCGGCTGCCCATTTTTCAGTCACGCCGGCTTTGCCGACACAGCTTGACATCATGCAGCATTCGTGATATACTGTATTCACGTTCGTAGTTCCAAAGGAGCTGCAAGCGGAAGCGAAAGCCTTTTGCGGCTTTCGCCTTTTTGTTTTTGAAGTATTCGCCTGTCATTCGGGAACCTCCCTACTCGCTTTGAGCGTTCAAATTACTATGAAAGCACTTCTTTTTGTTCCTGCCGCGCTCCTGCTGACGTCAGCAGGATTGGCTTACGTCCACCACTCACCTGCGGTTCAGGCGGCTTCGTCGGCTCAAGTTCGGGCGATCCCAACAGGGAAAAGTCCGGTGGGGCCGCTGCTGACCGGCTCGGCAGCGCTCGGCGACTGGTCCTCCGACGCACCGGGGGTGCGGCGCAAGCTCTCGGTGGATGATCTGCCGCCGCCGCATGACACGCCTTCGGTAGACAATGGGGCGCAGATGGTCCCTCGGCCTGACGGCGCGATGCCGCAGGCTCCGGCTGGGTTTGAAGTGTCGCTGTTTGCAGGCAATCTCAGCAACCCCCGCAAAATTGTCACCGCACCGAACGGTGATATTTTCGTCGCGGAAAGCGGGGCGAATCGGGTTAAAATCCTGCGGCCGAGCGGCGACACGAGCAAGGTAGAGACGACTTCGGTTTATGCCGATAATCTGCATCAGCCGTTCGGCATCGCGTTTTACCCAAGCGGCCCGAACCCGAAGTATGTGTATATCGCCAACACGGATTCCGTGATGCGGTTCCCGTACCAAAATGGCGATCTTAAGGCGACGGCGGACGCGCAAACCATCGTCCCGGACATTCCGGGCGGCGGGCGGCTGCGCGGAGGCGGACACTGGACGCGGGATATTGCGTTTGCGCCGGATGGCAAGATGTTTGTGTCAGTAGGATCGCACTCCAACCATGACAATTCCGATACGCACCCGGAAGAGTTTCACCGGGCGGATATTTTAGAATACAACCCGGACGGCACGGGCGGCGGCGTCTATGCGTCGGGCATTCGTAACCCGGTTGGGATTGCGTTTCAGCCTGGAACAAGTCAGCTTTGGACTTCGGTAAACGAGCGGGATACGCTGGGGGATTATCTGGTTCCCGATTACATCACGCATGTGCAGGCAGGTGGCTTTTACGGGTGGCCCTGGTACTATATGGGGAAACATCAAGACCCGGATTTGCCGGACGCGCACCCTGACCTCAAGGCGCGGGTGATTACGCCGGATGTCCTGCTTCAGCCGCACATGGCATCGCTGGCGCTGACATTTTATGAAGGCAGCCAGTTTCCGGCAAAGTATCGGGGTATGATCTTCGCCGCCGAGCATGGCTCCTGGAACCGGGCGCACCGGGCAGGATACAAAGTGGTTTGTGTCCCTTTGGACAAAAGCGGGCAGGCGTCGGGCGAGTTTGACGACTTTCTGACTGGATTCTTAACGTCAAGCGGCGATGTCTGGGGACGTCCGGTGGGCGTCACGGTGGCGGCGGATGGGTCGCTGCTGGTCTCCGATGACGGCTCCAACAGCATCTGGCGCGTGCGCTATGTCGGCAAATAAGTACAAAAACAGCGAAGGCTGTGTTATAATAAAGACATGAAGACTTCGGTAAGTGCCAAGCGATGCCCGGAATGCGGGAAAGCAGCGATGCTTCAAGCCCCCATTTGCCCTATTTGCGGCCATCGCTATCGAACTCATTTTGTGGAGCCGCCTGTCGAAAAGACTGAAGCCTTCACGCTGGTAGCTGTGCCGCCGGTGGCGTCCCCGCGTCCGCCTCGCCTGGACAGTGCGGCGCGGACGGCTCGGCTAGCCTTTGCCAGCAGTTTTCTGCTGGTTGCGCTGGCGGGCGGGCTGCTTTTTTTCGTTTGGAATATGCGGCAGCCGGCACCGCAGGCAGTGTCTGTGCAGATGCGTCCGGCGGATGACTTAGGTGCAGAGGACCGGGAAGCCGTACGCCTTTTCCAGACAATCGGGCCGATGATGTCCCTGTACGATTTAGACAAGGCGGCCGGCGGCACCGGGCGTGTCGTCCGGGCGTCAGACCCGCACCTGCTAGTAATTTTCTACGATTACCCCCACCGAAGCGTCCATGTGTTTTTGTCGCGAACCGATTTGGACAGCGGCGATTACCAGGTGCAGGCAGTGGCACTGTATCAGGGCAAGACGCTTATTCAGCGCCATGCCGAAGTTGAGTAGCAACCGATTAGGAGCCTGCCTGGATCAAGCCGCCTGGGGTTCGCGGATGTCTGCGGGCCACAGCAGGACTTCCAAACGCTCCGGCGTGATCGGCGGGCTGAACAAAAATTCCTGCATGTAGTCGCACCCAAGCCGGCGCAGCGCTTCGCGCTGGGCGTCTGTTTCCACTCCTTCCGCAACCACTTCCATCTCCAAAGCGTGGGCCATGTCTACGATAGCCCGCACAACGGCCTGATCCTGCCGCAGATGCGGATGCGCTTGGTCCAGCCCTTGAACAAAGGCACGGTCTACTTTCAGAACGTCCAGCGGCAGGCGGCGCAGGTATGACAAAGATGAGCAGCCGGCCCCGAAATCGTCCAGCGAGATTTGAGCGCCGAGCGCCCGCAGCGTAGCGAGGTAGTCTCGCACGGCTTCGCCCTGAGCCACAAGCGCACTTTCCGTCAGCTCCAATTTTGCTCGGCGATGTCCCGCGAAATCGTGGATGCGCCGACAACCTCCCCGACGGCGTTCAGAATCGGCGAGGTGCTGACCCAGACTTTCAGCAGCCGCCCGCTTTTGTGCCGGCGTGAGGTATCCAGCAGGTCAATGGACTGGCTGGCGCGGAGCATCGCGCAGACGGCCTCCGCGTCCGCTTGGCGCTCTTCCGGCATCAGCTCTAAGATGGAGCGTGCAAGCATTTCCTGTTCGGTCCAGCCGTAGAGACGCTCCGCGCCGGGGTTCCAGCTTGTCACCTGCTTGTCCCAGTTCCAGCCGACAGTGGACTCCTGCGAGGAGTTCACAATGGCGGCAAGCTGATTTGCGCCGGCTTCGGCCTTGCGCCGCGCAGTAATGTCCTGGGCGATCACCATCGCAGCCGCTTAATGAGACCATTGCAGGGGATGAGAAGTAATCTCAGCCCAGAACAGCCTCCCGTCATGCTTTCGGTGTCGCCACACTTGGCCCTGCATGGACTGGCCGAGCCGCAGCGTCTGCTGAAGCGCCCCGCGCAAGAGGTCATCGTCATAAATTCCGCGCGGCTGTAGCCGTAGCTCTGCACGGCGGCTTTATTGACCGCCAGATAGCGCAGAGTGTCCTGGTCATACACAAACAACGACGTGTCACGGGTTGTTTGGCACGCCGGGCTGTGCCCTGCATCGCTCGGACAGTCTGGAAATAGCCGGCGGCCAGCATGTTCTCAACGCGCCATGAGAAGGCGCAGTCGTGAGTGTTCGTCATAAAGTTTGTCTTGCCCTGCCACAATTGCCGCTGCCTATTTTGTGCTGAGAGAAAACAAACGACATCAAGAAATCAGCGCTTAATCTTGCCATACGAATCGTGATTTCTTTCTGGGAATTGCTGGCTAAAGCCGTGTGAAAAATAGGTAGACAAAAATCTGTTTGTTTTTGCTTGACAATCTTATGAAACAAATGTATACTAATTTTGCTCCTGGTCGGCAGCAGTCTCAAGCTCTCCCAAACTGCCGGCCAGGGCAGCATCACGGACAAATAGGAGGAAAATGCTGATGACTGCTTTGTCGAGTTCCTATGATGCCAGGCGCAAGGACGGCGCACTGGTCCGGTATCCGGTGGGCGCTGGGGCGCATGTCCAAAAAGGCGGGCTGCTGGCTGTGGCGGCGGCGACCGGGCTGGCTCAGCCGGCGTCGGACAGCGCGGGGATCGTGTTTATCGGGGTTGCGTATGAGGAGGCCGACAACTCAGACGGCGCGGCAGGGGCGATTTTCGTGCGCGTCCTGAAAACCGGGGTGTTCACTTATGCCAAGACGGCGGCGGCGCAAACTGACGTCGGCAAGACGGCTTTTGCGGTGGATGACGCCACGGTGTCCACGTCCGCCACTACGGACAGCGTCGCCTGCGGAACGGTGGTCGGCGTCCCGGATGCGCTTTCCGTGCAGATTCGCATTGATGGAAAGGTGGTGTAGACCATGAGTAACAACGTGAGTGAAGAGGTAACAGTCGAAGCGCCTGCGCCGCTGACGCTTTCGGAAGAAGAGATGCCGAGCGAGCGTCCCGCCCGCCTTTTAGAAGCGGGCGAGTACCCGGACAAAGGCTTGACGCTGACGGAAAGCGATCTGGACGCGATTGCGGCCCGGTTCACGGCGGGCGTCCCGGTGAAAGTGGAGCATACGGACTCGCCGCTGGACCCGCTGGGCCGGGTGCAGCGGGTCTGGCGCGAGGGAAACGCGCTGCTGGGCATTCTGGCGTTCCCAAGCGATCTGGCGGGATTTCTGCGCCGGCGCGGGGCTGCGAAATTGTCGGTCGGCTTGTCGCGGGAGCCGCTGGCTTTGCTGGAAGTGTCTCTGGTGCTGAAGCCGCGCGTCGCTTCGGCGGCATTCTTAGGAGAAAGCAATCTGGCAGAAAGTAGCCTGAACGCCGAGATTGTGCGGCTGCGGGCGGCGCTTTCGGGGCGGGAAGCGGACGCGCAGGTGGCGGCGTTCAAGGCGCAGGGGCGGATCGTCCCGGCGTCGGAAGCGGCGGCGCGGGCGCTGCTGGGGTCGGACAGCGGGAGCGTGCTGCTGTCGGGCGGGCCGGAGCCGGTGTCGGCGGTGTTTCGGCGCTTTTTGGAAGCACAGCCGCCGGTGGTGCTGCTGGGAGAAACAGCCTCGGCGGACACAAACGATGGCTTCACACACTACGAACATGCGTTCCTATCAAAACGACTTGGAGTAGACCCGGCCAAAGTGGCGGCGCTCGTAAAAGACGCGCAGAAAGAGAAATCCCATGCACATTGACTTGCAGCTTTTGATTGCCGCCGGTGTCGGCACGCATTTGCTGGCGGCGCTGGCGAAGACCCTGCTGAAGACGCCGCAGCGTCAGGCACAGGTGGACGCGATTGAAGCGAAAGTGGACGCGGTGCTGGCGGCGCTTCAGGCGGTCACGAAGTGAAAGGCGAAGACGCGAGGGAGTGAACTCCTCTCGCTGATCAAAGTCGTCCTTCGGACGAGAAGATAAAGCCGGCGGGTGTGGCGTGTTCTTCTCTGCCGTCCGAAGGACGATTTATTGCAGCGAGAGGAGTTCACTCCCTCGCTTTTAACAAGAAAGCAGAACCTAACAATGACACTGGTGAAGACAGATATTCCTGAGCTCTTGACGGCGGGTTTGAAGACCCTCTTTTTCCAGACCTTTGGCGAGACGCCCGCGCAGTGGGACAAGATTGCCACTGTGGTGCCGTCGGAGCGCGACACCGAGCAGTATGCGTGGCTTGGCGCACTGCCGGGAATGCGCGAGTTTGTGGATGAGCGCTCTCCTGCCGACCTCAAGCCGTACTCGTATGCGATTACGAACAAGACTTGGGAAAGCACGCTGTCCATTGACCGGACGGCGCTGGAAGATGACGAATATGGGCAGATCGCGCTTCGTATCCGGCAGATGGCGCTGGTCGCCAAGCAGCATTTGGACAGCATCGTGTTTGGACTTCTGGGCCAGGGCTTCGCGTCGGACGGCTACGACGGTGTCCCGTTCTTCGGCACGCACAACCAGTACACGGCGCAGTCCAACAAAGGCACAGACGGGCTTTCGGCGCTGTCGCTGCAGGCGGCGATTACAGCGATGATGCGCTTTACAGATGATCAGGGCCGTCCGATGGGGACGCGGCCTAATCTGCTGGTCATTCCGCCGGAGCTGTACTGGGAAGCGACTCAGCTTCTCAATTCTACGTTCTTTCCCGATCCGGCCTCCATCGGCAGCCAGGATTTGGCGATCAACCCGCTGCGCGGGATGCTGACGCTGCTGACGACGCCGTTTCTGGCGTCGCCTGCGAACTGGTTCCTGCTGGACACGAGCCGTATTGTCCGGGCCGTGGTGCTGCAGATGCGGAAGGAGTTTGAGTTCAACGCGCTGGAAGCAAGCTCTGAGAACGGGTTCCTGCGCGATCAGTTCCTGTATGGGGTCCGCGCCCGCTACAATGTGGGCTTCGGCGACTGGCGGGCGGCTTACGGGGCGCAGGTGGGGGCGTAAGCCCCGGATTATAAATTACCGGCACTGGAAGTGCCGGCCTACTCAGCGTGAAAGTCGCTCCGCGACTGAAGAGGCTGTAGTCGCGGAGCGACTTTCATTTACCAGTAGGCCGGCACTTCCAGTGCCGGAGAAACGCACGAGGAGAAACTACGATGCCGATTGTGCCGCTGACAATTGCCGATATGAAGCCGCTGCTTGCGATTGACGCAGCGGATACCTCGGCGGACACTAATTTGACCGCGCTGCTTTCGGCGCAGCAGCCGGCGCTGGAATATGGGCTGGACCCGGCCATTTTAGCCGCCTCAGCGGGAAATGCCGGCTTGTCGGCGACGCTGGCATTGGGCCTGGCGGAAGCGATGGCGGGCGAGTATCTGCGGCGTCAGGCGCGGCTGCCGGGCGCAACCGATGACTTCCATTTGGGGCCGCTCACGGTGTCGGCGTCGCGCACCGACAACGCCGCGCAGCTTGGCGAGAAGCTGACATTGCTGGGACTGAAGCGGCTGGAGCCGTTCGGGCATGCGGCCCGCAGCGTTGCGGCGGATGCGTCGGCGGGGATGCCGGACGGGTCTTCTAAAACGCAGGTGTTGATCCAGACTGATTTGGCCGCGCCGTCTGTTTTTGACGAGGCGCTGTTTGAGGGGACGCTGTTTGATCTGCCGCCTGACCCCGGCGCATGGGGAGGTATTTAATGGCTGATGTAATAGCGGCGGCTCGCGCCCGGCGCGTTTCCGCGCTGTTTGCGGCTTACGGCGAAGCGTGGACGCGGATACGCGCGGGTGTGAACCGGGTCCAAATAGGGCTGTTCACGCCGATGGATGGACCGACTATCGGCACTTATTTTGACGGCAACGAGTCGGTGGGCCTGCTGCATCCGGCGCTGTCCTTATATTCCGACGGCGCGGATCCCGACCCGCCGGCGGCAAACGACGTATTCTACCGGGATGGGCGGCTGTGGACGATCCGCAAGACGCAGGTGTTTCGCCTGGGTGACACCCCGGCGCTGATTTTGTCCTTGTGTGACTAATGAAGAGTGACTAATGAAGAGTGACTAATGAAGAAGTAAGGGCGAAGACAAGCTTCGCCCCTACATAAAGGCTTGAAGTGAAAGGCTGGACATAATGATACCGACAGTAGAGGTGAAAACACGAACGGTGCGAGAAAATTCTCCCGTGCTGCTGCCGCCGACGCAAGGCTATCCATGGCACAGCGCCCCGCTGGACCCGGAAAAGCTGCGGCTGTACTTGGCAGTCTGCGTGGCGCGGGGCATCGGCTACAAGCTGGGCGCAAAGGCGGATGACCTCGCGGCCGAGCCGCCGGATTACGAGGCTATTGACTGCTCCGGCTGGGTTCGGGCGGCGATTGCAGTGGCGACGCAGGGGCGGACGATTTTGCCCGACGGGTCGGTGAACCAAAACGACTGGTGCGCGGCGCAGGACCTCAAGCGCAGCATGTTTGCCGCCTGCCGCCTTCAGGACGGCCTGACCCGGATGGCGTTTATCCGGCCTTCGGAGCTGCACCCTATCGGCCATGTGTACCTCTGCCGGAACGGGCGGACTTCCGAAAGCTGGAGCGGGCATGGACCGGGCAGCCGCCTGATTACGACCCATGTGCTGAGCGCGGAAACGACGGATGTTTATGTGCTGGCGGTGCGGCTATGAAGACACAAAATCGCCTGCGGCATTTGGCGGCAAAGCTGGGGCTTGGCCCGCCGCCCCTGGAAGAACTGACCAAAGAACTGGCTCCGGCAAGCGGGATTTCGCTGCTGGGGGCGCTCACTACCACTAACCTGCCCGATGACGCCCTGCCCGGCGGCAGCGCCACCTACCGGCGGATGCTTGCGGACACGCAGGTGAAAGCGTGCCTGCAAACCAAAAAGTTTGCGGCGCTGTCTCAAAACTGGGAAATCCATGCGGCGTCCGACGCGCCCGAAGACCAGCAAATCGCCGCGTTTGTCCGCTCCGCCCTGGAAAGCCTGCATGGCAGCGTTTTGGATACGCTGTATGATGTGCTGGACGCGCTGGCGTTCGGTGTTTCCATTGTCGAGATCAATTACACGCTGATTGATGCCGGGCCGGACGCGGGGCGGATTGGGCTGGCAAGCCTCAAAAGCAAAGACCCCTCCGGGTTCACGTTTGAGACCGATGCGTTCGCCAATGTGCTGGCCCTGCGCGGCCTGGACGGCGCGGCGTACCCGCCGGACAAGTTCCTGCGCTACGCCTGGATGCCGCTTTACGAAAGCCCGACGGGGCAGAGCGATTTGCGGGCCGCGTACAAGCCGTGGTTTGTCAAGCAGCAGCTACTCAAATGGTGGGCGAAGTATCTGGAAAAGTTCGGAATGCCGACGGTGACGGGGACCTACGACCCGAACCGGGGCTACGGCCCGGACCAGCAGCGGGAGCTTTTAAGCATTGTGGCTCAGGTGCATAACGAAAGTGCGGTCGTGCTGCCGTCGGATATGCACTTAGGGCTGCTGGAAACCGCCCGCGCCCAGTCGGCAGGATTTTCTGAGGCGATTGAGTACCTGGACCGGGCTATCGCGAAAAGCATTCTCGGCCAAACGCTGACCACGGACACGCCCGCGTCCGGCGGCGGCAGCTACGCGCTGGGCAGTGTCCATCAGGACGTGCTGGGGTTCTACGCGGACAAAATCCGGCGGGATTTAGAAGAAACCGTCATCGGCGCACAGCTACTGGCCCCACTGGTCGCCTACAGCTTCGGCCCCTCGGCGGCGCGTCCGCGGTTTGTCCTCGGCAAGCCGAGTTTGGCGCATCTGGAAGCCAGCGGCAAGCTGATTGCCGAACTAGTCGCGGGCCACATCATAGCGCCCGATGAGCCCTGGATACGCGGCTATTTAGGGATACCTGCCGCAAAATAAGCCAAAGCGAAGAACCCGGTAATAAATTACCGGGTTCTCTTGACATTCTACACCAAACGCTGAGTGACTTCGGCCCAGCGGGCGGTGTCAAAGCGGAACTGCCAGGCGAAGGGGCGGCCTTTGCGGTCGTAATAGACGGCCATCGCCGCTCCGGCGACTTGGCGCGGCTCGGTGGCAAGCAGCTCGCCGGCCAGCGCCGCCGTGTGAACATAGGCGACTGCGTGCTTGCCGCTCATGCGCCAGGCGCGTCCTGCCGCGCCGGCAAAGTAGGTGGCCGGTGTTTCGGCAATCGGTTTTGCGGCAGGCGCTGGCTTAGATGCAGCAGCTTTAGCGGCGGCTGGCTTCTTGACAACCGGCTTGGCCGGAGCTGCTTTAATTGGGACGGGCGTGACGGCGGCGGGCTTAGTGGGAAGCGGCGAGGGCGTCTTTCTCATGGTCTGTGTCCTTTGTTCTCTCTTGGCGGCATTATAGCAAACAAATGTTTGCCTTGTCAAGAGGGTTTTTCGGACGAGATCTTGACTGTAATCGAGCGCGGCCCGGAGGCTTCCGGGTAGAAAAATGTCTGCGTTCCAGTGTGCCCCTTCTTATCCCGCACCATGACAACATACTCGCCGTAGAAGACGCGCCGCGTCAAGGTCCCCTGACTGTCAGCTTTCCCCGAAAGATGAGTCCACCACGTTTTATGGATTAAGTTCATCAAGCGGGTGTACGCGGGCTTGGGCGTCATGTCTTTTCGGAGCAGCCCTGCCGGGGCGTTCAGCCAGGCATTTTTGTCGCTGAAGTCCCACCAGGTAATGGCGCGGACAGCGGGGTGGCTGAACAGGGCCGTGTAGAACTGGGCCACGTAATCGGCTTGGGCCGCTTCCTCGCCAGGCGTCGTGTTCCAGTCACTTGGGTAGGGGCCATCGTAGTCAACCGCACGTTTCGGCCCGCTTAACACCGTTGTTTCAGTAAAATGGATCGGCCTGCCGAACTGGGAAAAGCGCTGGCAGACGGTCCAGACTTTGGACAGCGGCCAGACCCCGCCATGCATGTGCGACTGCAAGCCAATGGCATCCGGCAGCTTGCCGTCGCGCTCCATTTGCGTTAGCAGGTCCAGGTTGGCGCTGTCTGTGTTGTAGTCGTTGTAAAGAAATGTCGTTGGCCGGCCTGTTCCGGCCTTTCGCGCCCAGCCTAGTGCCGTTTCCACCACGGACGCCGGGCCGTCCCGCTTGACCCATACACTTTCCCCGTTCGGCGGCGAGAAGCTTGCGGCGCTGTTGGCCTCATTGACGACATCCCAATACCCAATTGCTTTGTAACGGGTCACTAAATCCGTCACGCGGGCCTGGAGCAGCGGAATGGCGGCATCGGGCGTGTTCGGTGCCCAGGACGGCCAAACTTCGTGCCAGACCAGCGGGTGGCCTTTTGGGATGATGCTGTGGGCAAGACACCAGGCCGTCATTGCCTGCAATTTGGCGTCGTCTTTCTTTTCGGGGGCCGGTTCATAAGCCCCCCAGTAGAAAGGCAGCGTGGCATAGTTGAACAGCGCCGTAAATTGACGCTGGTAGGCTTTCTGGGCGGGCGACGTGTCGGCGGGGTCGCAGCCGAACGCATTGCAGCCGAACAGGAACGCATGGCGCGTCTGCATGACCTCAATCTGCGCGTTCGGGACCGGCCTGCCATCACTATAAGCGGCATGAATGGTCAGCGGCCCCATGCGCCAGCGTTTAATTCGCGCTTGCGTGGCCTCCGGCTCCAGTGCCGTGTTCGCTTCAGCAATCTCAGGATCAGGGCCAAGATCGGTCAGCACGATCTGTTTCAATTCAATCACGCCGGCCTGCTGTCCAGCCTGAAAATGGACACTCAGACCATCCGGGCCGTAGCCTGGCGCTGAACCGTTCAGCGTGAATGCCTGCCACTGCGGGGTCAGCGTCATGTTGAGGTTCAGGGGCAGCGTAAGGCGGGCCGTTCTGCTCTACATCACCCG
>CAXTER010000009.1:0-88105 GCA_964243345.1 uncultured Armatimonadales bacterium
CGGGTTTTCGGGTATTTCTTGGACACTACCTTTGCTTTCATGAAAGGAATCAAAGGGACTGACGAGGAACCATAGCTTATGAACAATCTTCTGATGTTAATTCTAGCTTGTGTACTGCTAGCGTCCGTAGCGCCAACGACAGAGGCCGCGCCAGCATCATTACTAAGTGGTAAATACAACATTCTTGGACTCACTCTAGGAATGACAGCTAAACAGGCTCAGTCTCTCATCTACCAACGTCTTCATGTCTATCCCGGCGATGGCAGTTGCAGCGTGGGGTCAGAACCGGGCGTTTATGTTCCAGGTAGACCTTTTGTTCGCCTGATTCTTGTAAGATCAGGGAAAACAAAGCTCTCTCTATTCTTTACCGAAGTTCCTCGTGGTGGAGGGCAGGGGCCAGAGGAGTTGTGGTCTATTGACTACGTTCCAGTAGCTCCAACAACTGCGGGTAAAGCTGCTTTTGTTGCACATATCCATAGAAAATTCGGCCCTCCAACTAAGGTTTTTAACCAGCAGATTGAGTTTTGGGCTAACAAAAACTACGTTACTGTTCATGATTTCGACCGACCTCTTACAGCAGTGTTGAACTTGATAACTTACTCAGGCGAGCTAACTCTAAAAAACATCGGTATACTGGCTCATATGCAAAGCGTGTTCGATGCCCGGCGGACGCCTCAACCTCGACCCTAACAGCATATTATGTTCAGCCCTGTCCCCCTCAGCGGAACCTGAACCTAACGCAAGAACGCCCGGCTTCCGTAGTGGAAGGCCGGGCGTTGCTGCTGATTTGGTTCGTGGTTCATCAGTTTTTTCCTATGCACCCGGCGAATCGCGAACTAAACCCAGTTAAGCGGGCTGATCTTGCCGCTCCGGGCGTGGTATCCTGACCCGGCACTTCCCGCCGCTCGGCACAAATAGCAGGACACGTTCTTTGCTTGGGTTGAGGAATGTGTAGGTATTTCCTGTTCCCGCTCGAAAAACAGCCCATTTTAGGGTTATCGCAAATAACAGCCGCTCAGGAACATAATCCTGAGCGGCTGTTTATACTCTCAAGACACTGCTTCTTGCGCTGAAGGCGGTATAATGACAACAGCACTTGCTCCAAAGCAAAAAATGGCAGCCGAAAATCCGCCGGGCTGCCCAGATGAGATGCTGAATGCGTGATGCCCAAAGACCGGAACGGACTCGTGAACACTATGTCGATGCTCTGGGCCGCAATTATATCGAGAGACTTATTCTGCTGTAAGGCCATACCGCTGATAAGCCGAGGCCGGATTAGGGCTACGACATCGTCATCACGACGTTTGACTACAAAGGCGCTCCCGACTTCAAGCGCGGCGAAGTCGAAAACGGAGCGATCTATGTGCAGTTGAAGTCTACCGACGCTTTGAAGAAGTCCAAGAAAGACAGCACCCAAATCCCGTTCCCGATTAAACGTCGTCATTTGGTCTACTGGATCAACGAACCCCTGCCGGTGATCTTGATTGTTTACTTCGTGCCTGACAGGGAAGCATACTGGCTCCACATGCAGCCTTACTTGAAGGCGAGCGAGTTCACGATGCCGCCCGTCACGCAAGAGGAAGTCACCATTCATCTCTCCACAAACAATGTCATGGATGAAGACGCCATCGAAACATTCCGGCAGTACAAAGCAGATGCGCTTCAGCGCATTGAAAGGCTTAACCTTTATGGCTAATGTGTCTAAAAATGGTGCGGAAGAACCAGCACAGGTTTCTTATCAACACATCTCTTATCGGCGACTGGATGAAGTGCTTGCAACGCCGGGCTTCGTTCGCAAAGAGACGGAAGAATTGATCGCCTACCGCGAAACGGAGCATGGCGCGTTTATTGTTCTGCCCAAGATGAGCGACGAGAGCATTGTTGGCGATCCGCATCTCGTCACCGTTCGCAACACAGTGGCCGGCAAAGGCATCATTTCGCTTGACAACTTAGAAACACTGATTGGCGGCCCGGCGGCGAAGGCGCCGCTGCCATCCCGGCGGCCCCGAAGTCTCGCTAAGCCGAGGAAGTCCGCCGCTACGCAGCGTCCCAGCGTCAAGAAGCGCACCGCATCCGCTTCGGCCTGACGATGTCATAATCAAGTTCAATCGGCGGGAATGTGTGCTTGGTCAGAAGCAGCGGGTTATTTGCGATAACTTCACCAGCAACTCTTCTTGACACCCATCTGGGAGTTATCGCAAGAAACGAGGGCCGCTGAGATCATTCTCAGCGGCCCTCGTTTCGTCTCGGAACACCACGCTTGGGAGGAGAAACATATACACACGGCGAACAGCCTCGCACTTGTCTCAATCTCAAAGTGCCCAGCCATCAAAGCACCAAGTGCCCCAAGGCCGCGCCCGAGACGAAAAGATCGGAGCCTGCTTTGTCAGCTGCACCCACGGGAACGGTTACATTTCTCTTCACCGACATTGAAGGCAGCACACGCCTTTGGGAAAGCAGCCCTGAAGCCATGCGCCTCGCTCTCGCCCGCCACGATGACCTCCTGCGCCGGAGCATCGAAGACCGCAACGGCTATGTCTTCAAGACCGTCGGCGATGCCTTCTGCGCCGCCTTCCCTACTGCCGACACTGCTCTGCAAGCCGCTCTGACCGCGCAAATGGCTCTGGCCGCCGAAATCTGGCAGACGCAGACGCCGCTGCAGGTGCGGATGGCTCTGCACACCGGAGCCTGCGAGGAACGCGGCGGCGACTACTTCGGACAGACCCTCAACCGCGTGGCGCGGCTCATGGCCGCAGGACATGGAGGGCAGACCCTGCTCTCAGGTGTGACCCAGAAACTGACGCAGGATAATCTGCCGGCTTCGGTGAGCCTGCGAGACCTGGGCGAGCGCCGCCTTAAAGACCTCGGA
Source organism: uncultured Armatimonadales bacterium (assembly GCA_964243345.1). Lineage (GTDB taxonomy): Bacteria > Armatimonadota > Armatimonadia > Armatimonadales > Capsulimonadaceae > JANXMY01. Next base: position 2,870 of record CAXTER010000009.1, read on the forward strand.
CGGCCTGAACACGTCTTTCAGGTTATTTACCCTTCCCTGCCGGCAGACTTTCCGCCGCTGCGCTCGCTGGACAATCCCGACCTGCCCAACAATCTCCCCCAACAGACAACCAGCTTCATCGGGCGGGAGAAGCAAGTTGAAGAAGTCAAAGGCCTGCTGAAACAGAACCGCCTGCTGACCCTGACCGGAGCAGGCGGCAGCGGCAAGACTCGCCTTTCCTTGCAAATCGCCGCCGACTTGCTGGACCATAACTTTGATGGCGTCTGGCTGGTAGAACTGGCCGCGCTGTCTGACCCGACTCTGGTGCCGCAGGCTGTCGCCGACATACTGGGAGTGCGAGAGGAGCCGGGAACGCCGATCACCAGGACGCTGACGGAGTGGCTCAAACCTAAGCGCCTGCTGCTGGTGCTGGACAACTGCGAACACCTGATCACCGCCTGCGCCGCCCTCGCCACCGACCTGCTGCGTGCCTGCCCGCACGTCCATCTTCTGGTGTCCTCCCGCGAGGCTCTGAACGTGGCGGGCGAGCAAACCTACCGTGTGCCGCCCCTGTCCCTGCCCGACCCGAAGCAAATGCAGACGGTGGAAACTCTGCCTCAATTCGAGGCACTGCGCCTGTTCATTGAGCGGGCACTGGCGGTTCAGCCTGCATTCGCCGTCACGAATGCGAATGCCCCTGTCGTGGCGCAGATCTGCTGGCGTCTGGACGGCATCCCGCTGGCAATGGAACTGGCAGCGGCGCGGGTGCGGTCGCTGTCTGTAGAGGAGATCAACACGCGGCTGGACAACCGGTTCCGTCTCCTGACGGGCGGTTCGCGGACGGCGCTTCCTCGGCAGCAGACGCTGCAGGCGCTGATCGACTGGAGTTATGACCTGTTGACCGAGCAGGAAAAGGTAGTGCTGTGCAGGCTGTCGGTCTTTGCGGGCGGGTGGACTCTGGAGGCCGCCGAGAAGGTCTGTGCGGGCGGAGACATCGAGGGGTGGGATGTCCTCGACCTCCTGACGAGTCTGGTGGACAAGTCACTGGTCACCTACGGGGAGGACTCGTATGGGCAAGGCCGCTACCGCCTGCCGGAAACCGTGCGCCAGTACGCCCATGACCGGCTCCGCAGCACTGGCGGGGAGGCTGTCGTCCGCACCCGGCATCGGGACGAGTTCCTGCGCCTAGCCGCGCAGGCACGCTCCGAGCTGCAAGGACCGGGCCAGCAGGCTTGGCTGGACCGGCTGGAGGAAGATCACGACAACCTGCGTGCGGCCCTCGACTGGTGCCAGGAAGACCCGGACGGCGCGCAGCCGGGGCTGCAGCTGACGGCTGACCTGTTTTTCTTGTGGTGGATACGCGGCTACTTCGCGGAGGGGCAGCGCCGGTACGCCGCCGCGCTGGCCCTCCCAGCGGCCCAGGAGCGAACCGCGGCACGCGCCCGGACATTGAGCCGCGCGGGCGGTCTGCTCAGCATCCACGGAGACGCTGCTGCCGCCCGGCCGCTCTTCGAAGAGGGTCTCTCCATCGCCCAAGAGATCGGCGATCGCAAAGCCGAAGCCAACTTGTGGTCTAACCTCGGGGACATCGCCACCGGCAACGACCTCCCGGCGGCACGGGCAGCGCTCGAGCGGAGTCTGGAGATCCACCAAGATCTGGGCAACAGGATGGGCGTCGCCCACGCGGCCCTCCTGCTGGGCAACGCTGCACTTTTGGAGGGCGACCGCGCGGCAGCGCAGGTGCTTTACGAGGAAAGCCTCGCCATCAACCGTGCCCTGGGCAACCCGCAAAAGACAGGGCATGCCCTCTGGTGCCTTGCACGCAGCGAGATCGGCCACGGCGACCCTGCCCAGGTGCGCGGGCTGCTGGAGGAGTGTGTTACCCTTTTCCGCGCGATGAAGGACCCCTGGGGCCTGTCCGCCGCGCTGGCCCTTGCCGGATCGGCGGCCCTGCAAGCGGCGGAGTATGCCCAGGCCCGCCCACTGCTGGCTGAGCACTTGCGGCTGGTGGAGCAGATGGGGATGCGCCGATCCGCTCCCTGGGCGCTGCGCTGCTTCGGGTGGCTCGCAGCCGAGCAGGAGGAGTGGGCAATGGCCATCCGATTGCTGGCCGCGGGCGGCCTGAAATCTGCTCTAACTGTCGCGGCCACCACAGATGAGGAGGCCGGCGCAGACTCCCTTCTCTCCCCGGAGGAGGCGCAGGCTGCGGCGGCAGCGCGTCAGGCCCTGGGGCCGCAGGCATCTGCGGCGGCTTGGGCGGAGGGCCACGCCATGACACTGGAGCAGGCGATCAAATGCGCCCTCGCCGGTGAGGGGTAAAGCACTCCCGTTTTCCACTTCTTGCAACCGAAAACCCTACTCCACCGCGTCATGTGCAGCCATAACTATTCTCCGATGAACCACCCGATTGGGCCGGATAATGTCGTAGTCAAGTTCGCTTAGCGGGAAAGTGTGCTTGGTGAATAGGAGTGGGTTTATTGTGATAACCTCACGGGAGGCTCTATTCGTGGAATCAACTGACACATCTTTAAACGTAAGGGCGTTCCGAGAAGGCGCGGTCTCTGTAAATTGTTGTTTTCAGCAGAGACCGCGCTCTTTTTTTGTCTTCCCCACCCTTTCGACTACCAGCGGCATCAGTCGGCAGCGTTCCTTAGTCTTTAAGACCGGACATGACGATCCCCCGAACAAAGTAGCGCTGCCCGGCAAAGAACAGAATGAGCAGCGGGATGAGAACCATCACCGACCCGGCCATCAGCAGGTTCCACTCCGTGCCATGGATGGTCTGGAATGTCCGCAGACCCAGCTCCAGTGTCTGGTTCTCCGGGGAGTTCAGGTAGATCAGCGGAGCCATCAGGTCCTTCCAAGCGTAGATGAAGGCGAACAAACCGACCGTGACCAGAGCCGGACGGCACAGAGGCAGCAGGATGTTCCAGTAGATCTGGAAGTAGCTGGCACCATCCAGACGCGCCGCTTCATCCAGTTCACGCGGCAGGGTCAGGAAGAACTGGCGCAGCAGAAAGATATTGAACGCGCCGCCGAAGAACGCCGGAACGATCAGCGGATATAGCGTGTCAATCCAATGCAGGTATCGGAAGCCAATGTAGGAGGGGATCAAAGTCACGATGCTCGGCAGCATCATGGTCGCCAGCAGCAGGACAAAGAGCCGGTCGCGCCCTGGAAACCGCAGCCGGGAGAAGCCGAACGCCACGAGGCTGGACGACAGCACCGTGCCGACCGTAGTCAGCACGGCGATGACCAGGGTGTTGCGGAAGAAGTCCGCGAAAGTCACGTCGGTTCCGTCCAAAGTCCAGGTATGGACGTAGTTGATCCACTGAGGCACATGCGGCAATGCCCACGGGCTTTGCGCGACCTCGGCATCCGTTTTCAGAGAAAGCGCGAGCATCAGGTAAAACGGGATCAAAGTCAGCACCGCGCCTACGGAGGCCAGCAGAAACAGCAGCAGCGCGGCCCGCTTGTTGCCCGCTCCCCGGCTCGTGGCGGCCCGGACCGGAGCCTGTAAAGTAGGTTTAGGGGTGTTGGCTTCCCCATGTCCCGCGTCGGCAGGCGTTTGGGATGTTAACGTATTACTCATTTATTTTCTCCACCTTCGTAGTGCACCCACTTAGACATCTTCATCTGAACGGCAGTGAAGGCTAAAATAATTAAAAACAGGACCCAGCCCAAAGCGCTGGCATAGCCCATTTTCAGGAATTGGAACGCATTTTGATACAAATACAATGTGTAGAACAAGGTCGCATTGTTCGGCCCGCCCCCCTGCGTCATCACGAAGCCCTGGGTGAATGTCTGAAACGACGCGATAAAGCCGATGATCAGTGTGAAGAAGATCGTCGGAGTCAGCAGCGGCAGGGTGACATTCTGAAACTTCTGCCAGACATTCGCCCCATCCAGTTCAGCGGCTTCATAGTAGGACTGCGGGATACCCTGCAGTCCGGCAAGATAGATCACCATGCCGCCGCCGATGCCCCATAAGCTCATAATCACCAGGCTGCCGAGGGCTGTCTTCTCCGAGCCAAGCCAGTTGACATAGCCTTTGGTCGGGTCGGTCAGGCCCAGCGCTCCCATCAGCGGGTTCAGATGGAGGACGCCTAAAAAGTAGTTCAGCAGCCCGCTTTCCGGGTTAAACAAGCGCAGCCAGATCAGCGAGGCCGCGACGGCCGAGGCGACAGCGGGCAGGTAGAAGAGCGTTCGGAAGACCGACTGCCCCTTGATCTTGGTGTTCAGCAGCAGTGCCAGCGCCAGGGAGCCGGCCACGCCAAGCGGGACGCTGAACACGGTGTAAATCATTGTCACCGAAAGGCTTTTCCAGAACCGGTCATCGTGGGCCATCTCGGCAAAGTTGCCGCCGCCGACCCAGCGGGCCGGCGAGATCATGTCCCAGGACGCGAATGCCAGCAGCAGGGACACCAGCATCGGCCCCAGCAGGAACACGACGGTGCCGATAATCCAGGGCGAAATAAAAGCATACCCGGCCCTGGCTTCTTCTCCCGAGCCAGCTTTGCGGCCCATCTTGATATCCTGCCGCGCTCCCAGCCAGACCCAGCCGCCCAGCAGCAGGACCACCAGCAGCATCGCGGCCCCGCCCAGACCCCAGTTCAGCAGCGGGTGGAATGCCGGATGGTTCTGGGCATCAAGATTCGCTTGCGCCGGTCCCATAAAAGCATCCACGGCCTGCTGTGCGGTCATGGTGCCGTTCCAGACAAGCTGCAGCTTTGGAGTGACGATGGCGCTGACCTGTGACCAGGTCGGACTCATGACATCAAAGTGGCCGTAAGGGACTTCTTCAATCGTCAGCTTGCGGTTGCGCGGGCGGCCGTTGTCAAGCCAAAGCGGCGAGTCAGCCAGACGGGCTATCGCCGGCTGCGCCAGCCCGCTTTTCGCCAGATTGCTCAGGCCGATCGGACCCGACAGATACTTGACCAGTTCCCAGGCTTCTTTTTGATGGGCCGTGGAGGCTCCGATGCCGTAGCCGGACCCGCCGGAATAAACGCCGTGAATGCCGGTCGGCCCGGCGGGAAATGCCGCAATGTCCCAGTCAAAGTCCTTGATCTCAGTGCGGAAGCGCGGCACTTCCCAGATGCCGGTCACGTACATTGCAATACGTCCCTGCGCGAACAGCTCATGAGAGCCGACCCCCGAAGAAGCCAGGTCCACTGCCGACGGCGAGACATTGTACTTGTCCATCAAATCCTGCGTGAGCTGGATCGCCTTCACGACACGCGGGTCATTGTAAAGAAGCTTTGTCGGGTGGTAGATGTTGTCCACAAAGGAAGCGCCGGACGAAAAGATGAAATCATCCATCGTGAAGGAATTGTCCCCAGACGAGTACCCATAGACGGTACTGCCGGAAGAGCTGCCATGCTGGGTCAGCTTCTGCGCCACCGTGAGGAAATCTCGGTTGCCTCGCTCCGGGTGAGGCACATAATCCCACTGCCAGGAGCCATCCGGGTACGGCATCTTGGCCTGGTCAAACAGCTTTTTGTTGTAGTAGACCAGGCCCACCGGAGCAATATCTCGCGGCAGGGCATACAGTTTGCTGCCGTTGGTGAAAGAACGCACACTTTGAGGGTAGTAGTCTGACAGATGCACGCTGGGGTCACTCTGCACCAAAGGCTTGAGGTCGAGCAGCAGGCCATGTCCGGCGAGAGATGCATAGTTGCCGCCGCAGAAGATCACATCAGGCGTTAGCCCGGCAGACTGCTCCACCAACAGCTTCTGCACATATTCATCCCCACTCGCCGGCTGGCGCTCTCCATGCACCGTGACACCTGGATGGTCGTGCTCGAAGGCAGCGATCGTCTGCTGAATGACCGCAATTTCTTTGAAGTCGCCCCAGTAGCGAAAACGAAGAGTAATAGCAGGCGATGCGGCCTGCACCGCACAGGGCAGGAATAGCGCCAGCAGGCACAGCAGGACAAAACGATAAAATAGAACTTTGTTGATCAATAGAAGGCCTCTTCACTCACGGCGTAAAATATGAACTTTGTACCTCGGATCTCCAAAAATTTGAGCTTCCAGGTTCAGGCTTTGAACGGCCACAGTTTTGCGGCAATGCCTAAAGACGTTTTCTGAGGTGGCACCTGACATTTTCACCACTCTTTAGCATACCTAAATCAATCGGACTTGGTTTCATTGGCGCTTACTGCACCGACCCGCTTGAGTCATACACAAGGAAACGCTTTAACTGCAGAAAATGCTTAGCCCTATGCTTTCTGCCCTTTACCCGCGGCCTTGGGCAGGACGGGGTGTACGGTAGGCGCAGCCTCCACGAAACCGGACAGGGTATAGAGAAGGGCGGCGTTCCAATTGATCGCGATCTCGTTGACCTGGTATCGGGCGGCCACGTCCACCCAGTCGCGCGGGCCGGGCCAGGCGCCGCCGACGAGGTAGCCCGGCCAGGTCGGGACGCCGGGCGCGGGCGAGTCGACGTTCAGCCCCGAGCGCCGGTCGTGCGGATGAAGCGGCGGATTCATGCCCAGGCCGGTGACGAAGGATCGGCCGTAGTAGTTGCGTCCGAACAAGTGAGAGACGGCGTCCAAAGCGGTCTCGGTGTAGACAGGCTTGGGCGACAAACGGTTCGCGGCCTGTAACACGGCCCCGGTCAGAGCGACGCCACCGTTATCGCCCCAGTAGTAGCCGGCCAGCGGGCGGCCGTAGGCGTTCGCTTCGTCGGTGCGGACGATCGTGTCGGCAGTCGCCAGCACGTCTGCCCGGATGCTGCTCACGAGGGCTGGGTCCCGGCCCGGCCGGGATGAGAACAGGTAGGTGAGCATTCCCAGATTGCCCACATCCCCCCATCCCCAGTCGGCAGAGATCTTCCGGCCATCCGGGAGGGCGCGAGCACGAGTCTCGAAGTCGGCAAGGGCTGCCCTGTCGCCCGTCGTCTCCCACATCTCGGCGGCAGCCCACAGCCGCTCGTCGGGGTCGGACGTTCCGTAGCCACCGGTGTGGAAGGCAGCCTGATCAGGAGCATGGTCGGCAGGGTTTGCCTGGAGGAAGGCGTAGGAACGGCGTGCAGCGGCCAGGCAGCGGTCGGCATAAGCGGCATCATAGGGGCGCAGGACGCGGGCGGCCTGGGCAGTGACGGCCACGAAATCAGCAGTAGCGGGGCTGCCCCAGGGGACAAAGAAGCGGGGTGTCTTTTCCGTTTCGGGCCGTCCGGCGGGGCCGAAGTTGACGGTGCTGACCTTGTGGTAGACGGAGCCGTCGGCAGCCTGCATGGTCAGGAGCCAGTCCAGTTCCCACCGAACCTCACTGAGCATGTCGGGCGTGCCGGGCGAGGTGTTAGGCTGCGGGAGGCGCACCCCGCGCAGGCGGGGTGCGTTCTGTTCCCAAGCCAGCAGCAGGACGCCCACCGCGAACGCGCCGTTGACAGTGTACTTGTTGTAGTCCCCGGCATCATGCCAGCCGCGCTCTGACGGAATCCGGGTGTGTCCGCCGCCGACGTAGTCCAGATAAGCATCGTCGAGGTGGCACGCCTCATGAGAGTAAGTAACACCGTGATAGGTAGCCTTGACGGCGGTGCCGCAGCGCCACAGGTACATTCCCTGCATCATCGTCCGGTAGGCATCGTTGTAAACATCGGACGCGATGCGGAAGGAGGACGACCGGCCCGCGCCCGCCGCTTCCAGGTGGTAGACGCCGGGTGTCCGCAGAGCAGAAAAGTCGGCGAGATAAACATCTTCCTGGGTATCGGCGTCATGGACGGGGCCGGTAGCACGGCCCCGCAAAGCGACCTCCCCATCGGCGTCTCGCACCACGCGAAACTCGGTAATGGCGGCGGCAACCGTGGCCTTTTTGTCATGGGCAGGCAGGTAGCCCAGGGTGTTCAGCCGGATCAGGCCGGTGGACAGGGGCAGGGCAGCGGGAGGGTCGGCGGCGTAGGTCGGATGCGCCAGGGGCGGCGAAAGCGTCAGGAGCACGCTGGCAGCCAGCAGTGCCGCCAGAGACGCGGTTTGGCGGAGGTGAACGCCCCGAACACATGGTCCGCGCAAATCGTTCTTTTCTTGAGTGTTCAAACTTTGCCTTCTCCTGGTTAGAACGGCCGGCCTGCCCAGGTTTCCGGGGCCTGGGCGGCGAAAAAGCATCCCGTCGCGCCGTCGTCCGGCAGCAGGACGGGCTTGAGTGCGCCGGGCAGGACGCTTTCCACGTCGCCCAACGCGCTTGGGCCGCCCATGTCGGTACGGAGCCAGCCTGGGTCCAGGCAGTTGACCAGTACGCCGCTTCCGGTTAGCTCAGCAGCGAGGTCTCGCGTATACTTGTCCACGGCGGCTTTGGAGACGCTGTAAGGCGCGAGCGGCGGGGTGTCCTTGATGCCTGACGTCAGGTTGACGATACGTCCCCATCCCCGGCGTTTCATCTCTGGGCCGAACGCATGACACAAAGCGATGAGGGCGAACACGTTCACCTGGAAGGTCCGCTGCCACTCCGACTGCGGAATGTCCCAGATCTCTCCCCAGGCGTTCTGGACGGCGGCATTGTTGTAGAGTATATCAACGTGTCCCGGCCCCAGACGCACGCCCCGGAGGACCGATGCGACGCCCTCCTCGGTGCCTAGGTCGCCCTCGACAACATAGGTTTTGACTCCGGTATCCGCCAGCAGGGCAAGCGTCTGCTGAACATTCTCCCGCCCGCGGCCATGGAGTATGACATGGCATCCTTGCTGTGCCAGACCCAGGGCGATCTGCCGCCCGACGCCCCGGCTGGACCCGGTGACTAAGGCCCATTTGTCTTTAATCGGTTGTTCCATTGGCTGCGTGTTCCTTGTATTTAGTTGCGTGTTCTTTGTATTCGTCCCCGCCTCCAGAACTGGGGCGGAGCCTCTTATTCCCTCACCGCCCCGTAGCGGTAAGGTGTGCTTGCTCATCGCCTCCCAGCAGCTCTCCGGTGGCCTGCCATCCCTTCGGGATCAGCTCAGGCATGGGCGTGCGGTAAAAAGCAGTGGCTGCCCAGAACCCGGCAAAGGTGTGTGGGAAACAATCGTGGATGACGACATGGCCCCATGCCTGAGAAAGTGCGCGACCTGTTCCTCCGACAGCGTGGGGAACTCTTGCTGACTCATGGGGTTATTCCTTGCCTCCCGTGGAGGCGCAAGTGAAAGTGTGAAGTGAAAATGTAAGCGGGTGCCGTGTGAGCAATTGGACCTATTGTACCCTATCCTGCCTGCCGAAACAAACACGCCGACCGCCCCGGAGCAAGCCCCAGAGCATACAAGTTCAGTTCCGCACCCGATCCGCCGCTGTTTACGCCGACAGCAAAGTAGTTGATGTCTCTGTACTCACTGCGGAGCCGGCGGTTTGACTGGAAACGGGCCGACTTTGACGGGGAGTTTGATTTCTTCCACCTTTGAGTGCCTTAAACCGAAAGCTAACAGTGTCAAAAGCGAGTAGCTTCCACAAATAACTGGAACTTGAAGTGTTACCTGCTCCCGTTTCAGAGTTTAGTGCTAACAAACGACCGTGAGTTTCTGCGATTGATCTAAATTGCAGAAACTCACGGTCTTTTTCTTTGACTTCCACTTGTTCTACAAGCGGTCCGAGGGCGTCTGCTCGCTCCTCCTCAGTAAGCTTATCCCAACGAGCCGGCCGGTCCCGTCGCCGCGCCCGCTGACACTGCCTTATGCCGACACGTTCACCGAGTACCAGCTTGGGGCGATACCGCGCCTGCTCAGCGACATGCAGGGCTGCTTTGAGATCGCTCCCGCGTCGGGTGGCCGCGCCGGGGTCTGCCTGCGGCAAACCGCCCTCGGCTCGCCGGTCTTCTGGATCGCGCGGGGTGCGCCGTTCACGGTAGTTGGCAGCCCGCAGTGGGATGATTATTCCGTATCCGGCGATGTTTTGCAGGAAGTGCCGGGATGGGCGGAGATGTTGGGGCGTGCGTCGAATTCAGGCCAGGGCGCTTTTTCGGCGTACCATCTGCGGCTGGAAGACAGCGGCGCCTGGGCGCTGCTGTATATGGACGACAAAGTCTCCGAAACCCTGGCAAGCGGCATAGCCTCCTGCCGCGTCGGCACATGGCACACTCTGGCACTTAAATTCGATGGCTCTCAAATTACGGCAAGCATTGACGGCAAAGTTGTCGCCGACAGGGTCAGGAGCGACCGGACGGCAACCGGCATGGTCGGCTTTCAAGTGAGCGGCTGGCACCCGCCGGAGTTTGCGAATTTGAGAGTGCCGCCCCTGCCGAATGGTCCCGTGGCTTACGCGGCCGTGGCGACCGCAAGCACCTTCCAGTTGATTTCAATTGTTCAGATTGTTCGGCTTTTCTTCCGGAGGCTTTTGCGCCGGCGGGATCATCTGCTGAGTCGTGCGCCCAAGCTCCCGTTCCGTTTGAAGGCGGAGCTGACGCGCTTCTGCCGGATCGCGGACGACATGCGGGGTGAGGAACACCAGCAGCTCGGTTTTGTTGTTGTCGGCGGTCGTTGAGCGGAACAGATTGCCGACCAGTGGCAGGTCGCCCAAAAAAGGGATTTTGTTGACGGTGTGCGTCACCGTATTGTTGATGATGCCGCCGAGGACAATGGTTTCGCCGTCTTTGACGCTGACGGTGGTTTGGGCCTCGCGCTGGTTGACAATCGGTGCATTGAAGGCGGTATAGCTGACAAAGTCGTTGGCAGTCTGCGTCACGTCCATCGTCACATAGCCGTTGGACGTAATGCGTGGCGTCACCGTCAGCACGATGCCGACATTCAGGAAATTGTAATTATAGAGGATTGTTCCGGTCGTGGTCACGGTCTGGTTGGTGACATAGGGCAGGCTCTGACTAATGTTGATCTGAGCGGTGGCATTGTTGGTCGTGAAAATGCGCGGCGTGCTGAGTACGTTAAATCGGGAGTCGGTCTGAACCGCCTGAAGAAAGACCGAATACTGGCCTGCCGAAAGCGTATAGCGAAGGCCTTCCGGCTGGGTGGTATTTGCTTGCAGGCCGAATGACTGCGTCTCGGTCTGGGTGCCGTGAAAGCCGCCGAAAGGGTTGTTCTGGGTGGCGCTGAACTCGATGCCAAGCTGGTGGGCTTTATCTAAGTTCGCTTCCACAACAAGCGTTTGGATCATCACCTGCTTCGGGATTTCATCCATTTCCTCTAAAATAGCTTCTACGACGGTACGGTCTTCCGGGGGCGAGACGACAATGACGCTGTTGGTATCAATGTTCGGCACGAGCAGAACCTGGCCGGTCAAGTTGCGGACATTGACGACGTGGCCCTCGCTGTCCAGGCCGGTGGTCGGCGCATTTTGGCCGGACGAGCCGTTGTCCTGGCGCGGATTGCCGCCTCCCTGCTGATTGAAGCCGGCCTGCTGATTAGAGGTTGTCTGGAAGCCGGTGGGAGTGCTGGTGCCGCCGGCTTCGTTGGTTTGCCCAACCTGGCTGCCGCTGCTTTGGGTCAGGCCGGTGTTCGTAAGTGACCCGCCCACCGGCCCATTGGTCGTTTTGTTGCCGAATGACTGGTTCAGCAGGTTGGCGACAACGTCGGCACGGGCGTTCTTGAACACATACACCCAAGTCGTGCTTTGGAACGCGGCAGGCTGGTCCAGTTCTTTAAGGACGCCCGCGATATGGTCTAAATTGTCTGCAGTCGCCGTTACCACCAGGGAGTTCGAGCGCGAGTCGGCAATGACGGTGCCGTTTTGGTTTTGCGAGCTATTGGACTGGTCAACAAAGAAGAAAGGCGACCGGTTGCGGTCCTGCTGCTGCTTGGCGGTGGTCGTCCCGCCCCGGCCAAGCGGCGTGCTGTCGTCTAGGATTCCCTGAATGACGGACGCCAAATCATCGGCCACAGCGTATTGCAGCTTGAAAACGCGCGGCACCTGGGGCTGGTCCGAGGCTTTGTCTATCTGCGCGATGAACTGAGCGATGTCGGCCTGCTGGGCGCTTGGCGCGTAAACAATCACCGAGTTGCTGTAATCCTCAGCGGACGCTTTGATCACCGGCTTGTTGCCGGCGGGCGGCGGCGGCTGCCCGCCGGGAAAGAAGCCGGGCTGTGGGGCCGGCGCACTGGCCCCGTAAACGTCGGTAACAACCCGCGCGACTTCGGTGGCGCTGGCGTAATGGATTGCATACACTTTCAGCACCGGCTCGGTGCCGGAAGGTGCGCTGCCGCCGGGCCGGCCTGTAATGCGTCCGACGGACCGGCCCATTGCCGGCGGCGGACCTCCCGATACTATCACGTTCTGACCGGGCACCGAAGGTCCGCCGGGAACAGCAAAGACACCGGGAGGAGGAGGTGCGCCGCCGGGCGTCGCCGCCGCGACCGCCGCAGAGCGCGGCGCAACCAGCAGAAAGCCGCTGTTTTTGGCGAGCGGGTCGCCTCCTTTCGTAATTTCGTAGTTTTTCAAGCGCAGAATGGCGTCAAACAGCGCGAATGCTTCGTCCAGCGACTGCGGCTTGGGGCTTTGCAGGGTGATGCCCCCGACCAGCGCCGGGTCTTTGATAATGGCGATGCCGCTCGCTTCACTGAGGACATGGATCACCGCGTCCACGCTGGCATCACGGAAATCAAGCTGCACCCGCACCTTCGGATTGAGCTTAAACGATGCCCAGGCGGGAGGCACAGGAACCGGCTTAGGAAGCGCGGCCACCTTTTTGAGAGTGCGCTTGCGCGGCGGCTTGGGAGCTTTTACCGTCTTTTTTGGGACCGGCTTCACCGAAGGCACAGCAACCGGCACCGCAACAACCGTGGGGACCGGCACCGCAACAACCGTGGGGATCGGCAGCGGCGGCGGAGCGGCCGGCGGCGGATCACCGCTTGCCCCGGAAGCAAGCAGACCGAGGACAAGAAAAAAATTGAGCGATTGAAGTGGCTTCATAAGAAGTTTACCTATTTTGCACCGGTGGTGTCCCGAATGACGGCAGGACCGGAAGAGCGCGGATATTACCGGGGCCGACCGGCAGCGGGCTGGCGGTTCCCAGCGGCTGCAAATGGAAGCCGGCTGATTGCTGCGCTCCTAATTGCTGCGCTCCCGTTTCCGGCAGAGACACGCCCAGCGGACGGAACGTAAGGCTTGTCTGCTGGCCCAGCGCATTAAGAAAAGCCACGGAGTCAGTCCCGATGGACAGCACGCGCAGGCCGCGCCAGCGGTCGCCAGGCTTCAGAAACACGCTGTCGCCGGTGTCGCTGTTTTCTACCAGCGCATCAGAGACGCCGTTAATGCTGCTGATGCCGGTCAGGGTCCATTTACCCTGCTCCGGGTGCGCGGCGTGCAGGGCCGGCCCTGCCGCCGATGCCGGCAGATGAGGCAGAAACGGGTCCAAGCCAGCCTTTTTGACGGTCTGATAGCGGGCAAAATGGGCCGAGGCATCCGCCGCTGCGAAGCTGTCGACGCCCGGCGCGGCAGGGCGCGGCGCATGGGTTTTGTGCGTCGGCACCGGCGGGTCCGGCTGCGTCAGGATCACCCACGCATACACGGCGACGGCCCCGACAAACGTATACACGGCAGGGCGGCTGATTTTAGCCATGCGAGTCCCTGCTTACTGCGGGACTAGTCAGCGCCGGCCCGGCGGCAAATGCGGACAAGCCCAGTGACGCCGTCATGGTGCGGCCCGCGTCCGGCGAGTCTGTGTTTTGAGACGCCGTTATCCGCACTGACCGTAGAACAAGCCTGCTTCCTCGTGCATCCTGCGCTTCCAGCAGGGAGTGGAGGCCCGCATAAGGGCCGGCGACTTGAACATCAAACTGCAGCTCAGTCACGCCTGCAAACTCCTGCGGGCGATCAGGCCGGAACGAGGTCAGCTTGAGCGAGCGCTTTTCGGTCTGCCTGGTGAGCAGCGCCAGCGCCGCTGCGGTCACGAACTCCGAGTTTCCGTGCCAGAGGCGCGGCTGGATCGCCAGCCGCGCTACGTCGGTCTGATGCCGGGTTTCGGCGATGTCATCCACCATCCGGCGGCGGCTGCTGGCTGCCGTTTGGGTGCCATGAGCCGCGCTCGGCACCAGCAGCATGTAAGCCAGCGTGCCGGCTAAAACGACAACAGAAACGATCATCAGCACGCTGGGCGTGATGTCCTCGCGGCGCTGGAAACTCACTATGGACTTAGTCATTGTTGGGGGCCGAGTCATTGGCTGGCTTCCGTTTCCGGGTTTCCCGTTTGGGCGGGGCCGCTTTCCTTGTCCGGCGCAGAAAGCGGAAGATTGCCGACGCTGACGGCGCTGATCTCGAACTCGGTCAAACGCGCTTTGCCGACAGTCACGCTGTTGGCGAACACCAGACGCACGTCCCGGAAACGGCTGCTTGCGCCGAGCGTTTGAACCAAGCGCGGCACATCCGTCGGCGATGCGGCCATGCCGCGGATTTGGACCGGCTTGCCGCGCTCGGCAGTCAGAACCGTCAGCCATGTTCGCGCCGGCAGGCTGTCCCCCACCACCGAAATGATGTCACTGAGCGGCTGAGCGGGGTCAAAGGCCCTGTGCAGAATGTCCTGAACCGCCATGACCTGCTGGGCCTGCGCGGCGGCGGCATCCTGAACGGATTGCAGTCGACTCATCTGCCGAACCACGGTGCCTTGCTTCTTCTTCGCCGCCGCCTGCGCCTCTTCTCGGTCCGCCCAGACCAGCGCGACCAGCAGGAATGCCGAAAGCATCAGAAGCGCCGCCAGTCGCATCCGGTCCCCTGCCCGCTTCTGCCGTTCTTTTGCCCGATCTTCAGCAAGCTGGAACTCAAACGGCGGCGCGGTGTGCAGCAAGCTGAGGGCAGTGCCGAAGCCGGGAAGCGCATCCGGCGGCCCAGCCCCGGCCGCGGAAACCAAAGGAAGCGCCGGGACATTCGCGGCCGCCAGCGTCCGCTTTGCTTCACACTCCGCGTCGCTTGCCGCAGAAACGACGCGGCTAAAAACAAGCGTCCCGCCGCGCACCAGATCCAGCGCGAGGCCCGCCGGACCGGCTTCCAGCACAAGCGCATCCGTCACGCCCGCGCTGGCCGCCACCGCAGGAGCAGCCAGCGAGACCGGCAAAATCCGCGCCGCCGCCAGCCCGGCTTGCTTTAAATCCGTATGCAGCTGCCGCAAATCTTCGGCACGCATGGCGGCAACCACGGTTAAAAATCCTTCCGCCGTCTGATCCGCTGTTTGGAAGAAGTCAAACGAAAGCAGGTCCGGCGGGATCGGAAAAAGCTGGCTCAGCTGCACAGCTAAAATGCGGCGCAGGTCTTCGGCGTCCGCTTTCGGCAGACGCACGGACTTCAGGAACACGTCGCGCCGTCCAATCCCAATCAGCATCGGTCCTGACCCATCCGTGATCGGTCCCAAGCCGGAAAGCTGATTGGCTTCGGCGGTTTCATGGGTCACGATGTTGACGGCGCGTACTCCCGACGACGCCCATTCCACATGAACGGGCGACTGGCTGCTGCTGACTTTCATTGCGTGTCCCCTGCGTCCGCAGTCTCATTTGACTGCGCGTTCCAGCCCCACCAGGACGGAATGCCCGTTGTGTTCAGCCGTGTCCAGGAAAGTATCTGCATGGTCCCATTGCGGCGTCCAATGACCGCTTCCACGGCGGTATGTGCTCCGCCGCCGGAGCCGTATGCCCGGACAAGCCAGGTATCGCTTCCCACCGTAAAGCTGTCGGCAAGCTGGGCCAGGCGCGGACCCTCGACGCCCGGTAGTGAGGCCAGTTCCCCCAGGCTATGGAACCCGGTCTCCTGCCGGCTCACGATGGCGGAAGCAATCCCAGGCGTCATCGCCGGCAAGGTGCGAAGGACCGCTTCCGAGGCCGTATTTAAGTTAATTTTCCCTTCGCTGCGGGTTGCGGCGGTGAACGAAACCGCGTTCAGCAGCGGCCCGGCATCAGACGGCTGCACTTGGGGCAGCGTGAGCAGTGCCGAAAACGAGTTGTAAGGCGCTCCCGATGCAAGCTGCATGGCAAGCGGGGCATTGACTCCGGCCGAAGTCAGCGCTGCCGGGTCTGCGCCTGGCTGCCCCAAGTTAATGCGCGGCAGACCGCTGCTTTGCAGGCTCGGCGCTCCGCTGTCGACGCACAGCAGGGACGCCAGCGGCAGGATGTTCCCGTCCGGGTCGCTCGGCAGCGTGATTTGGGCGGATAGCGTTGGTGCCTGGTACAGCGTCTGCCCGGTCCAGTCCTTCACCAGCAGCAGCTCATCAAGGGTGTCCAATGGGCCAAGCTTGGCATTGTAGGGCGTCGGCAGGGAAAGATAATAAGCGTCTTTTGCCCCATCCGGCCGGGCCTGGGTTTTCGGCTCGCGCCAATCCATCAGGCAGTCCACCTGCTCTTTTGTCAGCGGCAGACGCTCCATCTGCGCGTCGGCGGCCGTGTTGACGTTCACCAAAGCCCCGGCGTCCACGACCTGCACACGAAAGGCCGCCGCGTCACCCAAACTAAACTCTTCATTGCCGCTGTCGCCCAGCTTTGCCCAATCATCGCCGAGCGTGACGCTGTTCGGATTGGCGGCCTCCACTGTCGCCAGCGCCTGAGCCACGGCAGAGTCCGCCGCCGAGTCCGCCCGCCGCTGCCGCAGGCGGTCCTGCACCGCCTGGCTGCCGACGCGCTGGTCGGCGGCCAGCATCGCCATTAAAGCCAGCAAACCGACGATGACGATTAATGCCTGCACCAAAATATAGCCGCGCCGCGTTTTGTTCATGGTTGCTTCTGCACGGTTACTCAGTTTGCATTCTGGCCTGTGTTTTGCGGCGACTGAGCGCTTACGTCGCTTGACGGCAAGGGAACATCGAAGACGCGCACCTCGTCCGGCGCTCCGCGCAGCGTATAGCTGACCCGGACCGCCTGCGGCAGACGAGGCGGGCTGGCGGCACTCCAAAGCGTGACCCATTCCAGGCCGTCCCAAAACTGGAAACCGATGCGCTCGATTTGCGGGTCCAGCAGAAATTCCAATCCTCCCTGCGTTGGGTCCCCATCACTGGGCCGCTGCAAGCGCTCGAACAGGCCGGTGCGCCCACCCGCGTCGCCGACGGGTGTGACACTGAAAGAGACTTCCGCGAGGCCACCGACGGGTCCCCGTGCCTGCTGCTGCGTCTCAAAATCGTCCGTGCCGGACAGCGCCGCCATCGGCAAAGCGGGAGCCGTCGTCGTGAACGTCAGCCGGTCGCAGCCTAAGTCGTTTGCGCCGCTTTCCGCTACGCCGGCAAAATATGTCGCCGCCGGGACCGGCAGGCCAGCAGGCTGACCGGGCAGCGTATTTAGGGCGGCAGCCGGACTGCTTTGCGCCGGCACAGCCAGCTTTGCGCCTTGCAGCAGCCGCGTAATCTGCCGCTCGGCGGCATCGCTCCGGTCCAAATCTGCGCGGCGTGCTTCCTCACCTCGCTGCATGGTCAGCTCCGCCGTGAACGCATAGCCGAGCGCCGACGCCAAAATCACGGTGATACTCAGCACAATCAGCAGCTCAATCAGCGTCAAGCCGCACTGCTGGCGCTTTTTCCGGTGAGGGTTTTTGCGGTGACGCTTCATGGGGCCAACGCTCCGAGACCGGTTCCGCCGGACGGGCGGACAAAAATCAGCGTCGTCAATGCCTGCTCCTGGCCGCCCCGCGTCGCTGTCACCGTGACTTCGTCCAGGCTTGCCCGGCTGGTGGCCTCAACGCTGAGGGTCCAGGTGATGTCCGGGTGTCCCCGGTCGGCAAAGTCTCCTGCGCTTGCCCCAGCGCCGGGATCGGCAAGCAGCTTCAGATCACCCGTTTTTTCAGCCACTAACCGCTGCAAGAGGTCAGCGCTTCCTGCCCGTGCGTCGGCGGACTGAATGGAGCGGATGCCGCCCAGCACGCCGACCACGGCAATAGAGACCAGCACAACCGTGACCAGAACCTCAATCAGCGTAAAGCCGCGTTTGGCAAAGCTGCGTTTCAAGCGTGTTTATCTCCGTGTTTCAAGCTGACCGGCAGGCCAGCGTTCCGGCAGACCGTCCGGCAGGCCGCCGCTGACCCAGCCCGCGCTGCCGTCGGAAGACAGCAGCAAAGATTTACGGGCCGTGCCTTCCGTGAACTCAATTCCGCCCGCATCCGCACTGCCGTCGGGATAGATCGTCCACAGCCAGGAACCGGCATCCGCCGGCTGCCCTGCCTTCTCTGCGCCGCTCACTATGAGGTCCCGGCCAAGCGGCACCCGCTTCACTTCTTCCGGCGAGCCGCCGGCCGGCACCCGCTCCAGGACCAGCGCCGCGCCGTCAATCCTGACCTGCACCGGCACCCCGGAGCGGACGGCTTCATTCCGCGCTTCCGCAGGGAGCCGAATGATGCCGGCTTCCACGTCTTTAAGATGGCGGGACTTTTGGAGCGCGACCACACGCGGCACGATGGCCGTAGTCAGCAGCACAAGGACAAACAAGACCACGATCAGCTCAATTAGCGTAAAGCCGCGGCGCTTATCACTGGTCACTGGTGATGTCGGCGGCATCGCCGTCTCCGCCGGGAGCGCCGTCCGCGCCGTAGGAAATTACGAGGAAGTCCTGACCGTCGGGGCCGGGTGACTGATACATGTAAGAATTGCCCCAGGGGTCCATCGGGATGTCTTTGGTGGTGTAGGGTCCTTTCCAGTTCTTGGCGCTGCTCGGACGCACTCGCAGCGCGTTCAGCCCTTCTTCCGTGGTCGGGTACTTGTCATTGTCCAGCCGGTACTGCTGAAGCAGGCTGCTCACCGTCGCGATGTCGCTTTTCGCTTTGGCGATTTTGGCGTCGCTCGTGCGCCCAATCAGCCTCGGAATGATGAGGGCCGCGAGAATTGCGAGGATCAAAATCACGACCAGCATTTCAATCAGCGTAAACCCGCGCCGGCGTCCGGCAGAAGATCGGAGGCGAGAAAAGTGTTTGAGGTTCATCATTATTTGACTAAATTCTGTGCCTGATAAATGGGCAGAAGCACCGACAAAACAACGAAGCCGACCACGGTTCCCATGGAAAGCACGATCACCGGCTCGACCAAAGCCACCAGCCGGCGGATGCCCGTATCCACCTCAAAATCCAGGCTGTCCGCAACCCGGCCCAGCATCTTGGGCAGATCGCCGATTTCCTCGCCGACCCCAACCATGTGAGTCAGGACCGGGGGAAAGCCGCCGGTATCGCGCATGGCTTCGGCAATAGGACGCCCTGCCCGGACTTCGCTTTCCACCGCTTCGGCGCTTTGGAGAAACACCCGGTTGCTGGCCGACAGCCCGGCGATTTCCAGCGCCTCTAAAATCGGGACGCCGCCGTAAACCAGCGTGCCAAGCACGCGGGCGAAGCGCGAAACGGTCGCTTTTTGCACCACCGGCCCAATGATCGGTGCGGACAGCAAGAAGCGGTCGCGCATGTCCGCGCCGGACCCTGTCGCAAGCCACGCGCGAAGCCCAAAACCGATCCCGGCCAGCGCAAGGACAATCACCAGCCAGTTTTGGGTCACAAAGGCGGATGCGCCGAGCAGCGCCTTTGTGGTCAGCGGCAGGTCATCCCCCATCTCAGCAAACACCCCGGAAAGGCGCGGCAGGACAAACGTAATCAAAAAAACAATCACGCCCAGAGACGTGGTCGCCAGAACGCCGGGATATACAAGCGCACTCGTGACCTGCCCGCGCCGGGTGACTTCCTTTTCCTGGTAATCCGCCAGCCGGCTTGCGACTTCGCCGAACTGCCCGGAAGCTTCGCCTGCCCGCAGGGTCTGGGTGAACACGCTGTTAAAATACTTCGGGTGCTTGGACAGCGCCTGGGAAATCGGCATCCCGGCGCGAACATCGGAGAGCGCTTCTTCCGACAGATGCTTCAAGACGCCGCTTTCGGACTGGTCGGCGACCACTTGCAGCACCCGGTCCAGTGGCAGGCCCGCCGACGCGAGATCGGCGAGGCGGCGCGTAAAGAGGGCCAAATCCTGCCGGGACGGCTGCCGCCCCCGGCTGCTTGTCCCCGGCTCCGAGGCCGCCTGCCGCCGGGTGGACGCACCGATTTCCAGCACAAAGCGCCCTTCCGCCGCCAGCCGCGCGACAGCGGCTTCCCGGCTCTCGGCGTCAATGGCTCCCGCCCGGCGCGTGCCGGAAGCATCAAGAGCCGTATACGCAAATGTCTGCTGGGCCATGTGAATGTACCTCTTAACCGATGTGGCAGGACCACGGATTGAAATCCGAGGCTAACAAGTTCCCAGTGTCGCGGCGACACAAGAAATGGCATCCAAGCGAGAAATGACATCCAACGAAGTTGGTCTTCCGTCCCTGGACGGTGGGAACTTGGCAGCCTCGAAAGTTATTTCGTGGCTTCTTATTGCGTGGCTTTCTTCTTGTCAGTCTCTTAATACGATTCCCGCGCACAAACCCGCATGACCTCTTCCGGCGTCGTTTTCCCTGCCAGTACGGCCAGCTTGCCGTCGCCGAGCAGGGTCCGCATTCCCTGACTCTGAACAGCGTGGTCTTTCATCACGGACGATGCCGAACGCTCCACAGTCAGGCGGCGGATCACTTCATCGGCGAGGAACAGCTCATACAAGCCGACCCGGCCCCGGTAGCCGGTGTGCAGGCACTTGTCGCAGCCGCGCCCTTCCCGGAACGGCGGCTCGCCGGACCAGTCGGCCGGGGAAATGCCAAGTACCGTCAGCGACGGAACATCGGGCGTAGACGGTGCGGCGCAGAACGGGCAGACCCGCCGGACCAGCCGCTGGGCCACGGTGCCGGTCAGCGAGGACGCGACGAGGTACGGCTCGACGCCCATGTCCAGCAGGCGCGTCACCGCCCCCGGCGCATCGTTTGTGTGCAGGGTGCTGAAAACCAGGTGGCCGGTCAGGGCGGCTTGGATTGCGATCTCCGCAGTCTCATGGTCGCGGATTTCCCCCACCATGATGATGTCCGGGTCCTGGCGCACAATCGAGCGCAGGCCGGAGGCGAACGTCAGCCCGATCTGCGGCCGGACTTGGATTTGGCCGATGCCCCGCACCTGATATTCTACCGGGTCTTCAATGGTCAAAATGTTAGTGGTCGGAGACCAAATCTCCTGAAGCGCCGCATACAAAGTGGTTGACTTCCCGGAACCGGTCGGCCCGGTGGCGAGAATGACGCCGTAAGGAACACGGATCATGCCTCGAAACCGCTCCAGCGTGTCGGGCCGCATTCCCAGCTCTTCCAGGCCCAGCATCGCCGTGCCTTTGTCGAGGATTCGCATGACGGCCCGCTCGCCGTAAACGGTGGGAATGATGGAAACGCGCACGTCCACATTCCGCCCGGCAATCACGATCCGAATACGCCCGTCCTGCGGCAGGCGGCGCTCGGCGATGTTCATTTCACCTAAAATCTTGAGGCGGGACACGAGGGCGGCGTGCATCCGCTTCGGCGGACTCATGATGTCGCGCAGCATCCCATCCACCCGGCAACGGATTTTCATTTCCCGCTCATACGGCTCCACATGGACATCGCTTGCCCCGTCCCGAACCGCCTGGGCAAAGATGAGGTTGACCATCTGAACAACTGCCGTCTCGCCCGCCATTTTCTGCAGGTCGGCGAGGTCGGTGGTTTCGTCGATCTCCGTAGCAAGGCCGCCGTCCTCGCTTTGGCCCGGCAGTCCCGCGAGGATGCGCTCCAGGAAAATCTCTTCGATCTTTTCCCGCACCAGCGCAGGCGCGGCGAGCAGGGCACGGGTCGGCATTTGCAGCAGCAGTCCCAGGTCATCGGCGGCGGCCAGCGACTCCGGCGCTCCAATAGCAACAACCAGTGTGCCGTTGTCAATTTCCAGCGGCAGCACCTGCTGTTTCAGCGCGAAGTCGCCGGGTGCCAGCCGGATGGCATCTTCGACCGGCTTAACATCTTCCAAGTCAACCCATTCAAACCCATCTTTGAGAATTAAAGAAGTAATCATAGTGACACAGGATAATACAAATACATGGGAGTGCCAGTAGAAACCGGCGAAGCTGATCGCTTGCCTACTAATAACGTATGCCGGCTCTTAAACGGTTCGGTGTGGGCAAAAAAACTTTTTCATGAGACAGTACAGGGTAAAACCGTCTGACCCGCTCCCATAAAGCCGTTCCCATAAAGAGGTGCCGTGTTCCCGGAATGCTCAGGCTGCTTGCGATGCTTCATGGCTGCCAGCTTTTCTTTTCTCTATTATAACATGGTTCTATGGCTGCATGGCACAGTTCTAAGACTTCACCACGCGGCGAGGAGAGGCTTGGCTCCGCATGGCAAACGTACTGTGGACGATTGCGGAAAGTTAGGGGAGGATACAAAGCGAAGATTTACAGGCAGAACGCGCTAAATCGTCTCTGTTTTTCCTGTGCTTCCTGCACACGCGCCGCCACTGGATACTCAGCCATTGCAGCGTGAGCTGCATTTTCGTTCATTCATTGAAGAGGAATTTCGATGCCACAGCCGGAACATCCACTCATACAACGATCGGCCCTGCAAAAATGCCTCCAGAGACTAGGACAAAGACTAGGACAATGTAAAAAGATGTTCCGGCCCGCATGATTTCGCCTTGCAGGAAGGCTTGCGCTGCTCTGCGCCGGGGCCGCCGTTCTTTTCGCCGCAAATCGGCCAATCAGAGCGCCGGCAGACGCACAGACACCGGCATATTCCCTGGCGGCATTCTTTCTTTATCTCTCTTAGATCACTACCCGCAGGAAAGGTTCTTAATGACCCGTTACGTTTTACTGCGCCGCGCGGCGTATCTCGCGGCGCTGACCGCTCTTGCCGGGGCTGGAAATCCCGGCGGCATCCAGGCAGACCCAATCCAGGCAGACCCAGCACCCTCGGCAGCCACCGCACCGCCGCCGGCAGGCCCGGCAGCTCCTGCACCCGTGACAAATCCCAAGCCGCCTTCCAACGCGCTGCCGCCGGCAAAACCTGCGTCTTCGGCAACTCCTGCGCCTCATGCCGCCGCGCCGACCCGCGCCAACCCTTCCCCTCACGCTGTCTCGCCGAGACCGTTCCTGCATCCGCTGTTTACCGATAACATGGTCTTGCAGCGCGGCATGGCCGACCCCATCTGGGGATGGACCACGCCGGGACAAACCGTGACGGTCAGCATGAACGGGGAAAAAGCCACGGCTACGGCAGGGGCGGACGGCAAATGGACAGCAAAAATTGGCCCGTTCCAGGCCGGCGGTCCCTATACGCTGACGGTGGAAGGAACCCCGGCTGCAAGTGCGGACGGCTCCCCCGCACCGCCGGATGCCGCACCGGCCGCAAAGCCTCTCGCATTGAAGAATGTCATGGTCGGCGACGTGTGGCTTTGTTCCGGGCAGTCCAACATGGAGTTTGGGGTCGGCGACTTGGCGCAGCCGGATCAAGTCATCGCCGCAGCGAATGCCCCGGACCTCCGGCTATTTACGGTCAGCAAGCTGCCCGCGCTGGAGCCGCAGGACGCGACCACCGGGCAATGGCAGCCCTGCACCCCCGCGACGATCAAAGGCCAGGGGACCGGAAGCGGCTTCAGCGCGGTGGCGTACTTCTTTGGCCGCGAATTGCAGGAAACGCTCCATGTTCCAATTGGCCTTGTCGTGTCGTCGTGGGGAGGGACACCGGCGGAAGCCTGGACCAGTGAGGACGTGCTTCGGCAGTCCGTTCCTGAGCTTGGCCCGCAGCTCGACCAGCTGGATGCCGCCCGAACCGGGACAGGCACGGAAGCAGAGCATTTTGCCGATTGGTACAGCAAAAATGATCCCGGCACGCCTGCAAGCTGGCAGGACCCGGCGCTGGATGACTCAGCCTGGAAGCCGCTGCCGCAGCCCGGCTTTTTCCAAAAATCGGGCGTGCCGGAGCTTGCCGGCATCAACGGCGTTGTCTGGTACCGGCGCACGTTTGATCTGCCGACGGAAGATACCGGCAAGGACGCCGTGCTTCATCTGCTGGCGGATGACAACGATACCACCTGGATCAACGGAACGCAGGTCGGCGCGACCGAAGGCTACGACACGCCGAGGGCGTATGCCGTTCCTGTATCCCTGCTGAAGCCGGCCGGCAATGTGATCGCCGTGCGGGTGCTGGACACCGGCGGCACCGGCGGGCTGTGGGGTGATCCGGCTGTCCTGAAGCTGGAAGTCCCCGGCGGCAGTGACCTGCCGCTGGCGGGACCCTGGCATGTCCATCTCGGCGTCGCGCTGAGCCAGGCGACTCCGCTGCCAGCATCTATCGCCAACAACCCAAACTTCCCGTCAGTGCTGTACAACGGTCAGATCAGCCCGCTGGCGACATTTGGGATCAAGGGAGCAATCTGGTATCAGGGCGAAGCCAACGCCGGGCGGGATGCTCAGTACCGGCGTCTGCTCCCCGCGATGATCGCCAACTGGCGGCAGGCGTGGGGCGAAGGCGATTTTCCGTTTCTGATTGTTCAGCTCCCCGGCTGGGGATCGCCGGATGCCGCCGCTTGGCCGGAGCTGCGGGAAGCCCAGTGGCTGACGGCGCGTGACGTTCCAAACGCCGGCATTGCGGCAGCGATTGACCTGGGCGACCCGGAAAGCGTCCACCCGCAGAACAAAAAAGAAGTTGCCCATCGCCTCGCCCTTGTCGCCGAAGCGAAAGTTTACAAAGAGAAAGTTTCCTACGCCGGCCCGGTGTATCAGAATATGAGCGTGACCGATGGGATTGTCAAGCTGACTTTCACCCATATAGGCGGCGGCTTGGTCGCCAAAGACAACAAGCCGCTGACAGGGTTTGAAGTCGCCGGCGAAGACGGCGCATTTGTTCCGGCGGACGCCCAGATTTCCGGCGGCTTGGTGGTCCTCTCATCGCCGAAGGTCACGCATCCCAAAGCCGTCCGCTACGCCTGGTCCGGCTACCCCCAGTGCAGCCTGTACAGCAAAGAGGGCCTGCCCGCGTTTCCTTTTGATACCAGCGAAAAGCTGAAGTGAAAATGTGTTATAATTGGTTCTCAGGCATTCTATGATTTCAAGTGCGGGACAAACAAAGCCGGGGATGGATGTCAAAGTCACGATCCCCGAACTTGCTGACATCGGGCCATTTTGGCTGCGCGGCTGTCCGGCCCACACGACCTTTGGCGAGATTTATCAGGATTGCGTCAACCATGATGAAGTGCGGCGCTCCCGTCAATCTCTTTCGCGCGTGTCCCGTCACTTCTGGCATGGCGAGCGTTTTCTGAAACGCACGGAAACTCTGGCTGTTTTGAACTCTCAGGCGGAAATCTCTCTGGTGCTGCGCCGCGACTTGTACCGGGTCGGGCCAAAAGAAGCGGTAGACGGGCAGATTGAATATACTTATGTGGACGCGGAAGACCGCATTGAGAAAGTAATCCCGCGCATCCTGAACAAAGCGGAGCGCTCCGGCTGCTTTGATTTGTGCGACTGGCGCGGGCGGCGGCTGGCCGCCGGCGAATCGCTGGCCTTTCATTCCCTCTGGCCGGCCTGGGAAGATGCGAAATCTTTCCCGGAACGCGCCCAATTACGCCTGCGTTCGCGCACCGGCTGGCTGGCGTATGTCCTTCTCGCCGCCGCCGCGCTTTCGGGTCTCGGCCTCGGCTACTGGCTCTGGGTCGTGCTGGCGGGACGGACGGCAGGCGTGTTCTAGAAAACAATTCTTCTTAGGATACACGTATGAGGTGTAACGCATGGAAGATTGGGGAATAAGACGCCATAATTCCTGCTGCCGTCCCGCTGCGTCAAGGAGACCTTACCGTGCCAATCACACACGAAACCATTGTGGAATCAAACCGCAAAATGCTGGGCAAGACGAACCGTGCCGTCTTGTTCGCCAAAGTCAATCTGGACGAATATCTTGACCCGGAGGCGCTGGAGCAGGAGCGGGAATATACGCCTTCCCTTGCAGCCCTTCTCGCGCAGATTGAAGAGCTGCCCGAAGAGCAGTTTCTATCGATGGTGCGCGAAAACCTGACGGTGCGTTCCTTTTCGGAATTCCTTGACAAGTTTCAGCCCGGCTTTTATTACCGCCTGCGCGGACCCCAGGCGGCCCCTGCACTTGCCGAAGGCGAAGAAGCGCCTGCCGCAGAGGCGCCGGGAACGCCCCAGCTTGACTTTTCGCTGGAAGGCGGACCCGGCTGGAAGAAAATCCGCATCACCGCTGACCATCCCTACATCCGCTGCCTGCGCGACCTCATCAAGAAGCGTGTCCGCCAGGATGTTTCCACGTTTCGGGTAGACGTAGATGCGTCCCTGTTTGCATTCAAGCCGCGCAACCAGCGGACACTGATGCGGAAAATCGCTGAAGATGTCCAGGTCAAAAACGACCGTCTGATGCTGGAAGCCAAGCGCAACCCGGCATCCAAAGACACGGCCCGTGCGCTGGAATCATACCAATCGGCGGCCGATGAGTTCCAGGGCGCTTTGGAAGACACGATTCGTGTTCTGCCGACTGTCGTGTATGGCCTGGAGCAGACCGCGAATGATCTCAAGCGTCTGTCGCCCGGCGGCGGCCCGATTGACCCCAACATCTACCAGATTGAGTTCGGCAAGAACCGCTCGCTGATTGCTTCCCCTCAGCAGCTCCCGTCTCTGCCTGCCCTTGAGGCTCCCGACAGCAAAGGCGGCAAAAAGGCGAAGCAGCTGGAAGGCAGCGCGGAAACAAATGCACTTGCGACAACCGATGGCAAATCCGAGACAGGAACGGCGCTTGCGGTGCGAACCCTGGATAATGCGCTGGATAAGATACGGGAAACCAGCAAGGTTGCTGCCGGGCAGGACCTCGCACTAATTTCTCCGGAAAAGCGGTTCCCAATTGCTGTCGGCAAGTTCATGGACAAGATGATTGACCGGGGCCTGATCGCGCCGCTGATGGGCAATTTAGTGGCAACCGTGCTGCAAAACCCGAAGGAACTGGCGCTGCTGAACCCGGACATCAATGATGTCAACCACTACCATGATATGTTTCTAGGCGTTTATTCCAACGCCGTCGAGTCGTTCCTGCAAACGGTGACGCCGCTGTTCGAGACCATCATGGGCGTGTACCTGCTCTTTAACGAGTTCCCCGCCGATGTGCGCGTCGCCGAGGAGATGCGGCCGGAATTGGTCATTGCCAATGCCGACCTGCCTTCGCTGTTTTTGTCCCGGCCTGATGAGCTGAAGCGCTATTTTGAGTACGCCTGCGCTCAGGCCAACAACCAGTTCCGGGATGCCGTGTCTTTTGTGATCGTTCCAAATGTCGCCGAGTTCAAGAAGAAGCGGCCCGCGAAACGCAAAGCGCCTTCCATCATGCTGGACGATCCGCTGCTGGAAAGCATTCGGGCCGCGCAGGACGCAACCTCTCCCGACGACGAGACTTACGGGAAAGTGACCTATGTGGACGAGATGCTGCCGCTGATGGACTGGGGCTACGAGTATGGCTTCCAGGTGCTTTTTTCCACCGAGGAGCGCATTCGGGCCGGGCGTACAAAGCGCGAGTATCTGCAAAACCTCAATGATGCTTATGCCATTGATGCGGTTGTGGAGCGCGAATCAGGCGACTGTGGTATTATCTGCCTGCCGGACTTTACCATCATGCCGCCCGACGGCAAGCTGATTACTGGCAAGACCGCCGAGGGCGGGGTCGAAGTTGGGGTAGATGTTCCTGAGCTGACGGTGCGCTCCTGCTTTGTCGCCGCCGGGCGGCTGATGGCGAATGACGTGCCGGATTACCTGCGCCGGAAGCTTCAGCACGCCCGAAAAGATGCGACGATGATGCGTCCTGATTTGCCGGGCATCGGAATTGATCTGGCGATCAATCCGTTTCTGGGCGAAACAGACCTGCCGACGGACCATTTTCTCAACGATGGGTTGATGAGCGATCTGCTCAGTCCCGGAATGCCGTTTTTGGCGTTCACGCATGTGTCGGGCCGGTCGCCGTTCCTGTCCGTGCCGCGAACACTGCGCCGGCTGCACCGCGAGGACGGCGAGCAGTCGTACCGGCACCTGCACTTGTTCCGGCAGGAGACTTATCTCAAGCGCCTGCTCCGCTCTGCCTGGGAACTTGGCTACGGCGGCGCAATGCCGGAAGACAACGAAAAAGCAGAAGCGATGCTCACGGACCACCTTAGCTACATTCTGAAGTGGACGAAATGGTATGACCCGGAGCATCTGGTCAACTCGTTTCCAAGCGCTCTGAAGACCGGCCAGGAGTTCAAGGTTCAGCGCGAAGCCGGCAACAACTTCAAGATTATTCTCTACTTTGAACAAGGACTGGTGGACGAGTTCGGGATTAGCTTTTAACAGCCCTTCACAGTGCTTTCATATCTCCTGCCGACGAGAGCATGGCTCTCACGACCCAGCCGCGCCGGGCGTGGTTTTCAGCGAAAGGAATGTTCGAAATGCCGAACCTCACAATTCAAGGAACAAAAGTCAACCGGGTATTTGATGCTAAAGTCGAGATCCTGCATGATCTTGACGAAGACAAGAAAGTCCGCGAGGCAGTTCAGGTCCCAATCATGCAGTTCACGGTGACGCTGCCCCTCGATTATGAAACCCAAATTGCCACTTGGGCGCTGGCTCCGCAGGGGCCAAAGCGCTTCAAGACAGTCGAGCTTCAAACGCTGGACCGCTCTAAAACGGTCAAGAAGACCTGGACACTGCTTAAAGCTTATGTCCATTCCTACACGGAAAAAGAGTTCCCGGAAGGCTCGACCAACGGCACCGACCAGGGCAACTTTGTGGAAGTTCTTATCCGCGGTGTCATGGTCCAAAACAACCAGGACTACAGCGGCGACAACATTCTCTCGGTTGCTGCCGGTGAGCCGGAGCAGAACGCTTCGTAGCGTGTCCCTCTTTAACTGGAGCGGGAGAGGCGGAAATGCCTCTCCCGCTTTTTAGTGCGTTCTCTTTTTAGTGCGTTCCCTTTGACAACTTGAAAGGCGTTATGGCTGACGACGAACGAGAACTGCCGCCGGGAGTTCAGGACGTGCTGGCGCACATGCCGCGCGAGATACGGCGGCGGGTACTAGCAGACTATGAGACGCATTATGCGCCGTTTCTTTCCATGCTGGCCGGCTGGAAAGGAGCCGTGCAGGAGCATTACCTTCGGTCGGAAGCGGCTTCCGTCGCGCGTCTGGAAGAGCAGTTTTTTCCATTAGGAGACTGGCGCTTTCCGGCGCAGGCCGTCGCGCTTCCCCAGCGGCCCGCACCTCGGACAACCGAGATCGGCTTCGGCGCTTCGTTTTCCGATGCGGCGAATAACTCTTGGATCGCTTCAGGAGAAGGCTGGCTTCAGCCCACCGCGCTGCGGGATACGGCGGCGCAGTGGACTGACCGGAACTGCATCGTTACTCTGGATGTGGATTATTTGGCATCCGGAGCGGCAGACCCGATTTTGGAGCGCGGCCAGCTTGTGTTTGTCGCTGCGCCGGAAAGTGTTCTGGAAGTTCTAGAGCGCGGCTCTTGGTGGGCGCTCCTGCCTGGCGGGGCTGCTCGTGCATTATCCCTGACTCGCTATGAGGGATTTCTGGAGTTTGAGCGCGAACTCCAAACGGCCCGGATGAACCAGCGCCATCTGGATTTGTGGCTGCCTCCATTTTATCCGTACAGCCGCAAAATTGTTTGCCTGCGCTTCGCCGAAAGCGCCCAGCCTGTACCGCCGGGAATCGAGCGCTTGGGCGAGGGTTTTAAAACCGGCTTTCGCTGCGCGGGTCTCTTCACGCCACTGGGAGCGCGAGAGGAAGCGGCATTACGCACGCTGACTGCGTCCTGGCGCGAAGGCGGCGCGGTTTCGCTCAATCCGGTTCCTGTCGTGCAGGCCGCGCTGACCGACACTGTCTTTTATCCGCCATTTCCGCGTGTCGGCCAGGAACACGCGCTCCGCATGACCGGCGTTCCTTCCCTTTTTGCCGCTTCAGTTCAGCAGGATGGCCGCGCCGTACCGGCCGCGCTGGTTCGGCTGCCCAGTCCGGATCCGCTTGCGGCCGAACCGGATGTTCAGGTGCAGTTTCCGCAGACCGGCGCGAGCGTCACTCAGGTCAAGCTGTATCACAGTTCACTTGGCGTCCGGGCCGCGCAGATGATTGATCTGCCTGCCGTGCTGGAAAAAGCGCCGCTGCGCTTCACGGTGCCGTTCCCGCCGCTCGGCGGCACCACGGTCGGCGGCCCGAAGGACCGGGCGGAATGGACACGGACGGCTTGGTATCAGAGCGTGCTGCGGCCTCCACTGCTGTCGGAAGGCGATTTAGTAGAAATTATCCGGCAGCGGCAAAAGAGCCTCGGCGAGAAAGAAACAAACCCCGTGCTGCGTCTTCGCTCTGCCGCCCGCTCGATTGTCCATGACCCAAGCTTCGGCGGCGCACACTGGCGCTCTTATTTGTGGCCGTCACTGGTTGCCCGGCCCGAAAGCTTCAGCGCCGGCGGCGAGATTCCTTCGCCCGACTCCATGCCGCTGATCCAAAAGTTAATTCTGACATTTGAGCGCACCCCCAGCACGGTCACGCCGGACTTTCTCCTGTCGGACATGGCGGATTACCTTGCTTCGGTGCTGTCTCAATACTTTGTGCTGTCAACATTTCAAATCGAAGGCCGGCTGGCATGAGTAGTTCCAATGAAAGCGAAGGCGTCGTGTTCCCGCAGCTCAGCGGGCTGAACTGGCCTTCCTACCTGCTGGAAGCTTGGCGAACGCTGGACACGCTGGGTGTCCCGGAAGAAAACATCCGGCTTGTGCCGGAACTCGGCCACTTTGCCGTGCCGGAAATCAGCGGGCAGGAGCCGCCCGGACCCGTTTATGACGTGCTGGGCGAGCGGCTGATTGTTCACCGGGTCGACCCGGCGGAAGTTCGCCCGCGCCTGACGGTCAGTATTCGGGCGGATGAACTGGACTTTGTCCATCGAGACCCGCTGACCGGAGTGGAAGAACGGCAGACGCGCATGGTGGGGCGCTTGGCCCACTTCCTGCCGCCGCTGCTGGCGGGCCTGCCCGGCGCAGCGCCTGCGGATTTGGCCCTGCCGCCTCTAGAAGCTTTAGTCCAGCAGATGGGCAGCAGCTACCCGGAACTGCACGCCGTTCTGCCGGAACATATCCGCGCCGATTTGGAGATTGGGATTACCGTGGCGCTGACGGCTTTGACCGCGCTTGACCCGGCAGAACAAGCTGCCGCAGTATCTCGCTACACTGTACAGCTTACCGATCCCGAAGCGCGTGCGGCGCGTCATGCCGCTTGGCTCGCAATGGCCGACAAGCTGCCGACACACGGCATTGACGACGTTGATGATGCCGACCTACCTACGACATCTGCCTTATTCCGGCAGTGGGCCGACGCTCTGTACGGTCCCAACCCGGACGCCGCGCCGCCGTACCCGTTCTGGGATGAGTTCAGCGCGGACGAGGCGCTCCGGCAGCGTCTTTTACTGCGCGAGATGGAAACCGCACTTTCTTACGAGACACGCTCAGGCCGAAATAAGATTATTCGAGAACTCGTAGAAATTATGACCACCGAAGCCTTTTTGGCGACGGCGGTGTTCGACTCGCTGCACGGGATTGGCTGGGTGCATGGGCGCATCAGCGATGTGGCTGCCGGAACTCCTAGTCTGGACGGCTGGTTTTTGTCGGTCACCGGCGGCCAAAACAGCCGGTCTCTGATGCAGGCAAAGCTGGCGGTGTGGGCAGAAACGGAAGACGGCGTGTTAGGAGTAAAGGCACCCGAACTCGCCGTGCTGGATGAAACAGAGCAGGCGCAGTTTTGGGCGCTGGCGGCGTGGCGGCGCGAGACCGCCGACCCGATTCTGCTGCTGGAGATGGCGGCGCAGCGCCTCATCCACGCCGAGGCATCTGTAGAATGGACCCGGTATGCGCCTGCGCCGAGCCGTCCGGGTACGCTGCTGTCTCAGCCGGGCAGCACGGCGGTCTTGGGGGGCGCGGCCCTGCTGCTGTATCCGGGCATCAGGATGCAGATTCCGGTGGACAGCGCGGGGGAGAAAGGCGGCCGGGCGAAAGCGGTGCTTTCCCTGCTGCTGCGCGTATTTCTGCCGGTCTGCTGCCGGGTGGAAGTGCTATGGCGGCAGTCAGCGGCGCGTCTGGACCAGCCGACTTACCTGCGGCATGAGTTTCAAGCGGGAGCAGTGCTGTCAGAAGCAAACACGATAGATGTGGAAGAGCAGCCGTTCAGCGATCCCCTCACGCTGTAATCATGGGTTCAAATCGGGTATATTTGGAATCAAGCAGGGATTGAGCAAAGGGTTTGAAATGCGTAAGTTTGATCTAGTCTCCGTGGACTGGGGCAGTGTTCGTTTGATGCAGGCGGGCCAGTTCAAGCAGGAGACGTTCTATCTGGAAGAGCTGGTGCGATGGTCGCTTCAGCGTGGACGAGTCGCGGGCCTCTTGAGTTTGGCGGAAGACGGCATCAGCCGGCCCTCGCCGGAAGGCGATCGGCTGTATTCCGTGACCGTGCGCGGCTGCCAGGCAGTCGGAAGCTCAGGCCAGATTATCGACATCCCTGATGAGTCGGCGCTTGCGCTTCGGGGCGTCATTGAAGCTGCCTCTACGATTGTTCCGCTGTATGTCGGCGTCTCTAAGTCGGAGCGTGACCCGGAGCCGCAGCTTTACTCGTCGGTTGACACCGGCCTGCTCGGCTGCCGCGGCCTGCGGCGTCTGTACAAGCTGTCTGCCGACAGCAGCGATGCGTCCATGGACTGGGTTCAGATTGGGCAGTTCGAAAAAACGGCTTCGGGTCTGGCGCTGGACCGCGACTTTTTCCCGGAAGCCTTGTTTTTGTCCAGCCACGCGGGCCTCTGGCGTGCCCAGCAGACGCTTCGGGCGCTGGCCCGGCAAGGCTTGGAACTGCTGGTGCGCCATTCGTCGGCAGCTATTCAGCGCTATGCGGTTGCGGCGACTTTGGCCGGCTCGCTCGGCCCGGCAGCCCGCGCCGTGGATGACCATACTTATCCTCGTGCCTACTTTGACCAGCTTGGCGGCATTCTGGCTGCCCAGCGGGCGCAGATACTGGCCCTGCCCGCGCCCAGCCTGCGCGTCTATCAGGAGACCGTAGATGGCCTGGAGGACACGCTGGCGTACCTGGAAACGGCGGATTGGACGCTCGGCCAGGCGTTTTTAATGGTCCGTGAGTGTTTGGAGCGCCTGCTTCGCTTGTATCCGCCGCTGCTGGAGTCGCTGGAAGCGGCAGCCCCGCAGCCGGAGCGGCGGACGCTGGACCATGAAACCGTCGCAGTCGCGCAAGGGCCGCGACGAAGCCAAGCGGAAGAAGAGCGGCCCGACCCTGAGCCGCCTCACCGGGCCGGGATATTCATGCGCCGAAAATCCGGGTCTTAGCACGTTTGCCGCTGCGCCTGCTGCTCAAGGCTGCCTTTTCGTGGTAAAATAAGTTTCATGGCTTTTTCCCTGGCGTCTACATGCTGGCCGACGCGCTTTGTCGCCAAGTGGCTGGCCCTCTTTTTCGGCGCTTCCCTGTGCGGCATCGTTCTGAGCGCGTTCGTGCATCGGCATCCGGCGGTGAAACCGGCACAGAAGCCGGTGCCGCTTGCGCGGGTGCAGGTAAACCTGCGGGCGATTGAAGTGTATGCCGACGGAACGCGGGCGGCGGTCCCGGCCCTGGTTTCTACGGGCGGAACCGGGGACAAGCCGATCCCTGAAAGCGATCAAGGTGCGCTGTCTACGAACCTGAAAAGGCCGACCGCCATTTCGCGGGTGCCGGGATCAAAACTTTGGCTGATCTTCCAGTGGCAGGGCCATTCTGAGCCGCGCCTGATTAATCCGTGGCCGCAGTCAAAAATCACTTATCAGGTTGAGTTCCGGCTGAACCGTTCCCATCCACCAGCAGCCCGGCCCACTGTGGAGCGCCGACATGCTTAACCGTTTGCTTGGTTTTTTTGGCCTCGTGCCGGGCTTGTCCGGTCTGTCCGGCTTCGCCGGCGGCTTTTCCGAAGACGGCTTTGAGGCGGAAGGGGAAGCGAAAGTTGCGTTCCAGCCCGGCGCAGTCATTGCAGCTTCAGACGAGGAGGAACCGGATGAGCGGCGGACGCGGATTACCGACCGCGACCTCGTTTGGCCGGGCAAAACAGAAACGATCCAAATCAGCAACCCGGAGCCGGTGGCCCTGCGCTTTGATCTCACGGTCACCGACCTGGACGCGGCGTTTTATATCCGCCGCCCTGCGACCGGCGGCGCTCCGCAGCGCGAAGGCGGCGTGCTGCTTCAGCCGGGCGAGGAAGCCTCATTCGAGGTCATTTTCGTGCCGCCGCCAAGCGGCGAAAAGAAGCGCACTCGCACCTTCAGCTTTGTGCTGACCTGCTTTGACCCCCGGCGTATCGCTGACCCCGGCGAGATTGTCCAGGATTTGCCCCTGCGCTGGGTTGCCCTGCCGGCTCCGGCGGACCTTCAGATCACAGCCGCGCCGCCGCTTGTCGTCCTGCGTCCCTGGCGGCGCGAAGCACGCTTTGCGGTCAAGCTCCAAAACAAAAGTTATTTGCCGCCGTCGGTCGGGCTGACGATCCTGCGCGGCACCACCAAAGAGGCTTTAGACCGGAGCGGCGAGACGGTCGGGACCATTGAGCAGTCGCTGACGGCGCGGACGCCGGGCGTGTGGCAGTGCGTCCTGCCGCCCCCGCCTCGGCGCGGGTCGTATTACGCGACGGTGCGCGGCGCAGCGCAGACTGCCGACGCGCATTCTGTTTCCCTGGCACTGGCGCGTCCGGTTGTGGTGCGCTATGTTCCCTGGCTGCGGATGGGCCGCGACTGGCTGCTTTTGTGCGCCGCGCTGCTGCTGCTGTTCTGGCTGGCCTGGGGCGTTCCCGTCCGCAAGACGCCCATTGTGCGCGTCTCACTGGCCTTTGCCGGCCTGGATAAAGGCCAGATTCCCGCCGACAGCCGTTTGGAAGATTTAACGGCCCAGCTTGTTCTAACCGATGAGCGCGGGCATGACTTGGAGGGCCAGACTCCGATTCCCGGCGTCGTTCTCGGCAATGCGTTTGAGTTCACGGCCCCGCCGCGCTGGTACGGCTACCGCTGGCTCTTCGGCCCTCGTATCGGCTGGAATGGGTTCAGCCGGGTGCCGCAGCATTTTCGGGTGACGCTTGCCCCGGCGGAGTCCGAAAAGGAAGCCTTCAAGCGCTACGATTTGAACACGCTGCTGCCTGACGGCGGCGCTCCGGCTTATGACATTCAAACCGCCATTAAGCCCTACGGCACCTGGGTGACGCCGGCGACCTATGTGGTCCAGTCGGCGCACGGCGTCTTTGTCAGCCTGCGCCTGGGCGCACTCGGCGCATTGTCGGGGAAGGAGCTGGACCGCGTGAGCGTCGCGTATGCCCTGGACGGCGAGGAGCAGGCTCCGCGCACGTTCCAGCTTCTGCATGACGGCACGGGCCAGCTGCGCCCGCTGATTCTGGACTTGACCGATGCCGTACCGCTTGGCACGTCCAAAGAGTTTACCGTCAAAGTGACTGCGGACGGGCTTTCGTCGTATTATGCCCAGCCGCTGGAAGTCCGCCGGCAGGACAAGCCGTTTACGATGGCCCTTTCGTTTCCGGCGGCTTATCCGAGGTCTTCTAAGCTGCCAGCCCATCCGACAATGACGCCGGTTGCGCCGCCCAATACAGCATCAACAGGAACGCCGCCCAACCCTTCGGGGCAAGTCTCGCCCGGCGTGCCGCCGCAGCAGGTTTCGCCTATCGCGCCGCCGGCACCGTCTCACCCGCAGCAAACTGCAAGCCTGCCGGGGCAGCCGCACAATATAATCGCTCCGGCGCGTCCGCCGCAGCCAGTTTCGCCGCAGCCAATCTCGCATTTCGTGCCGCTGGGCAGCTCTCAAACGATTCCGGCATCAGTTCCGCATCCGGTGAGGCCGGTCACGCGCCCGGTAGTCATCGCACCTCTGCCGGTTCAGCCGCTTGCCGTAACGCTTCCTGCCTTGCATCATTCCGGCCCGCTCTCCGCACCGGCGGGTCTAATCGCGCAGCCGGTCAGCTCGACCCAAATCCGTTTGCAGTGGCATCCAGTTCCGGGCGCGGCGAAGTACATTTTGTATCGCAGCGGCGGGCCGGGGCATGACAAGGGAACAAGGCCGCTTGACGGAAGCCAGACGACTTTTATGGACACGGGACTGACGCCGGGCGTGGTCTACCATTACCGTCTGCAAAGCAAGCAGGGGCCTCTCAGCAGCCCGCAAAGCGCTCCGACTTCGGTGCTGACGCCTGTGGTCGCTGCGGTTCCGGTTACGGTCCAGCTGAACGTGACTGCAAACAACCGCAGTCTCCAAGTCGTGCTAAACTTCACCAATGTCTCGTCGCAGCCGGTGTACCTAGACAAGATCAGCGGCTGCTTGGATGGTAAGATTGGGGACGACGTTTTCCAATTGACGGCTGACGGCCAGCCGGTGCCGTTTGCCGGCAAGAAGACTCCACGCCCCGCTAATCCCGGCCCGCGCCAGTTCTCCCTGCTGGTTTCCGGCGAGACGACGCGGGCCACGGTGACACTGAACCGTTCGTACCGCCTGCCGTCGGGGACACACACTTACAGCGTCGTTTATGCCGCTTCGCACAATTATCCGGCTCGGCTCCAGAACCTGGTTTTGCGGTCTGCCCCAGCCCAGTGCGTCTTAGCGCGTTAGAGAAAGTTTGTCCTGAAATGCCGCCGGGTAAATTGGGAAGACCATTCAGCAGAGGCATCTCGTCCTGAAGTCTCGGAGAGGGTAAATTCTGATGGCATTTGAAATACAAATCGTCGGGGCGGAAGAGCTGTCGAGCCGCCACCTCCTCACGCAGGTCAAAGTTGATCGGCCTCTTTATGACCACACGCGGGCGGAGCTGACTTTGCACTGGCAGGAAGGCAGTCTCTACGAGGATCGGCAAACAGCGTTCCTTGCTGCGAAGCTCTTGAACTGCCCGATTGACATCCAGTGGAAAGA
The DNA here is from genome assembly GCA_964243345.1 of uncultured Armatimonadales bacterium. Taxonomy (GTDB): domain Bacteria; phylum Armatimonadota; class Armatimonadia; order Armatimonadales; family Capsulimonadaceae; genus JANXMY01. The sequence goes on from CAXTER010000009.1 coordinate 39,541, forward strand.
CAATGATCTTACGGAACACGTGACATGCTTTCACGGCTATATTGAAGATGTAAGCGGCCACCGGGAAACGTCCTCTTCCAGCCTCGCCTTGTCATGCGTTTCTTTCAGCCGGCGCACGGATTTGATCCCCCGTTTCCGAACATTTCAGGCAACGACACTGCTTGAAATCGCGTCGCAGATTGCAAAATCCGAGCCGCTCATCAAAATCGCGAATCCCGGCGACCTAGACCTGCCGATTGTTCTGAGCGTTCAGCACGCAGAAACGGACTTTGCGTACCTGTCACGGATGCTCCACGCTTGGGCAGTGCCGATGATGGTTTCCGACAAGACAGGCCAGGTCATTTTGGGCGCAAGAGGCGCGGAAGCGCAGTCGCCGTTCCCTGACTCGTGCTACGGCTGGTCGGAAATCAACTTTTCGGGGACTTTGGAAGCGCTGCCGTATCTGGCTGGCGGCGGATCGGGTCCGGCGGGCCTGGCGCAAAGCCGGGTGCAGGCGCACAACGCCGAGCTTCCCCGCAAAGCCGCTTATTACTACGGCATCCCCGATGCCCCGGCAATCACGAAGCGGGTCAGCGAGGCGTCCTCCCGCGTAGATACAAGCGGCTACCATTTAGTGCTGAATGGGGCGGTTCTGCCGTTTTCACCCGGCGACGTGGTCGGCTTTGAAGGCCAGCAGCATCTCGTTCGCAGCGTCCATGTCACCGGCCATCCGCAGCAGACAACCGCGACGCAGGAGTTTTTGTTGCAGCCGCTAACCCTGCCGCTGGCCCCGGAGCGTGCGCGTCCCGTGTGGACATCGCGGGCGCTGTGGGCGCATGTGACGGCGAACGAGCATGACCCGCTGCATCAGGGCCGCATTCAAGTGGAGTTTGAGTGGGAGCCGATGGACCCGCAGGCTTCTCATCAGCGGGCCTGGCTGCACACCTTGACCCCTTACGGCGGCGGCGCGGGCGGGGCGAAGTCCACCACCTACAATGGTTTCTACTCGATACCGGAAATCGGAGAGCGGGTTCTGGTGGAGTTCTTGGGCGACTGGGACTCGGAAGCTGTAGTCATCGGCGGCATCCGGGAAGCAACGGTGCCGGACGCGCATAACCAGCACAACACAAAGCGGTGGCGCACGCCGAGCGGCAACGAAATCTCCCACCACACTCTGGACGGCACGGACAACACGCGCATTAAGACCCGCGACGCCGAGATGTTCATGTCGCAGGTCGCCGGCGGCGGCACCAGCGTGACAATCATCAATGCCAGCCAGCCCAACAACATTGTTCATCTAGAGACACTAGGCGGCACCAGCCGGGTGTATGTGACCAGCGGTAATATCATCAGCGTTTCTTCACCTGATGAAATCCATTTAACCAGCAAGCGCATCAAAATGCTGGCCCAGGAAGATTTTCAGATTTTCGCCAAAAACATCCGCTTGTCGGCTCAGGAAGACATTGAGCAGGCCGCCGGGCGCTGCTTCGGCTCCTATGCGGTGCAGGACATGACCATAGGCACCCAGTCCAATCTGCATGCCGGCGCTCGCGGCTCAGTGCAGATGGGGGCCGGAGCGCACATGCAGGTGAACGGGCAGACATTGCAGGTGGAAAGCACCGGCGAGATGCACATCGACGGCCCGAAAGTCTCCATCAACGAAGGCCCGCAGGTTAAGAACCTGCCACCGGTCAAGCAGCCGAACATTGTTGCTCCGCCGCCGCGCCCGCCCGACCCGACATTCGCCACGCCGCACCCATAGGAAGTTCTTCCAACAGAAGTTCTTCTAGGAGATTTTCTTGTGACTAATGCTGGAATAGATAAAGCCGCCGCGTATGCCGCCATTGACCGCTGCTGGAACATCGAGTGGCGCGAGAACCCGGCACGTCTTGAGTCAACGATGGCCCTGATCCGCGAGTACCTGCGCCGCTCAGCAATTGCTGCCGAAGCACTGGGATGTTCGGGAGATTGGCCGTGGTTCGATGCGGCCGCCTGGCTGACGCTGCCGGGCGTAGACCGGCGCTATCTGCCTGCCTACGTTTTTCTGGATAAAGTGCCGCAGTATGAGGGAGCCGGCGTGGACCCGCTGGAAGACAGAGTCATTGCACTGAACCAGCACATGAACGAAGCTTCCGGCAGGCAAGGCTGGTATGGCCGTCATAGCTGCTGGTGGTATATTCGGTGGGCATCGGTCAAGAACCACCCGATGCTTGCGCCGCTGAACCTCCCGGATTTGTACGAGCCGCTGCTCGTGCTGTACGAGCGCGGCGGCTCGTTCCACCCGCACCATGGCGACGTTGAATTCTTCCCGAACCGAGTGGTGCAGATTGGTATCCCGGCGCGATGGGTCGCACGAGAGCCGCTGCCATCGCTGGATTGGGCAGTGCTGGATGAACTCGACCTCGGAGACGCCGTGCCGGAAGGGAAGACCTTACGATGAACTATCGCCTGCATGAAGGGGAAATCATCATACCCAGCAACGCCCAAGACCAAAGCTTGACGATCTTTGGCTTGACGGAAGGCCAATCGGCGACTGCTGTCGGCCCTAATCAGCCGCCGGAGTTCAGCTTTGTCATTAGCCGCCAGCCTCTGCCGGACGGGTTGAATGCCCATACCTATACGGATCAGCAGCTTAAAGGTCTGCCCCAAATTTTGCGCGGCTTCACGCTTATTGAGCGCAGCGCCGCTCCTCTCAGCGGACATGTCGCACCACTGCTGGAGTTTACCTGGCAGTCGGAGCATGGCCGTATGCACCAGCGGCAGGCGATTGTTGCCTGCGGACCTTTAGAAGGGCAGCCGGCCGTCGCGCTGACTCTGACCGGCACCACGCGCGAAGACCTTAAAGACAAGTACCGGGACACATTCGTGCGTCTGATTTACAGCCTCAAGCTGCGCGGCTAAGGCTGCACGCTTATTCTTCAAAGTCTCACGCTTCAAGCCCGCTTTGAAAGGAACCGCTCGTGCCAGGTCCGCAAACAGCCATTCGCCAGGAAGACGAAATCACCCACTCCGATGCGCTGTTTGGTGCGGTGGAAGGCATCCTTGTCGGTCTTGCCGTCGGAGCGCTTGTTGGGGCCGCGATTGTCGCCACGGGTGGCCTGGCCGTGGTAGCTGTCGGCGCGGTGCTGGTCGGAGGCGGCATCGGCGGCATGTTCGGCAAGACCATCGGGCGGCACAGCACGCACCCAAAAGGTAAAGTCCTGACCGGCTCCCCCAATGTTATTGTTGGAAACCGGGACGACGCAGCGCATTCGGCGGCGCGTGCCTTGGCGGATGTGGCGCACTGCGACGACCATTCCGATTCAGAGCCGGCTCACGACCAGCCGGGGATACTCGGAAAGCGCATTGAACAAGGCAGCGGAACCGTGCTGATCAATGGCTTTCATGCGGCGCGTGAGGGAGATCAGGGAAGCTGCGGCTTCACTTTGGGCCAAGGTTCAGCAACCGTGTTTGTCGGCGGGCCAACGGTCACTGTTGGGAAGATAGACGCGGAAGTGCCGGCGTTTGTGGACGACCTGATTACCGGCATGGCGATTGTCGGCACGGCTCTTATGATGTGGCCGGGGGCGGTCGCCATGTTCAGCGCGGGTACGGCGGCAGGCCTTGGCGGCAGTGTGCTGGGCGTCGGTGCCAACCTGCTTCAAGTCGGCTTGCGGCTCGGAGCGCAGGTATATGTCGGCATGAAGCTGAGCGAGGCGGGCGGCGTGATTGGGCATGGAACGGCAGGCTTCTTCGGGGCGGCAGACGGCTCGCTGGCCTCAGACCTTGCGACTCTGACCGGTCAAACCGCCGCTCCGTTTGCCGGAGGCGGCCTTTACGAAGGCATTGCCGAAGCGCCTCTGCCCGGCATGGAGGCACCGAGCGCCGTACCGGAAGGCATTGCTGACCCGGCAGCCCCGGCAGACGGCGTGCAGGGAGGACCGACGGGGGCAAGAACAGAGTTCTCAGGCACACCGGAAGAACAAGCGCAGGCAGACGCGGCCTATGATCGCATTCGGGCGGACGATGGAGATGTCGGGCGGATTGCTAGCAATACCGGTTATTCGGAAGATCAAATTGCCGCTGTCAAACAGCATCTGTTTTATGACGAGCATGACATCCCAGTAGGCGACGACCAGACCGGTGAAATTCAAACGTCTTCCCAGCGCTTCACCTCGGATCCCTGGATCGCCGACCGCTGGACAAAAGCGTCGGACGGCACTTTGGGAGCGCCGAGTCAGGACGCGCTCGGCACGGATATTCCCGGTTCCGCCGACCCTACGGAAGCTTCCGACTTCCACTCCTTGATTTCGCACGAGTACGTTGAGCAGGGCTTAATGGCGGACGGCGCTCCTTATCGGTCCTCCGAGTCCTGGGGGCAAGGGAAAAGCGGCTGGAACTTCTATCCTGACGCTCAAAATGCGGGGGCGCATGACTTGGCGCCACTTGCTGCGCCGAATGGAAAAGACCCTTTCGCTCACTACGACTCCATGGGTCGTTCTGCCGACGGCATCCCGCGTCCGAACGGGGATTTGTCCAACCTCGACGAAGTGCTGGACGCCATCCGCCGCTCTCCAGGGTCGGACACGCCTGCTGGCCCTTCAGGGTCCGGCGGCCCGGAAGGCGGCCCCCAAAGCGGCGGCTCGCCTGGGCGCGGCCCGCCGGGAGAAGAGCCGTTTGTTGAGCCAAAGCCCCTGCCGGCTAATCCGACGGAAGGCATCCCGCCCACGCCTGCTGCCGATGCTGCTCCGCTGGTGCTTCCCGATGCCGAGCCCGGTGCCGAAGCAGGTTCGGGAAGTGGGGGGGGCGCAGCCGGAGAAACGGAAGCCGCGTCCTCCGCACCGGAGCCGGCCCACACGCCGGAGGCCGCCCGCACCGAGCCGGAACCTGTGCCGGCGGCGGCCAACTCTGTTCCTGCGAATCCTAAGTACGCGGGTGGGCCTGCGACTATCCCTCGGACGAACCCTAGCGGCGGGCATCTGCCCGCAGACTTTGGTTTGCACACCATCTCAGAAAACCCGCAGGAACTCCGGCTGTTCCGACAGGCCCTAGATAACAAGGCTACGTCGCCTAGAACGAATGATTATCAGCGGTATCTTGAAATAATTAGAAGAGGGGAAACACCAACACAGGCTCAAGCGGAAAAAGCGTGGGGATCGGTTCAGCGGGAATACTTTGCAGTCAGCCGTGATGCAGGAACAAACATGGATGACGTCGAAATCCACCACTGGAACTACAGCAAAGGTGATTACCCACTTCAAGTCACTGATCCGCAAAACTTGGTTCAGACGCCAGACAGACAGACCAGTTGGAACTCTCATCAGGCAATTCACGAAGCGACAAGCAGCGACCCAAACACCGCCATTGGAAAGTGGAAGGGGCCGATTGATGCCATTCATGAATTGCCCATAACACCAGCGCCGCCTATCGCGCCTGACTTGAACCCTTGATGAAGACTAACACAAAAAGACTAACACAAAAAGACTAACACTATGGATGAATATGCTGCTCTTTTTCAGTTTTTAAATTTTCCTGATGCCGCTTTAGAAACATCGCTTGGCACCCTGCACTTCCCGAATACAGATGCAGAGTTCTTTAACTTTGGCGTCTTCCTACCCGCCATGCTCCCGCTGTGGAGTACAGTAGGCCCAAGCTATACCGGCTACTGGAAGCATTGGTTCTCACCGCGCCGGCTCACTATTGTTCAGGCTGACATTGAGGAGAACCTGCTGGCACGCGAAATCGCACGTGACTTCGGCCAGTTGGTCTATGTCGCGGTCCAGGCTGCACTGAGCGCGGAAAACAGCCTCGGTCCTGAAGCACGTATCCTTGTGGCCCGAACGGAAATTCCTGAACAGGAACTTGATCAGCTCATCCAAATCGCGGAGGTTACGGACGAAGAAAATGGTCTTCTTGTGTTAGCTGCATTTGCCCAAGACCCGCCGCTGGCCTGTTTCCCTGAAAATGGTCAAGGCTATCCTGGCGACTTCCCCCATGACGCCATGACGCTGACCCCGCAGGCTGTGCGAAACCTTTGCACCTATGAGACCAGCGTGCGGCTGTCTCAGCAAATTGCTGCTCTGCCGTTTGCTCCGCCCTGGTTCATAGAAGGTGACCAATCTGTTGTCTTTGATAACCTGTTGCAGCAGGGTGACTACGCAGGCGCGTGGCTGTCTCTGAACTCGACTGGGTGGAAGGTTGCCGACGCGAAAGCGGCTCTGCGCCGCCTCGCCAGCCAGAGCCGGGAGCCTGGCCTGGATTTGCTGGCGGATGCCTGGTCAGCCCAGCCCCACGAAGAACAAGGCACTTATTAGAACAAGGCACTTATTAGAACAAGGCACTTATTAGAACAAGGCACTTATTAAGCCCCGCTAATCAAGCCTTGCTAAAACGTGAGGGGGCAAGCGTATCCTCTCAGGACGCTGGCAATGCCGCACTCCGGGCCGCGCCTCAAACAATATAGCAATAAATGATTAATCCTGAGCAATTTTCTCAAAGCTGGGGACCTGGCCTTATCCGCACAGAGCCTGACGCCATTGCAGGAGTGAACCTGCCCGACAGCGCACTCCGCTTTTTGACTGAGGCAGGACTGCCTAAAGACGCGGGCTACGACATCAGCTTTGATCGCCCTGAAGACGAGATGCCGACGCTGCCGCAGGCATTCCCAAACGGGTATGATTTTCCGGCTGAGTATTGCCGCTTCTACCCAATCGGCGCGGATGGTGCGGCCATTCTATGTTTGGAGGAAGTCACAGGTTCTGTCTATAGCATTGATATTGATGGTCAGGAAATTCCGACACGCTTCGTGAATTCCGGCCTTCCAAAACTTGCCGAGTGCCTCCTTGTGAACCGTGTCTTTCCCCAAGACACAGGCGGAGACAATGAAGAGGAAGCACCTCTTATCCAAGTTATCCAAGCGCTGAAGAAAAAGATGTCCTGGATTGACCAGGAAGCGATGCAAGATGAGAATAACTACTGGCCGCAATTCTTCCGGGCGGCGCTGCTGTGACGACATTTGTACTGCGCCACAAGTGAAATTTCATCCTTTCCGAGTAACTGCCCCTTCCGCTTTCGAGGGCCGCACCCGCCGTGCCGGAGCCGGCCCACGCGCCGCAAGCCGCCCGCACCAAGCCGCCCGCACCAAGCCGGAACTCGTTTCGAGCCTTCATTCAGTCGCCGCAGGCTCTTTAAGGCCGGGGATAACGGCCGGGGCCGGTTTGCCATACTGGACATACCACGGAACATTGATGACGACGATACGCGGGTCACCCAGCAGCAGCAGGTTCGCTTTGAGTGCCGTTGCCCGGTGGTTGTGAAGCAGCCAGTCCCACCAGCGCGTCTCCACCAGCTCCGGGATAATCACCGCGATAAGCCGATCCGGGTACTGCTCTTTAAGCTGCTTCAAGTAGGCAGTGAGCGGCCCCGTCACCTTGCGGTAGGGAGAGGACAAAATTGTGAGTGTCGGCACTGACACATCCGACTCACGCGCCGGCTTGTCCACTTGCTCCGCCCATTGTTTTTGCAGCGCTAGCGCCTTTTGTTCGCCTTCCTCATCCTGGCCATTCGCGTCCGGCAGCTTGATATAAACTGCAAACACATCCGGCGAAAGCCGCATCCCAAAGCGCAGCGCCCGCTCCGAAACAATGTTCCAGTCTCCTAAAGGCACGACCGCCACCGGTGGGTCGTTGCGGCTAAGGTCCAGCGGGCGCGGGTGGCCGATCTGCTCGGTGACGGCGTCATAGTGGCGGCGCACGGCAAAAAAGAGGAGCATCAGCACCGGAAGAATAATGACCGTGATCCAGGCCCCTGCCGTGAACTTCGCCACCAAAATTACCCCCAGCGCAAGCGCCGTACAAACCGCACCCAGCCCGTTAATAAACAGCGCTCCGCCTGCGCCCGCCTTGTTCTGACCCAATGCTGCCTGCTTACGCCAATGCATAACCATTCCCGACTGAGACAGGGTGAACGCAAGGAACGCGCCGACAGCGTACAGCGGGATAAGCGCGTCCGTGATGCCCTTAAACACAACAAGCAGGATAGCGCACAGGCCGGTCAGAAACAAAATCCCAACTGTGTAAACTAACCGGCGGCCCAGCAAAGCGAAGGCGTGCGGCAGGTAGCCGTCTAAAGCGACCAACCGGCACAGGCGCGGGAAACCGGCGTAGCTGGTGTTCGCGGACAGGACCAGAACCGCCAGCACGCTTCCAAGCGTCACATAGTACACGCCGCCACGCCCGACAACCGCGTTCAGGAGCAGCGAGATGACACTCTGGTAGCCGGGCTTTGCTTCGTCCATTGCCGCAATGCCGTAAGCATGGCACAGATACGCAATCCCTGCCAGCAGGGCCAGCAGAATAACGACAATCGCCGTCAGCGTTCTTTGTGCATTCCTGACAACTGGGTTAGCGAAAATAGTCACGCCGTTTGACACGGCTTCCACGCCTGTCATCGCTGTACAGCCGGAAGCAAAGGCACGCAGCAGAAGCCATAAACTGACTCCTTCTGCGGCTTTTGGAACAGCGGGCGGGGCGAGGACCGGATGAGGATGCCCGCCGTGGCCGGTGGCCTGAACAATCCCATAGATAAGCACCCCGCCCAAACTTAACACAAACAAGTAAGTCGGAAACGCAAAAATTGCGCCTGCTTCCCGTGCGCCGCGCAGATTGACGATTGTAATGAGCGCCAAAAATCCCAAACACAGCATCAGCGTGTGCCGGTGCAGGCTCGGCGCGGCGGAAATGAGTGCGCCGACCCCTGCTGAGATACCAACAGCGACAGTCAGGGTGTAATCCAGCATCAGAGCGGCAGCGGCCAGCAGGCCAAACTTGATGCCGAGATTTTCATGCGCGACTGTGTACGAGCCGCCGCCGTTCGGGTAGGCGGTAATAGTCTGGCGGTAGGAAAGATAAAGGATAAACAGCAAAGCCAGAATGACTCCGGTGATCGGGCCGATGTAGTTGAGGCCCAGAATGCCGAGCGGCAGCAGGATGGTTAAAGCCGCTTCCGGCCCATAAGCGGCGGAAGAAAGCCCGTCCAGACCGAGGCTAGGCACCCCGGCAACGACACCGATTTTCTGCCCACTTTCTTCCGAGGAAGTTAGCGGCTGGCCGAAAAGCTTGCGGATAATGCTGGATGAAGACTGACTCACGATGCTCTCGTTTCTTTGCAGATGCTTTGCTTTTGCCTGCGGGTCTTAGTATACCCAGCGAACTCAAACGCTCTTACTCTGAATGATGAGAGAACAAGAGGGAGGATTTCCCGCGGTGGGGTATACTAAAGCCACACTTTGACGGAGACAGTATTTCATGGCGGCTTCTTCCAATCCCAACTTGAACCAACCGAAAGAACCCAGCGCGAAAAAAGAGTTGAGCGCGGAAGATCGCCGAATGCATGTCACGCTGGCCCTGCTGGCGCTGGCGGTGATGATTGACGTGCTGGGCTTCAGCATTATCATTCCACTGATCCCCGATTATGTCCAGCGCGGCCTGCATCTGACGAATGCTCAGGACCCGCGCATCGGCGAGTATGGCGGCTGGCTCGGCGCAAGCTACGCGCTGATGCAGTTTTTGTTCGCGCCCCTTTGGGGCGGTCTTTCCGATAAAATTGGGCGCAAGCCGATTTTGATTGGATCGCTGGTCGGCGACGCCGTATTCTACACCCTGTTCGGGCTGTCCGTGCATACGCTGGCGGGGCAGTTCGCGGCCCGAATGCTGGCGGGGATCTTCTCGTCGGCATCACTGTCGGTCGCGCAAGCGTATGCCGCTGACATCACGCCGCCGCATTTGCGGGCGATGGGGCTAGGATATTTGGGCGCAGCATTCGGGGTCGGCTTCATTCTGGGGCCGGCGCTCGGCGGGCTGATTGGTCAGCTTGGCTTGGCCTGGCCGCTGTACTTTTCGGCGATCCTCGCGCTTGGCAACCTCATCTACATTGCCCGCGTTTTGCCGGAGCCGACTCGCGCTCCGGAGGCGGCCGTTCAGCGGACGCCGCCAGGGTTTGGGCCGCGCCTGCGTCTGATGGCGCAGGCCGTGTCCGGTCCTATTGGCTTTTTGTACCTGCTGACTTTTGCCGTAACCTTTGCTTTCGGCAACTTAGAAGGCACGTTCACGGTCTACCTGAAGCAGCATTTGGAGCCGGGTTTGAGTGAGCATGGCAGCATTGCGGCGGCGGGCGGCGTCTTCGCGTATATTGGGCTGCTGATTGTGGTCATACAAGGCGGCTTGATTCGGCCTCTTGTCAAAAAGTACGGCGAAGCGCGGCTGGTTGTGGTAGGCATCGGGCTGATGGCGCTTGGCTTTTTGTGCTTTCCGCTGGCTCCCCTGTTGTCCATTTTGCTGATTGGCCCGATGGTCCCTATTTCTATCGGCAACGGCTTCAATGCACCGTCGCTTCGGGCGTTAGTTTCCAAACGGGCGACCGCGCAAGGGGCCGCGCTGGGATTATCGGCATCCTTTGACAGTCTAGCGCGGGCGGTCGGCCCGGCAACTGCGGGGTACTTGTACCGCAACGTCGGCGCGACAGCCCCATACTGGTGCGCGGGCATTGTGATGAGCCTGTGCTTTTTGTTTGCCTTGTCACGACGCCGAGAAATGGCCGTGGAAAAATGACAAGAAAACCCAATCGCCCGCTTTCGCCGAGCCGCCGCCGTTTCCTGAAGATCAGCGCCGGCACGGCTTTGGCTGGCCTCGGCACGGCAGGCTACGCTTATGGTGTCGAGCCGGCCCATCCTAAAGTCACTCGCCATACGGTCAAGATCGCCAGCTGGCCGGAAGCCGCCGCCGGGCTAAAAGTTGGACAGCTCACCGACCTGCACTGCCTGGATGACCGGGCCGTGGCCCGAACCGCTCATGCCGCCCGAATGCTGCTGGCACTAAAACCGGACATTGTTTTCCTAACCGGCGATTATATCACCGCCGATGACCCGCAGGACTGGGCGAATGCCGCCGCAAATGCCCTTGCGCCGCTTCGGACTGTGCCGCGCGGCGTCTTTGCCGTGCTGGGCAACCATGATTATGCCGAGGGGCGCTCGGCGGAGGTGGCGGCGGCTTTAGAGCAGGTCGGATTCCGTGTTCTTCGCAATGCGTCTGCGCCGCTGCCGGACGCAGAAGGGGTTTGGATTGTGGGCTTAGAATCACGCTGCAATTTCGCCCAGAACCCAGATATTGCATTAAAAGGCGTGCCGCCGGAGGCTGTCAAACTTCTGCTGGTCCATGAGCCGGATTACGCCGACGAAGCGCCGGCAGGCTTTGCGCTTCAACTGTCCGGCCATTCCCATGCCGGTCAAATCCGGCTGCCCTGCCTGCCGCCGCTGCACTGCCCGGTATACGGCAGGAAGTACCCGGAAGGCTTGCAGCAGGCGGAGAACCACCTGGTTTATACGTCACGCGGCGTCGGCATGATGGGGCCGCAAATGCGCTTTTGCTGCCCGCCGGAAGTGACGCTTCTGACGATCAATCCTGCGTAAAGAGAAGCCCCGGCACTGGAAGTACCGGTCTACTGGCGAATGAAAGTGTCTGCGACACTGAAGAGTATGATGCTGATGGCATCTAGTCCCGCAGGGACTTTCACTTGAGAGTAGACCGGCACTTCCAGTGCCGGTGGCTCTGTTATTCAGAATGCCGCCACCCGTACCAAAACCCGCCGAGAGATCATCTATGCCGTCTACTGTCATCTCGCAGGCCACCACCCTGGCCGGCCTGCTCGGAACCGTCATTGCTCCGGTCGGCCTCATCTCCACCACTGCGATCCTGCTGTCGGGATACACCGGGAAATACAGCAGCATGTCCGACCAGATGCGCCGGATGACCGCCGAGTACCGGCTCTCTGCCACAACCCAAACCCGTCGCCAAAGCTTGCGGCGGCAGCTTGGGCTTTACCATCGCCGGATTACGGCCATGTGGGCGGCAAGCGCTCTGCTGTCCTTGTCTCTGCTGGCGTTTGTGGGAACGGTTTTATCAGTAATACTTTCGGCGCGGGAGACCAAGTTAAGCGTGCTGGGAATTGTGCCGCTGCTGGTGGGGCTGAGTCTTGTTGCGGTGGCTGTGGGGCTGGAGCTATATGAAATTGGCCTGGCACGGCTGACAGCGGCGGGGGAACTGGCAGACATCTTCGCGGACCAAGAGCCGCCGAAAAGCAGGGAGCCGTCCGGCGGTTCTTCCAATTAGGCGTTACCGCACAGGCATCAACCGGGAACATCGGTTCCGCCAACGCCTGCGCCGGTTCCAGGACCGTCGTTGCCGGTCAGAAAGCCGGTTAAACACGCTTGCTGCGCCGTAAAGTTTGCGTCCGTTCGGCAGCGGGTATCTTTGGCACAGTAACCAAAGTCTAAGAGGCGAATAATGGCAGAAAAAACAGGAAAAGAGCTGGCTGGGCTGGCCGTAGTAACACTGGTAGGGGGAGAAAAGCTGGGGCGCATTGACGATGTTGTCTTCAACCCGGCGACGGGCCTTATTACTGGGTTTTTCGTAGATCGCGGCGGCATGTTTTCTAAGGCCAAGTTCCTTCCGGCAGGCGATGTGCAGGGCCTCGGCGATGACGCTCTGACTACGCAGTCGGAAACAGCACTGCTGGACGGCCCTTCGGCGATTACTGGCGAAGTGGCCGCCAAAACTGTAGAAAACCTGCCGGTGCTGAACCCGGCGGGGACGGTTCTCGGCAAGGTGGCAGACATTGCGGTAGACACAAAGGCGCTGACCGTCCCCTACCTAGTGCTGACAACCAGCCTGCTGGACCGCGCCCTGCACGGCAGCCCGCATCTGCCGGTCTCGGCGATCCAAACCGTCGGCGCAGACAGCGTGATTGTTTCCAGTTCTTATGATCCCAAAACTTCGTAACGCTGCGTCTGCCGCGATTGCGCTGGGACTTACGGCGGTGCTCCTTGCCGGCTGCGGCCATCCGGTGCAGGAAACGGCGGCGCATAAGATCGCCGACGTGCTGCCCTCCGCGCTGGGTCCGGCGGCGCACTACGACGTGCAGGTGGACGGCGACCCGTTTGCCCTGGTGCGGGGCCGCGCCCGTGCCGTGCATATTCAGGGGCAGGACGTTCAGCTTTCGCCCTCTCTTACCCTGAACACATTGACTGCCGACGTGCAGGACATGTCATTTGATGTAAACACCCGCCGCTTAACACACATCGGCCAAACCTCGTTTGCAGCCTCGCTGGATCAAACCAATTTGGACCGCTATTTAGCCCAGTCCAAGCCGCTGCTGCCGGGGCTGACCGTGACGCTGCTGCCGGACGCTGTCGAAGCGCGTGTTCCGATAGACGCCGATACGCTAAACCTGCACACGACGGCGCTCCTTTCTGGGACATTCCGGCCCGACGCGAGCGACCCGAGCCGTCTGGACTTTGTCGCGTCGGACGCACGGGTAGGAAAAGTTTCACTGCCGCCAAGCCTGGTCAATCTGGCGCTGACCGCCCTTAACCCTGTGCTTGACTTGTCCGGCTTGAAAGCTCCGCTTTCCGTGACGGAGGCCCGCGTCACAAACAGCCGCCTGACGCTGTCCGGGACAGCACGCTTGGACGGTTTAATTGGACCTTAAATGGGAATAGTGACAGTACCTTCAAAGGAGGAAAACGCGCAAATGGGAAGTTTACTTTATATCATCGGAGCGGTGCTGGTTGCCTTGTGGCTTATCGGTTTTTTGCTGCACATTGGCGGCGGCCTGATCCACATTATTTTGGTTATCGCTGTGATTGTGTTCCTGTACCAGTTCTTGACAGGTCGCCGCTCGATCTGAAAAATATCAAAAAAGCCCGCCGAGAATGTTCTCGGCGGGCTTTTTCAGAACCCCTCCCGTCCAACAAGTTGTCCACCCTCCCCTGTTAGGGAAGGGCTTCTCTGCTTAAGCCCACATACGCTTCTTGACAAAAGGCTGAGGGTCAAAGTTAGAAATAAGCCCTTCCCTAACAGGGGAGGGTGGACAACTTGTTGGACGGGAGGGGTTCTAACAACGGAGAGGTTCCTACATAATTTTGGACAGCACTTGCAAAGCCTTTGGTCCGAGCGCACGAGCATCGGGGAACTCGTAGCGGTTACCGTCCACATCAGTCATCATTACCCGGCTGCTGCCGAGCGTGTAGGAACTGTCTTTGAGGTTGCGGACTAAGAAGCGGCGCGGGCCTTTTGTGGTGTCTACTTCCCAGGTCACGACCCCAAACGCTTCTTCCACAAAGTCCACCCGCGTTACCTGCGGTGTGAAGTAGCGGCGCTCCATTTCCTGCCCGATAATGGCAAGCGATTCGGCGTCAACGCCGTGCAGCGTTTCTAAGATGCCGATGTCTTTGTCATCGCCGTCCCGGAGGCCGATGTAGCGGTCCGGGTCGGACAGCGGAAACGCACGGGCAATTCGCACTTCACGCCATGACCGATCACCCTCGATTGTCGCCCGCACGGTCGTATCTTCGGGGTGCGTTCGGAACAGGCGCACGGTCTTGGGGTCAAGGACCCGCACGGCAAATGGGTTGTCGAAAGCCTGCGCTTTAGTCATACTGCTACGCCTCCACAAAGTTGTCTTTAAGCTTGTTGACTTCCTGCTGCATGTCCACCAAGCGCCGGAAGACGCCTTCAGGCTTCGATAGCAGCTCGTCATGTGTGCCAAGCTCCACTAGTTTGCCTTTTTCCATGACCATTAAACGAGAGGCGTTTCGCAAAGTGGAGAGGCGGTGAGCAATAGCAAACGTCGTCCGGCCTTGAATCAGCCGGGCCATCGCTTCCTGAATCTGCTTCTCGGTTTCCGTATCTACCGACGCCGTCGCTTCGTCCAAGATCAGGATGCGCGGATCATGCAAAATGGCGCGGGCGATGGACAGGCGCTGGCGTTCACCGCCGGAAAGACGCGCCCCACGCTCGCCGACATACGTGTCGTAGCCGTCAGGGAAGCGCATCACAAACTCATGGGCATTGGCGGCTTTGGCAGCCTGCATGATTTCTAAAGGCGTCGCATCGGGCTTGGCGTAGGCGATATTGTCCGAGATCGTGCCGGGGAACAGGAACGGCTCCTGCAAGACAACGCCAATCTGCCGGCGCAGGTCTTCCATTTTGATCTTTCGAATATCCACGCCGTCAATCAAGATGCGCCCGTCTTTGACATCATAAAAGCGTGACAGTAAGTTGATAATGGTGGACTTGCCCGCGCCGGAATGGCCGACCAAACCAATCATTTCGCCTGGTTCTACCTCAATAGACACATTCTCCAAAGTCTGCTGGTTTTTGTCGTAGGAGAACCAGACGCCGTCCATCTCCACGCGCCCTTCCATGTGCGGCATGGCGACGGCATCGTGCCGGTCGGCAATTTCGGGTTCCGCGTCAATGACCTCAAAAACGCGCTCGGCGGCGGCGGTAGACCGCGAAAGCCAGTCGGCGATTTGGGTCATCTGCTGGATCGGCCCCATGAGCTGCCCAATCGCGCCGATAAACAGTGTCAGTGCGCCTACCGTCATGCCGCGTGCTGCTAAATTGCTGGTGTTGCGAAACACTTCATGCCCGCCGTAGAACCAGACAATAAATACGCCGGCCGTGGTCAGGAACGACAGCGCCGGGAAGTACGTGTTCCAGGACTGCTGCACACGGACATTGGCGGAAAACAGCGCCTCAGACCGAGCCTGAAAGCGGTTCGCTTCACGCCCTTCCTGGGCAAACGCTTTGACGACACGGACACCGGAAATCGCGCTGTTGATGGAAGCCGACAGCCCGGAGCGCAGGTGCCAAACCCGATGAAATCGGTTCCGTAACATCTTCCAAAGCCGGTTGGTTGCGACAACGACCAAAGGCACCGGAAGCAGTGTCAGCAGTGTCAGCCGCCAGTCCTGCCGTAACAGGACAATAAGAAAGCCGACAATGGCAAGAGTATTGACGAGGAAGAACGTAATACCCTGGACCAAGAAGTCCTGAAGCTCGCCCACATCCTGCGTGACCCGCGACATGAGCGATCCCGTCTGCCGCTTGTCGTAATAGCTTAACGAGAGTGCTTGCAGACGGTTATAAGCCTGGGTACGGATCGTGTGGACCATGTGGTTAGACATCCAGACGACCAGCCGCCCGCGCCACACGGAGATAGCAACGCCTACAAGGCTCGCCCCAATCAGCCCGGCGACAATCAGCCCAATCCAGTTCGGATGCCGGTGCGCGATAAGCACGTCGTCCGTCAGCCGCTTTTGCAGAAGCAGCGGCAGCAGGGTGACATAGGTTCCCGCCAGCATCAAAACAACGACTGTCGCCACGCGGGCCTTGTACGGCAGGGCATACGACAGCAGCCGGATCAGAACTGCCTTGCGGTCCACACATTTTGGGCAAACATTGGTGTCGTCGGGCAGCGGGTCACCGCACTTGGCGCAGGCTTTCTTGGTATCAAAGTCAGCCAGCAGCGAATCCGACGGCTCTTCTTCTTTGGCATACGCTTCCAGCACCCGCGCTGCCGCTTGGAACGCCGGGGCCGCGCCGAGCGTGTAGCGCAGGGCTTCGCGCACCGAGCCGTCCCGCAGTGTAAGGCGCAGCGCACCGCTGCCGACGAGGCTCTCTGATTTGGCGGCTTTGATGTCCGCAATGGGAATATCCAGCTCGATAGGGGCCGGACCATCCGGCGACGCCCGCAAAACGCGCACATGGGTCTGGTCTACCACCAGCCAGCGCTCGCCGAACTGGCCGTCTTTGTCGAGGTCCGCCCGCAGCGTCAGGCGCGGCTCCGGCGTGTACCCGCGCTCCTGACTGTCACGCGGCTGGCGCAGCGTTTCCTGCACAGAATCGGGGGGAGTTTCTAAAATAGGCATATCGTGTCAACACCAGTCTCGTTGGTTGGGTTCCTCCTTTCATACCCAAGTTTGCTTGTATGTGCTACAATGGATTACTATGAGACCATATACTCCCAACATGCCCTGGAAACGACTCGCCGCGGCTCTTGTGGTGTCTGCCGTTCTTCTAGCCGCGGGCCGTCCCGCCTGCGCCTTTACCGGCTCCGACGCGGACGCGGCAGTCAACGCCTATCTCAAAGTCTTCGCCCGCCCGAATGGGGTTGGCACATTTATCAACGGCAGTCAGCAGGGAGGCGATCCCGGCTTCTGGCAGGAGATCGAAGAAATCGAAGGCATTGAAGATGCCAATGACCGAACCGGCGGCGCGTACAGCTCTCAGGTCGCGGCGCTGTTAAACGGGTTCATTCAGAAGCATGGGGTCCTCTGGTCGAACAACAAGTACAATGACGACATTGCCTGGGCGACGATTGCCTATACACGCGGCTCCAAGGCCACCGGCAACAAAATGTTTTTGACAATTGCCAAAGCCAATTTTGATTTAATGTTTGCCCGCGCCTGGGACCCCGCTAAAGGCGCTTTGTACTGGACCACCGACAACAACACCTACAATTCCTGCATTGAATGTCCGGCGGGCATCGCCTCGTTCCTGCTCAGTCAGGCGCTCGGCGATGACGAGTACCGGGCCAAAGCGCAGAGGCTGCTGACCTGGGAAAAAGCCAATTTGTTTGACACCTCCACGGGCGCAGTCCTCGATTCAGTGCGGACGACCGGCCAGGTAGGAACCTGGTCCAGCACCTACAATCAAGGCACATTTGTCGGCCTCGCAGACTTCCTGGGCGACACGGCCACCGCAAAACAAGCCGCGGACTATACCAAAACCCATCTGGGAAAAGGAACCCGTGACGGTTATTTAATCCTGCCGGAATATGGCGCGGGCGGCGGCAACAACGCCGGCTTGAATTCCATCGGCCTGCGCTGGATTGCCCGGTTTATGAAGGACCGTAGCTTGCAAAGTGACTATCTCGGCTGGCTTCAGGCCAATGCCAACATTGCCTGGAGCGTTCGGCGTCCCTCCGACAATCTTTCCTGGTGTCAATGGCTTCAGCCGACGCCTGGCGACAGTCTGCACTCGTGGGACTGCCTCAGCTCCCTTGTCGCGCTTCAGGTCGTACCCCCCGATGAAACTCGGCCAGCCCAGCCTCAGTGAAGGCGCAGCATGTATGCACTTTTTTATTCCTGCACCCCCGGACTTTTCCTTCCCTGAAACCGTCGCCGCCCACGGCTGGCGTCGCCTGCTGCCGTTCGCGTGGGACGAAGACGCGCAGACACTGTCCCGCACCGGAGATTTTGGCGCGGGCTGCGTTCATTTAGCAATTCACGCCGAGGCAGGCAGCGTTGCCGTCGAAACCGACCGCGCCTGCAATGAAGAAGAACTGACGCGGCGGGTCCGGCGGATGCTCCAAATGGACCTGACGCTTTCAGAGTTCCATGCCCACTGCCGCCGTTATTCGCACTTAGCGCCCATCGCCGAATGCAGCCGGGGCCGGATGCTGCGCTCGCCGACATTATGGGAAGATGTCGTGAAAGTCATCGCCACGACCAACACCACCTGGGCGCAGACCATCGCCATGACAGCGCGGATTGTCGGCGCATTCGGCATAGAAGGCCGGACGTTCCCCACCCCCGCCCAAATTGCCGCCGTGCCACTGGAAGAGTTTGCCGAAAAGGCTCGCATGGGCTATCGAAATGCTTACGTCTATGCCATTGCCTCGGCCATCGCTGCCGGCGAGCTGGACCTAGAATCGTGGCAGTCCGAAACTTTCACAGCGGCAGACTTGCGAAAGCGTCTGCTGACGCTGCCCGGCATCGGCCCTTACGGCGCAGCCTGTCTTTTGCTGTATCTCGGCAAGCCTGAACATGTCAATTCCGACTCCGTCGCCCGCGCCGCTTTGGCACAGGAGCTAGGACGCCCCGTCACCGACAACGAAGTCCATGCCTTCTTTGAGACCCACGGCGAGTGGCGCGGCTTGGTGTATAACTTCTATCCGTGGCAGGAACCTACCCCCGCCGCAAGCGTCGCCCCCTCCCGCAACGGGAAGGGGCAGAGCAAGACCTAGTGGCGGCGTTCTTAAACTCCTGTTCCGAAACTCCCCCCGGCCCCCAATAATGGGGAGCATGAAGCAGTTTTTTTCGTCCGGTTCCCCCATTATCGGGGGCTAGGGGGACTCTTTCGGAGTTTCGAAATACATTCGCAAACTCCTGTTCCGAAACTCCTACCCTTCCCGTTGCGGGAGGGGGCGACGCTTGCGGCGGGGTGGGTTCCTAAACATCCTCAATCTGCCAGTCTATCTCTGGCGTGCCGTAAGATTTCAGTGCGGCGTTGATTTGGGAAAACGGGCGGCTGCCGAAAAAACCGTTGCGGGCTGACAATGGGGACGGATGCACGGATTGAATGATGGTGTGGCGGGACGGGTCAATCAGCGGCAGTTTCTTTTGGGCGTAGCCGCCCCATAGCACGAAGACCACGGGGTTCGGCTGGGCGTTCACGGCGCGGATGGCGGCGTCGGTGAATGTTTCCCAGCCTTTGTTTTTGTGCGAGTTTGCCGTGTGCGCCCGGACCGTCAGCACGGCATTGAGCATGAGTATTCCCTGCTTCGCCCACGGCACCAAGTAGCCGTTGTTCGGGATGCGGCAGCCTAAGTCATCTCGAAGCTCTTTGTACATGTTGGCAAGCGACGGCGGGGTTTCGATGCCGGGTTTCACACTGAAGCACAGGCCATGCGCCTGACCCGTATTATGGTACGGGTCTTGGCCCAGCAAAAAAACGCGCGTCTCTTCCAGGGGCGTCAATTGGAACGCTGAATACATGTCGGCTTCCGGCGGAAAGACCGGGAACTGCCGCCGCTCCTCTTCGACGAACCCTTGCAGCTTCGCCCAATACGGCTTCTCGAATTCGCCGCCAAGCGCATCAAGCCACGACGGCGGCAGGGGCGGCAGCGGGGCATTTTTGACTTTGTCTTCGTCCTCAAACAGAGAAAGTGTGTCTTTCATAGCCGGAGTCTACCCATTTTGAGCCGGGGCAGGAAAACAAGCAAGCAGAAGCGAATAAGCGGGCGGAGAGTGGAAGCGTTATGATGACCGAGGCCAAGTTTGAGGCGCTGGTGCGGAAGCTGGAGCGATACGCCAAAGAGCAGCCGGCGGCGTATCAGCTCCATGTCGGAGCGCTGGCGGCGCTGGGATATGCGTACATCTTCGGCGTCGTTTTGGTGCTGCTGGCGCTCATCGCCGGCATTATCGCCGGCGGCGTCGCCGTTGTTGTGTTTGTCGGATCTCACCCCGGCTCCGGGGCGGGCGCTGTTGGGGCCGTGAAGCTGCTGATCCCGCTGGGGATTGGGCTGACGGCGCTGATCGGCGTCGTTTTCCGTTCGTTCCAGGTGCATTTTCCGGTGCCGGAGGGATTTGCGGTAGACCGGGCGCAGGCACCCAAGCTGTTTGGGGCGCTGGACGAGATCTGCGGTACGCTGAAGGCTCCACGGTTCCATCATGTACTGGTAACCGATGAGTTCAACGCTTCCGTGTTTGAGTACCCACGCTTGGGCCTGTTTGGCGGCTACGTCAACTATTTGATGCTGGGCTTGCCTTTCATGGAAGCCACGTCACCCGCGCAGTACCGGGCAATCCTCGCCCATGAAATTGGGCATCTTTCGGGGAACCACAACCGGTTTACCGGCTGGATCTACCGGGTCAAGCGGACCTGGTCTCAGATGCTGAACACGCTGGCGTCTGAAAGCCACGGCGGCATTTCCCTGTTCCTGCCTTTCTTTTCCTGGTACTCGCCTTATTTTGCGGCGTACTCGTTTGTGCTGAGGCGCGGCAATGAGTATGTCGCCGACCGGTGCGCCGCCCAAGTTGCGGGTGCGGAAACAGCCGCGCAGGCGCTGGTCATTGCGGAGCTAAAAGCGCGGACCTTTGAAGAAGGGTTTTGGGGCAAGCTTTTGGAGCAAGCCAAAACCGAGCCGCGTCTGCCGGACGCTTTGTATTCCCGGCTTCAGGAAAGCTTCCAAAGGCCATCGGGCCGGGAACTGCGCTGGTACGAAGACGCTTTAGAGGAGCGCACAGACCTCGGAGACACGCACCCAAGCCTGCGTGAGCGGCTGGCGGCGCTTGGCTACCGCACCGTTCCCGGCGGGCCGCTGGACCTGCCGAAACTTCCGCTGCCGCTGCCCCCACCGGTCACGGAGACCGCTGCCGGCTTCTTTCTCGGCCCGCTGGTGCCTCGCATCACCACTCCTATGGACGCTCAGTGGCGAACAGACCTCGCGGAAGCCTGGACAAAGACCAACCAGAAAGCGCGGCTGGACCAAATCAAGCTGGACGAACTGGAAGCCAAAGTCGTGGACGGCACAATTACTTTGGACGAAGCCTGGGAGCGCACGGCCCTCATTGCGGACTTGTGCGGGGAAGAAGAAGCCCTGCCGCTGGTGCAGGAGTATTTGACCGTCAAACCTGACCATGAGGCTGCAAACTTCATTTACGGAAAGCTGCTGCTGGAACGCAAAGACGCCCGTGGCCTGCCGTATCTTCAGCGGGCTATTGCGGCCGCGCCTGCCGCCGTCGGCCCCGGCTGCGACGCGCTTTACTGGTACTACCGCGAGATGGGCAAGCTGCGCGAAGCGGCGTCGTACCGCGAGCGCGGGCGTACCCATGCCCGGCAATGGGAAGCGGCACAGGCGGAGCGTGCGGCAATCACGCCGGACGACAAGTTCCTGTACCATGGATTATCGGCGGAGCAGCTTGCCAAGCTGCGCTCGGAACTGGGACCCATGCACGAAATCCACCGGGCCTACCTGGTCCGAAAGCAGGTGCGCCACTTCCCTGAACAGCCGCTGTATGTGCTGGGCCTTGTCCCAAGCGCGTCCGCCCCGCCGAACTTTGCGGACTCTGTCGGCGCAAAAATCAACTTTCCCGGCGAGACATTTGTGGTGGTTTTGCAGGGAAACGGCAAGAAATTCGAAAAGCCGCTATCGCAGTTGGCGACGGCGCTTGTGGTCAGCCGCTAGGCATCTGAGACTTCAAACCTGACCGCCCTCGCCTCTTTGCCGAGCGCCGTCACAACCGCGACCGTCAGCAGGACAACGAGAATGACGGAAGCGAGTCCGAGGCTGTAATCGCCCCCGTGCAGGCCGGCAATCTTTGTTTGGATGTTGCCGTTTACCGACGCCAGCAGGTTGCCGAGCTGATAGGCAAGGCCGGTAAACGTGCCGCGCAGAGCCCCCGGCGACAGCTCTGTCAGATGCGCGGGGATGACGCCCCACGCGCCCTGAACGCAGAACTGCATCAAAAATGCGCCCGTCGCCAGCAGCAGCGGCGAATGCGAAAAGGCCCACAAGGGAATGATTGGGACCGCCAGCAGGGCCGAAATGACAATGGCTTTGCGGCGTCCGATTTTCTGAGACAGTGTTCCAACAATGATGCCGCCGGCAAGTGCGCCAAGATTAAAAATAATCGTGATCGTGCTGACCGTCTGGGGACTAAAGTGGCGCTGCACCTGCAAAAACTTCGGGTACAAGTCCTGCGTCCCGTGCGACATGAAGTTAAACGCAGTCATCAAAAGCACTAAATAAAAGAACAAGCCGCCATGCTGCTTAATCACCGCGCTCCAGTCTATTTTGGCCTGCCGATGACGGCCCTGCTCCCAGACTGGCGATTCTTTGACTTTCGCCCGAATAAACAGCGACAGCAGAGCCGGAACCGAGCCGAGAAAGAACATCGGACGCCAGCCCAAGTGCGGCACGATCAGCGGGTACGCCACCGCGCCGAGCAGGTATCCCACCGGATACCCCTGCTGCAAAATGCCGCTGAGGAGGCCGCGCACGCCTGCCGGAGCGCTTTCCAGGGCCAGCGACGCGCCGAGGCCCCATTCCCCGCCCATCGCAACCCCGAACAGCGCACGCAGCACCAGCAGGGTCGTCAGCGTCGGCGCGAACCCCGACGCCAGCTCCAGCGCCGAATACAGCACGACATCCACCATCAGCGGCAGCCGCCGCCCGTACCTATCCGCCGCCGCGCCGAACAAGAGTGCGCCGATGGGCCGGCAGGCCAGCGTCACAAACAGCAGCGTGACGCCCTGCTGGGCGGACGCATGAAACTCTTTTTCCACATCTTTCAGGACAAACACCAGCAGAAAATAATCAAAGGCATCCAAAGTCCAGCCCAGATACGCCGCCAAAAACGCATTGCGCTGATCCGTCGTCAGCGCCCGAAGCTGTGCCAGCATTGCCATTTCTCCAAACGATTTTCGCCATTCTACCCGCACGGCAGGGAAAACAGGCATTGTCCACGAACTGAGTTCTTCAGAACAGAGTTCTGAGCCAGAAAATTATGCAGCAATGTCAAGATAGCCTTAGCTTCCGCAAACCGTGGAAGAGCCGCATCGGCTCTGCACTCTTTGCGCTGCTGCTCACCGGAGGCTACCCTACCCTGCTTGCGGTTACGCTTCCGGGGTCAAGAATGCCGATGACCCTGTTAGGATGGTTCTGCTTCGGGATCATGGAAATGATCTGTCTGCCCTTCTCCGCTATGTTCTTGTACTCCGCTGGGCCACAGCATCTTTCCTTTGACTTGAACCAACGTACTTACCGCTACGTTTTTGGCTGGCCCTTTGCCTCGCAAGTTCAGGCAGGGCCGTGGGAGGACATCGCGGGTGTTTATGTCTGGGACAGAAATCGAGGCCGCCTTTCCGGCTACAGCGTCGGGATTGCGTGGCAGGATAACATCAGGTCCCGGCGGATGAGAATGAAGGCTACGCTGCTGGGAACTTTCGACGGGTTAGGCCGCTTGGATCGGGCAAACGGGCTGGCGGAAGAGATGGCTTCGGTGCTAAATGCGCCATTAGTTGAGCCGCCGTTTCCTGTGCGGCCCAAAAGAACATTCGGTCAATGACGTGGGGACACGGGGCTGAACCCCTGTGCTTTAAAATGCAAGTCCCCGCCTTCGCGGGCATGAAGCCATCTCAACATCCTCGCCCGCGAAGGCGGGAGCTTGCACTTTAAAGCACAGGGGTTCAGCCCCGTGTCCTTCCAAACCCTTCAGGACAGGGTTCTTAAGGCTTTTCTGCTACAATAATTCTATGGATTTGTTTGATGACACGCCGCCTGCGCCTGAAACCGCCCCCAACACCCCGCTTGCCGCCCGGATGCGGCCTCAGACTTTAGAAGAGTTTGTCGGGCAGGCGCGGATTTTGGGGCCGGACAGCCTGCTGCGACGGGCAATCGAAGAAGACGCGCTGACTTCAGTAATCTTTTTCGGACCGCCGGGTGTCGGTAAATCAACGCTGGCCGGGATTATCGCCCACCGGACGCAGGCGCATTTCGAGAACTTTTCAGCGGTGACGCAGGGCATACCTGATTTACGCAAAGTCATTGAAGCGGCAGCCCTTCGGCGAAGACTATACGGCAAAAAGACCGTACTGTTTATTGACGAAATCCATAGATTTAATAAGTCCCAGCAGGATGCTTTGCTGCCCCATGTTGAGAATGGGACTGTGGTGCTGATTGGCGCAACCACTGAGAACCCCTACTTTGAGGTCAACGCCCCACTTCTCTCCCGCGCCCGCGTGTTCACATTTGAGTCTTTATCTGATGGCCAGCTTGGCGCTCTGCTGGACCGGGCCGTTGCCGATGAAGAACGCGGCCTCAGCGCCCTAAAAGTCGTGCTGGAGCCGGACGCCCGCGCCCATTTAGTAGACAAGGCCAACGGCGACGCGCGGACAGCTTTGAACGCTTTGGAGCTTGCCGCGACCACCACCCGGCCCGAATCACGCAAGGCAGACGCCGTCCGGCGGGTGACAAAAGCCATCGCCGAGGAAGCCTTGCAGCAGCGGGCGCTGACTTACGACAAGACCGGGGACACACATTACGATACCATCTCGGCGTTTATCAAATCCATTCGCGGTTCCGATCCCGATGCCGGCCTGTATTATCTCGCCCGGATGCTGTCCGCCGGGGAAGACGCCCGCTTTATCGCCCGTCGCTTGGTAATTTTGGCGTCGGAAGATGTCGGCAACGCCGACCCAATGGGCCTTCTCATCGCTAATGCCGCTGCCCATGCCGTGGAGTACGTCGGCCTGCCCGAAGCCCAGCTTAACTTAGCTCAGGCCGTCACTTATTTGGCTGCCGCGCCAAAGTCCAAAGCCTCCTACATTGGCTTGAAGCGGGCATTGGCTGATGTCGAGACCGAGCGTGCCACCCCCGTTCCAAAACCAATGCGCGACACCCGCAGCGGCACCGGGAGGTCTGCAAAAGGCGACACACCGTACCTGAACCCGCACGAGTATCCCGGCAACTATATCCCACAAACGTACCTGCCCGAAGGCGTCCAAACCCAGCCCTATTACGAGCCAACCGACAACGGCTTTGAGGCCGCTATTAAAGCGCGGATGGCCGGACGAAAGGCGCAAGATGAAGAGGAAGGGCAGAGTACAGATGAGTAGAACCCACGAGGGCGGAAGCCACGGGTTGAAACCCGAGGCTCAGAAGTGCCCAGTGTCGCGGCGACACAAGAACAACGCGCCCATTCTTATCTTCCCTCACCTCGACGGTGGGAACTTGGCAGCCTCGGGTTTCAACCCGTGGCTACTCTGCCTATTTGTGCTGCTTGGGGTCGTAGGATACGTCCCGGTTCATGCCGCCCCTGCCGCTCAGCCCGTAACTGTGACAGATTATTTTCTTCGCCTGCCTCCCAAATACTTTGAGATAACGCAAGCCCAGCGAAAAGATATGGCTGGCGATGAAAACTCCCACAAAATCTTAGATGTCAAGCATGATTATCTTTATGTCGGGGGCGATGGGGCGCAGCCAAGCCTCACGGTTGCCCTGTTTCGCAGCCACGGCATTGTCACGGTTGCGGTGCTGGATAGCGGTTATGACCCGAACATCCCGACGCTGGACTTCCTGCGCTACCAAAATGGGCGCTGGCTGAACGTCACCCGGCACGTCCTGCCGCTGCCGTTCGACTATCGGCTCGCTTATTTCCTGCCTCGGCGCGGCACAACCATTCGTGTCTGCAACAGCCGGGGGCGCACGGTCTACAACCTGCTCTGGAAGCAAGGCCGGTTCCATTTGGGCTTATCCCAATGAGGATGCCCCGTCTTTTCTTGATATTTCTCGGCCTTCTTGCGGTCTACTGCTGGTGGTGGGAGCCGTGCCGTTTGGCGATCACCGAGCATGAGGTCGCTGACCCGGAGAAGCGTCTGAAACAGCCGGTTCGGGTTCTGCTGCTGACAGACTGGCACTTGGGGCGCTTCAGCCGCCCGGCGGCACTCAGGGCGAAGATGGAGCGGCTTAAACAGCGGCACTTAGAAGCGCCGTTTGATTTGGTGCTGCTGGGCGGCGATTATGTGGATGTTGAGCCGGAGTATCTGCGTCTGCTCGTGCCGGGCCTCGCTGCGCTGACGGGCTTTGGTGTCCCCCTCTATGCCGTGCTGGGCAACCATGATTATACAAGTTTCAGCGGAGACGCCGCGCCTGTTGTTACGTTTTTGGAACACGGCGGCGTTCATGTCCTGCGGAACAGCGCGGCATCAGTGACTGTGCGCGGGCAAACGTTGCTGATTATCGGGCTGGACGACTTGCAGGAGTCGCCCCTCTACTACGACCCGGTGCGTTACCTGCCGCCCGCGCACTACAAAGACGCGGCGGCGCAGATGGACTGGTACGCAAAGTTTGATGTGCTGGAACCGGACACGCCCCGGCTGGTGCTGGCCCACAACCCCGATGCGGCTTACCTGCCGGGCCGGACGCCGCTGGCCGTGCTGTGCGGGCATACCCACGGCGGACAGATTATGCTGCTGGACTGGGTCAGCCGCCCTCTGCACCGCTGGATTCATCCGCACCTGCCGCCGGGCAGCGCAGTCACATGGGCCGGGCGGCGAACTGTCAACGGGCGGACGCTGATTGTCAGTCGGGGCATGGAAGGCTCGGCCGTGCCGCTGCGCCTGCTGCGCTCCCCGGAAGCGGTTGTTGTCGTTTTGCATTGACGGCAAACCGCTTTTTGTGGATAATAAACTCCAACCCCCTTCCCGGCAGGAAAGAACAAATTTTGGACAACTTTACCCAGCTTGACGCCAAGCTTTCGGACTGGATTGACGCGCATCGTTCGGAAATTGTCGAGACTACGCAGGCTATGCTCCGCATCCCAAGCGTCGATGACGGAGCCGCGCCCGGCGCACCATTCGGCGCGGAAACGCTGAAAGCGCTTGAGTATGGCATGGAAGTCGCGCAGCAGCATGGCCTGACAGGCAAGAACGTAGACGGCTATGCGGTTCATGCCGAGTGGGCCGCGCCGGGCGTCGCCGCCGATGCCCCAATTGTCGGCGTTCTGGCGCATGTGGACGTTGTGCCGCCTGGAACCGGCTGGTCGCACTCGCCGTTCGGCGCAGAGATTGCGGACGGCAAGATTTACGCACGCG
Organism: uncultured Armatimonadales bacterium; assembly: GCA_964243345.1. Taxonomy (GTDB): domain Bacteria; phylum Armatimonadota; class Armatimonadia; order Armatimonadales; family Capsulimonadaceae; genus JANXMY01. The sequence continues at coordinate 66,717 of CAXTER010000009.1, forward strand.
GCGCAAGCGACGACAAAGGCCCGGCAATGGCGGGTCTGTGGGCCATTCTGGCGGTGAAAGAGTGCGGCGCGGCCTTGACGCATCGCATACGCCTGATTCTCGGCGCGAACGAAGAAAGTGGCTTTGGGTGTGTCAAGTATTACTTCGCCCATGAGGAAATGCCCGTAACCGGGTTCACGCCGGACGCCATGTTCCCTTTAGTGTACGCCGAAAAAGGCATTGCGAACGCCGTGCTTACCCGGACTGCCGCACCCGAAGGAGAGCGCATCCATTTAGAGTCGCTGTCTGGCGGCGAGCGGCCGAACATGGTCCCGGACACCGCGACGGCAATGCTGTCGGATGGGCCGCAGCCCTGGACGGCGACGTCGGCGCGGCTAAACGCGATCATCGGCATATCAACAGAGGAAGTGGAAGGGAAGCTGCGCGTGACCGCTAAGGGCGTCTCCGCGCACGGAAGCACGCCTGATAACGGCGTAAATGCCGTCGCGGTCCTCTGCGATGCGCTGCTGATGCTGGACCATCACGAAGATCAGGCGAACGTCATTCAGCAGATCCAAAAGTGGGCCGCCGACACGAAAGGCGAGGCTTTAGGCATTGCCGGACAAGACGAAGTCGCGGGGGCGTTAACCTGCAATCTCGGCGTGGCGGAAATCAAAGAAGGAATGGCGGCGCTGACGTTCAACATTCGCTACCCGGTCACTTGGAACCAAGACACACTCCGCGGCTGTTTGGAAGAAGGAATTGCCGGCTCCGGCTGGACTATTGGGTCGCTGACCGACCAGAAGCCGCTGTATGTTCCGCAGGATGACCCGCTGGTGGCGACTCTGCTCAAAGTGTACCGGGACGAAACCGGCGACATGACGCCTCCGCGCACGATGGGCGGCGGCACCTATGCCCGCGCGATGACTAAAGGCGTCGCATTCGGCCCCGGCTTCCCGGACCAGGACCCAAGCGACGGCGGCGCACACGAGAAAGATGAGTGCTGGCCGGTAGAGCATCTCATTCGTGCCGCAAAGATTTACGCCAAAGCGCTGGCGCGTTTGGCCGGATAAGAGGTTTGTCGGCGGATTTTGTAGAACGAGCGACTAAAGTCGCAGCAACAAAAACGCGAAACCTGCCTTCGCAGGTTAGGACTTAGTCCACGCAGGTGGACTTTGAGAACTTGTTGCCGCGACTTCAGCCGCCCGCAGAAATGCTCGTTAGAACGAAAAGATTATGTCTAATATAAAGCAGACAGTGGTAGTCGCGATGAGCGGCGGCGTCGATTCGTCGGTGGCGGCGGGCTTGCTGCTGCGTCAGGGCTACGACGTTCTCGGTATCACGATGCAGATTTGGCAGGAAAGCACGACCGAAACGAAAGGCGCGGGCTGCTGCTCCCTCGGCGCGGTGGAAGATGCCCGGCGCGTCGCCGCAAAGCTCGGCATTCCCCATTATGTGCTGAACTTCCGGGAGTTCTTCGCCGAGAAAGTCATTGACAATTTCGTGTCTGAGTACAAGCGCGGGCGCACCCCGAATCCTTGCGTCAACTGCAACCGGTATGTTAAGTTTGATGCGCTCATGGCGAAGGCACGCGGCCTCGGCGCGGAATACTTAGCCACGGGCCATTATGCCCGGACGGAGTTCGACGAAGACACGCGACGCTGGACCCTGCGCCGTGCATTGGACCAGGACAAAGACCAGACTTATGCGCTGTATCGGTTTACGCAGGACGAGCTGGCACACACCATGATGCCGCTTGGCTTGGTGACGAACAAAGCGGAAACGCGGGCGATTGCGGCGGAGCTTGGACTTGCCGTAAGCAATAAGCCGGATTCGCAGGAGATTTGCTTTGTGCAGGGCGGCTCGTACACGGACTTTTTGGCGGAGCGTGCGCCGGAAACGGTGCAAAGCGGCAACATTGTAGACACCAGCGGCAAGCGGCGCGGGACGCATGACGGAATTGCGTTTTACACTATCGGCCAGCGCAAGCGGGTCAATGTCGGCTCCCCTATTCCTTTATATGTGGTCGGCATAGACGCGGACACAAACACGATTACCGTGGGCGGCAACGAGGACTTGCTAGCCGAAGGGTTAGTCGCAGACGATATAAATTGGGTTGGGTGGGCAGGCGTGCAGGAATCTCATGCGGTCCTGGTGAAAATACGCTATAACATGGAACCTGTTGCCGCAGTCGTACAAAACGGTGAAAAGCCTGGCGAGATTGTCGTCCATTTCGACACGCCGCTGCGGGCAGTGACCCCCGGTCAGTCGCTGGTCTTGTATGATCTGACCGGCGAAACGGTGCTGGGCGGCGCGTCAATTCAGCGCCGCCTTTAGTTTTTGCGTCTAGTTTTGCCTTATGACCGAGCTAAATTCACGATTGAACCTAGCAGTGTTTGTGCTGGCCGGAGCCGGCGCGGGAGCGCTGGCCGGGGCGGCGGTCGGCGTGCTGGCGCTGCGCCGCCCCGCCGCCCCGGCCCCAGAAGAAATCAGTGAAACGGTGGATGACCTGAAACGGCGGGCCGAGATGATTTTGACCGAGTTGTCCCGCAGCCCCGCACTGGATACAGTCCCGCCGGTCACTTAGAAAAAAATAAAAGAGTAAACAGCCGAGAAGAAGCGAAGAAGGAGATCGTAATTTGAACCTCACGATGACCAGCCGCACCCCCAGCGAAACAACCTGCGTTTTAGAAATCGAAGGCGAAGTGGATGTTTACACGTCCCCGCAGCTCAAGCAGGACCTGGTACAAATCGCCGAGCGCGGCGTCAAGCGCGTGATTATTAATCTGTCCAAGGTGGAGTATCTGGACAGCACCGGCCTCGGCGTTCTCATCGGCGGGCTGAAGCGGCTGCGCGAGGCCGACGGCAATTTAGCGCTGGTTGGGCCGGGAATGCGGATTCAGCGCATTTTCGAGATTACCGGGCTGAACAAGATATTTGACATTTACGAGACGGAAGAAGAAGCCGCTGAAAAAGAGGGAGTGGCCCTATGACCCCTTCACATAGCAGTGCCGAGACCGACACTGTTCAGCTTTTTATCCCCTGCCGCGCGGAGTATGTCGGTGTTGCGCGGCTTGCGGTGCTGGGAATTGCCAGCCGCCTGCCGTTTTCATACGATGAGGTGGAAGATGTGCGCCTGGCTGTCGGCGAAGCCTGCACTCATGCCGTAGAGCGTGCCGGAGCAGCGCCCGCAACCATTCACATCACCAGCATCTTAAACGGACGTGCTTTGACGATCAGGGTTACGGATGATGTTGCGGCGGCTAACATTGCCGCGCCGACGGAAGAAGCGAGGCTTTTGGAAGAAGCCGGAGTAGACCAGGAGGGTCTGGGTGCGCTGCTGATGGAGATACTGGTGGACGAAGTCGTCATTGAGTCGACCGCCGCCGGCACAAGCGTCCTGCTCACCAAGTACGCGCCCGAACATTAAACCTACTAGAATTTACGGGACGAGAATGACCCTCATGACACAAAAAAAGGCGCTCGATTGGACACAGGACGATGCTGAAACCTTGTTCGCTCGCTACGCGCGGACTCGTGACACCCAGATGCGCGATCGCTTAGTGGTCATGCACCAGAACTTGGTGCGCTATCTGGCCGGAAAGTTCGTCAACCGGGGTGAGCCGCTGGAAGACTTAATTCAAGTCGGCACCATCGGCCTGATTAATGCCATTGACCGCTTTGACGCGGGGCGCGGCACAAAGTTTTCCACCTATGCGACGCCTACCATTGTCGGTGAAATCCGGCGCTACTTCCGCGACAAAGCGTGGAGCCTGAAGGTTCCCCGCCGCCTTCAAGAGTTAAATCAAACGGCGTCCAAAGCCCAGGAAGCCCTCAGCTCAAAGCTCGGCCGCCCGCCGACGATTCAGGAAGTCGCCCAGCGCATTGGCGCAAGCGAAGAAGAAACTTTGGAAGCCATCGAGCTTGGCAATGCCTACGATACAGTTTCCCTTGACTCCAAGATGATGCACGACTCGGACAGCGCTCCGCTGTCCCTCGCCGAGTTTGTCGGTGCGGAAGACGAGTCACTTCTGAGCCTGGAAGCCTTCGGCGATTTGGACTACGCTTTGGAAGCCTTAGACCCCCGCGAACGCGCCATCATCATTCATCGCTTCTTCAAAGACATGTCCCAAGCCGAAGTCGCCAAGCAGCTTAACATCTCCCAGATGCACGTTTCCCGCCTGCAAAACCGCGCCCTCAGCCAGCTCCGCCGCCTCATGGTCAGCGAGTAGCGTCAGCGGCTTTCTACCGGCCTGCGCTTTGGACAATTCCTATCGCCCGCTTCCAGCGGCGGGAACCGTCAAAGTCTAAGTGCCGGTAACTCCGCCTCTTTCTACGGTCATGCTGCCGACATAGCGTACCGCCCGCAATCAAGCCCTTCACCTGGATTGTTCAAGCGCGAGTGCTGCCATGCCCTCCACTCTTGCATTCATGCGTTCCCATAAAGCTTATTCTTCCAACGCCTTGCGCCAGGTGCGCTCGGCGGCGAAGCCTAGCTGCTCGCGGGCAGGCGCAAGATCGTAAAAAGTTTGGCCGGTGAGGCGGGCTAAATTCGGCAGAAGCTGGGGGAAATGGCGCTCGGTCAGGTCCGGCAGGGCGGCATTGACGGCGAGGTCGTTGGCCATTGTGAAAAAGACGTGGTGGCCGGACAGCTCGGTTTCCAGCGCCAGACGGAAGGCGATGGCCTGGTCCAGCACGTCAATATAAGCCCATAGGCCAGCGTCCCGATCTTCACCGCGACGCTCCGAGAACCGCCGCAGCCAGCCATGGCGCTTGGCTTCGTCTATATCCAACACGTAAGGCGGACGAATAACAACTGTGGTCATGCCGCACAGACGGGTCATGGCGGCGGCGCTCTCTTCGTTCATCAGCTTGGACAGGCCATACGCATCCTGCGGGCGGCGCGGGTGCACCGTGTCCACCGGCAGATAGTCCGGCAGGCAGGGATGGGTCGGAAACGAGAACCCTAAAGCCCCAATGCTGCTTGTCAGGACGACTTTTGCGATGCCTTCCGCGCGGGCCGCTTCCAAGATGTTTTGTGTACCGAGGACGTTAATCCGCAGCAGTTCATCCGGCGGCAGCGAATAGGGGGTTGGGATTGCGCCGATGTGCGCCACGGTATCGCAGCCCTGCATGGCGTTCAGCATCGCCGGCGCGTCGGTCAAATCTGCGTAGATAACTTCTGCCGCAGCCCGCACGTCGGCGGCCACTGGGCGGCGGTCCAACGCGCGAACACGATGTCCATGCTTGACAAGCTCCAGCACCACACGCGAACCAATTTTCCCCGCCGCTCCCGTCACAAGTATTCGCATGTTGTTTTCTTTCTCGTCAGGGCAGAGTGCCGGGGCGCTGCCGGGGTCCTCTACAAATCGATAGACTGGCCCGGCTTGATGCGCTCCTGCACAGCCGCCCAGATTTCTTCCTGAACTGTTTCCGGCGGACGCGACGAATTGACAATGTGCCAGCGGCTTGGCTCGGCATGAGCCAGCGCCAGAAACCCAGCTCGGATGCGCTGATGGAACGGCAAGCTTTCCACTTCCATGACGCTGCGCTCGCTTTGGCGGGAAAGTCCAACGGCAGGGTCTAAGTCCAAAAGAAATGTTAAATCCGGCGTCAGCCCATCCGTCGCATACTCATTTAGGTGGACTATCTCGGTCAGGTCTAAGCCGCGTCCATAGCCCTGATAAGCTAAACTAGAATCGGCGTAGCGGTCACACAGAACAATGCCCCCACTGTCTAAATGCGGGCGCATAACCTGGCCGACGTGCTGGGCGCGGTCGGCCATCATAATCAGCAGCTCGGCGCGTGGCTCGACCACCATGCCCATCGGCGGATGCAGGGCGAGACGCCTAAGTTCTGCGCCAAGCAGGCCGTCGCCCGGCTCGTGGGTTGCCAGCACGTCCTGCCGCCCATCGGCGCGGAGCCGGGCGGCAAGCCGGGCGATCTGCGTAGTCTTGCCTGCCCCTTCGACTCCCTCAAACGAGATGAACATTACGGCCTTCTAATGAAATTACGGCCTGCTGATTCGAACGCGCCGGTTCGGCTCCTGGCCGATGCTTTCGGAGATCATTTTGTAGTTCTCAGCGATCTGGTGCTGCAAGCGGCGCAGGAACGAGTTCTGCGGCGCAAGCTCCAGCGAGTTTAGGCCGCCGGACGTGTCGTTCATAATCTCTTCGATAGCTTCCTCGGCATGAGAAACCGCAATGTCTTCTTCAGAAATCTCCTGCGGCATCTTGAAGATTTCGCGCAGGACGCTTTCAATCTGAATGTAGGTGTTGCTTTTGATCACATACGTCGGCAAATTGCGCGTGATGCCTTCCTGAAGCTTGGCAGGTTCTTTCCGGTAATTGGCCTTTAAAGCGATAATTACGTCGCTGTCTTTGACGTCTTTCGAGATGAACGCCGAGACGCGCAGGGTACGAATGGCCCGCTCAAGCCGGCTGCGGCTGACGCCGTAAGGAAAGACGCGCAAGGTCGTCGGGAGCGGCTTGCCGTTGGAAAGCGTCGGCGGACCGCCGTTTGAGAGCGGTTCGCCCTGAGCCGTCGGCGGGGCGATACGGGACGGCGCTTCGGGCAGGCTAGGGCGAGACACATCCGTCCGCGCCGGAGCGGCTTCCGCCGTGTAGCTCGCGCCGCTGCCGAAGTTACCGCGCCCGCGCGTGCCGTCGTCAAACAGCGATGGCGTCCGGTCTCGGTCAGGCGGTCGGGGCGCTTCTAAGTCTGATTTCTGAATAATCTCAACCTGACCAGAAGCGTTGCGAATACGGATTTCCGGGCGGGGCTGACCGCCGCGCAGCATCCGGTCTACCGTGCGCGTCACATCATGGTGGATCGCCAGCTTGTCCACTTCCATGATTTCGATAATCACTTCAAAGGTCGGCGGCGCTTTGCGTTCTAAGACAGTTTTCTGGGTTCCGCGCTTTTTGGCTTCTTCGTCCGACAGCGTGACCGCTTGGATACCGCCGATTAAGTCCGACAGGGTCGGGTTCATCAGCAGGTTTTCCAGCGAGTTGCCGTGGGCCGTGCCGACAAGCTGAACGCCACGCTCGGCGATGGTGCGGGCGGCAAAGGCTTCCTGCTCGACGCCGATTTCGTCAATAACGACTACTTCCGGCATGTGGTTCTCAACGGCTTCGATCATCACGGCGTGCTGATGGTCCGGCTCGATGACCTGCATCCGCCGGGCGTGTCCGATAGCCGGATGCGGGATGTCGCCGTCGCCTGCGATTTCATTGGACGTGTCTACAATAATAACGCGCTTCTTAAACTCATCCGAGAGGACACGGGCCACTTCGCGCAGTTTGGTGGTCTTGCCGCGTCCGGGCCGGCCCAGCATGAGAATGGACTTGCCGGACTCGACGACGTCCCGAATAATGTCAATCGTGCCGTAAACCGCCCGCCCAATACGGCAGGTGAGGCCAACGACTTTGCCCTGGCGATTACGAATGGCTGAAATCCGGTGCAAAGTGCGCTCAATGCCGGCCCGGTTGTCTTTCCCGAACATGCCGACGCGGGACGTGACGTACTCGATGTCCTCAGCGGTGACGGGAATGCCTTCCTGCAGCCACAGCAAATGGCCGTCGGCGAACCGGGCTTCGGCATCGCGTCCGAGGTCCATGACGATCTCGATGAGGCCGGAGGAATACTCGTCCTGCTCCAGAGCCGCGCGGAGCGGCGGCGGCAGGATGTCCAGAAGCTGAGAAAGGTTATCGGTCACGCGCATTTGGTTCGCGGACAGGGGCGACGCTTCGGTGCCGGGGTTTGTGTTGTCTTCGTCATCAGCGGCCAGCCGGTCACGCAGATCGGCTAGGGCGTCCTCGCGGGGATCAGAAAGGGTCATAGTGTGATTTAAGGTGTTTTCCGTTGGATTTTCTGTCAGTATTACATCGGTCATAGAGAGGACAGCGATCCTTCCTAGGTGCGGGAACCTGCGGCGCTGAAAAAACGTAAACGCATAAGATTCCCATACGTTAATAGTACCCAAAACGCGCCCGATTTGCGCCAGAATCCCGGATAACTGCGGATTGACGCAGACCGGCGGGAATGGTATAATAAAAGACTTCGGTTTGAGCCGCAATTGTTCGGTTTTGGAAGGAAAATTAAAGTTGAAGCTGAACCCCGCCGGCGCTGCCGGTGCCTTGCTCGTCGGCGTGCTGGCCGCCGGCACGTTCGCTGCCGGCACACATTTTGGACCTGCCCAGGCCACCGGCCATAATCTTTACCAGCCGCCCCTGGCGTCTGCATCCGCGTCCCCGATTATTTTGGCGTCGGCCAGCCATGCCGGCTCACCGGCATCAGGCCAGGTCGCGCAGGAGGCGGGCGGCCCCGGCACGTCCCAGAACACCGCCGGTGCGGGGGACGCCGGCACGGAGTTCCTGTCCGATACCAGCCCAGCAGCGACGTTTGACGACGTGTACCGGCTGATTGAGCGCAATTTCGTGGACCCGCTGCCGACCGACGCCCAGATGGCGCATGGGGCGGCGTCCGCCATGCTGGCTTCCCTGCAAGACCCGGACACACGCTTTTTAGAAGCGCCGGAAGTGTCCGAGCTGAACTCGGAAGCTAAGGGGCAGTATCGGGGCATCGGCGCAGCCCTTGCCGTGCGCCGCCTGCCCCATGCGAAAGCCGGCGATATTCCCATGTACACCGAGTACCGTCTGGCGGTGGTCGCGCCGCTGCCGGGCAGTCCTGCCGAAAAAGCGGGTCTTCAGGCAGGCGACGTGGTGACGACCATCAACGGGCAGTGGATTTACAACGACAGCTATGTGTACGCCCAGACCAAAGCGCTGAAAGCTGCGCAGGACGACCCGGTGACGTTCAACAAGATGCTCACGGTCCTGCAAAAGAAGATTGATGACTCACTGTCGCTGGCCCAGGCGCAGACAAAGCTTGATGACCCCGCCGCCAAAACAATTGCGCTGACGGTCACTCGCGCCGGTCTGCCGCAGCCTCTATCCGTCTCACTTGACACGTCTGCCCCGACTGCTGTGTCCCCGATCACAGCCCGCAGCCTGCCCGGCGGCATCGGCTACATCAAAATCGCCCAGTTCACGCCCGGCGCGGACAAGGACTTCAGCGCAGCGCTCGGCGGCTTTGGGGACGCGCCCAAAGGCTTGGTCATTGACCTGCGCGACTCGCCCGGCGGAATGCTGGAAGTCGGCGCGGCCATTGCGTCCAAGATCACGGCCGCCCCAGCACTCGGCTATGTAGAAACCAAAGGCAAAAAAGTCCAGCCTATCTCAGTCGCGTCCGGCACCGCCATTACCTACCCTGTGGTAGTGCTGGTGAACGGCGGCACGGCCAATACCGCCGAGCTGCTGGCGTCGGCGCTGCAAAGCAAGGGCGCGAAGCTGGTTGGCTCTACAACATTCGGTGACGCCAGCGATGTCAAGCTGATCACGCTCCCAGACGGCTCCGGGTTCACCATGACGGTCGGCAAGCTGATGACCGCCGCGCACGCAGATTTCGGCGCATCCGGCATCAAGCCGGACGTTGCTTTGCCCAGCACCAGCGGCGACGCCCCCATAGACCGCGCCGTGGACGTTTTGTCGGGCCGTGTCGCGCGTGTACCGTCTGCTCATTCTTTGCTTTGAGTTTCTTACTCTAAGATTAGGACTATTTTATGCGAATTGGACGAATACTTGGACGGACCGCCGGAACCGCCGCGCTTCTCGGCGTCGCGTTTGTCGGCGGTGTGACCTTTAACGATCTGCGCGGCGTTCACAACATGGACACCCTGCGGACAGCCGCCGAGCTTGTCCCGGCGCGGCTTTCGGGGGCGCTAATGACGGCGGCGCACGGGCAGGCGGCAACCGACACGCCTTACGAGACCTACGCCGATGTGCTGGCGACGCTGAAAGCCGGCTACTACGGCAAAGACATTGACGGCACGGAGATGACTTACAGCGCAATTCGGGGCATGATGGGCGCAACTAAAGATCGCTACACGCGGTTTTTGGATCCCAAAGGCTACAAGGACATGCAGGAAGAGAACAACGATGAGTTTGTCGGCATCGGCGCTCTTCTCGGCACCAATCCCGCGCATCAGGTGTATGTGGTCAAGCCGCTGCCGAACTCCCCGGCCATGAAGGGAAATGTCATGGCCGGCGACATTATTCTCAAAGTCAACGATACGCCCACACTCAAGTTGCAGGATACCGATGTCGTCAAGCTCATCCGAGGGAAAGAAGATACCCCTGTTACCCTGACGATGCAGCGGCGCGGCGTCCCGCATCCGGTCGTCATTCATCTGGTCCGTGAGCCGGTGCATCAGGAAGTTGTGCAGTACACGATGGTAGACCCGGTGCATAAGATCGGCTACATTTCGCTGTCGTCGTTCAACGAGGAAAGCGACATTCAGGTCGGCAAAGCCCTGAACGCTTTGCAGGCGCAGGGCATGAAGGGCGTTGTGTTTGACCTGCGCGAGAACGGCGGCGGTCTGCTTGACATCGCCCGCGAGGTCGCATCCCGCTTTATCCCCAACGGCCCGGTCTACTGGCTGCGGGACCGCACCGAGACGCAAGACCAATTGGAGCCGACAGACGTGGACACAGCCCAGCACCGGGCCAACCTGCATTACCCGCTGGCCGTGCTGGTCAACGGCGACAGCGCCAGCGCTTCCGAAGTCGTATCCGGCGCAATTAAAGATACCGGCGCAGGCGTTCTGGTCGGCGAAAAGACCTTCGGCAAGGGCATTGTCCAGACCATCCAGGGCCTGCCCGACGGCTCGGCGGTGCTGATTACGACTCAGCACTACTACACGGCCCACAAGAACGACATCCATCACAAGGGCATTGAGCCGGATGTCCATGTGACGATCCCCGACGCAAGCCTGCGGAAAGACGCCGCGTACCGCAAGCTGCATCCCGATGCGATTGTGGATGTCGCAAACGATACGCAGCTTCAGGCTGCGCTGGCCCAGGTCCAGAAAAAGATGCAGGTTGCCAGTGCCCGCCCCTGGTAGCTCGCCCAGACTTTAGCACACCCGGAAGCCTTTATGCCCAGCGCCCCACAGACACCGACTGGGCAGTCCGCCAAGCCACAGGCTGACGTAGCACGTCAGCTTCGCGCCTTCAAGGTTTTGGCGGCCTGCCTTGCCGCCGCACTGCTTTTGGGCGGGGCGGCGTTTCTCTACATCCGGCATGAGGGTCAGCCGGTTACGATCCTGCTTGACAGCAAGCCGGTTGGGACAGTCCGCAATGCTGCCGCCGCTAATGCGCTCGTGAGCGAAGCGGAAAAAGAAAAAGTCGGCGCGGCCTTCGCCGCGATGGCACCGATTCGGCTGCAAAAAGTGTCTCTGGAACGCGCTGCGCCGGATGCATCTCAAGACCCCGATGATGTCGTGCAGGCAAAGCTCGCGCATCTGCTGACGCTGCGGGTTCCGGCATTTGTGATCTTGGTTAACGGCCACCCAAGCCTTGCGTTCGCCACGCCTGATGCTGCGACTAAGACGCTATATCTTGTCAAGGACCACTGGGCGCAGATGCCGCCCGCCGCGCCTATTATCGGTCAGGCGCAAATCACGCAAACCACGACTATTGAGAAACGCACCGTAGACACTAGTCTGCTTCGCTCCGATCCCGCTTCCGCCGCGCCTTATTTCTGGACGCCGCCGCCCAGCCGGACTTATGTGGTGCGTCCCGGTGACCTCGGCTCACGCATCGCGCATCGGTTCCACATTTCGCTGTCTGAGTTCATCAGCGCCAATCCTAACCGGAACTTGAACCGCCTCAAGCCCGGCGATGTGGTCAACGTCCAGAAAATGCCTCTGCTGCTGACGGTGCGTGTCCGAAAGACGCTGACGCTTCTGGAAAAGGTGCATCCGAGCGCCCCAGCCTCCGTCGCCGGCTCTCAGCGCGTGACTTATCTTGTGACGTATCTTAATGGAGAAGAAGAAAGCCGCGAAGCTCAAAGCGTGGTCATTTTGCAAAAGCCGCAGACAGCGATGGAGCTGTAACAAGCAAAAAACGCCCTGCTGAGTGGCAGCAGAGCGTTTCTATTTTCATCTGTGAGAAACGGAGAGGGTGAGATTCGAACTCACGGAGGTTTGACCCTCACCCGCTTTCGAGGCGGGCGCACTAGACCAACTATGCGACCTCTCCAATTTGATCCGTCTGTTTTAATCTGTCTGTTTTAATCTGTCTGTGCCGGACGAAGTGGGGTTGACTGGAATCGAACCAGCGGCCTAAGGCTTAGGAGTCCCTCGCTCTATCCCCTGAGCTACAACCCCGCCTGATTGCGATACGGCTTATTATACCGGCTGCCGCTTTTGTTTGTCAATGTTGTGTTCGCTAGGAGTTCTTATGTCCTCACACTCGTCTGCGAAGACGGCTCTTTTGTGTCTTTCTTTGTTCCTCTGCGTTCTTTGCGCCCACGCCGACACGCCCGCCGCTGCGGGGCTAGTCCCGAACACGGTTTACGCCGATCCTAAAGCGCCGACGGAAGCGCGGGTGAATGACCTGCTGGGGCGGCTCACGCAGCCGGAAAAGCTGAGTTTGATGGCGCTGATTGGGTACGGCGACCCGTTCAAGCTGGACCTTCCGGCCATTCCGCGCCTCGGCATCCCCGCGCTGCGGACAATCGACTCCCCGGCAGGGCTGCGGGACGGGCAGGCATCGGCATTCCCCATGGAAGTCGTCATGGCATCTACTTGGGACCCGGCGCTGGTCCGGCAGGTGGGAAAAGCGCTTGGAGAGGAAGCCAAAGCAAAGAACCGGCAGATTGTTTATGGTCCGTGCGTCAATATCCAGCGGACGCCGCAGGGCGGGCGCTACTTTGAGAACTTCAGCGAAGATCCCTTTGTGAACTCGCAGATGGCGGCGGCCTACATTGACGGAATGCAAAGCCAGGGAGTCGCGGCCTGCATCAAGCACTTTGTCTGCAACGATCAGGAAACCGGCCGCCATGACATCAATGTTACCGTGGACGAGCGCACCCTGCACGAGATTTACCTGCCTGCGTTCCAGGCCGCCGCGCAGGAGGCCCATGTCTGGTCGCTCATGCCCGCACTCAGCCGGGTCAACGGAGCTTTCTGCGCCCAAAACAAGCCCCTGCTCTCGGACATGCTGAAAACGCAGTGGGGGTGGGACGGCCTAGTCGTCTCGGACTGGGGCGCGGTGCATTCCACGGCCGCAACCCTGAACGCCGGCACGGATGTGGAAATGCCCCAGCCGCAGTATTACACGCCGGACGCCCTCACCCAAGCTCTGCAAAACGGCCAGATCACCCAAGCGGAGATTGACGACGCCGTCCGCCGTGTCCTGCGCCTGATGGTGCGAACAGGAATGCTGAACCCGCCTCAGACCCCGGACACGTCTGCCGTCAACAGCCAAGCGCATCAGGCGCTGGCCCGGCGCGTGGCCTTAGAAGGCATCACACTTCTGAAAAACAAAGATGGCTTCCTGCCCCTCAGCCGCCGGGCGCTGCCTTCCATTGCCGTCATCGGGCCGAATGCCCAGGACACGCAGCTTGGGGGCCGGTGGAGCGCGGAAGTGCATCCCTTTTATCAGGTCAGCATTCTGGAGGGCATTAAAAAGAAGGTCGGGCCGGGTATTGCCGTCACCTACGCCCAGGGCTGCCCGCGCACGGGAGCCGGTACACCGGAAGATTTAGCGAAAGCCGTTGCGCTTGCCAAGAGCGCTGCCGTCGCCGTGGTGGTTGTCGGCACGGACAACAATTACGAGGGCGAGGAGCTGGACCCGCCCGATCTGCACCTGCCGGGCGACCAGGAAAAGCTTATTCAAGCCGTTGCTGCTGTGAACCCGCGCACTCTGGTGGTGCTGAACTGCGGGACGCCGCTGCTGACGCAAAGCTGGCTGCCGCGCGTTTCCGGGCTTTTAGAGACATGGTACTCCGGCCAGGACGCGGGGACCGCCGCCGCCGACATTTTGTTCGGCGACGCAAACCCGTCCGGCAAGCTGACCGGGACATGGGCGTATGAGCGCGAAGACTACTCCGACTGGACTAATTATCCCGGCGCAGGCAGCTTCGTGCGCTACATGGAAGGCGTGTATGTCGGCTACCGCCATTTTGACCAGACGCAGATTAAGCCGCTGTTCCCGTTCGGCTTCGGCCTGTCGTACACGACGTTCGCGTACAGCCACTTGCAGATGCCTCGTGTCCAAAAGATCGGCTCGCCAATAACCGCGCAAGTCACTGTGCAGAACACCGGCAAACGCGCCGGGGATGAAGTCGTCCAGCTTTACGTCCGGCCCATTCACCCCAGCATAGACCGGCCGGTGCGGGAGCTGAAGTCGTTTGCTCGGGTCTCACTCCTGCCGGGCGAGAAGAAGACCGTGACGCTGACGCTGACGCCGTCGGCATTCGCTTATTGGAGCGCCAAAACACACGGCTGGCAGACCGACCCCGGCGCATACGCTTTAGACATTGGCGCGTCCTCCCGCGACATTCGGTTAGCGGGCATTGTGCATTTGGGGTACACTCAGGCCAATCATGTCTAAACTTCCACGCAAGCCCGCCGTTGCCAAACCTACGGTCGCCAAGTCCGCAAAAAGCGCCCCGCCGAAGCCGTTCGCCGCCAAGAAGCCCTACGCAGCAAAGCCGCCTAAAACTGTCCCCCTGCCCGCTGCCATCGCGGAAGCCGAAGAACCCGAAGAAACGGAGCTGCCGCTGTTCGCGGATTTGGCCCTGAGTGAGCCGGTCATGCGAGCGGTGAGCGATCTAGGCTTTGAAGCGCCGACGCCAATTCAGGCCCGGTCCATCCCGGTGCTGCTGGCAGGGCGCGATTTGATCGGACAGGCCCAAACCGGGACTGGCAAGACCGCCGCGTTTGCCATCCCGATTATTGAGAACTGCGACAGCGCGAACCCTGCCGTGCAGGCGTTGGTGCTGGAGCCGACCCGTGAGCTTGCCATTCAAGTCGCCGGCGGCATTGTCGCGCTTGCCAAGCATACCGGCCTGCGCGTCGTGCCGGTTTATGGGGGGCAGCCTTTGGACCGGCAGTTCCGCGCTCTGCGGGACGGCGCACACATTGTTGTCGGCACACCGGGACGCCTCTTAGACCATCTGCGGCGTGGGACTTTAGTGGTAGACCAGGTCAAAGTCTGCGTTTTAGATGAAGCCGACGAGATGCTGGCGCTGGGCTTTTTAGAAGACATGGAAACGATTTTAGCCGAGCTGCCGGAGCCGCGCCAGCTTGCATTCTTCTCGGCGACGATGCCGCCGCGCATTGCTGCGCTCACTCAGCGCTTTCTCAAAGACGCGGTGCATATTGCGATTGACGCCAAGCGGCGCACGGTTGCGGCGACCAATCAGACCTACTACGAGGTCGCGCCGGGCCGCAAGCTCGAAGCATTGGCCCGTGTTCTGGACATGGAAACGCCTGGCCCGACCATCGTGTTCTGCCGGACCCGCCAGGAAACAAACGACCTTGCGGACGCCCTGCGCCTGCGTGGGTACAGCGCCGAAGCCCTGCACGGCGATTTGGGCCAGCCCGACCGAGACCGGGTCATGCGCCGCTTCCGCGAGGGTTTGGCTGACCTGCTAATTGCCACAGATGTCGCTGCCCGCGGACTAGATATTGACACGGTTACGCATGTCATTAACTATGACATTCCGTGGGACGTAGAGCAGTATATCCACCGGATTGGGCGCACGGGCCGGGCGGGTCGCACCGGCGATGCGATTACTTTAGTGGAAGGCCGGGAGCGGCGTCAGCTTCGGGCGATTGAACAGATGACCGGCGCGGTCATCAAGCCGGCGCGTATCCCCACGGCTGCCGACATCGCCGCCCGCCGCCGCGACCTGTTCCAAGAGTCCCTGCGCGAGACGCTGGTCGCCCGTGCATTTGACGGTCACCTCGCTGCCGTGGAAGCCCTGTCGAACGAGTACGACCCGGCGGAGATCGCCGCCGCCGCCCTGCAAATGCTCTGGGCCAGCCAGCATTCCGGCCCCGCCGAGGCCGAGGAAGAACTAAACGCGGCATCCGAGCAGCCGGAAGTCGGCATGGCCCGGCTGTTTATCGGGCTGGGCCGTCAGGACGGCCTGCGCCCCGGTGACCTTGTCGGAGCCATCAGCAACGAGGCCGGACTAACAGGCCGGTCTATTGGCGCAATAGACATCTTGGACCGAACGGCGTTCGTTGAAGTCCCCGCCCCCGAAGCCCAAAATGTCGTCGCCGTCCTGCGCCGCGCCACCATCCGGGGCCGCAAAGTCAAAGTCGAGCTAGCCCCGCCGGCGATGGGTCGCCTGGAGGCAAAGCGCCCAGAGCGTCCCAAGTTTCGGAAGAATTAGAAGCCATCATGCCTACCGAAGTGTGGCACGAGCCGGCCAAAGAGTTCTATGTCATGGAGTTCCAGGATAATTCTGTCTTTGAGTTGCCGGAGTGGGCCATTGGACAGGAGCAGACTTGGGGCGCGATTTGGCATCATCTTCTGGTCACAAACGTAGACAATGATTACCTGTATCATCGTATTGCTATCGAATTGCAACATCGGCCAGAGGAGTACATAAAAGCTGATCTAGAACTTCATTTGTCTCAGTTCGCTCGTTCGTTGCGGCACATGGGTCAGGTGTCAGGGCGACATCACCCGGAAGGCTACACGTCTCGGCAGTGCTTGCGAGCAGCAGACATACTGGAAGCGGAACACGACGCTTTATTGGAGAGGCTGATTGCAGCAAACCCAAGCATCCGTTAAATACCCTGCCCTGAACGGCAGGGCTTTGAAGTGCAAGCTCCCGCCTTCGCGGGCGAAGATGTTGAGGAGTCTTTGCCCGCGTAGGCGGGGAGCTGCTGTTTGAAGCATGGGGTTCAGCCCCGTGGAAGCAAAGAACCCGGCACTTCCAGTGCCGGGTTTTTAGCCGTGTCAGTTATTCCCCGCCTATTACTCCCCGCTTTGCTCGATGAGCTTGGCGACGAGGCCGGTCCAGCCGGTTTGGTGGCTCGCACCGAGGCCCGCGCCGTTGTCGCCGTGGAAGTACTCGAAGAAAAGAATGTAGTCTTTCCAGTGCGGGTCGGTTTGGAAGACTTCGGTGCCGCCGTAGACGGGGCGGCGGGCATTTTCATCCCGCAAAAAGGTGCGGGCGAGGCGGCGGGACAGCTCGGCGGCGACTTGGGCAAGCGTCAATTGCTGACCGGAGCCGGTGGGGAACGGGACGGTGAAGTCCGGGCCTAAGTAGTAGTCGAACTTTTGCAGGGCCTCAATGAGCAGGTAGTTCAACGGGAACCAGATGGGGCCGCGCCAGTTGGAGTTGCCGCCGAACAGGCCGGTGGTGGACTCGGCCGGATCGTAGTCCAGGCGGTACTCTGTGCCGTTGACATCCATGACGACCGGGTGATCTTTGTGGAAACGGGACACGGAGCGCAGGCCATGGGGCGAGAGGAACTCGGTTTCGTCCAGCATCTTGGTCAGAATGGTCCGCAGGCGGTCAGGATCAACAATGGACATCAGGCGGCGGTCATGGTGGCCGGTCTCGCAGAGGTCCGCGACGCTTTTGCACATCAGCGGGCGGTTTTCGAGAAACCAGTCAATGCGGTGCTGAAAGTCCTTCATAGAAGCAAGCTGATCATTGTCGATAGTGTCCACGGCGAGCAGGGGGATGAGGCCGACCATCGACCGCACGCGCATAAACTGGCCGGAGCCATCCGGGTAGCGCAGGACATCGTAGTAGAAGCCGTCGTCGTCATCAAACAAGTCGGTTTCGTCCCCGCCCATCGCGTTCATGGCGTGGGCGATATAGACGAAATGCTCGAAGAACTTGGTCGCCATGTCCTCGTAGCTGGGATCGGTGCGGGTCAGCTCCATCGCGATGGACAGCATGTTGAGGCAGAACATCGCCATCCAGGAAGTGCCGTCCGACTGCTCCAAATGTCCGCCGGTCGGCAGAGGCTGGGAGCGGTCAAAGAGACCGATGTTATCCAGTCCTAAGAAGCCGCCTTGAAAGACGTTGTTGCCTTCGGCATCCTTGCGGTTGACCCACCAGGTGAAGTTCATCAGCAGCTTGTGGAAGATGCGCTCCAAAAACTGGAAGTCGCCGGGCTGGCCGGTGACGCGGGACTCGATCTGGTAGACGCGCAGGGCGGCCCACGCCTGCACGGGCGGGTTGACATCGCCGAACGCCCATTCGTAGGCGGGGAGCTGGCCGTTCGGGGACTGGAACCATTCATGGCCCAAGAGAAGAAGCTGATCTTTGGCGAACTCCGGGTCAATGACGGCTAAGGGTATGCAGTGGAAGGCCAAATCCCACGCGGCAAACCACGGATATTCCCACGTGTCGGGCATGGAGATAATGTCTTTGGCGTTGAGGTGCATCCAGTCGTGGTTGCGGCCCGTGAGACGAACGGCAGGCGGCTTCGGCTCGGCGGGGTCGCCTTCAAGCCAGTGCAGGACATCATATTTGTAGAACTGCTTGGACCAGAGCAGGCCGGCGAATGCCTGACGCATGACGCTGCGAACATCATCCGAGAGTTCCGGTGAGCCGAGGGGAGCGTAGAAGGCATCGGCCTCGGCGAGCCGTGCTTGAAACACCTGGTCAAAGCCGTCGCCAAGCGGGTCGGCGATCAGCGGGTCATTGGTCAGGCGCAGCTTGAGCGCTGTGGACTGGCCGCCTTCGACCGTGACTTTGTAGTGGGCGCAGGCTTTCGTGCCGGTCTGGGCCGGGTTGATTGCCCCTTGTATGCGGTCCACGATAAACTCGTGGAAAGCGTCTTTGACATACGGGGACGGGTTGTTGGCCGCGCCGTAGAGCCGCTTTTCGTTGGTGTCGTTTTCGGTGAACAGCAGGTCCGGGCTGCCGCCGCAAAAGAGGGACCGCCGGCCTAAGACATGATGGTCAGCTTCAATGACGCTGTCTTTGCTTCCTTTTTTCATGCTGGGCTTTGGATTGGGCCAGCCCCAGGTCCAGATATTCCGAAACCAAAGGGTCGGCAGGATGTCAAGCGTCGCCGTGTCTGGCCCGCGATTGGCGGCCGTGATCTGAATGAGAATGTCATCGGGCGACGCTTTGGCGTATTCAATAGTCACGTCCCAGTATTTGCTGTCTTCAAAGACGCCAGTGTCCAGAAGCTCATACTCCATGTCGTGCTTGGTTCGAGCGGCGTTCGTTTTGACTAAATCCTCGTAGGGAAATGCCGCCTGCGGGTACTTGTACAGCATCTTCATGTAGGAGTGAGTCGGCGTGTTGTCTAGGAAAAAGTAATACTCTTTGACATCTTCACCGTGGTTCCCCTGCGGCCCGGACAGGCCGAACGGGCGCTCCTTGAGTATCGCATCCTTGCCGTTCCACAGCGCCAGCCCAAAGCACATCTCCTGCGTGCTGTCGCAGATAGCCCCCAGCCCATCCTCGTTCCACCGGTACGCTTTCGAGCGGGCCGAATCATGGGGCAGGTAATCCCACGCCGCGCCGTCGGTGGAGTAATCTTCGCGCACCGTCCCCCACGCCCGATCGGACACATACGGCCCCCACTGCCGCCACTCCGCACCGGGGCGTTTTTCCCGCAAGTCCTTCATCCGCTGCCGCTCTTGGTCTAAATTAGTCATGCCCTTTTAGTTCGGGAAAGGCCGAGCGGTTTCCTGCGTGAATGCTTGGCCCCCGCCCCCCCGCTGATGGGAGAGTCGAAGAACCTACCCCGGCTCGTTCCTTGCCACCGCTCCCTAAGAAGGAAGGGCAGGAGGCAGGAAGTGCAGGCAGGTGAGGCGTGGGTTCGTTTTGGCATTTTTCGCGTGTTTCGGCAGCGGGTTCCACGGGAGTTTCCTCGGCGGACGTGTCGAGGGGGGCGACGGACAGCTCGTTGACGGCCTGATGGGTGGATTTGCGGAGCTGATACAGGCGGTTGCGGGTTTCCATCGAGACGCCCATGTCAAGCTCGCCGTCGGCAAGGCATTCGCGCTCGGACAACTGAAGGCTATCGAGCGCCTCGGCACGGGCCCGCCGGGCGTAAAGCTGGGGAACGTCCTTTGCCAGCATTCGGACGGCGGTATCAATCTGCCGCTGCAAGGCGGTTTCATGGCGCAGCACTTTGTCGAGCTTATCCAGACGCTCGTCTTCCGAGAGCGCGGCGTCCTCAAAGAGCTGGGCCTGCCAGCGGTGCAGGCGGCGCAGACGCCAGGAAGCCGCCGCGATTTTCTCAACGTAGTGGCGTTCCAACAAATTGCCGGGGCGAAGCTGGGCGACCAGCTCATCCTGCACCTGCTGGTAGCCGCCGGGGTCTTCGCCGAGTGCAGGGAGAACAATGTCGCGGGCAAAGACGCCGTGGGTGGTGGCATTGCGGCTGGCGATGGCCTTGCCGTATTCGGTGGTGGGCATGATGACACTGTTCCTGTTTCCGCTCTCCCAAGCTAAAACTTATGTCTACTAATATAGCATGGAAGGGGAGGAGTTGTCAAGAGGGCGTGGAGGGGAAGCGTGGGAATCAATTCCTACGCTGTGGGGCGAAGCGCCGAGTGACCGCCTTCGCGGGCACGGGATTGGGAAGGAGGGATGAGGGAGTGCCGCGTCGGTTTTTGTGGTCGGCTGGGTGTGATTACAGTTGAAGATTGTGATATAATGAGAGTGAAGCAGTCAACCGAGGCCGCAAAGCGCGGAAAAAGTGCGGTAATTGCCGCAAAATCGGCGTGTTCTACCGCAAGCGGCCTGCGGCGCAACGCGGTAAAATACTTGTTAGGCCGCTGGGCGGGGGCCTCTCCTGCTACCAAAGGCGGATTAACACAGTACCATTGCTTTCATTAAGATGATGAGGTCAGCCGTGCGATACTTCAAAATCATTGGCTTACTTTTAATAGCATCGGTCGTCATAATTATTTTATTCGTATGTCATACTCAATCTATTGATAAGTACCCACGCTATCATGCACTTATGGAAGCGATAGAGAGCAACGACTTGGCCGCCGTTAAGTCACAAGTCAAGAGCGGGACAAACCCGAATGACTTTCCACCTACGAATTTGGATGAAGATGATATAGCCCCGCTGTGTGCCGCTGTCAGCGGTCAGAAGATAAAAATGGTGAAATTACTGCTCAACTGCGGGGCAGATGTCAACATCATGGATGGTTGGAATACAACGCCACTTGAACTTGCGGGCGAAAATGATGATATTGCTATGATGAAGCTATTATTATCTCATGGAGCGAAAATCAGCGACCAGGGCGACGGTGGATGTTGGGCGCTTTGGGGCGTCGCTATGGCAAATAAACCTGATGCCGTGCAACTGCTTCTCTCTCACGGAGCTAACCCCAATACGAGAGAAAATACATCTATTCCTAATCAGACATTGTTGTCGGCAGTCGAGCAATTTCATTATTGGGCAGTCGCGGATTTGCTGAAAAAGGCTGGAGCAAAATAGTGATTGATGACACCTCTACTCACAATAGTTGCGGTTAAAGAAGCAGCACAGTCATCGGCCTAACAAGATTCTATGGTTCATTGTCAAGTGGTCGTGGAACCTCTGAGGCAGC
>CAXTER010000010.1:0-2093 GCA_964243345.1 uncultured Armatimonadales bacterium
GAAAATAGGCTGGCAAGTTGCAGTCTAACAATGCGCTGCACCCGACGCCAACCGCTGAGAACAAGGATACGGGCATAAAGGACACGGGCATGAAGGGGCAAGGCGGGCAACACAGGTGAAGTCTTGACAAGGCTCTGCCGATATGTCAAGATAGAAGTGCAAGTGTACGGTTTGCTGCGGCGAGCAGCAAAAAGAAGGGAACCGCCGGCAAGCGATCCCCCTTCTTCTTAGCGGTTCTTAGTAGCCGAGGCTTTTAAGAATCCGGAGAATCGCAACGATTGTTGAAGCAATCGCGGCGATAGTCTGTGCGATTGGTCGAGCTTTGACAAAGGCCCGTCGCAGATGCTTGGACATGGGAGACTCACCTCCTTTCTGTCCGTTTAGGAAAGACAGCCCATCAAGCGGGCTGTCTTTTCTAGTTTACCGCTTTCCCCTGACTCTCTGCTTGTCACCTGCGCTCTTGGCTCGCCCTGCCGGCGGCAGACAGTTCCTTTAGACGCGCAGTAGGGTATCATAGCGACAGTTGGCACTTTTTCCAAAGAAGGCGGGGCGCACATGACGGTATTGGTGACGGGGGCATCGGGGTTTGTCGGGCGGCATATTTGTGCGGAGCTGATCAAGATCGGGCATCCGGTCCGGGGGCTGGTGCGGCAGCTTCCGATCCGCAAAAATCGGGTGGACGGGGTCGAGTATGTTCGGGGTGTGGACGTCGCCGATATTGTGACGCTGACGCCGGAAATGTTTGCGGGCGTCGACGCCATCATTCATCTGGTCGGCATTATTCAGGAGAACCCGCGCAAGGGGCAGACCTTTCAGCGGGTGCATGTGGAAGGCACGCGCAATGTGGTGGACGAGGCGATGCGGGCGGGGTTTGACGGGCGCTTTGTGTATATGAGCGCCATTGGGTCGTCGCTGAACTCGCCGTCGGTGTATTCCCAGACCAAGTATCAGGCCGAGCGGATTGTGAGCGGAAGCAAGCTGCCGTATACGATTTTCCGGCCTTCGCTGGTGCTGGGGCCGGACGGCGAGTTTGTGGCCCAAATGAAAGACTTAGTGCTGCACGGCGGCCTCGGCGGCAACGCGCCGTTTCCATTTATTCCTGTTCCCGGCTCCGGCTTCAACTTGTTTCAGCCGATTTGGGTGGACGATTTGGCGGGATGTGTCACGCAGGCTTTAGGCCGGGGCGACACGATCAACCAGATTTATGAAGTAGGCGGGGCGACTCAGCTTTCGTTTAACGAGCTTTTGAAAGGCTTTGCGCGGGCGCTGGATAAGCCGAAGAAGCCGCTTTTCCATGCCCCAATCCCGCTGCTGTACGCCGCCGCGACAGTCATGGAAAAGATTTTGTCCAAGCCGCCGGTGACGCGCGACCAGCTCAAGAATCTAGGATTAGACAATATCACGACAAGCCTTGCGGTCAAAGAAGTCTTCGGCATTGATCCGTTAAACTTTGAGCAGATGCTGACAAAGATTTATGGGTAAAGTCACTCAAAGGAGTGAGAACCCCTCCCGGCTCGTTCCTCGCCTCCCCTGCTAGGGAAGGGCTTTGGATAAGACGGGAATAGTGTCGGGGGCGGCTCATAGAAATGAGACCTGAACATGGCAAAGAAATCACCTGAAGAAATCTACACCGACCCAGACCTGCGGCAGCGGCTCAAAGACGAAATCACGCAAGGCGACAAAGGCGGACGTTCCGGCCAGTGGAGCGCCCGCAAAGCGCAGCTTCTCGTGCATGAGTACGAGAAAGCGGGCGGCGGCTACAAGGAAGACAAGCAGACCGACGAACAAAAGCATCTGCATGAGTGGACGGAAGAAGAGTGGACAACGGCGGACGGCAAGCCCGCAGAGCGCGACGACGGAATGCACCGCTACCTGCCGAAAGAAGCCTGGGATAAGCTTTCGCCCGCTGAAAAAGCGGCCACAGAAGAAAAGAAGCACGAAGGCGATGAGGCAGGTCATCAGTTTGTCCCAAACACCGACGAAGCCAAAGAAGCCCGCGAAGACGCCCAAAAGCATGAATAGGTTCGAATGCAGCTGCTGGGTAGGGGTAGGGTTCACCCCTGCCCTTTTTTCTATCTCCTCTTCCGCAAAGA
>CAXTER010000010.1:2193-83492 GCA_964243345.1 uncultured Armatimonadales bacterium
GGGTAGGGGAAAAGCAGCAAGGAGGGTAGGGGAAAAGCAGCAAGGAGGGTAGGGGAAAAGCAGCAAGGAGGGTAGGGGCAAGCCCTACCCCTACGGGATTGCCGCCGGGTATAATTCATCTGTGCTAGAACAATCTCTTGAAAACTTTTATGGCTACGGCGAGTTTCGGCCTCAGCAGGAAGACGCGGTTGAGGCTGCGCTTGCGGGGCGGGACGTGCTGGTGGTGATGCCGACGGGGGCAGGCAAGTCGCTGTGCTTTCAGTTGCCTGCGGCGCTGTCTGAGGGCGTGACGCTGGTTGTCTCGCCGCTGATTGCGCTGATGCGGGACCAAGTGGATGCGCTCAATCGGCGTTCGGCGTTTTCTGAGATTGGCTGCGCGTGTTTGACATCTTTGCAGTCGCCGGAAGAGCAGTATGATCTCATTCGCAAGATGAAGCAGGGGCATCTCAAATTGGTCTATGTCGCGCCGGAGCGGTTTCGTTCGGGGGCGTTCATGGAGGCTTTGAAGAGTGTCCAGATTTCCCGGTTTGTGGTGGATGAAGCGCATTGCATCAGTGAATGGGGCCATGATTTCCGGCCTGATTATTTAAGTTTGCGCGAAGTGGTGGAAACGCTGGGTAATCCGCCGCTGCTGGCCGCAACGGCGACGGCGACGCGGCGGGTGCAGGAGTCGATTGTCGCCAACTTAGGGATGCGCGACCCAATCGTATTGGTGGGTGGCTTCAACCGGCCCAATCTGCATTTTTCGGTGCATCGGTGCAAAAGCGAGAATGAGCGGGAAGACAAGCTGGCCCGCGCTTTGCCGAAGCTGTCCGCTTTAGGCGGCAGCGGCCTGATTTACGTGGCGACCCGTAAGCAGTGTGAGCAGGTGTTTGAGGCGGCGGGGGACGCGCTGGCAAAGGTCGGGCAGATCGCAGGCATGTACCATGCCGGCTTAGATGCCGACATTCGGAACCAGATGCAGCGGGACTGGCTTGACGGCACGCGGCAGGTCTTAGTGGCAACCAACGCCTTCGGCATGGGGATTGATAAGCCTGATGTCCGGTTTGTGGTCCACTGCGCCTGCCCGGACAGCTTAGAGAGTTATTACCAGGAAGCAGGCCGGGCGGGGCGTGACGGCAAGAAAAGCCGCTGCGTCATTTTGTACCACTTCGCCGATAGAAGAACCCGCGAATGGTTCATTGACAATGAAGCCATGACAGTCGGCGATGTGGAGCGGGCGTTCGGGCAGATCAAGCGCTTCGCCGACGCCGACAAGAATGCCAAGCTGCTAAAGGGGTGGGGGAGCGCACTGGACTGGAGCGATATGAAGTGCCGTTTAGCGCTTGGCGAGCTGGAGCGGGCGGACTTGGTGAAGCGCGTTGCTCAGACCGGCGACGCGGTCCTGCTGACGCTGGCCCGGATGGACTTCCCGCCGGATGCCCGCCGCTCCATCGCCGCGGGTCTGGCAAAGCAGCGGGCCGAGCGTCTGCGCCGATTGGACGAAATAGTCGACTACTGCAAGACTCCGTACTGCCGCCGGCGCACTGTTTTGGACTATTTTGGCGACCGTCAGGAGCCGCCGCCTACTCTATTTTGCTGCGACAACTGCGATGCGCCGCCCGCTCAGTCGGCGGCAGTCGTGTCCGGGAAGAATCTGCCGTTTGTTCCCATGCCTGCCGAGGTCAATCCCGGCGACATTTACTCGGTGCTGCAGGGCTTAGACGCACTGCGTCCGGCAGTCGGCAAGGCGCGTCTGAACAAGACCCTGCGCGGCGCGGGAAGCCTGGGCGACAAAGCGCCGTCAGTCAACAACCCCCTGAACGGCCTGTTTCGCGGCAGCACTGTGGCTGTTGTGGACAAGTTCTTGGAGTCGCTGTTCACCGAAGGCTTGATGCATCAAGGCGACGAAGACGCTTACTTTGTCTGCACGGTGACTGCCGAGGGCCGGGCTGCGTGGCAGGAGCATCTGCCGGTCAGCGCCTCGGTTCCACGTGGCTACGGCGCACCGTCAAGCACAGACCACGGCGACGGCGGCAGTGATGACGTGCTGGCGGACTTGAAGCAGTGGCGCACGGCGCAGGCATCCAAAGACGCCGTGCCGCCTTATGTCGTGTTCAGCGATAAAACGCTGATTGAGATTGCCCGCGCCCGTCCCCAATCTGCCGATGATTTGCTGGAAGTCAGCGGTGTCGGGCCGGGCAAACTAGAAAAATATGGAAGCGCGGTGCTGAAGATTACGGGAGAAGGGTAGGGAGAAGCCCCCCGGCCCCCAATACTGGGGGAGCAATACGGATAGGATAAGAGCAGGATAAGAGCAGGATAAGAGCAGGATAAGAGGGCGCAGCAAGCAGCGCCCCTACGAGTTCTTTCCTCCTGCTTCCCCATCATTGGGGGCCGGGGGACTCTTTTTATCTCAGCAGCCCTGGCAGGACTTCTTCGGCGCGTCCCAGCATCACCTCGTCAAACTCGTCTGCCGTGTCGCCTGCTTCCAGATTGACTAAGACCGTGTGCGCCCCGGCTTGCGCGGCGATCTGCACGAATGCGGCGGCGGGCCACACGAAGCCTGATGTGCCGACGGCAAGAAACAAATCACACGCTTCTAGAGCTGACTGAGCCTGGCGCAGCACGGTCTCGGACAGCGTTTCGCCGAATAAGACGACATCCGGGCGCAGTGGCGAATGGCACTGAGGACAGAGCGGGACGGCAGCATAGGAGCGTGTGTCGTCAAACGGCGGCAGGGTGCAGCGCGGGTTGGTGCAGCGGGTGCGAAACGCCGAGCCGTGCAGCTCGGCGACCTGCGGGCTGCCCGCCCGCTGATGCAGGCTGTCTACGTTTTGGGTGAAGAGTGTCACGGCTTCGGGCCGGGCCGCTTGCAGGGCGGCAATGGCGAGGTGGGCAGGGTTCGGTTCGGCGGTCAGGGCCACGCGGCGGCGCTCGGAATACAGCCGCCAGAGGCCCGGCAGGCTGCCGGGCAGGTGCCGTGCTTCGACAAGCCGGGCGATGTCTTCGCGCTCCCACAGCCCGCCCGGCCCCCGGTAAGTCGGCAGGCCGGAGCCTGCGGACACGCCTGCGCCGGTGAGAATGACGCTGTGGTTGTAGTTAGTGAGGTTCATGGAAAGACAACACGGGGCTGAACCCCCGTGCTTTAAAGGGGCAAGCCCCCGCCTTCGCGGGCGAGGACGTGTTGAAGGTTCCCTCCTGTCTGTTTCGGGCATAATACCTCAACTATGTCCGGTACTTATCAAAAAAACTCGCACTGCTCGTACTGCGGTGCGGCCTTTGCCGAAAATAGCCCCTGGCCGCGCCGGTGCGCCCACTGCGGGAATGCTACTTATTCTAACCCCCTGCCGGTGTCGGTCGTGCTGCTTCCCATCGACGACGGCCTCCTACTGGTACGCCGGACTCAGGAGCCGCAGGCGGGCCGTCTCGCTCTGCCGGGCGGCTTTATCGAGACCGGTGAAACCTGGCAGGAAGCCGGGGCGAGAGAAGTGCATGAGGAAACCGGGTACATTGTTGACGCAGAGGGTATCACGCTGTTTGACACCCGAAGCGCCCCCGACGGCACTCTGCTGGTCTTCGGCCTAGCCCCCGCGCTGTCGTCTGCATCACTGCCAAAGTTCACGCCGTCAAATGAAACGTCTGAGGCCGTGGTCGCACAGGGACCGATGGAGCTTGCGTTCTCGACCCACACCGAAACCGCTGCCCGCTACTGGAAGGAGAGACAAAGCCGTGGCTAAACCAACACTCGATGACAAAGGTGTCGTGCTGACCTGCGCGAATTGTGAACGCCGCAACCGTGTCCCGTTTGCGCGTCTTGCCGACATCGGAACCTGCGGCCAGTGCCAGTCCACGCTGCCCATGCCGAACACGCCGCTGGACGTTCCGAGCGACGCCGTCTTTGCCGCCTTAATTGCCGCCGCGCCGCTGCCGGTTGTCGTGGACTTCTGGGCACCCTGGTGCGGGCCATGCCGAATGGTCGCGCCGGAGCTGGAAAAAGTCGCGTTGTCTCATGCCGGACAGTGGCTGATAGTCAAAATCAACACCGAAGCCTTGCCGGCGCTTGGCGCACGGTACGGGGTCCAGTCCATCCCGACCATGGCCGTCTTCACGCACGGCAAAGAAGCCGCCCGCACGTCCGGCGCACGTCCCGCCGCCGCGATAGAGTCTTGGGTCAAGGCGAACATATAAGCTGACCTTGCGGCTAATCCTATGCTCGTCACTGCCGTAGCCCGAAGTGGCTCTGTACTGGTAGGCGCTCGTGCTGCTCCCGCTGCTGGCAACCGCCTGCCCGAACGC
Source organism: uncultured Armatimonadales bacterium (assembly GCA_964243345.1). Classification (GTDB taxonomy): domain Bacteria; phylum Armatimonadota; class Armatimonadia; order Armatimonadales; family Capsulimonadaceae; genus JANXMY01. Next base: position 6,472 of record CAXTER010000010.1, read on the forward strand.
AGACAGCGTCAGGGTTGCCGTCACCGATTGGCTGCTGTTGGTGACGGTGCGCTCGCTGCCCAAGCCGTCGAACAGCGGCGCTTCGCCATCTTTGCGAATCAAGGCGTTGCCGTAGGTGTAGGTGGCTGTCGTGTTGCTGCCCTGCTTCTCCAAGAGAACCGAGCCGCCGTCAAACTGGAAGCCGGTTGTTGTGCCGCTCAATAGGGTGTGTCATGGAAATCAACGAACCAAGCTAAATGTCATCGCCGAAGTAGCTTTACTGCGACTGCAAACAAAATTGCACAAAATAGAGCCAAGAACGCTTCATCCATCATATGCCTTACGGTGCTTGGTGAGCTGGGTATAGGCACATAATTACAATACACAAGTCCTGAAGCGACGGTGAGCAGGAAACTTGACAGGAGAGCGAACATTAGGCTAGTTTTTAGTAGAAGAATTGGATTTTTCATGATTTCACTTCAAGGTGGAGGCCATGAATTTTCTACAAGAATGAACCCATGGCCTCCGAGTTGACTACGGAGCATTCCATAGTTGGTTGCCGGCGTATATAATAGTTGCTCCCAACGCAACCAGTACAAGCCCCGCTACGATAACGCCTGCCCCCGGCCAAAACCCAGCAGGGAGTATTTGGATTCCAACAATAACTACAATGACACCAACACCAGCTTCGACTGCTCCGAATAGAATCATTATAGCCCTAAAGACTTTGCCTGCCCAGTTGTGTCCTGTTGGATCAACCTGGTTGACGGGATCGCCGTCGCAGTAGGCATAGGGCTTCTGGTCCTGGTAGGTATCGCGGGTGATGAACCGGCCCACCTGGGCGTCGTAGTAGCGGCAGCCTACCAGTGTCAGCCCGGCATCGCCTTGCGTCCGGTAGCCCGAAGTGGCCCCGTACTGGTAGGCGCTGGTGCCGCCTGAGTATACCCAATTTTCACGCGACAAGCCTTCGGCATAAGTCGGCATAAGCAGGTACAATTATGGTAGGGGAACAAGAGTTTGGCAGTTTCAATGCGCGGCGGGGCGTCGGGGCGACCGGGGGCAGGGCAAGGGGAGCGGGAAAAGAAGCCGCTGAAGCCGGATACGCTGAAGCGGGTGGCGCGGACGTTTACGCCTTACCATAAGCAGGTGGCGGGGATTGCGGTGACGGTGCTGCTGGCGGCGGCGCTGGGGCTGTTCCCGCCGTTCCTGCTGCAAGCGATTATCAACAAGGGACTCTTGGGGCGGAACATGGGCCTGGTGTCCCGCGATACTGTCCTGACGCTGGCGGCGACGCTGGTGTCGACGGCGCTGACGCTGTACTACGGGTATCTAAGCATCTTGGTGGGGCAGCGGATCATGCGTGACCTGCGAAACCAGTTGTACAGCCACTTGCAGGGAATGGCCCTGCGCTTCTTTGCCGACACGCGGACGGGGGAGATACAGTCGCGGCTGGCGAACGATGTCGGCGGGGTGCAGTCCGTGCTGTCGGACACGGCGGCGACGGTGCTGTCGAATGCTACGATTGTGCTGTCCACGCTGGTCGCCATGATCCTCATGGACTGGCGGCTGACTTTGCTGTCGGTGGGTATTCTGCCGCTGTTTGCCTGGATCGGCAAGCTGGTGGGAGAGTGGGGGCAGGGCATCCGCAAGGAAGTCCAGACGAGACTTGCGGACATGAACTCGACCATGCAGGAGACGCTGTCGGTGTCGGGTGTCCTGCTGTCTAAGACCAGCGGGCGGGCGGGGCTGTCGCGGGCGAAGTTTGCGGGCGAGAATGAAGCCCTGACCGACGCGCAGACCAAGCAGGCGATGGTCTTTCGGGTCTTTTTCAACCTCATCGGCGTTTCGTTTTCGGTGACTCCGGTGCTGGTCTACTGGCTGGCGGCGGACTTAGTAGTCGCGCGGGGCGACCATCATTTGTCGGTGGGAACGATTGTGGCGTTTACGGTGCTGCAGGCCCGGCTGTTTTTCCCCTTGACGGGTCTTTTGAACGTGCAGGTGGATGTTTCTAGCGCTTTGGCGCTCTTTGACCGCATTTTTGAGTATTTGGATCTGAAGCAGGAGATTGTGGACGCGCCTGACGCCGTAGCGCTGTCGCCCCAGCAGATGCGCGGTCAAGTGGCGTTTGACGATGTCTCGTTCCGGTACGATGAGTCCCAAACTGAGCCGACGTTAAGCAAAATCACATTTGAGGCCGAGCCGGGACAATTGATCGCGCTGGTCGGGCATTCCGGGTCGGGTAAAACAACGCTGACATCGCTCATTCCGAGGCTGTACGATGCCGACGCCGGGCGTGTTCTCATTGACGGCCTGAACGTCAAGAAGATCAAGCTTGAGTCACTGGGCCAATCTATTGGAGTCGTGACTCAAGAGACGTACCTGGTCCACGACACGATTAAAGCCAATCTGCGTTATGGCAACCCGGACGCCACCGATGCCGAGCTGATCGCAGCCGCTAGGGCTGCCGCTATCCATGACCATATCGCGTCCCTGCCCGATGGCTACGACACGGTAGTCGGCGAGCGCGGCTACAAGCTCTCTGGGGGCGAAAAGCAGCGCGTCGCCATTGCGCGGGCTATTCTTAAGAACCCGCGTATTCTCATACTGGACGAAGCGACTTCGGCGCTGGATACCCAATCCGAGCGGCTGATCCAAGCCGCGTTAGTGCCGCTGATGGCCGGGCGGACAACCTTTGCCATTGCCCACCGCCTGTCTACGATTTTGGCTGCCGATTTGATTTTGGTGCTGGACCGGGGCCGGATTGTCGAGCGCGGCACGCACGCCGATTTGCTGGCATCAAGCGGCGCGTATGCGGGTCTGTACGCTGCTCAGTTTGAGGAGACGCCTGCGGAGGAGTCCGTGTCCATGCCGCGCCTGTCGGCGCTGGTTTCGTAGACCCACCCCAAGAACCTACCCCGGCTCATTCTTCGCCGATGAGGGAAACCTACCCCGATCCGTTCCTCACCGATGAGGGAAACCTACCCCGGCTCATTCTTCGCCACCCCTCCCTAAGAAGGAAGGGTCAGATAAGAAGGAAGGGTCAGAGAGAAAAGGACAAAGAGCGGCAAGAGAAAGAGGGCGCGGCAAGAGAAAGAGGGCGCGGCAAGCAGCGCCCCTACGGTTTACTTCTTAACCCTTCCTTCTTAGGGAGGGGTGGCGAAGAATGAGCCGGGGTAGGTTTCTTCCCCCGCTTTCGTGCCGGGTTTTCCGCCTGCCTCTCTCCCCCTTCCCCTGTTTTCCCGAAGATAAAAAAGCCTGCAAATCGCTTGCGGGCTTTTAACACTTCACCAACCAGCGTCACTGCTGTTTGTATAGACCTTTGGGAAAACAGAAATGAAACTGCGTCTGCTGCTCCCTCTTCTGGCCGTCATGGCCTTCTTTTTTGGCGGAACGGACGCGCCGGCAGCTATTACGCCGCCTGTGGCACTCGGCCAAAGCATTTACACCGGCTCGCTTCAAAATGGCTGGCAGGACTGGAGCTGGGCCGCCGATGCCCCGGCTTTGGCTCCGGCGCTGTCGGCAAGCTCGATTCAAGTTCAAGCAGGTCCCTGGCAGGCCCTGTATCTGCGCCATGCCGCCCTGCGGACGACGCCGCTTTTGTGTGTCAGTTTTTGGATCAACGGCGGCGCGTCCGGTGGGCAGTCGCTGGCGGTCCATGCGCTCCGAAATGGAGTCGCACAGGTCGGTGTGCCGCTGCCGCTCCTGAAAGCCAACACCTGGCAGCTAGTCCAGATCGCCTTGCCGAAGCTTGGGGCCGGCGCGGTGCCGGACTTTGACGGCTTCTGGATTGAGAACAACACGGCGGGAGCGCTTGCGCCGTTTTATGTGGACCGAATTGCGCTGACCGTGATCGGCGCACCGCCGCCGCCGCTGCCCCCGGTCGCCCCTGCAGGCGTTTCGGCGACTCCCGAATGGGCTAAAAGCTGCCCGGTCTGCGGCGGCATGGCGATGGCCCATATTGTGCTGGCCTGGAACAGCGTCCCCGGAGCGCAAGTTTATACGGTTTACCGAAACGGTGTCAAACAGATCAGCGGCAATGCGCCGGGCTGGACTGATATGGGTGTCACCAGCGGCCAAACCTATGCGTACACGGTTTCCGCCACCGGCGTCAGCGGCGAAGGGCCGCAGTCGGCGTCGGTCTCGGCGACTGCCCCGAACCCGCCGGCGAGTGCCGGAGTGCTGACGGCCCCGATCAATCTCACGGTTACGGGCATTTGGGAAGGAGCGCCGACCGACACGCTGGCCTGGTCGGCGGTTCCCGGCGCAGCGTCTTATAACGTCTACCAATATGGCACGCTTATTGCCGGCAGTCTTTCGGCGAACTCGTTTGCCGTGCCGGCATCTGACTGGGTTAATGCCATGACTTATACAGTTACGGCAGTAGACGCAACGGGGATGAAAAGCCTGCCGTCGGCGGTCGCGTCGGCGCAGGGTGCGTCCGACCCGTCCGCGCCGCCGTCTTGGACGCCCGCCGCGCCCGCCGTGCCGACGTTTCTGTCGGCGACGCCGGAATGGAATGCGGGCCGCCCGCGCGTTCATCTGGCCTGGCACGGCGCGGATACCGACTCCACTTACACGGTCTACCGAGATGGCCTGCCGATTCTCAGCGGCCTGTGGGGCCTCAACGCTTACGATGTCACTGTGCTGCCGGGCGGGACGCATTCCTACGCCGTTTCCGCTTCCAATGTTGTGTGGACCCGCACCGTAGAAAGCGCGGCCTGCGCCTCAGTCACGGCAACAGTCACGGCAGCCCCAGCGGCATCTTCCAAAACCGTGCAGATTACGGGCGTCACCCCGGACGACGACAGTGCAGTGGTTTCTTTTGATGCCGTTCCCGGTGCGGTGGATTACCGTACGTATGACGCCGCCAATCCCAACAATGTCAAGTACAGCGGCGGCAGCCTGAGCATTGAAATGAACGGCCTGAACCCTGCCGGTGCGACACTTGTGGTGGAAGCGGTGGATAAGCTGGGACCGTTCCAGACAATGGACGGCATGGCCGGGCCGGGCGCAATGCAAATGGACGGGATGCATGAGGCGATCAACGGGCAGGGCGACCCGTCGAACATACCGAATGTCCTGGCGACTTCCGCGCCGGTTCCGGTGACGCTGACGCCGCACGTTCAGGACGGAGCGCAGGCGTTCTTTGACACGTTCCGGTCCGAGCCGCCGCTGACGGCGCAGGCGCTTCCCGCATTGCAGCCCGGCACGTTCTACGGCGACCCCGAAAACTTCGCGTCATTCACTAACGCCAACTGGACGGTCCGTGACTACGGCGGTGATTTGAAAGACACGAAAATCTTTTTCATGGGTAATCACTTCATGGACACGGTCTATGACGGCGGCACGCCGGGGACCAACAACCCGCTGCACAACAGCAATGCGTCGCTGGTGATGATGCCGAACGCCACTGCCGACATTTCCGGCGGCAAAGTGCTGCATGTGACCTTTGAGGTGGACCCGCACATGGACAGCCGCCGCTGGTGCGACGTATTTGTCGGTCTGGCCGGTGATACGCTGGTTGACCCCGGCAAGTTCGCCGACTTCCCCGGCCGGCGTCCTACCGTGAGCGGCAAGCTGTTCCGCTGGGAAATCCAGAGCCTGGTCCATACCCTGAGCGTCTTTCCCGGCGTCCAGCCCGATGCCCAGTCGGACATTGTGACGCTGACGCATCAGGAAAACGGGATTGGGCCGGACAACTTTGACCTGTGCGCCCGCTCCGGCCCCTGGTGTCCGGTTCCCTTCAATGGAACGTCGGGCGACCTGGACAAGCGCCACAAGTTTGACTTGTACTTGTCTCAGACCCGCGCCGTGATTATGGAGCAGGGGCAGGTCGTCAAAGACGCCGAGTTCCCGGCGGGTGTCACGCTGCCCTTTGACCATTGCCAGGTGTACTTTGTGCATCAGGTCTATCACACGGCTAACGACCGGCCTGAGCTGCTGGATTATGACCCTGCCGACTGCTACTGGGTCAACAACCGGCCTTACGCGGACGAAAGGCACTGGGATAACCTCGGATTCTCGGTCGTGGATGCGTTCCCGGCGACTGCCGCGCCCTAGCGAAAGAGCGTTCACACGCAGGGGGAATGAGCGTCTCATTCCTCCTGTTCTGCGGCTGAGTAGCCTGCATAGTTGGCACGTTTCTTGCAAAGCACAACGTCATGGCTGCTTCTTTAATTTTATCTAAACCGCACGGCAAACTTTACTGGGGCCTGAAACGGCAGCGGTTCTTCTTCCAGCAGCGGCTTTTCGCGGCATTTTCTTTTTTGCTGGTGGATAACCAAGTCAGCGGACGGATGCGGTGCGGCTTGCTGCGTTGCTGCGGCGCATCTATTGGCAGGCGCTGTTTTGTGCGCGGCGGCCTTCTGATTCAAGAGAGCTTCAATCTGACGCTGGGAGACGACGTTTTCATCAATGCCGGCTGCTGCCTGGACTTGTCCGCGCCGATTGTCATCGGCAGCCGGGTGCAGATGGCTTATCAAGTGACGCTGGTGACCGGCGGCCATGCGATTGGGCCGCATGAAAGCCGGGCGGGAGAACATTGTCCCGCTCCGATTTCTGTTGGTGACGGCGCTTGGATTGGCGCACGGGCGATTATCCTGCCGGGCGTGACTATTGGAGCAGGGGCGGTTGTCGCCGCCGGAGCGCTTGTCACAAAAGACGTCCCGCCGGATACGCTTGTTGTCGGCGTTCCCGCGCAGCCGGTCCGAGAGTTAAAGTGACGGCTTTCTTTTTGCAGCGTGCAATTTAACCAATCTTCCAGTATACTAAAATCCGTATGAGCAAGACGCACGAGCATAAAACAACGCACGAATACTTGACGGACATGGCCGCGCTGCTGCTGGAGCTTTCTGTCGAGGAAATCAACCAGGCCATTGCGCTGTTTTGGGACAACTATCAAGGCCGCCGCCGGATCGTGTTCTGCGGCAACGGCGGGTCGGCGGCAACAGCAAGCCATCTGCCCGCCGACTTTCAGAAGAACATGTTTCTTGAGGGAGGACGGGCGTGGGAGTGTCTGTCGCTTGTCGACTCGGTGCCGCTGCTGACTGCCTGGAGCAACGACACCGAGTACGCGCAGGTGTTCGCGGGGCAGGCCAAAACCTGGCTGCGGCCCGGCGACCTACTGGTGGCGATCAGCGGCAGCGGCAACTCGCCGAACATCCTTGCCGCCGTGGAAGCCGCGCATGAGTGCGGGGCGGTAACGCTGGGCTGGAGCGGCTTTGGGGGTGGGCGTCTGGCCCAAATTGCCCAGCACAACATTGTCGTTCACAAACACAACATGCAGATGGTGGAAGATGCCCACATTGTTGTCGGCCATCTAATTTACACGGCCCTGCGCGACCGCCTGACGGCAGAGTCAACTCCTTAAATGCTTGACCATACCTACCAATTTGGCTTTGTTCTGGATCAGCAGGTGGGGCTGAAAACACAGGCGCTGAACTGGGAGCGCGTCGTCTCGGAAGACCCCGCAGTCCAGCCGGCCTGGGTTCCCGTCTGCTATGCCGCCGAAGCCGGGCTGCTGTCGCGCCTGCCGGGGCTGCCATCGGGGATTAAAGGCAGCCTGCGCGGGGTTGCCGAGATTAAAGCGGGCCTCAATGGAGGCGTTTATGACGCTCTTTTATGGGCGACTTGGGCGGCAAAATCTGTTCCTAATCTTGTCTCTTCCGCGCCGTCGTTTCTTGTGATGGACATGACGCCGGTCCAAATGGAATCGATGGGGGCGCTCTACGGCTACCATCGCGCCCGCGCCCGCTTCGGCGCGGGGTTCAAGCGCCGCGCCACGGACGCCCTCTATGCCAAAGCGGCGCATTTGTTTCCCTGGAACGAGTGGGTTGCAGCCAGTCTGCGGGACGATTACGGCGTCCCTTCTGAGAAAATCACGGCCATCTCGCCGGGCGTGGACCAAGAACTGTTCCGGCCTGACGGTTCTGTTCGGGCAAGCGATGGCCCCGTTAAATTACTGTTCGTGGGCGGCGATTTTGCCCGCAAAGGCGGCGACCTTTTGCTGCGCTGGGCTAAAGAAACCCAAGTTTCCGCGCCCTGGGAGCTGCATCTGGTCACGCGCGACACTGTTCCTGAGACGCCGGGCGTGCGGGTCCATCACGGCGTCGCCAACAACAGCCCGGCGCTGGTGCGCTTGTATCAGGAAAGCGATTTGCTGGCGCTGCCGACCCGTGCCGACTGCTACTCGCTGGTGGCAATGGAAGCCATGTCGTGCGGCCTGCCCGTTGTCATCTCCAATTTGGGCGGCATCCCGGAGATTGTCGCGGACGGCGAGACCGGAATTCTGCTGGAGCCGGGTGATTATGACAGCCTCGTCTCGGCGCTGGACTCGCTGGTGACGGACACGTCCCGGCGGCAGGCGATGGGGCAGGCGGCTCTGACGCGGGCGCGGGCGCATTTCAACTGCCGGGTCAATTTGGGCCGCATTTTAGAGGCGATGAAGGCGGCGGCGCAGGTTTAAGGGGAATGCCGGGGTTGTAAAAACCCCGGCAAAGAAGCGTCCTTCGGACGAAGATGAGGACCATTCCGCCGGCCTCCTCCGTGTCCGAAGGACATTTGCTGCCGGGGTTTTCTACAACCCCGGCTTTCGGTATCACACTACAAGGAAAGTAACTGATAAATGCGCTTAGGATTTGCGCTGGAATACTCGCTGGGACATACTACCCACGCCCAGAACTTGAAGCGGGTGCTGGGCAGCCGCCCGGACATTGCGCCGACTTATGTAGACCTGCCGTATGACGGGATGGCCGGGGCATGGACGCGCCTGCCGGGCGTGCGCTCCAACTGGTCCCTGCGGGCATCGCTCGGCGCATGGCTTGGGCTGCGCCGTCAGGCGCGTCATTTGGACGGCGTTTTGTACCATACGCAGGTGACATCGCTGCTGGCGGCGGGGCTGATGAGGCAGACGCCGTCTGTCGTGTCTTTGGACGCGACGCCGGTGCAGTACGACGCGCTCGGCGCGTTCTACGGCCATGCGCCGAGCGGCAGCGCACGGGTGGAAGCCTTGAAAAAGCGCCTGAACCGGCGGGCGTTCGGCGCGGCAAAGCATTTAGTGGCCTGGTCGCAATGGGCGAAAGAGTCATTAGTGGCCGACTACGGGGTTGCCCCCAACAAGATTTCGGTCATCCCGCCGGGCATTGACACGGCGCTGTGGCGTCGCCCGCGCGGCCTGCGTCCCGCCGGCCCGGTGCGGCTTCTGTTCGTAGGCGGTGATTTTGCCCGCAAGGGCGGCGATACGCTTCTGGAAGCGTTCAAGCGTCTGCCTTCTGGGACGGCGCATTTAACCATTGTGACCAAGACGCCGAATGCCGGGAACAATCTGCCGAACGTAACAGTCCGGCATGATGTTGGACCGAACTCGGAGGCGCTGCTTCAGCTTTACGCCGATGCCGACGTGTTTGTGTTCCCGACACGCGGCGACTGTTTGCCTCTTGCGGTCATGGAAGCGCTGACATCGGGCCTGCCGGTCATCACGACCACCGTGGGCGCATTGCCGGAAGCGGTGACACACGGCGAGACCGGCTGGGTTGTGCCGCCGGATGACCCCTCTGCGCTGGCGGATGCCCTGCAAATATTGTCCCAAGATGCCGCGCTGCGTGGTCGTCTTTCCGCGCAGGCCGCCGCGGTCGGCTCCGAGCGCTTTGACGCGGCCACGAATTACGGGCGCTTAATCCAAGCCGTGCAGGACGCGAGAAGTTGAAAAAAACGCTGCTGCTGATACCCAGCGTCTTGAAATCGGGCATCGAGGCCGAGGTTGCCGAAGACCGGCATCCGGTGATGGACTATTACGCTCTGGCCCAAGCCCTGCGGGAGACGCATGGCTGCACCGTAGACATCCTGGACTACGCGGCGGCTGAGGCGGACCCCTCGCCGGGAACGCGGCTGGCGGCAAGAACTGGCGGCCTTGATGCCGCGCTGGCCTGGATGGGCTTTCAGCGCCGCCGTGACTATGCCGCGATTTTCTCAAACGGCGAGAATGTCGGCATTCCGCTGGCGCTGCTGCTGGGAAGAACGTCGCCGGGGCCGCGCCATGTCACCATCGGCCACCGGCTGTCTACGGGGAAAAAGCAGCTTTTTTTCACGAAGCTGGGCGTGCAGCGGCGCATGGACAGGATTTTTGTGTACGCCAAAGCGCAGGAAGAGTGGGGGAGGGAGCGCCTGGGGATTGCCCCGGAAACGCTGGCGCTGATCCCGTTCCATGCCGACGCCAAGTTTTACCGTCCTTTGCCGGATGCAGCCGTCAACCCAAACCAAATCTGCTCGGCGGGGCTGGAATGGCGGGATTATCCGACGCTGATTGACGCAGTCGGAACCTTGCCGGACCTGTCGGTAAAGCTTGCGGCGGCGTCGCCGTGGTCCAAGCATGAAAACGAAACGGCGGGGCGAGCGCTGCCGCCTAACGTAGATGCCCGGCGCTACTCCTATGCCGACCTGCGCTCTTTGTATGCCGAGTCCAGTTTTGTTGTTGTCCCGATCAAAGAGACCGACTTCCAGGCCGGCGTCACGACGATTTTAGAGGCAATGGCGATGGGCAAAGCCGTCATTGCGACCCGTACCACGGGGCAAACCGATGTCATTGTGGACGGCGAAAACGGCCTGTCTGTTGCGCCGGGTGATGCGGCGGGCTGGCGCGACGCGATTTGCCGCCTGCGCGGGGACGCGGCCCTTCGCGCCCGGCTGGGCGCAAACGCCCGGCAATGGGTGGAAAACAATGCCACGCTGGACTTGTGGGCGGGACGGATTGCCGCCGCAATCGCTGAATAGTATAGGTGAAATCACCTGTTTTATGAAGTTATTATTACAAAGCACTCAATCTTTCAGCTAACTCTTGAGTTGGCATGAAATATGCAGTAACAATTTGTGGGACCAACCGTTAGCCTGCCGGCTAATGGGTTCCAAAAGGCAATGGGGGCCATGAAGTCTTATACCGTTCGCGTATTGTCGGTCATTTTGGCCTTGTCGCTGGTTACAAACATCCTGCTGTACTTCCGTTATTCTTCCAGCCGTCCGCTGGTGACGGTCGGCAGCGACGTGATTACAAAGAAGCAGTTCCAGGACCAGCTGGAGCATGACGACGGGCAGCCGATTCTCACCAAACTGGTTTTCACTGCTCTGGTCTCTCAGGCGGCAGCCCGCGCCGGGGTCATGCCCACCCCGGCTGACGTGGACGACCGGATCAAGACAATCGCGCGGCAGGCCCCTCAGGTGCTGTCGCCCTACGCGCAGGATACAGGAAAAATGGCCCAGTTCCGGCAGGAGTTAACCACCAGCATGGCCCTGGAAAACCTGCGTATTCAGGATGTCGCCCTGTCGCCGGCCCAGATTGCAGACTTTTATGCGCGTCATAAAGTGGCGTTCGGACTGCCCCAGCAGACGCTCACGACAACAGTAGTGACCCAAAGCGCCGTGGATGCGGCGACCGCCGCCGACCTGCTGCGGCAGAACGACCCGCCGGATGTGATTGGCCGCCAGCCGCGCCTGCGGGTTGTTGGAATTGGCGGCTACTACCCGGACTTGCAGATTTTGCCGGCGGCGCTGAGGCAGCAAACGACGGATTGGACGCAGTCGGCGCGAATGGGCGCGGTGAAGACCTTTCAGGCTGGGACGTACTTTTTGACGTTCCGCGTGACCGGGAAGCGTCCTTCGGTCATTCCGCCCTTAAGCCAGGTGCGCGGCGAAGTCGAGCGGGCCGCCCGCCTGGAGCTTGCTCCGTCGGAGCCGGAAGAGCTGGCGCGTCTGTACCAAAGCGCCAAGCCTTCGTTCAACTCTGACAAGTACGCCGCGTACTTTACGTCTGTCGAGCAGTATCCGCTGGGAACAAGCCGCGCAAAAAAAACTGCTTCGATCCCATGAGTTTTCATAGAAAACAAGCAAATTTGCGCTATACTTCACTGAGTGCTTTTCTGCTATCATTTTCGTCAGAAAGAAGGTGATTATTAAATATGCTTATCAACGATACTATTCGGTCATTTTCTCACAACAAAGGACTTCATCCGCTTATGAAACTCAACAAGTCAACTGCTGGCATGATCGCTGCCGCCGGCCTGACAGTCATCGCCGCAACCGGCGCAATGGCCCAAAGTGCCGCCCCGGCACCCGCGCAGCTTACATTCGCTTCCGCGACGGGAACCGGATCACCGGCCGCCCAGAGCGTTGTCTTCACTTATACCGGCGGTGCAAACGGCCAGTTCATTACGACGCCCGGCGCACTCTTTTCTACGACCTCGTATCCATCTAGTGACCCCTCGGCAACATTGAGCTTCACGGGCTTCAGCGCCTCCGCGCCGGTAACGGGAGCCGGTGTGGCTGGCGATCCCTATGAGCAGGCTCTTGGCGGCGGGACATTCTCGCTGGTCGGCAGCAACGGTGCAGACCTGCTGGATGGAACCTTTACCGGCGGCAACCTGCTGTCCGTCATTTCCACCGGCTCGACCGCGTCGATCACCAACTCGGTGAACGGCGTAACCTACACCGGCGGCAGCGACTTTATCAGCTCCGGGCTGTACAATCCGGGGTCGTTCTCCATCTCCATGACGAGTGTTTCGCCTGCGCCCACCGTGACAAACGGCTACCTGGATGCATTCAAGGCAGGCGGCACAAGCACTTTCAGCGCGTCTACGGTTCCGCCTGCGGGTCCGCCTGCGGTTCCTGAACCCGCGACGGTCGTTCCGTTCCTGCTCGGTGGCCTCGGCCTTCTGGCCCTGGCAGTCCGCAAAACTCGCCGTTCAAGCGTTTCTGCTTAAACTTGCGTTTTTGACGGCAAAACTCACATAAACGAAACGAGACAACAGAGCGGCGGCGTTGTTTAGACAGCCCGCCGCTTTTTTCGGTCTGCTCACTGCCGAACCCGTAATATTGACAGTGTTCGCAAGCTGAGTTTCGCCGAAGATAAAGTAGAACTCTGACTGAATTTAACTTATGGCTGTGGTCTCGGCAAAACTCAGAACAACGGCGGTGAACCTCGGCTTTTGGCGGCTTGCAGTGCCGTTTGCGCTGCCGGCGCTGCTGCTCGGCATTCTGGCCTGGCCGGTGCTGCGGTTCTGGGCATATGAGTACACGCAGCCGGAGTCCTATTACGGCCATGCGCCGCTGATCCCGCTGATCGCCACACTGATGCTCTGGCACAAGCGCCTGGCGCTGGCTGGGCCGGTCGCAGCGGCGGCGGCGGCGAGACGACCGGCGCTTCCGGCGGTCCTGCTGACGGCGGCGGGGCTGGCGCTGCTGGTGTTCGCGCTGAAGCTTCAGGCGGAAGCGCTGGAGTCGACCGGGCTGCTGCTGACGCTGACCGCAGGTGCCTGGCTGGTGCTTGGCACGGCGTTTGTTCGCGCGGCTTGGTTTCCGCTGGGCTTTGTGTGGCTGATGGCCCCGCTGCCCGGCCCGGTGCTGAACGAGGCGACCCAGCGGGCGCAGATGCTGTCTACGGTTTTGGCCGATAAGTGGCTGCACCTGATGGGGTTCGGCACGACGCTGGTAGGAAACGTCATCCAAATGGACGATTACTCGCTGTTTGTGGACGTTCCGTGTTCCGGGTTCAAGCTGCTGCTGGCGCTTTTGACATTCAGCGCGGCATTTGCGTTTTTGGTGGACGGCGCAGTGCTGAAGCGGCTGGCGCTGTTTGCGTTCAGTGTTCCGCTTGCTTTAGTGGTCAACAGCGTTCGAATTGCGCTGATTGGAGTTGTCGGCGAGTGCATCGGTGCTCCTGCCGCCCATGTGTTCCACGACTACAGCGGACTGTTGACGCTCTCGCTCGGTTTTTTTGCGCTGTTTGGCCTCGCGAAAGGGTTGGGATGCCGCACGTTTGCCGGATGGGCTATCTTTTAGCGCTTTTAATCGGCGTGGCATTAATTACGGCGATGGCCTGGAAGCCGGCCCCGCCGGCCCGGTTCGCCGGGCTAATCGGGCGGGATGTGCCGCGCTCCGCCCCCGGCTGGGCCAGTGGGCCGGATGACGCGGTTCCGGCGGACGTGCAGGCCGCGCTTGCTTCTGCGTCGCTGACATCGCGCACCTACCTGCCGTCCGCGGACAACGCGCTGCCGGGGGCGGAGCCGGTGTCCTTCGTTTTGATCGGAGGCACGGACCGAAGCGCCCTGCATGATCCGCGCTCGTGCCTGATTGGGGCGGGAATGCAGGTAACGGGCGACCATTTGGAGACGCTGCCGGGAACGGGCATTCAGGCCCGCGCCTGCCGCGCCATCAGTGGCCTGAACAGCAGCGGCCAAAACGGCGGCTATGACATGATTTATTTGTATTTAGTTAATGGGCGCATCGTTAATCAAGCCACCCAAATCCGGGCGGCAATGCTTTGGAGCGCCCTGCTGGGCCGGCGCGGGACGCCGGTGTATTTTCTGCGCTTCACGCGCCCTTTGGATTCTGATCCGCGCTCCGATGCGCGGGGCCATGCAGCTTTGCTGCAATTCGCCACGGAAATGTGGAGAACGCTTCAGCCCCGGCTGCTGTCCTCCCCATAAGGAGAAGGTTACGCTCATGCTTCGCAAAATCACAGTCGCCAATATCGCCTTTCATAATGTGACGATGGAAGAAGCGGTCACCTGCATCGTGCAGATGGCCCAGAAGACCGAGCGGCCCCGCTATGTCTGCACCGGTAACCTCGATCATTTGGTCACGCTGGAGCATGACGGCGAGTTTCGGGCGATCTACAAAAACTCCGATTTGACGCTGGCTGACGGCAAGCCGGTGGTGCTGCTGTCGCAGATTGCCGGCGGCGAGCCGCTTTGCGAGCGGGTGACAGGGAGCGACCTGTTTTGGGAGCTGGCGCGGGCGTCGGCGGTCACCGGCCTGCGGCTGTTTTTCCTCGGCGGCGCGGAAGGCGCGGCGGACGCCGCAAAAGCGGCGGTTCTGAAGCGTTATCCGGCGGCGGTCATTTGCGGGACTTACTGCCCGCCTAAAGAGCGGTTTGCAACGGATGAGGAGCAGTCGCGCATCCGCGCGGCGGTTCAGGCGTCCGACGCGGATATTCTTTTTGTCGGTTTTGGAGCGCCTAAGCAGGAGAAATGGATTGCGGCGAATAAAGACCTTCTAAGTGTTCCGGTTTCCATTGGGGTCGGCGGCTCGTTTGAGATGGCCTCTGGCTTAGTCCGGCGTGCGCCCGTCTGGATGCAGGATGCGGGCCTGGAATGGGCATACCGGTTCCTGCAGGAGCCGACCCGCCTGTGGGATCGATATTTCGTGCGTGATTTGCCGTTTCTGCTTGTGCTTGTTTGCCGCACTTTGGCGGAGCGCCGGGCGCGTTCCGCCGCTTCTTCTGCCTTGTTGTCTGCGCTGCCGGAGATTGAAGTTTCTTAGCGCTCCCCCGTGAGCGCTTTTGTGAAAGCAGGCTGCTCATTTCTAACCCGCGCCTCCCTTATAGTTCTGCTTCCGCTGCCGAGACCCTGCCGGTTGTTTCGGGGGTTACCCTGCGGCCTGCGCCGCTTGCCCGCGGCCCGCACGCGGTAGTGTACCGGGGGTGGGACCGGGTTCACCACTGCCAGGTGGTTGTCAAAGTGCAGCGAGCGACGGACGATCCAGTCGCTGTCAGCCGGTTCGGACGCGAAGCGGCGGTCATGCTGCGTCTGCGCCACCCCAGCGTTGTCGCGCTGTACGCCTACCATCCCGGTGACCCGCAGAAGAGCGATCCGGCGGCGCTGGTTATGGAGTATGTTCCAGGCCAAACCTTAGCCGCGCTGGTTGCCGCCGATGGGCGGCTGCCTGTGGCCCGCGCTGTCCAGATTGTGGAAGACATCGCCGCCGCCCTGGACTCCATCCATGCACTCGGCATTGTCCACCGAGATGTCAAGCCGGCCAATATCCTGCTGCCTAAGTCCGGCCCCGCCCGGCTGACTGATTTTGGGGTGGCCCGCATTGACGACGACCTGCCGCTGACAGTCATGGGCGACATTCTTGGCACCATTGAGTACGCAAGCCCGGAACAGGTGCATGGCAATGGGGCGGTGGATACGCGCAGCGATGTGTATTCTTTGGCCGCCGTGTCCTACTTTGCCCTCACCGGGACGCCGCCGTTTCGCGCCGCCGACAGCAGCACGCAGGCCCAGCTTTCGGTGATGCACCGCCAGGTCTTTTCCAATCCGCCGCCGCTGCGTTTCCATCGTGATGAGCTTGCTCCGGTCCTGGACGAAGCCGTTCTGCGCGGCCTGGCAAAAGAGCCGGACGCGCGGTATGCGTCGGCAGGCCAGTTTGCCGCTGCCCTCCGCGCCGCCGTCGCCGCGTCCGCCGGCGAGCCGCAGCAAAAGGCCGCCAGTGCGTCCGCCCGCCATGCCGGTGCGTTTGCCGGTGCGTTTGCCGCCGCCGCGCTGCTGGCCGGCGGGTTCTGGATTTTGGCAACCCGTCCCAAAGCTGCCTCTAAGCCGCCTGAAACAACGGCCTCTGCGTGGGCTGCCTCGCCGAAGGCATCCGCTAAACTTCCCCTTGTCGCCGTCAAATCTGCGCCTGCGAAATCTGCCGCCAAGCCTGCGCCTGTCAAGCCTGCTTTTGTGCTTGCGCCCGCCGCTCAGGCCGCTGTTTCCCTGCCAATTGCGGCGTCTTCGGCCCTGCCGGCCCCTGAAGATGCTCATGCCGCTGCTTCTCAACTGCATCCCCCGCTTCTTGCACCCGTCAATTCGCCTGCCCGCAAGCCTCTGCGTACTGCCTCGGCAGCGCTTGTGCATCGCTTCGCGCAGGCAAGCCAGCCGGCCATAAAATCAAAAAACGGATGGTACGCCGTTTCCGGCTGGATTGCGATGGCTGAACAGTCATCCGCCCAAAATCCGGCGCTTGTTCGGACTAACCCGCTGTGGATCAAAGTGGACGGCCATCCGGTTTCAAGGCTTGCGTCGGGGCAGTGGGCGGCGCTGCCTGCCGGGACGCATCAAGTGACATTCCAGCCGCCCGCCGGTATGGGCGTCGGCCCCAAAACCTGGTCCATCAGCATCGCTCCGTCGGCCCATCTTCGCCAGCAAATCCCTCTGCCGCCTGCGCCCCTGCCCGACATTCCCACCCATCTGCGTAATCCATAACAAATATCGTTTATCACTCCAATATCGCGTATAATAACGGCAGGGAGAACTTGCCATGTCCGTGACACTTTCTGGCGAAGCACTGCCGGGGCCAAACGCGATTTCCGCCGCACTGACACAGATCACAAGGCGGCTGCGGCTTGTCCGCTGGGTACGCCATGCGTCGCGGGGGGCATTAGCCGGAACGGGGCTGGGGCTGGTCGCCGTTCTGCTGGCCCACTGGGACCTGCTCCCGGACTGGCTGCCGCTGGAAGCGGCGATTCCTTTGCCTATTGCGCTGGGCGTTCTTGCCGGAACCGTCACCACCTACCTGCGCCCGATTTCGCAGATGGACGCCGCGCGTCTCGCCGAAGCCCGGCTTGGCCTGAAAGAGCGTCTTTCTTCGGCACTCGAATTCGAAAAGTCCCCCCAATCCGCTGACCCGGAAGCGGCAACTCTGCGCCGCCTTCAGCTTGCGGATGCCGCTGCCCACGCCCAAATCCTTAAATCCACGGACGCCGTGCCGCTGCGCCTGCCCTGGGAGGCAAAAGCCTTCGCCGCCGGATTGGTGCTGATTGCGCTGGCGCTGATTGTCCCTAGCCTGCCGGTGTTCGTGCCGCCCGGAGTCAAGCTGGAGCGGCAGATTGTCCAAAAGACGGGCAGCAAGCTGGAGCAGAACGCGAAAATCATCCAAAAGCAGGCCGATCTGCAAACCCTCCCCGGCACGAAGCGCTACGCCGCGCTGATGCAGCGTCTTGGACAGCGCCTTGCGTCCGGGCATCTGGACAAAAAGCAGGCGATGGTCCAGATGTCTAAACTGACACAGCAGATGCGCCAGGAGCTGCAAAAGACGGCGTCGGCCAATTCGGCGGCTGGCGCGGGCGGCAAAAGCATGGCGCAGGCCGGGCAGCAATTGGCGCAGGCGATGGCCGGGGGCCAAAATGCGTCGGGAAACAACGGCAAGCAGGCCGGGGCGGGCCAGAAGAACGGCGGCAGCGGGTCCAAAAACGGCCAGAAGTCTGGGCAAAACGGCGGCGCGGGCGGCAAAGCGGCTGCCGACAAGTTCAACGGCTTCAATGTCCCGACATCGAGCAAGTCCAAGTCAAGCCAGAGCAGCCAACCTTCTTCACAGCCGCACGCCACGCCGGAACTGCAAAAAGCCGCCCAGGCTATGCAGCAAAACGACAGCCAGGCATTAAGCCAGCAATTGCGCCAAATGGCCGACAAAATCCAGTCGGGTAAGATGTCGGCAAGCGAGCAGCAGCAGGCGGCGTCGGACACGCAAAAGCTCGCGGACGCCCTCAAAAACACGCCGATGACGGAGACCCAGCAGCATTCTCAGGCCGCCGCCGATGCCCTGAAGCGCGGCGACAAACAAACCGCCGCCTCAGAGATGCGGAAAGCCGCCGCGTCCGCCGAGCGCGAATCCCAGGAGCAGGCCGACCAGCAGGGCCAGCAGGACGCCGCGCAGGGCATGGAAGACGCAGAAAGCCAGATGGCGGGGGCCAATAGCCCCGGCGACGTGTCCGACGACAACGGCCAGCCCGGCCAGGGACAGGGCAAAGGTCAGGGAAAAGGGCAGGGAAGCGGCGATGGGTCAGGTGATAGTGGTGACGGCTTCGGCAACGGCCAGGGCCTTGCGAGTGGTCAGGGCCAGCACGGCCACGGCAAAGGAAACGGCGGATCGGGCGGCGGCGGCATGTCCGGCGGCAAGCCAAGCGATACCGGCGAAGGCAGCAGCCCGGTCAAGCATCTGGGCAAAGCCGGCCCTGCCTTGAACCCCAAAGGCGTCAAGCTTTATTTCGGCAAGCCCTTGAACGCCGGCCCGTCCAAGACCGGCCCGACCCGCAAAGTCGGCGCGAACCCAAACGCCGCCCCCGGTGCCACAGCCAGCCAGGTCCCGTACTACAACTACGTCGCCCCCGCCCAAAAGAGCGCGGAGTCTGCGATGGACAAAGAAGACATCCCGCCCGCCTACCGCAGCGATGTCCGCAAATACTTCAACTCGCTCAACCCGGCGGGGACATCAGGACGCTGATGTCCCAGAAGCATGACTTCACAACGGTTTTACAAAGGCTCAGTCTTTGGCGGGATGAGGTTCTCGTTCAGCTTCGCGCCCCATTGGGTGACACCGAAGCCCTGACACTCAAACTTGATCTGGATGCTGCGATTGCTGCTCTTAAGTTTTGCGAGCGTTATCAAATCAGGCCGGAAGCGCCTGTGACTGTATTGCCGGAATTGAAGACTAGATCGCCTTCCAGTGCTTTTCGTGTTGCAGAAGACCACGAGTCAGATAATCAGGCAAATTGGGTGGAGCTTGAGATTAACGAATGGCATCTTGAACTCTATCCAGGCGACATTATAATTGAGCAAAGTGGGTGAAGTTATGGCGCAAGGAAAGGAAAACTGCGGGGGAGATTGCGAGGCAGTCGCGAAGATAGTGTTGAGCGCACGCGCGTTACCGGACGTTCTCAAAGCCCAGCAAGTGCTTCGCACTTGGATTAAAGAACACCCGAAAGACGAAGGGATGCGTGACGGCTTCGAACAGCTTTCCTTGATGCAGGACATCGCAGAAGAAGAACTAACCAAACCCACCGTCACACGCGAACTGGCAGGCTCAGGCAAAAGCGGACACTAGACGATGTTCACACTGTTTGATCTATTTTCTCTCACAGGTTTGTTTTGCGGCCTGATGTATGGCTTCCATCTCGGGCATCATTATGGGCTTGTTGGCAGTCTGGCTGGCGCATTAATTGATGGGTTTCTTGGCTTTGTAATTGGGAAGATACCCTGGTGGTTATCAATCTGGCTTATCTTCTGCCAGTTGAGAAAGAAAAGCACTGCTGAGTTGTGGAGTGGTTTGCAAGATGACGCCAATTTTATGCCTAACATGGTACTACGGGAGCTAAAGCGGCGTGGTGAGCCGATGCCAAAAGGGCTGGATTTAGTTTTAGCAATGCTGGAATCAGAAGCTCGTCCACAGCGTTTAATAGGCTTCGCGGCGTTCCTCTCGAATTTTCCTGAGCTATCGGAAAAGATGCCTAGCTACAGACCGGATTTAGCAGATGCAGAACGGCGCGAGGCGTTAGGCGGACTGCGTTCGTTTCTTGGAAGTGCTGATCGCTAATTTTAATCCAGGGCAAGCGCGAGTTTGGCGGCGGCTTTGACTTTGGGGGACGGGTCGCGGGCGGCGAGCTTTTTGAGGAGGGCTTGGGAGGCGGCGTCGGGGGGCAGGGCGTCGATGACGGCGAGGCGGACGGCGTCGCGGTCGGAGCTTGCGAGGGTGTGCAGGGCGTCGTAGGCTTCGGGCGCTCGCACGGTGGCGAGGGCGAGGACGACGGCTTTTAAGGTGTCGCCGGAGAAGCTGGGGATGGCTTCGGCAAGGAGCGCAGACGCGCCGGGCGACTGGGTGCGGGCGATCATTAACGCGCTGTAAGCGGCGAGGCGTCGGTCGGAGTGTTTGAGGTAGGGTTCCAGGACTTCGAGGGCGTAGGGGTCTTCCAGATCGACAAGCGCGGTCATGCACTCCGACAGGACTTCAGGCTCCTCGTTTTCGGGATGCACGAGCTTGAGCGTCAAGGGCAGGCGGGCTTCCAGCCTGCCGGAGAGGGACAGGGCGCGGGCGGCGGCTTTGCGCGGCTCCATCTTGACGGTCGGGTCAATCGGAGCGCGGTTAAACGCAAAGCCGCTGCGGTCAAACAGCAAGAGGGCGATGTCGCGGACGCAGTCGGGGTCGCCGATTTGGGCTAAAGCCAACGCGCAGTTTGCCCGCAGGTGGGCGGCGGTGTCAAAGGGAACGCCGCCGACGGCTTCCACCTGTACGCTCTTGATGCCGAGGCGGAGCATCTCCGATGCCGGGCGGTATTCTAGGCGGCCTAGCGCAAACGCAAGATTGGCCCGGACATGGCAGCCGGGATCGAGTTTAAGGCCGTCTTCGCACAGCGTCCCAAACTTCTCGGTCATCGCGAGTGCTGCGCTGTCATCGGCTTCGTCTCCAAGCGCTTCGGCGGCAAGCGCGGCGACGTAAGGAGATTTATCGGCAAGCGCTTCTAAGAGAAGCGCCTGCCGTTCTTTTGGGTCAAGCCGGGCGATCTGTGCGACGGCGCTGATGCGTTCTTGCGTTTGGCGCGAACGCAGCTTGGTTCGGATTTGGTCGGCGTCCATAGGTATTGTCAAAGAGGGCAGAAACTCCCCCCAGCCCCCAATAATGGGGGAGCCAGAAAAGAAGTTGGTTCCTGCTCCTAAATCACGCTCCCCCATTATTGGGGGCTGGGGGGAGTTTTTCTACAGTTTTTTAGGCTACTGCTTCGGCAGCGCGGCGGTTTGAGACTGCCAGGCGGCGATGAGGCGGTCTTCGTAGTCGTCGGTGTCGCTGTCTTTGAGCTTGCCGTTTTCTTCCAGCCACTTCAAAGTGCGGCGTGTGCCTTCGCGGAAGGGGATGGTCTGGCCGGTATAATCCGTGTCGCGCTTGAGCTTGGAGTTGTCAAAGATAGACGGCCACTCGAAGATTTCGTAGGTGCCGCCGGACAGGCCGGGCGCGGCTTCACGCAGGGTCTCGGTGGGGATGTGGATTGGGGTAAACGTGCCGCCGGCGACTTCGGCGACCTGTTCATGGTAGGTGTTCCAGGTGAACCACTCGTCGCCGGTGATGTTGTACGCCTCGCCGAGACAGCGCGTGCTGCCCATTGTTCCAATAAAGCCCCGCGCGACATCGTCCACATGACAGGCAGCCCAAAGCGAGTTGCCGTCGCCCTGCACAATCACCGGCTTAGACTTGCGGAGGCGGTCTACAAACGTGTCGCCGGGACCGACCGAGCGGATAATGCCGCCGCCTTCGCCGTAGGAGTGCGACGGGCGCATGATAGTCGCCGGAAACGCTTTCTCTTCATACGCCTGCAAAAGCAGCATCTCACAGATGGCTTTATCTTTGCCGTAATTGCCGAGGCTGTGGTACGGCTCGGTCTCGGTGGTCGGAAGCTGAGACACCGGGCCGGAATAAACGCAGACCGTGGAGCAGTGGATGAACTGGCCGCAGCGGCCTTCAAACGCCCGTATGGCTGAGGCTGAATCGTCGGGCGCGAATGCTACCATGTCCACGACAACGTCATAAGTCTTGTCTGAGAACGTCTGCTCAAACGCGGCATAGTCTTTGCGGTCGCCATGAATGACATTTGCGCCTTCGGGCAGGCGGCTTTCCGATTTGCCCCGGTTAAACAGCGTCACTTCGTGGCCTGTTTCCAATAGCTGCCGGGCAATGGAAGTGGAAATCAGCCCAGTTCCACCGATAAACAAAACGTGCATGAGTACATCCTCCGTTGACGCTGTTGTACCCGATTTTCGCCTTAGTTCATCTAGTACAAGTCCGTTAGTATGGGTTGCCGATTTGCCGCGCTTCCCGCAGGCGGCGCTGCCAGGCGGCGGCCCGCTGAAGACCGGCTTCCAGGCGCAGCAGGGCGGCACGGCGGCGCGTCCACAAAAACCAAAGCAGCAGCAGGCTGATTAGAAGACCCGGCAGCCAAAGCGGAAGAAAGACCACCAGGTACGCCCCGGCGGTCGCACCGCGCCCCAGCAGATGCTCCCACTGAGCGCGGGCCAGACTGAGGGCATTGTTAAATCCGCCGGTGAGGGTCGCCTGCGGCGCGGCGGCGGCGGGCAGGGAACCTGGCTCGAACAGCTCTACCCGGACCGTATTGACCTGCGTGTCCCGCTCGATGTCCGCGCGGCGCTGCGCCAGCAGGCTTTCGTCCACGCTTGCCCGGAACAAGCGCTCCTGCACATACAGCAGGTCGCCGCCGCGCAGGCGATGTCCGCTTTGCAGGATGCCGCTTAACCGAACTTCATGCTGCTGCAAGCGCACGATCCGCCGGGCCAATTCTTCATATTCCGAGGCATGATCAGTAGTCGTAATGCTTTCGCCGAAGAGCCGCCCTTCATTTTGTGCCGACCCCAAAAGCGCCGGCAGGCGGCTGGCCGGGAGCCGAAACTCCAGCCAGCCATGCTTACGGCCTTTGCCGTCAACCAATGTCCGCGCCGCCAGCAGCTCCGCGCCCTGGCCTGCCGCCGCCGCCAGCACCTGCTGCCGAGCGGCATCAAACGCCGCCACTTTGACCACAATGCCGCCGCCGCGCACCGGCATTTCCTGACCTGGGCTTTGCTGGCTTTGCGAAATCGAACTTTGTTGATCCGCTGGAGCTTGCCCCCAAACGGGCTGTGTTCCGGTCAAGAGAGCCGTCAGCAGGGCAAAAGCCCCCAAAGAAACAAAAGCCTTTTGCGAATAGTTCATCGTATGCCTCCATTTGACTACTTGTGTAATCTCATTGTAGCAGAGACTACTCCATTAGTCAATAGGCAGCGAAAAAATAATCTGGGCCTATTTCAGCCGTTTATCATTCGCATATGGCGCTCTTCCGTCCCCTCGTCCGCCGGGAACACGCACTCAATCCGCAGAACCAAAATCCGCGCTGTACGCAATGTCTTTTTGGGCTTCCAGCGCGGCTAAACGACCCGTCAGGGCCTGATGGACCCGCTCGTAAGCATCGCTGCCGGTCAGCAGGCGACGGGGTGCGGGCGTCATGTCCACGGAACCGATCATCGCCTGCACGACTTTTACAGCGTCGCCGTTGATGGGAAACGCTCCCGAAGCAATGGTGCGGCGCACTTCGCCCGACGGCGTGTTTTCATAAACGGCCATCGGCGGCGGGCTAATCAGCCCTGCGCCAAAGTTTGTGCGGGTCGGGCCGGGCTCTACAATTGTAAACTCAATCCCAAATGGCGCGACTTCTTGAGACACGGCTTCGACAAACCCTTCAATGCCCCATTTAGTCGCGTGGTACAGGCTGAAGTTCGGGTAGGCAATCTGGCCGCCTTCCGACGACACCTGCAAGATGCGCCCGCCACCCTGCGCCCGCAGATGCGGCAGCGCAGCCCGAATGACCTGAATGGAGCCGATCAGATTGGTGTTGATCTGCTGGACAATCTGTGCGTCTGTGACTTCCTCGCCGGCCCCAAAGAGCGCGTAGCCGGCATTGCTGACTACGACGTCAATGCGGCCCATCGCCGCAAACGCTTCGCCTATGATCTGCCTTACTGCTTCTGTGTCGGAAACATCAAGCGAGACGGCCCAAAATTGATCGCCGTACTGCGCTTTCAAGTCGCCCAGTGCCTCTGTCTTGCGGGCGGTTCCGGCGACGCGGTCGCCGCGCTCCAAAAGCTGCTCCGCCATAATGTGTCCCAGCCCGCTGCTGACGCCGGTAATAAACCATGTTCTTTCCATTGGGAATGCTCCTTCACTTGCCTTGAAATAGGTACTGCTATTGTGCCGGAGAATGCTTGAACGATACTAACCTGATTCTAGGCTGTTCTTGCCTAATCCGAGGAAGCGTCGGCAGGGCAGGGTAAACTCTTGCTATGGAAAGCGATAAGAAACAATTGGAACAGGAACGCGGGCAATTGGAACTCGCGGCGCTGATTGATTGCCTGACGCCCCACGACGGGACGCACGAGACAGCGATCGCGCCGCTGAAGCTGTACCGCTCTTCCACGCCATTGAAGGCGATTCATGGTGTCTACAAGCCGAGCCTTTGCCTCATTGCACGGGGCAGCAAACAGGTCATGCTGGGAGGGAACGTGTATCTGTACGACCCGTCGCACTTTTTGCTGGTGGCCGTTGATTTGCCGGTCATCAGTCAGGTAGTGGAAGCAACCCCGGAGGAGCCGTACCTGAGCGTGTCGCTGGATATTGATCCCCGGCAGATCAGCGCCTTAGTCACGGAATTAAGCCTGCCCGAAGCGCCTATACCGCTGAGTGCCGAGCGCGGCATTGGGGTCGGCTGCTTAGATGCGCTGCTGCGCGACACGCTCATTCGCCTGCTGCGCCTGCTGGAAAGTCCGCAGCACGTTCCCGTGCTGGCCCCGCTGATTGAGCGCGAGATTTTGTACCTGCTTCTGGCAAGCGAGTTAGGGGCGACCCTGCGCCGGATGGCGTTTGCCGGGAGCGAGATGGAAGGCATTGCCAAAGCGCTGCACCGGCTAAAGCACGGCTTCGCCGAGCCGCTGAAAGTGGAGGCGCTGGCCCGCGAGGTCCACATGAGCGTGTCCGTGTTCCACCAGCATTTCAAGGCGGTGACGGCGCTGACGCCCTTGCAGTACCAGAAGCGCCTGCGCCTTCAGGAAGCCCGCCGCCTGATGCTGGGCGAGGCGGTGGACGCGGCAACTGCCGGCCTGCGGGTCGGCTACGAAAGCCCGTCCCAGTTCAGCCGCGAGTACCGCCGCTTGTTCGGCGAAGCGCCGCGCCGCGACATGGCCCGGCTCCGCGCCTAGCCTGCGAAAAAAGAATCGGTTGTCTTTTTCATCTTCCTTGACAATCTACATTTAGGGTGTTATACTAAAAATCCGCACAAGATATAGGTAATGCCGTCCAAACAAAGCAGGTTCTATGAAATGCCCCTACTGCGGCCATGACAACGATGCCGTGCTTGACTCGCGGCCCATGCGCGACGGGGAAGCGATCAAACGACGCCGTGAATGCAAGCACTGCGAGCGGCGCTTTACCACGTTTGAGACCATTGAAGAAATGCAGCTCACAGTGGTCAAAAAGCCCGACCGGGACGGCCATCAGCGCCGGGAGCCGTTTGACCGCAACAAGCTGCTGCGCTCTTTGCGTGTGGCCTGCCAGAAGCGGCCGATTTCGGAAGAAACCCTGCAAACCATCACCGACGACATCGAGCGCACGCTGGCGAACCGCTTAGACAAAGAAGTGCCATCCTCGGAAATCGGCGAAATGGTCATGGAGAACTTGAGCCGCTTAGACCAAGTGGCGTATGTGCGTTTTGCGTCGGTCTACCGCCAGTTTGAGGATGCCACCCAGTTCCGCGACATCGTCAATTTGATCAAGAAGCAAAGCGGGCGATTAAGAAAAGAATAGCCACAGTAAGAGGCACAAAACACGCCGAAGCCACGGAATTTATTTCGTGGCTCTTCTGAAAAACATCGCGAAATAATCACTAGAAGAAGGAAGCAATCATGGCCGAGAAAAGCAGCAAGAAAAACGGTTCAGGAACGACTTTAGATTTAATGGGCGACGAGGAAGCCCCAATGCCGCGCCCGGCTCGGAAAGCCGCCGCGCCGATGCCCTCGGCAGAACCGGCCCCGGTGGTCGTTTCCGAAGCCGACGGGGCGCTGTTCGGCGGGGAAGAGGTGGACCTGGAAGCACGGCATCCCGCCGATGTGCCGGTCAGCGGGTTTCCTGCTCCATCGCAGATTGCGCTTGTCGCGGAGCCTCAGCCGATGGAAGCGGACCCGTTCGGCGAAGAAGACCCGTTTGAGGACAGCGTCATGGCCCGAATGCTGGCTGATGAGCCGGCCCCGCTTCTAAGCCCGCTCCGCGCCGCCCGCGAAGACCTCAACGAAGCGTCAAACGCCGTGGCTGAACCGGATTTGGAAGCGTTTGCCGATCCCGTGGCGGTTCCCGAAGTCGAGCAAGTGGTTGACTTCGCCATCGAACCCGTCATTCTGGAAGCTGTTACCGTGGAAGCCGCGCCGGAACCGGAGGCCGTGCAACAAATCGCTTTAGAACAAGAGACCATCCTAGAAATGGAAGCCCCAATGCCCGTAGCTGCTGCTGCCCCCGAAACAAAACCCGCCGAAACAAAGCCGCCCAAAATCACGCCCGCGAAAGCCGCCAAGACAAATGCGCCGGGCCTGACGTTTACGCGCCGCTATACGCAGCCGGGTCAAGACGTTTGGGAGACCAGCGAGTGGGAGCTTCGCAACGCCAGCATCGTCGGCAGCGACGGCACGGTTGTTTTTGAGCAAAAAGGCGTCGAAATCCCGAAATCCTGGTCTCAGCTTGCCACCAACGTCGTCGTGTCTAAGTATTTTAGAGGCCAAATCGGGACACTGGAACGCGAGTATTCGGTCAAGCAATTGATCGGGCGCGTCGCCGACAAGATTTTGGAATGGGCCAAGCTCGGCAGCTACTTCGCGTCAGACGCCGATGCTGAAGTCTTTCACGACGAGCTGCGCTATATTCTGCTGCATCAGTACGCCGCATTCAACAGCCCGGTCTGGTTCAACTTGGGCTGGGCCGGACGCCGCCAAGCCGTCAGCGCGTGCTATATCACGGAAGTAGACGACTCGATGGAGTCCATCTTAGATTTGTACAAGACCGAAGGGATGCTGTTTAAAGACGGCAGTGGCAGCGGGCACAACCTGTCGCCCCTGCGCTCGTCTAAAGAGCCGCTGTCGGCGGGCGGGCGCTCCTCCGGCCCGATTGCGTTTATGAAGGGATTGGATGCGTCGGCGGGCAGCATTAAATCCGGCGGCTCGACCCGCCGTGCCGCCAAGATGGTCATTTTGAATGCCGACCACCCGGACATTCAGGAGTTCATTGACTGCAAAAAAGATGCCGAGCTAAAAGCGCACGCCCTGATAGACGCAGGCTACTCAGGCGCGTTCAATGTCAGCGGCGGGGCATACGACACGGTCCCGTTCCAGAACGCCAACCACAGCGTCCGCGTCACCGACGAGTTCATGCAGGCGGTTGAGACCGACGGTTCCTGGGAAACCAAGTTCCGCACCGACGGCAAGACCGCCGAGACGCTCAGGGCGCGTGACCTGCTGCACTCCATCGCCGAAGGGACGTGGGTTTGCGGCGACCCCGGAATGCAGTACGACACCACCGCAAACGACTGGCACACCTGCGCCAGCACGGACAGAATTCATGCAAGTAATCCATGCGTGACTGGTGACACGCTTGTGGCGACTGCGGAAGGCTGGCAGCGAATTGACGCACTTGTCGGGCAATCGGCGCGAGTCATTGGCGCGGATGGCCTGCCGCACTTTGTAGACCACATCTTCCCGACGGGACACAAAGCTGTCTTCAAGCTGCGGACCCGCGCCGGGTTTGAGGTAGCAATCACTGGCAATCATCAAGTGCTGACGACGGAGCGTGGCGATGTTGCTGTGGAAGACCTGCGTTTGGGCGAGCACCTGCACCTGGAAGGTGCAGGTTTTGGACGGCGTGCTCTGAATGAAACGCTTGCACTTGCCATTGGAGTCGCTGTCGGCGACGGCTGCTTGTCCCGGCAAACTTTGCCGACTCGTGAGCAGGAGTATGTCATCCTTACAATGGCGGCTGGCGAAGCGCCTATTCTAGACAAGATCGCCGCCGAGTTGAACCGGCAGAAAGCCATCCTGCGTGCGGCGGGCGTGTCAGGGCATCCCGGCCCAGCGTCGGTTGTTCCGCAAAGCGCGTCAGGAACTTCGCGCCTTTCTGTCGGCTCTGCCTGCGTCGTGGATTTATTTAATGAGTTCGCGGTTCTTGGCGAAGGCAGCAGCCGAAAGCGGTTTACACCGAACGTCTACGATCTGGATAAGCCGACGCTGGCGGCTGTTCTGCGCGGCCTGTTCACCGCTGACGGCTGCGTCGCGAGCTATGGCGACAAGAGTCAGTATGTCGCGCTGGACTCGACTTCTCAAGAGCTGCTTCAGCAGGTTCAAATGCTCCTGCTGTCATTCGGCATCAAGGCGAAAATCTATACGGAGCGGCGCGGTGGCGTGACGGAAGCAATGCTGCCGGACACGAACCGCGAACTAAAGCCCTACACTGTGCAGGAAATGCATTCGCTCCGTATCAGCAAAGCGTCGCGCGTCATCTTTGAACGGGAAATCGGGTTCGACTCAGCCAGCGCCAAAGCCGCGCGTCTGCATGACATGAACCTCGCGTTCACGACTTATAAAGACGTGCTGACTGACGAAGTCGTCTCTATTACCGAGGCTGGCACGGCGGATGTGTACGACCTGACCGAAGGCATTACACATCACTTTGTCGCTAACGGTTTAGTGGTTCATAACTGCTCGGAGTTCTTTTTCTTGAACTCAACGGCGTGTAACCTGTCGTCGCTGAACTTGATGAAGTTCCGGGATACTCAGAGCGGGGCGTTTGATACCGAGTCGTTTGAACACGCGGTCAAAGTGATGATTACGGCGCAGGAGATTGTGGTTGGGTTTGCCCATTACCCGACTGAGAAGATCGAAGAGCGGTCGCATAGGTTCCGGCCTTTGGGGTTAGGTTACGCCAACTTAGGGGCACTCCTCATGGCGGCGGGTTTGCCCTATGACAGCGATGCAGGCAGGGCGTATGCCGGGGCCGTGACCGCGCTGATGACGGGCCGGGCGTACCATCAGTCGGCGACTGTGGCCCGCGATTGCGGCGGGCCGTTTGCGGGCTTTGCCGAGAACCGCGAGCCAATGCTTCGGGTCATGGGCAAGCACCGGTCCGCTGTGGACGAGATCAACGGCAGCTTGATCCCCGACACGCTGCTGGACGCCGCCCGGACCGCGTGGGACGACGCGCTGGCGGAAGGACAAGCTTCGGGCTACCGCAACGCACAAGCCACGGTACTCGCGCCGACTGGAACTATTGGCTTCCTGATGGACTGCGATACAACGGGGATTGAGCCGGACATTGCGATTGTCAAGTACAAGTCGCTGGTCGGCGGGGGCATGATGAAGATTGTCAACCAGACTGTCCCCGAAGCCCTGGACCGGCTGGGTTACGACGAAGCGCAGGCGCAAGGCATTATCAAGTTCATCGATGAGCATGACACGATTGAAGGAGCGCCGGGCCTGAAGCCGGAGCATCTGGCGATTTTTGACTGCGCGTTCCGCCCGATGAACGGCACCAGGTCGATCCATTACCGGGGCCACTTGAAGATGATGGCGGCGGCCCAGCCGTTTATTTCGGGGGCGATTTCTAAAACTGTCAATGTCCCCAACGACGCTTCGGCGGACGACATTGCCCAGACCTATTTGGAAGCCTGGCGCCTGGGCGTTAAAGCCGTCGCCATCTACCGGGACGGCTCCAAGCGCACCCAGCCTCTCAATACAGCCAGCGAAAAGAGCCTAGAAGCCAAAGCCGCCGCTGCCGAGGCTGTTGCCCCGGACGCTGCGCCAACTACGCTTGCCGTGCCGAAAGCGGTTCGCCGCCGGCTGCCCGACGAGCGCGACGGCGTCACGCACAAGTTCAGCATCGGCGGCCATGAAGGCTACCTGACGGTGGGCCTGTACCCGGATACCCGCCAGCCCGGCGAGATTTTCATTCGGATGTCTAAAGAAGGGTCGTCCATTTCGGGCCTGATGGACAGCTTCGCCACGGCGATTTCGCTGGCCTTGCAGTACGGCGTCCCGCTGTCCACGCTGGTGGACAAGTTCATCCATTCGCGCTTTGAGCCGTCGGGCTTCACCGGCAACAAAGACATCCCGATGGCGAAATCCGTCATGGACTACATCTTCCGGTATCTGGCCCTGCGCTTCCTGCAAAAAGAAGACCGTCACAATGTCGGGCTGATTGCCGACCAGGAAGACGCCTACGCCGCCCCGGCGCGGCCCGCCCTTCCGGCCCACGACTCCAAAAGCGGCACCCTCAGCAGCAAGACTAACAGCAATGGAAATGGCAGCGGCCACCACAACGCCAATGCCCATTTGGCCGAGACCAACACCGCGTCCATCACCGACCACGAGCGCGAAATCTCGCTGATGCAGTCCGACGCCCCTCCCTGCCCCGAATGCGGCGCCATCACCATCCGCAGCGGCGCTTGTTATAAATGCCTTTCGTGCGGGACATCGTTAGGCTGCTCGTAGCTTCATAGAACCTTCTGAAACTTGACCCTGGTGATAAGCTTATCGCCAGGGTCATTCGTTTGCTTGAAAAGCTGGGGTATCAAATGAACCTGCCACCGATGAACAATCATCTTCGGGAAAGACTACGTAAGGATCTCCGGGCTAATGGGTTCATAGTCAAGTTTGTTCAACTGGTCGTCGGTGTTCTTTTTGGCATTGCTGAGGGCATCCTTATCAACATGGCAACAGGAGCAAGTGGCGAGACACAAACTAAGCTTTATACCGGGCTGGGGGTAGTCGGTTTTATTCACCTCATCCTGTTCAGTCTCGCATTATTCTCCACCACGCCCCTGCCTCAGTTTCTGGTTGATTTCGATGACGTTTCTGAAAGGTTACAAAAATCCAAATCGGAAACGGAAGCTTATGCTTCTTTCACTGAAACTTATAACGCCGCCATCATTGCGACACAACTGAGCTTGTCAGCTATTGAAGCAAGGCGCCTTGATCCTCGGAACAAGATTGATACTATTTTAGCTGAAGTCATTGCGCCCTGGCTCGAAAGCCGCACGGAGATTTTTCGGTTCCACGACGGAAACGCATTGTACAATTTTGCTGTTTACGAACAATCAGAGCAGACAAAAAAACTCAAATCAATATGGAGAAGCCATGACAACCGGTTAAGAGTTCGCAACCGGGAGTGGGAACCTGGTTTTGGTCATGTTGGCGTCTGCTTTCAGCGAGGAAAAACCCTCTTCTCGGATGATGCCTCAGCCGTAGGAGATGATAACGCAATTACGACTGATATTGCAGAAGACAAATTGCAATACCGCTCTATGTTATCAACGCCAATCCTTATAGATGGAGTTAAAAAAGGCGTTTTCGTTGTCACGAGCAGCAAACCACATCAATTTGACAAAGAGTTGCACTCCCCAATAATCGAGATTATCGCAATGTTGCTGGGCCAAGCTATGAAGCATGGGTGGACGAAAAACAGGCAAAACCCTTGAGGCGATACCACAGTAAAAGGTATCATTTTGATACCTTTTCGGGTATATTGCGATAAGAGGCTCTAAGATGACACAAGCTAAACAAGTAGAACAACCCAAAGTTGTGACTGTTGAAAACTCTGCGTTGGAAGCTTACCGTCGCCACCTTCAAGATGGGTCTGATTACCTTCCTGCTTATCGAGACTATTTGTTGCGTACTCAAAGAGGTTTGTCAGAAGCTGTCAAGCGCCGTGCGGCTGAGAATCTAAAACGCAGATAACATCTACAACGTACCTGATAAAGCCAATCATTATGATGATTGGCTTTTGCTGTTCCTGCCCTACCCACTGCGCTTCCTGAGTGGTAGACTAAGCACACATTTGGCCGAACCTCTTTTGGCAGTGATTATTTGGACAGAAACCCGGATGCGGTTCTACCATCCGTAGCAGTTCCTTCGGCTTTTGATGTAGCATTTCGTTCGTCTGTTCGCACAAAACTATCGGGCGCAGGCTGTTCAGCCTGCGCCTTGATTGATAGCGAACAAATGTGTGCAAGCACCAAAACTGTGGACATCTTGGTTTAGTGAGAGTTTTGGACGCCGAAGCAACAGACAAATCTATAGCGAAATGGGCGAAAGAAGTCGGAGCGCTGTTTGATAGTGTTGCAGCCGGAATGGAAAATGCCTTCCGAGAAGCTGGATTTCTAGCTGTTGGGGATGCAGTTGCCTCAAGGATCAGCAAAAATACGGGCCTGGATGTGGTAAGCTATGGACACATTGTAGACACTTCCAGCATACGCCACATCTTGAAGCATCATGGAACGTCTGCTGAATACAAACGTGGGCAGGTGCCAATCACTAAGCTGGACTTCATGCAGCTCATTCATCTTTTGCTAAATCCAGATACCATTGAGTATGCAGGTAAAACCAAGCAAGGCCGCGATGTCTTGCGCTACACAAAAGTTATAGGCGAACACATTATGGTTTACACGGAGGAAGTAAGAACGAAGAAAGGTCGCCTGGCGGCAGTTACGCTGTACAAGAGGATAAACAAAAAAGAGTAAAAAAGCGGCCCGACGCCAGGTGCACCTTCTGAACAGAAGTCCCCCGCTCAAACGTCCGAAGCGTTTCGGGCTGCCTCTAGTATATACCACTTCCATGTTGAAGTCAAGCCTATTGTCGGCGATTGCCTTCGTTCTTTATAATGCTTGTATACCATCATCAGTTCCCAGTATAATGCCTCAATACTTAATCACACTAGTTCTTCGCGGTAACATTAGCGAAAAGCTGCGCGAGTGGCTTGACGAGTATCTAAGGAACAACACAGGACGTATCGGGTGGGGCTGATTGGGGCGGGGAATATCGGGGATGTCTATGCGCGGCAGTAGGCGCTGCTGCCGGACGCCGAAGTGGTGAAGGAACCAGTGGATACTCACAGATCCTAATACTTGTGTTCCGCTCAGGTCACATGGCCTGCGGTGGCTGCTTCCCGTGTCTCCGCCCTTTGCTCCCGTTCCTCTGCGAAATCTTGTTTGTGAGACAGAACCTCAAACGTATCCACAATGCCGAAGTCCTGGGGATAGGTGCGTGTCCATTGCTGTAATTCCTGCGTGGCTTGCCGGATTTCGGATGACGTAGATGCGCTCAATGCCTGTTCAATGATGCGCTCACGCTCCGTGATGTTCCAGTTCATTAGCGTCTTCCTTTGGTTCCTCCCCGCCCAAACCTATCATACCTGAATGGCTTGCCTTCCTTCTTTATTTCCCTGTATAATGTTTTGGGTTAGTGGTGAGACAGATTCTCTTAAGGAACAACACATGATGTATCGGGTGGGGCTGATTGGGGCGGGGAATATCGGGGAGGTCCATGCGCGGCAGTGGGCGCAGACGCCGGACGCGGAAATTGTGGGGGTGCTGGACCCGCGCTTAGACGCGGCGGCGGCGCTGGGGACGGCGTATTCCGACTGGGAGACGCTGCTTTCTGACGCCAAGCCGGATATTATTGATATTTGCGTGCCGACGCCGCTGCATAAAGACTATGTGGAGTTGGCGGCGGCGGCGGGGCTGGCGATCTTTGTGGAAAAGCCGCTGGGGCGGACGCTGGCGGAGTGCGATGCGATAGTGGCGGCAGTCGAAAAGGCAGGCGTGCCGGCGGGGGTCGGCCATGTCGTGCGCTTCTTCCCGGAATACGCGCAGGCCAAGCGGCTGGTGGGCGACGGCGCGGTGGGGACGCCGGCGGCGGTGCGGACGGCGCGGATGGGCGGGTTTCCGAACCTCGTGGGGCGTCCGAACTGGTACGCGGACCCGGCGCAAAGCGGGGGCGTCGCGCTGGATTTAATTTTGCATGACTTTGACTGGCTGCGATGGACATTCGGCCCGGTCACGCGGGTCTTTGCACAAGGGCTGTGGGGCAGGCAAGAGTATGTGGGCAAGATGGATTATGCGCTGGTGACGCTGCGGTTTGAGTCGGGGGCGGTCGGCCATGTGACGGGGTCATGGGCGCATCCGAGCGGCTTTCGGACGACGCTGGAAGTGGCGGGGGACGGCGGGCTGGTGGAGCATGACTCGGCGCGGACTGCGCCGCTGCTGTCGTCGCTGCGCCCGGCAGGGAATACCGGCGGGGTGGCGTTCCCGGAAAGCCCGATGGCTTCTTTAGATGATCCATACTATTTAGAAGTTGCGGCGTTTGTGGCGGCGCTTCAAGCAAATGCGCCGGTGCCGGTCTCGGTTTACGAAGGGCGGGAAGCCGTGCGAATTGGGCTGGCGGCGCTGGAGTCGATGGAGACCGGGAAGGTGGTGACGCTGTGAACACGCTCAGAATTGGCATACTCTCGTTCGCGCACATGCACGCGATGTCGTATGCCGCCGCGCTGGCGGCGCACCCCGGCGCGGAGTTTGTGGGGATTGCAGACGCCGACCCTGAGCGCGGGAGTCGGCAGGCGGAAGCTTTCGGTACGCAGTTCTTTGACAGCGAGTCGGCGCTGCTGGGTCAGCACTTAGACGGCGTCATTGTCACAAGCGAGAACGTGCATCACCGGCGCTTGGTCGAGCTGGCGGCAGGGGCAGGCGTGAAAGCCATTTTGTGCGAAAAGCCGCTGGCGACGACAGGAGAAGACGCACAGGTGATGATTGACGTCTGCCGGGCGTCGGGAGTCAATCTGGCGACGGCGTTCCCGTGCCGTTACTCGCCGGCTTATCAAAGACTGCGCGAGCAGGTGCAGTCCGGGGCAATCGGGAATGTGCTGGCCCTGCGCGGCACGAATCATGGCAAGATGCCCGGTGGCTGGTTTGTCGACACAGCCCTGTCCGGCGGCGGGGCGGTGATTGACCACACGGTTCATGTGGCGGACCTCAATAGGCATCTGCTGGGGCGTGACGCCGTAGAAGTCTACGCCGAGATCGGCCACGGGTTTTACCATCAGCCCTGGGAAGACACCGGCTTCCTGACGATCAACTATGACGGCGGCGTCTTTGCGACTCTCGACACAAGCTGGTCCCGGCCTGCTTCTTACCCGACATGGGGTGATGTGACGCTGCAAGTGCTGGGAACAGGTGGGGTTCTGGAACTGGACATGTTCGCGCAGAATCTGACGCTCTACGACGAGGGCGCATCCTGGGTCAATTGGGGCAGCGACACCGATTCCGGCCTCATTTCAGACTTTCTGCGGCTGACTTCCGGGCAGCCTGCGCCGCTGCTGGCGACCGGTGAAGACGGGCTGGCGGCGCTGGCAGTAGCGCTGGCGGCCTACCGTTCTGCCGAACTTGGCGCACCGGCGCCTGTGAGCAAATACTGGGTTTCAGCAAACTAGCGCTAAAATCTCACTCTTTTAACCTGCCGTCAATCCGGCAGTGTTTCTTCACTCTTAATTCCAGGTAAACTCTTTGTCAGTGACACTCTCGTAGAAAGAGAATTCTGGAATGAGAAACGGCGATCAAAATACGCAGCCGGACGAGGCGGGCCGTGATGCCGCCGCGCTGACCCCACCGGAGCTGCCCGGCATCAGCCTGACGACCCCGGCCCTGAGCCGGGGACCGTACAGCGCGGTTTACCGGGGCTGGGACCGGACTCACCGGCATGACGTTATTGTGAAAGTCCTGCAAACCGGCGGTGATCCGGTAGCCGCAGACCGCTTCCGCCGCGAAGCGTCGGTCATGGCGAAGCTGCGCCATCCCAACATTGTCGCGCTGTATTCCTTCCATGACGGTGACCCGTCGGCGCTGATTATGGAGTATGTGCCGGGGCAGACGCTGGATGCTCTCATTGCGGCGGACGGGCCTCTTCCGGCGGCCCGCGCGGTCCAGATTATCGAAGGGATTGCCGCCGGACTGGACCTCATTCACGCCGAGAACATCGTCCACCGAGATGTCAAACCCACAAACATCCTGCTGCCGAAGCATGGTCCGGCCCGCCTAACTGACTTCGGCGTGGCCCATATTAATACGTCTACCCCCTTGACAGTCCACGGCGACATGCTGGGAACGATTGAATACGCAAGCCCGGAACAAGTGCAAGGCACGGGCGTCCCGGACGCCCGCAGCGATGTGTATTCACTGGCGGCCGTAGCGTACTTCGCGCTGACCGGAACGCCGCCCTTTCCCGCCGCCGACAGCTCCATGCAGTCGCATTTGTCGGTCATGCACCAGCAGGTATTCTCGGAGCCGCCGACACTGCGTTCCCGCCGCGCCGATATTGCGCCGGGCGTTGACGCCGCCGTGCGGCGCGGCCTCGCAAAAGACCCCGCTGCGCGTTATCCGTCGGCAGGCCAGTTCGCGTCCGCCCTGCGCTCGGCAGTCGTTGCGGCGTCCGGCGCTCCCGAACAGGGCGCGGTGGCGGCGAGTTCCCGGCGCACCTTCGCGCTGACCGGCGCTTTGGCCGGGGCGGCGGTGCTGGCCGGCGGCGCGGCTCTTTTGTGGAGCCACGAACAGTCCGCGCCGGCACTCACATCTCCCCATTCTGTCCAGCAGATTGCTGCCGTGCCGCCGGCTTCCTCTACGCCTGCCGCCCCGACGTCTGCCGTCAAGCCGCCCCTGGCTGCCAAGATGCCGCCGAAAGCTGCGCCGCTGCTGAAAGCCAAGCCGCAGGCAGACCATGTCGCGGCGCTTCCCTTGCCCCGCGTCTTGCCTCTTCACCGCGCCTTGCCCGCTGCTGCTGCCCGTCACGCTCCGGTCTATCATGCTCCGGCCCATCATGCTCCACTTGTCGCTCACGCGCTGCCTGCTGCGCCGGAGCCGCGTTATGCGGCTCCCATGCGGGTCGCAAAACGTGCGGTGACGGAGCGGCCAAAGTACCGGCGTCACCCGGCGCTCATCGCCTCACGGGAGAGGCCGTCACTTTCAAGCCTTGCGAAGCCGAAGCATCTTTCGACAGTCTTTTTAGCATCCTCCGCAGCAAAGCTGCGTCCTGCTCCCAGTGTTGCCTGGCTGTCGGTCTTTGCCCGGCAGGATGTGGTGTCTCCGGGCGGACACGCCCAAACCGAGGCAATCCCCGCCCAGGAAGTAACGGTGGATGGTCGCCCGCTGCCTGCCTTGACGCACGGCGGCTGGGCGTCGGTGCCGGCCGGTCGGCATTTAGTGGCCTTTGCGCCGTCGGCAGCCTCCGGATTCGGACGCAGCCCTGGCCTTTGGATCACACTGGCTCCCGGCGCTCATGTCAGCCGCCAGGTGCTGCTGCCCGCTGCCTCTCTCATCCTTGCGACTACTCGAACCGGTGCGCCGCTTCTTGCGGCGGTTTCTCCTGTCTCGGTCCCGCCCGCTGTTCCCGCCCCGGCGCTTGAGCCGCAGGCCGCGCTCCAGCCGCCGGTGGCTCCGCCGCAGGTGGTCGCAGACGTGCCGCAGGCAGCCCCGACAGCCCCGGCGGTCGGCTGGTACACGGTCTCCGGCTGGATTGTCCGCAATCCGGCTGCCCCCAAGCCGACCCTGGTTCGAACGTCCGCGTACTGGGTGAAGGTGGACGGCACGCCTAACCCCGCGCTGGCACTCGGTCAATGGGCGGAGCTTCCCGCCGGCAAGCACACGATTGAGTTCCAGCCGACAAACGGAGTCGGTGTCGGAGCCAAAACCTGGGACATTGATTTGTCGCCGCAGGGCCATTTGGACCAGCAAATCCCGCTGCCGCCGATGGTTGTCACGCCGAATTAAGTTAAGCGAAGAGGAGCGAGGGAGTAAACTCCTCTCGCTGAATGGCGTCCTTCGGACGAAAGAAAAGCCCAATGTCTATGGGTCTTACATCCGAAGGATGCAATGCAGCGAGAGGAGTTTACTCCCTCGCTCTTTTCTTGTCTGAGCCTTTTTCCTCTCCCAAACGTCAGTGTGGTATACTAACACCCACACTTGGAACCCAAAGCGGGGTAGGGGAGACTAAATCGTGGCAGAATGGCAGCGGACAGTAAATTGCGGCATCGTTTCGGAATCAATGATCGGGCAGACGGTGACGCTGAACGGGTGGGTGAACCGGAACCGGGACCAGGGCGGGATTGCGTTTTTGGACCTGCGGGACCGCAGCGGCATTGTCCAGATCGCGGTAGACGGCGGTGATGCGCCGGACGCACTGGCGGTCGCCGAGCGTGTCCGCTCCGAGTTTTGTCTCAGCGTTCAGGGGCTAGTGCGCCGCCGCCCCGCCGGCAGCGAGAACGACCATCTGCCGAACGGCACGGTTGAAGTCGCGGCTTCGGCTATTGAAATCCTGAACCCGTCCAAGACGCCGCCGTTCCCCATTGCCGAAGAAAAAGACAGCAGCATCAATGAGATTCTGCGCCTGAAGTACCGGTATTTAGACCTGCGCCGCCCGGCGATGTTTGAGAAGATGCGCCTGCGCCATGAGGCCATCCGGCTGATTCGAGAGTTCATGTACGGGCGCGGCTTTTTGGAGATTGAGACGCCAGTTCTTACGAAATCGTCCCCGGAAGGCGCACGGGACTATTTGGTGCCGTACCGCCTGGAACCCGGCCTCTTTTACGCGCTTCCGCAGGCCCCCCAGCAGTTCAAGCAGCTTCTCATGGTCGGCGGCATCGAGCGCTATTTTCAAATTGCCAAGTGTTTTAGAGATGAGTCTCAGCGGGCGGACCGGCAGCCGGAGTTTACGCAGCTTGACTTGGAAATGTCGTTTGTCGAGCAGGACGACGTTCTGGAAGTGGTCGAGTCCCTCTATTCCGAGATCATCCCCAAGATTTCGCCCAAGTCTGTGGTGACCCCGTTCACGCGCCTGACCTATGACGAGGCAATGGCCCGCTACGGTACGGACAAACCCGACCTGCGTTATGGCCTGGAACTCAAAGACGCCGCGCCGCTGCTCGCAAACACGCAGTTCTCCGTTTTCCAAAACGCCCTGGCAAGCGGCGGCCAAGTCAAGCTGCTGCGCTACCCGCAGGGCGCAAGTTTATCGCGCAAAGAGATAGACGACTTGACGGCACTCGTGAAAGAGACCGGGGCCAAAGGCCTCGCGTACTTGCTGGTCATGGAAGACGGCGTCAAATCGCCCATCGCCAAGTTCTTGACCGAAGACGAAATTACCAATTTAGTCGCCCTCGCCGAAGCGGAGCCGGGCGACTTAATCGGCTTTATCGCCGACACGCCGGAAATAGTCGCCAAAGCGTTAGATTTATTGCGCCGGGAAATCGCAAAGCGCCAAAAATTAGCTGACCCGAATGTCCTGCACTTTGCCTGGGTCACGGACTTTCCGGTCTTTGAGTGGGACGACGACTCGAAGACCTGGACCTTTGCCCATAACCCGTTTGCCATGCCCCATGCCGAGCATCTGGACATTCTGGAGTCCGACCCCGCCGCCTGCCGCGCTTATACGTATGATTTGGTCTGCAACGGCTCCGAAGGCGCATCGGGAAGCATTCGCATCCACAAGCGCGACATTCAGGAGCGCATCTTTCGAATGCTCGGCAAGACCGACGAACAAATTCAAGACCAGTTCGGCCACATGCTGGAAGCGTTCGATTTCGGCGCACCACCCCACGGCGGCATGGCCCCCGGCATTGACCGCCTGATCATGTACCTCACCGACGACGACAATGTCCGCGAAGTCATCGCTTTCCCCAAATCCGGCGGCGGCTTCGACCCCATGATGGACGCCCCCTCGGAAGTGGAAGACAAGCAGCTTCGCGAGCTTGGCATTACAATCAAGCGTCCGCCGAAAAAAGATGACAAGAAAGAAGACACGCCATGACCGTCACGCTGGAAGTCAGCCCGGAAGAAGCCGCCCGTCTGCAAGCCGCCGCCGCCGAGCGCGGCTAGCAGGTGAGCGATTACCTGCTGACATTGGCTCGGCAGGAATTTCAAGCAAATCCGCCTGCTTTTGCTCCCTCAAAATTTGAGGGGATGACGCTGGCGGAAGCCCTGCAAGGACTTATTGGCACAGTAGACAGCCGGGTGCAAAACAAGGGGCAGATGTCGAATTATGCTGAGAATTCTGAAGAAGAATTTGGCAAGATTATGGATGAGAAACAGCGCCAGGGGCATATATGACGCTGACTGACACCGGCCCGCCTGTCGTTTTGGTGGACATCGGGAAAAGCGCCATAACTGTTCAAGCCAAAAGTGGAGAAGCAACAACATGACAGAAAATGAAGAGCCAGAGGATGAACCGATACCGCCGCAACCACAACGGGTTTATGCTCGGGGGCTTGTGTTATCGGCTGTTGTCGCTCGCGGATTTTTAGAACAGGATGCAGGCAGCGCTGATGCCGATACGCTACGTCTGAAAATCAGAAGCTGGCTAACTCATGTTGGAGCGTCCACAGAAGCAGAGCCGCAGGAACACAATTTGCTGCAATCCCCGTTGGGAACCATTACCGCACAGCAAGCTGGTGAAGCAAGTTGGCGTTCGGAAGGGCTGGCCGTCTTAGCCTGGTCATTAGGACTTGCTGAACTGCCGACTTATGATGCGCTTGTTGACCCGAAAGAGGTTGCAGACTCCATCGGCTACCTTCAGGACGATGCGAAGGCGGCAATGATAAAGGCGGCTTTGCGTCCAGCCGAAGAACTTCGCCGCTGCTCCGCTCAACTCTTTGCGCTGCATTGGCGTCTTCGCAACTTTGGTTTAAAGCCGGAAGCGATGGATTTTCAGTCTTTTGCGCGTGATGCTTGGTTCGGCCCGCTTGATGTCACTGGTCTTCGCTTTATTGACAACGATTTGGCGATTGGAGAAGCGCCAATAGTAGAGGCCGACGAAGGAGATTTCGCTCTCTGCATAGAGGCTACTATGGAGCGCCATCAGGCTATCAACTGGCTTATAGGACAGCACGAACTCTACTCTGAAGTGACTGCTGACACATAAGCAAAAAAGCGCCGGGCAATCGCCCGGCGCTTTTTCTTGTTTGACACAATGCACTCTACGACCCGTAGGTATACATTATGCCCGGTTCTTCTACGAAAACGACTTGCTGGTTTTCTGGCGTGAAGAAGTGTGCTTCGTAGATTTCTTCTCCTGGAATTTGCAGAGCTTTGAACACAGTCGCGACGACCTCTTTCTGTTGCTCAAGTTCGAGAAACTTATGCTCAAATCCAAAGTAGTTGGAAGGCAAAGCAATACGCAAGTATGCTTTCGTAACATACTCACCCGGAACAGGGTGATGCACGTCCAACCAGCCCCGAACACTGAACATGCCACGGTCTCGACTGTGTTTGCCAAGTTGAAACGATATGCTCGTCTCGGTCTTGAAATCGAAACACGCTTCCAAGTCTAACAGCGCAAAACAGTCTCTGTGTTTAAAGTCGGCGATGTTCATGGAAAATCACCAGGCGTAGTCTTCGGGGGCGGTTTTGTGGCCGGGGAAGATTTCGTCGAGCTTGGTCATGGTGTCTTCGGACAACGTGATTTCTAAGGCTTTCAAAGAACCGTCAAGCTGCTCCATGGTGCGGGGGCCGATGATAGGGGCGGTGACGACGGGGTTTGCCAGAAGCCAGGCTAGGGCAACGTCGGCGGGCTTTTCGCCGATGTCTTTGCAGAGGCCTTCCCACTTCTCAAGCTTCGGGCGGTCTGCTTCGATGTCGCGTCCGGCGCGGCGGCCTGTGGCTTCTTTTTGCAGGATGCCGCCCAGCAGGCCGCCGGCAAGCGGGGACCAGGGGATGAGGCCGAGGCCGTACTTTTGGCAGGCGGGGATGACTTCGAGTTCGGGCAGCCGGACGTTCAAATTGTAGTGAGATTGTTCGGAAACTAAACCCAAGAAGTGGCGATGCTTGGCGATTTCCGACGCTTGGGCGATGTGCCAGCCGGCGAAGTTCGAAGAACCGAAGTAGAGAACTTTGCCCTGCTGCACCAGAGTCTCAAACGCCTGGTAGATTTCGTCCCACGGCGTTTCGCGGTCAATGTGGTGCATTTGGTAGAGGTCAATGTAATCGGTCTTCATTCGCATGAGGCTGTCGTCGCAGGCGCGGCGGATATGAAGCGCCGACAGGCGGTTCATGTTCGGCCAGTCTTTGTTGCCTTCGGTAGACATGCCGCCGAAAACTTTAGTGGCGATGACGACTTTCTCGCGCCGCCCGCCGCCCTGCGCGAAGTAGCGGCCCAAAATCTGCTCGGTGACACCTTCGCCCTGCTTCCAGCCGTAGACATCGGCAGTGTCCCAGAAGTTGATGCCCATTTCTAAGGCGCGGTCCATAATCGCGTAGCTGTCTTCTTCGGTCGTCTGCGGGCCGAAGTTCATGGTTCCCAAACACAGGCGGCTGACCTTGAGGCCGGACCGTCCTAAACTTGCATACTGCATTGTGAAGTCTCCCGTCAATGTGGTTTCGTTTAGTTCTCTTACCCACAATCAAACTCCTCCCCCTATTCTGATTAATATAGTACCCCCAGGGGGTATAATAAGATTATGCAGAATAAGGCGCAGCTCCAGAACCGGCTCAAACGAATTGCGGGGCAGGTCAGCGGCATCCAGAAGATGGTGGAAGATGACCGCTACTGCGTGGACATTCTCACCCAGGTCGCTGCGGTCCGCTCTGCGCTGGACGCGATGGGTGTCGAGCTG
This sequence comes from uncultured Armatimonadales bacterium, assembly GCA_964243345.1. GTDB lineage: Bacteria > Armatimonadota > Armatimonadia > Armatimonadales > Capsulimonadaceae > JANXMY01. The sequence continues at coordinate 49,018 of CAXTER010000010.1, forward strand.
CTGACGGGCCACATTCAAGGCTGCGTCGCCGGGCATGGCACGGAAACCCAGCACGAGTGCGCCGCCCAGATGACCCAGAAGGAGCTGATTGAAGAAGTGCGCGTCTCGCTGGGACGCTTCTTGAAGTAATTTAGAAACAATTTGTTAGAAATAATCTAAGTAAAGTAGGAGCAATCGATGGAAGCGAAAATACAAGTGCAGGGAATGTCCTGCAAGGCGTGCGTCGGCCATGTGACGCGGGCCTTAACCGCGCTGGACGGGGTGCAGGCCGCAAACGTAGATTTGGATGCCGCGCAGGCGGCGGTGACGTATGACCCGGCGAGAGTCTCACTCAGCCAAATGCTGACTGCCGTAGAAGACGAAGGCTACGAGGCGGCAGCTTAATGATGGAAACCTGCACGCTGGACTTAACCGGGATGCACTGCGCGTCCTGCGTCGGGCGCGTTGAGCGCTTCCTCAAAAAAGTGCCGGGCGTGGAAGAAGCCGCCGTCAATCTTGCGACCAACCGGGCGTCGGTCTATTTTGACCCGGCGCAGGTTCAAACAGCCGCGCTTGTTGCCGCTGTGGAAAAGGCCGGCTACGGGGCGTCCCCGGCGGCGGGCATCAAGCCTGCGGAAAGCGTGGGGCGATTTGACCCGGCGCTGGTCAATCTCATTGGTGCGGCAGTTTTGACCTTGCCGGTGCTGGCGTTTTCTATGGCCGGCATGGGGATAATGGCCGAGCCGCGAGGGGTGCTTTGGCTGTTTGCGGCGCTGACTGCGCTGGCCGTATTCGGCTTCGGACGGCAGTTCTACGCGGGCGCGTGGAACGCGCTCACCCACGGCGGCGCGGCGACAATGGACACGCTGGTGGCGCTGGGCGCGTCGGCGGCGTATGTGTCCAGCCTGGCGTCGCTGGTTTTTGCCCGGCAGCCGCAGGTCTATTTTGAGACCGCCGGAACTATCGTGACGCTGATTTTGCTGGGCCGCTGGCTGGAAGCGGGCGCAAAGCGGCGGGCATCCAACAGCATTCAGTCGCTGATTGCGCTGGTCCCGAAGACGGCCCGGCTGGTGCCGGACTCCGGGGAAGAGCGCGACATCCCAATTGAGCTGCTCAAGCCAGGGCAGACCGTTCGGGTGCGGCCCGGCGAAAAAGTGGCCGTAGACGGCACGGTTGTCGGCGGCGCGTCTTCCATAGACGAGTCGCTGCTGACTGGGGAAAGCCTCCCTGTTGAGAAGACGCTTGGCGATAAGGTCATCGGCGGCACGGTGAACGGCGGTGGGACGCTGCTCTTTAAAGCAGAGGCTGTCGGCGCAGACACGGTTTTGGCCCGCATGGTGCGGTTGGTCGAAGACGCGCAGGGCAGCAAAGCACCAATCCAGCGGCTGGCCGACAAAATCGCCGCCGTCTTCGTTCCTGCCGTGCTGGGAATTGCGCTGCTGACGTTTCTGGTCTGGCTGCTGGTGCTCCATGCCGGCATTGCGGGCGCGTTAGTGCCTGCCGTCGCGGTACTGGTGATTGCCTGCCCGTGTGCGCTGGGGCTGGCGACGCCGACCGCAATTATTGTCGGTGTCGGGCGCGGCGCGGCGCTTGGCATTCTGATTAAAAACGGCGAAGCGTTAGAGCGGGCGCACAAAATCGGCCGGGTCATCTTGGACAAGACCGGCACGGTGACGCTGGGCAAACCCGTACTGACCGATGTGGTGCTGCACAACGGCCTAGACCGTGCGGGGCTGCTGCGGCTGGCGGCAGCGGCGGAGACGGCTTCTGAGCATCCGCTGGCGACGGCGATTGTGGCGGGTGCAGGCGGCGATTTGGTCCCGGCGGAGGCGTTCAGCAATTTCCCCGGCCTCGGCATTGAAGCCACAGTGGAGGGGCGAAAAGTTTTTGTGGGAACGCCGGCCCTTCTGGCCCAATCTGGGGTTGTGCTTTCTCCGTCGGCAGCGGGCGATTTAGCCAGGCTGGAAGCGGAAGGCAAGACCGCCGTGCTGGTGGCCGTCGGGCAGGATGAAGCCGGCGTTCTGGCTGTCGCGGACACGGTGCGTCCCGGTGCGAAAGCTGCGGTCGCGCGGCTTCATGCGATGGGTCTGAGCGTGATGCTGCTGACTGGCGATAGCCGGCGGGTCGCGGAAGCGGTGGCGTCGGAAGTCGGCATTGCGGAAGTGAAAGCGGGCGTTCAGCCCGAAGGAAAAGCCGCCGCCGTCAAAGAGTGGCAGGAGCATGGTACAATGCAGGTGGCAATGGCCGGTGACGGCGTCAACGATGCCCCCGCGCTGGCGCTGGCCGATTTAGGAATTGCGATGGGCCGGGCATCGGATGTGGCGCTGGAAGCCGCCGACATCACCCTGCTGCGCTCTGATTTAGGCGGCATTGCCGACGCGCTCCTGCTGTCACGCCGGACCATGAAAATTATCCGCCAGAACTTGTTTTGGGCCTTCATCTTCAACGCTGTCGGCATTCCACTTGCAGCCTTCGGCCTGCTGAACCCGATGCTGGCTGCCCTGGCGATGGCCTTTTCCAGCGTCGCCGTCGTGACAAACTCTCTGCGCCTGAAAACCGTTCGACTTTAGAAAGAAGCCTAACCAAAATTATGAAAACACTCCCCGCTGCTCTGCTTGCCTGCGTCACGCTTGCCCAAACTGCTTCCGCAAGTCCGGCTCCTGCCCCAAAAGCGCCCGCGAAGACCGCCGCGCTGATTTGCCCAGTTTCCGGCGAAAAGATCAGCTCAGTCAGTGCTGCCGCCGCCCATGAGACTTACAAGGGCAAGACGTACTACTTCTGCTGCCCCGCCTGCAAGCCGATGTTCGACAAGAACCCGGACAAAGCGGTTGCCAATGCTGCAAAGGGTAAGTACGGCACGATGTAGGCTGTCAATAACGAGAACGGGCGGCTGAAACCGCAGCAACAAGACCGCGAAACCTGCCTCCGCAGGTTAGGACCTTCATCCCAGTCCGCGCAGGCGGACTTCGGGCAATTGTTGCTGCGGTTTCAACCGCCCGCTTCCGGCCCTGAATTTCTGCTAGCTCACAATCCCGACCAGCAGGCACTGGTCATCGCGTACTCCACTCTGCGCGTAGGCGTCTACGCCGGAAATGAGGTGCGAGACAATGGCCCCTGCGCCCGCCATTAGCGGCGAGCTGCTGAGGAGCGCAGCCACACCATCCCCGCCCAGGAGCGCTGTTCGGCTGGGGCCGGCTTCAGTGAGGCCGTCCGTGAAAACAGCCAGAATGTCTCCGGGTCCTAAATAGAGCGTTTCTTCGGCGTACTCGGCTTCCGGGAACGCGCCCAGCACCGGACCGGTCGGCGGCAGAGCCTCAACCTGCCCGGTGGCGGCGCGAAGGATTAGCCCGGCATCCTGGCCGCAGTTGACATAAGTAAGCCGCCGCTCCGCCGCTTCGTAGCGCCCGACAAACAGGGTCGCAAAACCAGTCAGCAGGTCATTGTTCACCAAAGTGCGGCTGAGGGTCGTGACCGGGCCGCTCAGTGTCCGCCCGTTGTACAGCGCAAACCGAAGCATGTTGCGGACTAAAGAAACCTGGCTTGCCGCCGCCAGGCCCTTGCCGCTCAGGTCGCCGGCCACTAAAAACGTAATGCCCTTGTCTGCCGCGAACACGTCTAAAAAGTCCCCACCGACCCCGGCCTCTTCCAAAGCCGGCTGGTAGTAGTCGGCCATCTCCAACCCCGGAACCTGATGCGGAATCGCCGGCTGAAGCGCTTCCTGAAGCTGCTCGGCGATGCGATGCTCCCGTTCCGAGATGCGCTCCCTTTCTTGCTCCATCTCCCGGCGCTCGCTGATGTCGGAGAACGTCACTACGGCTCCTAATGGACTGGCTTCGGCGATAATCGGCGCAGCGGTGTACAGCACGGGGAAAGCGCTGCCGTCGCTGCGCCAGAACACTTCGTCTTCCACTTGGACGCTTAACCCGCTTTGGATAGCCTTATAAATCGGGCAGTTTTGCTCCGGGTAAGGCGCTCCATCCGGACGCTTGCCGTGGATGAGGCTGTGGCCGCTTCTTCCAATCAGGTCGCCAGCGGCGTAGCCCAGCATCCGGGCGGCGGCTTGGTTGACAAACGTAAAACGCCCTGTTGTATCAATGCCGTAGATGCCTTCGCCGGTGGAGTCCAGCAGCAGGCGGTTTGCGTCCGCCAGGCGCGATTGCTCGGCTTCCAGCGCCTTGCGTCCGCTGATGTCGCGCAGGTACGCCGTAAACCCTAAGTCGCCGTTTTGGCGTATCGGCACGATGGCGACTTCTATGGGGAACTCTTCGCCGCCGCTCCGCATTCCGATCACTTCAATCCGCTTTCCCAGCACCGGACCGATGCCGGTGGCGAGGTAGTGGGCAAATCCCGCGTGATGCGCTCCCCGCAGGGACGGCGGGATGATTGTTTCAGCAATGGGTTTACCCTTGACATCTGAAGCGTGGTAGCCGAACGTCTCTTCCGCCGCCGGGTTGAAGTCAACAATATGTCCTTCGCCGTCAATGGTGATGATGCAGTCTAAAGCGGCTTCCAGAATGACGGATTTGCGTGTCTCGCTGTCCCGCAGGGCGTCCATGCTGCGCCCGGCTTCTTTGGCCGCTTCTTCGGCATCTTTTTGGGATTTGTGCTGGGCGCTGCTGATTGCAGAAATGCTCAATCCCACCACAATGAAGACAACAAGCGTCAGCTGGTCCGTGTGGCTGGAGATTACAAGCGCATGGTTTGGGCTGAGAAACAAGTAAACCGCTGCTAGAGCGGAAAGCGCGAGGCTTGCCAGCCCTCCCGCCCAGCCGCCGAGCCAGGCGCTGAAAACGACGGCGGGGAAGAACATGATAAATGCAACGCGGCTGCCGAATATCGGGTTCAGCAGGAACCGGATCAGGGCGGACGTGCCAACACTCGCCAGAACAAGCGCCATCGTCCGTGCCGTGGCAGCGGCCTCCGGCAGGGGACGCATCAAGTTATTGGTCCAGGGGGAAAAGCGCATGAGGATACCGCGTCTATTTTACCCTAGAAAGCCGTTCATGGCTGCTAACAATTATGGCTGCTGCCAGCCGGCGGATTTGAGTCGCTGGGCCAGCACCGGGTTCTGCGCCAGATCAGTCAGTTTCGTGGCCTCCGCCTCCGCTTCCGGCTTCTTGGCCCGCGCCAGCACTTTATAAAGATAGAAGCGGGCTTCGACGGCGTCCCGGTCGCTGTCGGCGGCCTGACGCAGCAGCCCTTCCGCCGCTGCTTCCTGGCCGCGCCCTGCCGCTTCCCGGCCTTCCGCTGTCAGCTCGCGGGCATTGGGGTAAGGCGCAAGCAGCCACAAGAGCCGTGCCGCAGAGGAGTTTTCAATCAGCGATTTTGTTTCGTTTGCGTGGTGCGGGGCCAAAGTCCAGTGGTCAAAGTAGCCGCCTTGCGGATCGCGGGCGTACTTGTCCCCGAATGCCGCCTGCTGCCGGACCGCATTGAGGTAGCGCACGTCATGGGTGACATCATAAAGGCGCAGCAGCGCCTCGCAGAGCAAATGGGTAAAGCGCGGAGAGTCTTCGGTTCTTTGCAGGGAGCCGGTCGCTGGGTCGGTCCAGTAGGCCAGCGAGGCATCCGCCATGCGCCGGGCTTCCTGAAGGTCCTGCCCGATGCCGCGAAGCTGGTACAGCAAAATGTCGGTGCGGATCATCAGCGCCGTATTGTAAGTAAACTTTCGTTTGCCGGTCGGCCCGCCGATCTGGAGATTATCCCAATACAACCCGTCCGTGTCTCGCAGCTTGGCCTGGGTCCAGTCCCGGATCCGCAGCGCCCAGTCTCCCTGAGTGCGGTCTCCGGCGACTTGAAGCAGCCGCAGTGCGCCGGCGGCGGCGGGGGCATTGGAGCAGGTGTTTTTGGAGTGGTGATCCAGCTTCCAGTAGATGCCGCCGCCGAGAACGTCGTCCCACCCACTTAACACGAACTCCTGCGTCGCACGGGCCATTTGCAGGAACCTGGGGTCGTTGGTGTTCTGGTACGCTTCTGTGAGACCCAGCACCATCCACTCGTTGTCATCATAATACTTGTCCTGGCTGCCTGGCCCGGAGCAGTAAGCTTCGTAGCCGGGAACTAGCGCCTCTGAGTCCCAGTAGGCCGACAGCCCCGATGCGAAATTGTCCAGGTCCGTCCGGTACTTGGCCGGGTCTTCCTTCGCGGCGGCGGCCAGCACGGTGAACTGCACGCCGTTCCCCCACATGAAGTCGTAAGGAAGCTCACCGGCCTTTGGGGGGTAGCTCGGATGGTAGCGGCGGACGCCAGTGTCGTAAAAGTGCGCCTGAATCCAGTCTGTCTCTGTTTCTGCTTGAAGGCGGTAGCCGGAAGGCGTCGGAGCCGCAGGTGTGGGAGTAAGGTGCATAGGGTGAGACTGCGAAGATTTAGGATGCGGCGCAGGCTTTGCGGCCACGCTCCCGGCGAGAGAAGCTGCCGCCAGAATTGCCGCCCCGGACAAAATCCCAAGCCGCTGCCACGTCTGCCGGATTTCCAAGCCTGCTTTGTTCAAATCCTTGTTCATGTCACTTTGTACCGGAATTTGTGCAAAAATGTTTCACATGGACCAAACACTTTTGATAACACGCCGCGCGGCGCTGCTGCGGCTTCTGGGGGGCATTCCCCTGTTGTCCGGCCTCGGCGCGGCCCCTGCCGCGGCCCTGCTTTCCATTAATCCAGACGCCGGCTGGGGAACATGGCAGGGGTGGGGCTGCTCGCTCGCTTGGTGGGCCGGCGTTTTCGGCAGCCGCGATGACATTGCCGATCTGCTGTTCACGACAAAATCCGTAACGCTCAACGGCGAGTCCCTGCCCGGCCTCGGCCTTTCCGTGGCCCGCTACAATGCCGGCGGATGCACGGCAAGCGCCGTGGATGGCCGCGTCATGCAGGCGTCGCCGCGCATTCCGGCGTTCAAGCAGATGCAGGGTTATTGGCTTGACCCACACCGCGCCGACCCCGCTTCCGGCGGCTGGGACTGGAGCGTGGATGAAAACCAGCGGCTGATGCTCCAAAAAGCGCGGGACCGAGGCGCGTCCCACTTCGAGCTGTTTTCCAATTCGCCGCTGTGGTGGATGTGCCGCAACCATAACCCGTCCGGCGCGGACAATGGCGCGGAAGACAATCTCCAGCCGTTAAGCCAGCGCCGCCATGCGGTCTACCTTGCGGCGATTGCAAAACACGCTGCCGACCACTGGGGCATCAAATTTGACTCAGTGGAAGCGTTCAACGAGCCGATCGCCGCCTGGTGGAACAGCCACGGCACGCAGGAAGGCTGCCACTTTGACGCCGCAACGCAGGCGGTCGTTATTGCCGCCCTGCGGGAAGAGCTTGACGGGCATGGCTTGTCCAAAATTAAAGTCGCGGCCTCGGACGAAAACACTTACGACGACGCGCTCCGCACCTGGAACAGTTTCAGCCCAGCCGTGAAAGCCCAGGTCGGACGGGTCAACGTGCATGGTTACCAGTACGGCGGCGGGCGGCGCGATCTGCTGCTCGGCGCGGTCATGCTGAAAGAGCTTTGGAACTCCGAGTACGGCGAAGGCGATGGCAGCGGCCTCTCGCTTGCCGCTAACCTCGCGCTGGACTTGCGCTACCTGCATCCGACCGCATGGTGCTACTGGCAGCCACTGGACGGCAATGGGTGGGGCCTGGTTCAATCAGACCTCAGCCGCGCCCAAATCGGCCCGGTAAACCCCAAGTATTTCGTGCTGGCCCAGTATTCGCGCCATATCCGGCCCGGCATGACCCTGTTAGACACGGGTGATGACAGCACTGTTGCTGCACAAGATCATGCCGGGCAGAAACTGGTTCTGGTGACAGTAAACCGCGCCGCCGGACGCTGGCTCACTTACGACCTATCGCGCTTCAGGGCCGTTTCCGGCCCCGTGGCGTGCTGGACGACAGAGACACGCCCCGGCGGTCAAAAATACGCCCGCCAGGGCAGTCTTCTCTTGAACGGCAAGCGGCTTCGCGCCTGGCTTGCCCCAAACTCCGTTCAGACCTTTGAGCTGAACGTGCGCTAAACTATTTCGGCGCGGCCCACAGTGTCTTCAAAGTCCACCTTGCGGCAGCCGGGGGCACGGCAGCCGGTGTACTGGAAGGCACGCTTGCCGGCGCTGCCGCCGTGCTGGCAGGAGCGGACGGAGCCGCGGGCGCGGAAGCCGCCGCAGGGGGCGGGAGAAGCTCCTGAAGATAAGTCACGTCCGCCGGAGAAACCATCTCGCGTCCTGCCGGCTGCTCGGCGGGCCGGAACGTCGGCCCGGCAACGCCGCTGACGAGCGCCCGGATCGCCACCGCGTCAGCGATTGTTTTCTGCGTCGTCACTTGGTTCTTTACCCGGCGGCTGACAGGCCGCAGACGGCCAAAGCGCCCGGAGGGAACATAACCGGTCTGCGTCGTCGTCTGCGTCGCTGTCGCCGGTGCGGAAACATAATGGAACGTCTGCACGACATAGAGGCCGTGGTCGCCCGACAGCACCCGCCCTAAAAACCGCTTGCCGCCGCGCTCGGTAAAGCCGATCACCCGATGCTTCCCGACCAGCCCGTCCAGCACCGGCTGCGCCGAACTCGCCGCCGGAACCGATGGGTCAGCCCACAGCGGCGCGGCAAGCGTCAGCAGCATACAATAAGCATAAAAACGGCAGCAGTGCATCATGGCCTCCAGCAGTAGCAGTAAAGGAAGCGAGTGGAGTTCATTCCCTCGCTGTGAATTCGCAGACTAGACAAATTTCAGGTCTTCGTAGCGCTTGCCTAAGACAATCTCGCTGTTGGTTCCGAGCCAGCGGTCCAGCACCGTCGCATAGACGGCCCGGAAGTCGGTGGTGTACTTTAAGTCTCCCGCGTCTAAATCCGCGAGACTCGGATACTGGCCGTACAGGCCGCCTTTGACCGGCTTGCCGAGAATGAACATCTCTGACGCCGTGCCGTGGTCCGTGCCGCCGTTTGCGTTTTCGTGGACGCGCCGCCCGAACTCGGAGAACGCCAGTGTCAGCACATGGTCGCCCGCGCCCATGCCTTCGAGATCGGTCTGGAACGCCAGCAGGGTATCGGAAACGTCCTGCCAAAGCAGGTCATGGCGGCGAATCTGCTGGGCGTGCGTGTCGAAGCCGCCGGTCGAGATGTAGTAAACGCGCGTTCCTAAGTTCGCGGCGATCAACTGGGCGATCTCCTGCATTCCTTTTCCAAAGGCGGAAGGCGGGTACTGCACCGAAGAATGGTACTGCTTGATGCCCGCCGAAATCTTGTCGGCGCTGTCGTAAGTTTCGGCGGCCGTGTCCTGGAAGAACTTGCCGTAAGGCGTGTTAGAGTCGCCCATCTGGACCTGCTTCAGCGCGGCGGTGCGGGCCTGACCTTCGGCGTTGCCGGGGAAAACGACCCCAAAGTTTGCGAGGCCCTGAATGCTCGGCACGGCCGCGTGAGCGTTGGTGAACGCTTCGCTGGCTTCGTTGCCGATGTTGATTCCAGTTAGGGGCGAGGTGCGCCCGCTGCGGATCGCGTCCAAGTAGCGCCCGACCCAGCCTTCGGTTCCCAGCTTTTCCGGCTCGGCGGTCTGCCAGATTTCCATAGAGCGGAAATGGCTGTGGTTCGGGTTCGGGTAGCCTGCGCCCTGCACAATTGCCAGCCGGCCTTGATCGTAGAGGGTCTTCATGCCGCCCATCACCGGGCTGAGGCCGATGGTGTCGGTCAAATGCAGCACCTTGTCGGCATTATGGGCCAGCACAGGCCGGGCGCTTTTGTAAATCGAGTTTGAGTAAGGGACAACCGTGTTGAGGCCGTCATTGCCGCCAGTCAACTGAATGACGACCAAAGAACGGCCCGCTGCCTGGCCGCTGGCCGCAAGCGCGTTGTCGGCGACAGAGTCAGCCCACACCATTTTGGCGAGCCAGGGCGGAACGGCAAGTCCGACGGCAACGGTGGTGGCGCTTTTTTTGATAAAATCTCGGCGTGTGACTGGCATAATATGGCTCCTATTGAGAAAACAGAGTTGTTTAGCATTGGCCCAGGATTAAAATCCTGGGCTGGAGGGCGCTTCGCGCCGGCTGTCCTGTGGACAGAAGATGCCAACTGCGAGATTATCTTCTTGTCCGCAGGACAATCAGCCGCAGGCTCTTCAGCCCAGGATTTCAATCCTGGGCCTCACGGGATTTCAATCCTGGGCCTTTCAGCACACCTGGTATTCAGGCGTCGCCATGACCAGTGGGATCACGGCGCGGAGGCGGCCTTCCAGGCCGCCGGGGGCAAGGTTTCGTGTTCGGGCATACGGATCACCCTGAGCGCGGCGTCCGCGCCCAAACTTGCCGGGGACAAACTGCGTGTTTTGGAGCATTGGCGCTGGGGCTGCCGGGTTGGCCGAGTCAGTGCTGTTCACAAAATCCACTAAAGTCTGGCGCGTGGCGGGCGAGAGGGGCAGCGGGCCGAGCGTGTCAATTAAATAATCTACCCAGGCTTCCGGCGAAAGCGAGTTCTGCTGCAAGTAATCCGTCACGCGGATTAGCTGCCCGCCAAACATTTGGCGCGAATTGGACAGCGCATTGGCAAAGTTAATCCGGGCCAGCAGCGTAGACGTGTTAATCCAGGCTTCGCCGCCGTCCCAGCCTTTCACGGTCGGCGGGGCGAGCAGGTCCTGGCCCATGTTCCGCATTGCGCCGGGCAGGCCCGCTAAAATTGCCAGCTTGCGGCCCGCCGCCTGCTGCGCCGTTACGGCAGGCGCGGCGAGGTTCGGCATGGCCGGAACCGGCGCGGCAGGCATGGTGGTTGACGCCGGCATATACGCCATTTCATTGGCGGGTGTGATGTCTGAGAGCGCAAGCTCGACGGCTTTGTCTAAGCCCAGCATCTTGACGCTGCCGACCACATACTGCGCCGGAGACTTGATCACCGCGAACCGCGCTTTGTCCGAATAAAATGCTTTAGAGCGTAAAATGCGGCTCATCACGGCGCGAATATCGTAGCCGCTGGCGTAATAAGTCTGCGTCAGCGCGGCCAGCACCTGTGGCTCCGGGTCTGGGTACGCAAAATACTCCCAAAGCTGGGTGCAGAGGCGCTTAGCGGTCGCCGGGTGGGCGACCAAAATGTCTACAATGTCGTCGCCGTTCCAGTTGCCGGTCTTGCCTAAGAATGTCTTCGGGTCATTGTCGTGCTGGTTTGGGTTAAAGCGGAAGTCCCCGCCCCGAAGGTTCCAGCCGGAAAATGCCCGTGCGGCGGCTTTCACATCATCTTCGGTGTAGTTGCCGATGCCGCAGGTATAGAGCTCCATCAGCTCGCGGCCATAGTTTTCATTCGGATGCGCTTTGTAATTGGTGTTGCCGTTCAAGTAGCGCAGCATTTCGGGGTCACGCGAAACGGCCAAAGTCAGCGTGCGGAAGTTGCCGAGGGCATTGGCCCGAAACATTTGGTTCTGCCGGTACAGCAGATCGCCCTGCATCCCGCCGTCTTTGGACGTGAAATGCCCGTGCCAGAACAGGGTCATCTTTTCCTGGAGCGAACGCGGCGACGCGACCATCCGGTGAACCCACCACATCTTAACGGCCTGCACAGGTGTGCCGCCGTTGTTTGGCGTCGGCAGCAGAGCGGCCAGGCCGTTCAGTGTGCGCGTGTCGTCCAAATGCTCCGGCACGGCTTCCGGGTGCAGCAGCGTTTCAGTTGTGGCGTCTAAGCCTGCCGCCGCCGCTGCTTTAATTTCCGCCGGGTCTGCCCCAAAGCCCGCCCGCCGCAGCAGATGGGCCGTATCAATGTAAGTTTGATCCAACATAGCCGTGCAGACGCAAGTGGTAAACGAAAAGTTCACAAAGATTGCAGAAGAAACTTTTGCAGAAGAAACTTTGGGAAAGTTTGTTCAGGAACTTCGCTGAGGCGTGCGCCGTTCTTGGGGTAAGCGAACGCATCTTTGTTCACGCTCCTATCCGCTCACGCTTTAGAAGGTATACTCAGGTTATGGAAACTTTGACACTCGCCCGCACTGCTGCAAATGGAACCGAGGCCGACCCGCCGGCGCAGAGCTTTGGGCAGGAAACCGACCTGTCCCTGCGCGTCCGCCGCATTGACCCTAAACTTGATTTGGAAGCCGAGATTGTGCGCCTTAAGGCCGAGCGGAACGCGGTCATTCTGGCCCACTACTACCAGGATGCCGACATCCAGGACTTAGCGGACCATGTCGGCGACAGCCTCGCGCTGGCCCAGGCGGCGGCGGCCACCGATGCTGATACGATTGTGTTCTGCGGCGTCCATTTCATGGCTGAGACCGCAAAAATCTTAAACCCCGACAAGCTGGTCCTGCTGCCGGATTTAGACGCCGGCTGCTCTCTCGCCGACCGCTGCCCCGCCGATGTGTATGCCGATTGGCTGAAGCAGTATCCCGGTCACACGGTCATCAACTATATTAACTCATCGGCAGCCGTCAAAGCCCTGTCTGACATTATCGTCACGTCGTCCAACGCCGTTTCCATTGTGGAGCAATTGCCGAAAGACGAGAAAATTGTCTTTGGCCCTGACCGGCATTTAGGCAAATGGGTCGAAAAGCAGACCGGGCGCGAGATGGTCCTCTGGCCTGGCTTCTGCATTGTCCATGAGCAGTTCAGCGCCCGCAAGCTGGCAGGGCTTCGCGCATCCTACCCGGACGCCCAGCTTATTGCCCACCCGGAATGCGAGGAAGCGGTCTTAGATCAGGCCGACTTTATCGGCTCGACTTTGGCGCTTCTCAAATACGTTCAAACGCACCCGGAGCAGACACAGTTCATTGTCGCCACCGAAGTCGGCATCCTGCATCAGATGAAGCAAAGCCGCCCGGACGCCGAGTTTCTCTGCTCCCCGCCCAATTCCGGCTGCGACTGCGCGTCCTGCCCGTACATGCGCCTGAACACATTAGAAAAGCTTTATTTGTGCCTGCGTGATGGCCGCCCGGAAATCACCATGCCTGAAGAGGTCCGTGTCCGCGCCCTGCGCCCGGTTCAGCGGATGCTGGACATGAGCAAGAAGCTGTCGTTCGTCCAGCAAAAGGGCGATTAAGACCAAGCAGACGCCGAGGAGCGTGGGAGTGAACTCCTACGCTGTGGGCGAAGCGCCTAATGTCCGCCTGCGCGGAAAAGGAGCAGAACGGTAAGACCGTGAATACTATCTCATTTGTGAATACTGTCTTATTCCATGTCCGCGCAGGCGGACACTAGGCGTCTGCGCCCGCAGCGCAGGAGTTCACTCCCACGCTCCTTTTGCCTGAGAATCTATGACAACAACTAATCAGCCCCTGCTTGGTGAAGCCATTGAGACGCCCATCCCTGCGCTTTTGAAGCCGCTGCTCGGCGCACACATGCCGACAGCGGGCGGGCCGCACAACGCCATCACCGACGGCGTTGCGATTGGCTGCCATGCCGTGCAGATCTTCACGGCCAGCCCGCGCCAGTGGCGTGCGCCGTCCATCAAGCCCGAAGTCGCGGAAAAGTTTAAAGAAGTTGTCGCCGAAAACAAGATCACCAAAACCGTCGCGCATGATTCGTACTTAATCAACCTTGCCGCCGAGCCGGGCAGCGACGTATTAGAAAAGTCGCGGGCGGCATTTCGGGCTGAAATTGAGCGTTCCGAAGCGCTCGGCGTCAATTTTCTGGTTTCGCATCCCGGCGCACACGGCGGGGCGGGAGAAGACATCGGCATTGCCCGGCTGATTGACAGCCTCAACAGCATTCACGAGCAGACGGCAGGTGCAAAAGTGCGAGTTGCGTTAGAAACCACGGCAGGGCAGGGGACCTATTTAGGAGGCAAATTTGAGCAGCTCGCCGCCATTATCAATGGCGTCCAGAACCCGGAGCGCCTTGCTGTCTGCCTTGATACCTGCCATATCTTCGCGGCAGGCTACGACATCCGCACTCCTGAAACTTACGCCGAAACCATGCGCCAATTTGACGAGATTATCGGCCTGAAGTGGCTGCAAGTGATCCATGCCAACGACTCGCAAAAAGCCTTCGGCAGCCATGCCGACCGCCACGCCCATATCGGCGAAGGCGAAATCGGTTTAGAAGCCTTCCGCCTGCTGGTCAACGATCCGCGTCTCGCCGGCCTGCCGATGATCGTCGAAACCCCCGACAGCGACACCATGCACGAAGTCAACATCCAGCGCCTGCATGATTTGATTGCCGGCTAACGCCGCACTTTAGAAAAAGAGGCTGATGGCAATGTGTCTGTTGACAAAAGATTATTTTGTTCAAAACAAATGGCTTGCGCTGATTGGGGTAGTTTCAGGCATTGCTTTCTCTGCAATGCTGTTGCGCTGGCCGCTCGAACCTTTCGCTCCAGTCTTTGGGCTTTATTTGCTTAGCTTTCCTTATGTTGTCAAGACGCCGACAGAGCGGTTGTTGAGAAAGACTTTAATTGGGCTATACCTCAGCTTCGCTCTCGTGTACGGTGGCAAATTTCTTCCGCCTCTTGCCTGGCTTGGTTTCATTGGCAGCTCGGTCCTGGGCGCGGTAGTTGTCTGCCTGCGTTACAATCCGCCTGCCGTGAAGTTAGGAACTGGCACTGGAAGTGCCGGTCTACTATCGAGTGAAAGTGTCCCCAATACTGAAGGGCAGAATGCTGACGGCATTTAGTCCCGCAGGGACTTCCATTCCAGAGTAGATCGGCACTTCCAGTGCCAGGTTCTCTTGAGAATGCAACCTTTTCCGAAACCACGTGTCATACCAAGCAGTACCTACTGATTGAGAAAGGTTGGAATGGAAGGCGTTTATGAACAATTCACCTAATCTTGCGCCGGGCCTTGTTGACGGCATTATTGTTATTTACGTCTTCTTTATCCTGCTTGCACTTGCCTCCGCTGTTTTCTGGATTGTCGAGATTGTTGATGTCGCCCGGCGTGAGTTTCCGCAGCCGAACATGAAAATCGTTTGGCTGCTAGTGGTGTTTTTCCTGCACGGCCTCGGCGCGATTATTTATTACTTCGTCGGCAAGCCGACAGGCTGGCTGCCCGGACAAGCGCCGCCGTCCGGCTATCCGCCAAATTATCCGCCCAACTACCCGCCGAGACAGTAGCGAAGGTGTGAAAAGGCGACGTGAAGGAACGAGGGCGTGAACGCCTTCGCAGGGGGGCGCGGATGCTGAGGTCCCGCCTGCGCGGGACAAGATTTCGGATTACGCTCTTCTTCCACTCTTCTGCCACATAGGTGGCGTCTCGGCGCTTCACCCCCCCAGCGAGGGCGTTCACGCCCTCATTCCTTCACGCCCTTCTTTTTACTCTTTTCTTTACGCCCTCTCCCGCCCACAGCAAAAACCATGCAGGAATAAAGAGTGTCCAGGCTTAACGGAAAAGCGTGACTCTCCAAGTTCCCGAAATACCAGACGAAACCTCAACTGAAACTGCCCCGGACGCGCCGCCGGGGCTGACCCGGCTGCAAATCCAGCGCGGCCTGCGGCTGTCTACTTTGGAAGGCTGCATGGCCTCCGCGCAGGGCCAGCTTACGGGCGGCGCGTTCCAGACCGGCTTTGCTCTGTTTCTGGGGTGCAGCGCGTTCTGGCTAGGCGCTCTGGGTGGCATCCCGGCGTTTGCCGGTCTGGTGCAGCTTTTTTCGTCGTTTTTGGCCCAGCGCTACGGCGAGCGCAAACAGCTTATTGCCTGGTTTTCGACAATCAGCCGCCTGCTTTGGGTGCCGATGCTGCTCATCCCGTTCGTGCTGCCAAAGACACTCTGGGTCGGGGCGTTTCTGCTGCTGACACTTCTTTCCGCCCTCTGCATGAATGTCGCCGCGCCGCTGTGGACCGCGTGGATTACCGATGTCGTCCCGGAAGGCAGCCGGGGCCGGTACTTTGGGCAGCGCAATATGTACGCCGGCTGGGTGGGGCTGGTCGTGCCGATTTTGGGCGGCTACTTTCTGGACTCGGCCACGAAGCGCCATGCAGGAAGCGTACCGGAAGCGTTTGCAGTTCTGTTTGTGGTCGCAAGCGTCTTTGCGCTGGGGTCGTTCGGGCTGATTTTGCGAAGTCCCGATGTGCCGCAAATGAAGCCCAGCGCGGGCGGAAAGGCGGTCGATGCGCTCGCCTACTACAAAGCGCCGTTTGCCGACCCCAATTTCCGCCGCGTCATGGCATTTCTCGCGGCAATGGTGGTGGGGCAGTCCGTTGCCGGGCAATTTTTCACAGTCTACCAGCTCCAATACCTGCACCTGAACTACACGGCGTTCCAGCTTTTAACTGCCGTGGCGACTTTGGCGTCGCTGGCAAGTATGCCGCTGTGGGGGTATTTGGCCGACAAGTATGGCAACAAGCCAGTTCTGATGATCAGCTCCGGCCTGGTTCTCGTGCCGCCGCTTTTGTGGATACTCGCCGCGCCTGACGGCATCTCTGGCCTCTGGGCCTATGACAGCGCGGGCGGGCTGCATATTTCCGTCACCAAGCTGATCGTCGTGACGCTGAACTTGTTTTCCGGCCTCGGCTGGGCAGGCGTCGGGCTGACCCAGTTCAATCTGATGATCGGCTCGTCGCCACCCGAAAAGCGTACTGTGTATGTCAGCGCGATTGCCGCGATTTCGGGCCTTGCGGGTGGAGTAGCCCCGCTTGTGGGCGGAGCGCTAATGGTGGCGTTCGGCCATCTATCGTTTCCAGACCACGGCTACATTCGCAGCAATTATCATCTGCTGTTTGTCCTGGCAACTTTGCTGCGCGGCGCGGCGGTGCTGCTGGTTCGGCCAATCCGGGAAGACGGCAGCCACCGTACCGGCTATGTTCTGAAACAGCTTAAAGCGTCCAAGCCTATCGGCTCGTTTACGGGCATTCAAAAGCTCTCTAAAGCTGGAAGCTCGTCGGCGCGGGTGCAGGCTGCCGAGCATTTGGGCCGCCTGAAAACCCCGCTGGCCGTGGAAGAGCTGGTCCGCGCTTTGGATGATGTCGCGCTGCCGGTGCGGGAGCAGGCGGCGGCGGCGCTGGGCGAGATCGGCGACCCTCGCGCCACTCTGCCGCTGGTCGGCAAGCTGACCGATGCCACGTCCGGCATCAGCAGCACGGCGGCGACCGCTCTGGGGAAAATCGGCGATAAAGCCGCCCTGCCGGCCCTTGCCGCCGCCGCTCAGCTTGGCCCGCCCACCCGCCGGCTGGCCGCAATGGAGGCGCTTGGACGACTCCCGGACAGCTCGGTCACGGAAGTTTTGTCGGTTCTGCTGGCCGACCCCGACCAGAGCATTCGCACGGCGGCAATCCGGGCGCTGGCCGAGCGCGAAGACCCCGCCAGCCTGCCCGGTCTGCTAACCCAGCTTGAGCGCGAACAGGAGCCGTCTAACCTCGCCGTGCTTGCCGACGCTCTCGGACGCTTGGGCGAGCCTGAAGCCGCTTTGCCCCTGCTGAATGCGCTGGGCCGGTCTCAGTCGCCGACTGTCCGGCGCGAGATTTTAAACGCGGTCGGCAGCCTCGGCGGCGGGCGAGATGCGTTTTATCCCTATTTGGCTTTGGATTCGTATGCGCGGGACGAAACCGTCGGGAAGATTTTGCTCAATCTCAGCCGCCGCTACCGGACGCGGGCCTCTCAAAAGAAAGAAGCAAATGCGGCCCGGATCAGCATCTACGCCAAGCAGGCGCTGGCTGCTTATACGTCCGGCAACTTGGCCCGCTGCCTCAACCGTCTGGTGCGCCTCGCGGCTCAGACGCCTCCCGTTCCCGGTGTCCCGGCGCAGGCCATTTTGCAGGCACTAGAAAAGCAGTCCGGCCCGCCGGACACCGAAGAAGCACTGCTCGCGGTCTTCCTAGTGCGGCGGCTGACGGGGGGGTAGGCAAGAACCCCCTTCGCCTCGTTCCTCGGCGGGAGGGGTTCCTACTTCAACGGGTCAAACAGGCCCGCCGTTACCGTGCGTGGCTTGCCGACGGCAGACTGCACCAGCAGTGTATGGGGTGGGCCGGAAGACGCCGACAGCAGGCTCTTTGCTTCGGACAGGCCAATCTGCGCGGCAGGCTTGCCGTCAATTGCCAGCACTTCGTCAAAGTCTTGCAGGCCGGCCTTCGCGGCGGGTGCGCCCGGCAGGACTTCGGCGACCGCCAGATGAGCATGGCCCGCTTTGTCTTTAGTTTCCATCAGCGTAATTCCCGTGGTTTGGGTCCCGAACGCGGATTCTGTGCCGGGCGCGGGAGCGAAGAAGACGCGGCTATGCGGGTAGTCAAACGTCAGAATAAAGCGCGACAGCAGGCGGGAGCCGAGCGACCCGGCATTCACTAAAGACGCCCCGCCTTTCGTGTCCAGCGAAAAATCCGCCGGGACATCAGGGAACGTGTAGCCCGCCACGGTGAACAAGCCGACGCGGGTACGCCGCGAGCGGGACACGCCGCCGACACCGCCGCCGACCGCGATTTCCCCGTGCGGGTACTTCTTGTCCAGGCCGTACTTTGCCACATACGGGCCGTAGAGGCGCACTGCTGCGTCGGCATCGCCGGTGTCAACAAGAAACTGGCTGGGCGGCAGCGAGTCTAAACGCGCCTGGATCGTCGGGACGTTGCTGTCGAGGCCCACCGCAAGCGCGTGGCCGTCGGCAGCGCTTGGATGAAACGCATCCGCCTGAATGAATGTCAGCTTCTTGTGCGGGTAGTCCACACGCACCACAAAATGCGACAGCAGATCGTAGCCGATAAAGCCGGCAAGGGGCCGCGTGAAGTAAGAGTTAAGCTGCTCCGGCAGGTCAATGGCAATCGCGGCGACATTGGACAGCTTGACCGCGCCCGGCACTTCCAGCGTTTGGATCAAAACGGGATGCTGATCCGTGGAGCCACCGTAGCCCCGGACTTCCAAAAATCCGCTGCTTTTTAGTCCCAGCGCGTCCGCCGCCGACTGGGCAACTGCGACCCCGCCCGCGCCGCTGTCTAAGAAGACACGCTCCGGCGTCCCGTTGATCTTGACTGCCAGCCCGATTTCGCCGTCGTCCAGGTCAAACGGCACCGTGGCCGAGGTCGCGCCCGGCTGGATAAAGCCGAAGTTTTTGCCGCCACTGGGCTTCGCAAAGATGCCAGGCGGCAGCGGCACGTTGTTTTGGAGCTTCGTGACCTGCCCGACAATGTCGTAGCGCGTCGTGCCGTTCGTGGTGACGGTATGGAACGGGAACGGCGTCCCGTCTACGGTGCGGTAATCCGAAAACTCGGTTGTCACCAGCACGTCGTCGTCTAGGTGCTGCTCTTTGACAATCATCAGCGTGTGCGGGTCAAAATACAGCGTGCTTTTTTTTGCGCCTTCCGGGTAAGTGTCTACCACATAGTTTCCCGTGCCGGCCTCAGTCTGCGGGCGCAGGACCTCTTTGCCAAGAATGCGGCCCGGCAGGACATACGAATTGGTGTCGAAAAAAAGCTGAATGCGTAAATCTTTCAGCTCTTCTCCGGCGAGGTCCCGGACATTGCCGTTGGTGTCCCGCTCCCAGGCGATTGTGCCGTCGTAGCCCTGCAAGTTGTCCAAAATCCCCAGCTTGTCTTCTTCGTACTCCTTGTCCGGCGCGGCGTAGATCGTAAAGGTCGTGCCGGTGATGCCGCCGGTCTTGACCTGGGTTGTGGTCTCGGTATCGTGAATGGCTTCCAGCGCCGCCGCGCCGCCAAGCGCGGCCAGATGCTTCCGCAGCAGACCATCCAATGTCAGCGGTGCGGGCGTGTCCGCCGCCAGCGTCCACGGCAATTGCCGCGAACTCGAAAAGCGTCCCCCTAACCCCCAATAATGGGAGAACCGGACAGGCAATCTCTGTTCTTGCTCCCCCATTATTGGGGGCTGGGGGGCGTTTTGGGATGCGGGTTTGACTGTGGGTGCGGCGGGAACCAGCGGGGGCGGCGTCGGAGCCGGACGCAGAAACATTTTGCCGTGGGTGTAATCAAATGTCACCATGAAGCGGTTCCAGAACAGGTTGCCGATGCCGCCGGCCTGCGACGAAATTTGGGCGATGCCCGGCCCGGCCATGGTGGACAAAGGCAGGCCGGACAGCGTCGTCGCGCCGCTGAACGGGGAAGTGATGCTGAGGGAATGGCCCGGTGATAAAATCTCAGTGATCGCTCCTCCGACCCCGACACCCTGCCGCGTCGTAACGCCTGGATCACTGAGCTTCGGCACCAGATGGTTCGCTTCGGCGTACTGCGTGTAAATGTGCGCCGCTCCGGAGTCGCCGGTGTCTACCAGAAACCGGCCCGGCGCTTTGTGATCTACCGAGGCTAAAATTGTCGGCATTCGGTTTTCCAGCTTGATCGGCACGACAAGCGCCCCAGCGGCGGACGCGGCGGGGGCTGCCGGGTCCGTCAGTGTCAGCGTTTTGCCTGCGTAGTCAATCCCGACTACAAGCCGCGCAAATAATTCATAGCCGATTGCGCCGTCCACATGGCCGCGGTCCGCCAGCAGCTTGGTCAGCGCCGCGTCTTTAATCACATGCAGCGTCAGATGCTTCAGCTCCACCGCATCGCCGACATCTAAAGTGGTGTCGGGGACAAGCCCGGTCGCCGCCGAGCCGCCGTAGCCGAACGCCGGCAGGTCGCCCTGCGTCGTCAGCCCTGCCGCCTGCGCCGCGCCGCTGGTCACAAACGCCGTGCCGCTGCCGCTGTCGAGCAGCAGGCGCAGGGGATGGCCGTTGACCGTCGCAGCAAACACGATCTCATTGTTGAAGTTTTCAAATGGCAGCGTCGCCGCCGTATGCGGCCCCGGCGCGAGGAACCGCCAGTCCTTGTCGGCGGTGGGCGGGGCAAAAAACGCCGCCGTGACCGCCGGCATTCGGGACACGGACTTCAGCGTCGCATCAATGACCAGCGGCAGGCCAGCATACTGGATAGACAGATGGCTCGGCACCTCGGTTCCGTCTTTGAGGGCATATCCCAGCACTGAGATTGTCCCGGTCAGCCCGCCTTTATGCTGCACGGTCTTTTGGACTAAATAGGTCTTGGCGTCAATGTAAATTGTCTGTGCCGACCCGTTTTTGGGCCTCACATCCACCACGTAGCAGTGGGTTTGGGGGTCAATGCCGGGCCGCAGCGTCACTGTTGCCGTCTGCGCCTTTTTGGACACGTCAAAGTTTTCCAGCGAAAAGCCGGCATCGGCGCTTTGCTCGGCCAGCTCTTCGCCGGCTAGTATCCGCACGTTCCCGGTGCCGTCCTCTTCCCAGGTTGTCTTGCCGTCCGTGCCGGTGGTCGTGTTGAGCGGTCCCATCCGCATTTCCATTCGGCTGCGGTGCGGCGGCGCTTCATATGTCGTCATCGTTCCCGCCAGCCCGCCCGCGCTGATGTCGTAGACAATCGCGTGAGGCGTCTTATCTTTAAGCGCCGCCGGCGTCCCCGACGCCGCCCGGTGTCGGGCCAAAAGCTGCGAAAGTGTCAGCGCCGAAGCTGCCGCCGCAGGCTGCTGGGGAGCGAGAAAAAGGCAAAGAGAACAACAAAGAAACGCGCACGCGAAGGGGCGCAGCAGTAGATTTAATTTCACCCGCTTATTTTACCGTTTTCTGCCTTGTTTTGCTGTCCGCCGAACTATTCTCCGCCGAAACCGCCTGCACCAGAGAGTCCAGCGGCGCGGCCCCCTGCGTCACTTCGTCCTGGCTGAAGTCCAGCACAAAGCCGTCCGACGGCATAGCCTTCAAGTCGTCCCTGAGCTTGCGGGCCAGCGCCGGCGTCTCGCCGTCGTTTGCGATGGTTTCGCAGCGCAGCACAATCCGGCCCTGACTGCGAGCCAGTCGCATAATCACATCTGCTGATGGGTAGGGCGCACCGGGTGATAATTCTCGCAAAGGCGGGGGCATGAGCTTGGGGTCATCCCAGCTTGCCATCCAGCCCAAGTAATCGTACTGCCATTTTTCCATGAGGATCGGCAGGGGCAGGCCAGCCCCAGACCGGGCGGCGGCGTACAAGTGGCTCAGCAGCGCAGCATCCACTTGGGTTCCCGCCTTTGTCCAGCGGTCTGCTAGTTTGACATCTGCGTCTTTGTCATCAAACAGCGGCAGGCTGTCATCCGCCCGCAAATAGGTCTGCGTGGTAACGTCCACCGGGTCGGCATGATCTGAGCGCAGGAACGAGAGGCGTCTGTCTAAGGTGTAGCCAAGCGGGTCGCCTGTATCGGCATCTCCCCAAACAAAGCCGGAGAGGCCAGGCCGCGCAACCAAATCCTGTACCAGCGCCGTCAAAGCGGCTTGAACCTGGGGCGCTGACGGGCTGACTGCGACCGGCGGCGCGGTGAAAGGAATCAGCTTGCCGTCCGAGTCCAAAGTTTCTAAAGAGCTTGCTTTCTCATGGGCCACGGCGGCCTCGCGGCTATTCTGCCCGTCAATCGTGAGGTCTCGGACAGCATCCGGTGGCGCATCGCCCCACGTCAGCAGGCTCATGTCGGCGTAAACGGCAATGCCGGTGCCTTGTGTCCGGGCTAATGCTTCGGTTAAGATGTCCGTGCCGCTGGCCGCACTCGTTTTGACATGATTGACGCCATGAGAAAACACGTCCAGCACCAGCGTGTTCAAGCCGAGTTTCTGCATAGCGGCGACCAGCGCGTCCACATCTTTTGCCGTCCGGGCGTGGGCCTCTACGGCGCGGCGCTGCCCCAAGTGCAGGGCGGCGGATAGGGAAGGCGCGGGCGGCAGCTTTGCCTGGGCTTTTGCCTGCTCTTCGGCGTATCCTTTGCGCGACTCCTCGGTGTCACCCGGATAATACAGCATCCACATGTCCATCTGCAAGTTCGTATCCACCGGCATTCCCGCCGACGGCACCAGCATTTGCAGCTTATAATCGACGCCTAAATCCACGTTCTTGGTGAGGTCCGCTTCTGCCAGATCGTCGCCTTTGAGATAAAACGGCAGGCTGTCGCCGTGGAGCTGCTCGTCAAACTCAGCGGCGGTCTGACGCGCCAATTCCTGCTGCGGCGGTGTCAGCTTGGCAAAGGGGTAAGCGCCATCCTCACGGGGAACTCCCGGCAGACCCGGCATGTCCGGCACGGCGGCCATCTCTTCCGGCGTCACCGCCAAAGGGTCGCTGAACGACGGGATCGTGCGGGCGGAAGACGCACGCCGCTTCAGCATAATAGCTCCAGTCTGATTACTCAGTTTCATGCTGGCGTCAAAGGCCGCGTCCTGCCATTCCTGCAAATGTTTCCGCCGCGTGCCGACGCCGATTAAGTCATCGGTCAGCACATACGCCGGGCCGACCTTGCGAAACGTGCCGGTGATGCAGACGCAAAGCGCCTGCAATAAATCTGCCGCTGGCTCTGTTGCTGCCGTGCCTTGCACAACAAGTGTCCGGGCGGCATAATGTGGGTCGGCGTACAGCTCTAAGCCTGTTTTCAAGCCGATGCGCGTCACCAAATCGCCTACGGTCTTCAGTCCAGCCACCGGCACGGCCGCTTGCAGGACAAAACTATCGTGGTCCAAGTCCGACGGCTTGAGCGTGTTGGGAACTTCCGCTTTAAGCGTGATGCCATGCTCGGCAGACGGGGGCTGGATTTTTGGACGGTAGGTGTGCAGGCGGCTGGCCCCGTCGAGGCGTTCGCGGCCAAAGTAGAGCGTTTTGCCCTTCTTATCGTGCAGGTAGATATTGGCCGTCTGCCCCAGACGAACGCGCGTCGCGTCAATTTCGTCCGTTACATCCCGCACGTCCGTCCGCTGCGCGTCCGGTAAATCTTGCAGCGCCGGATCATCCGAGGCAATCCAAAGATGCCCATGATTGAACAGTGCGTGGAACAAGCCGCGCTGCGTGTCATCCGTGAGGTCTCCCAGACCAAGCCCCTGCTCCGACGTGAGCGCTTTCCACTGCGTATCGTCAAGGCTTGCCGCCAGCATCTTGAAAGCCGTTGAATAGTTCATATCGGCGGCAAGGTTCGGCGGGTCGGGCTGTGTGTTCAGCACCGCCATTGTTTGCGGCGCAACGGCGGTGACGCTGCCAAACGTGACAGTCTGGTCGCCGAATGCCCCGGCAACGTCTTCTAAAGACGCGTCGGCAGGCGGCGGCTCGGTACCGTCGGGCAGCGTCACCTGCTCCGATGAGACCGTGAGCAGCAATCCTCCATCGGCATGCAGCGGCAGGGAGGTAAGAGCTTGGGCCAGCGTCAGTTTTTTGGGCGCCGGCGGGGCAGGCTTGGCGGCAGGGTCTGCCCCCGCAGAAACTAGAAGCGTCGGCAAGGCAAGCAGAGCAGATAAAAGCAAAACGGAACGCAGACGCATAAGACACACTCCAGCTAAATGGTGTAGGAAGATGTGTTCTTAAACGGAAGGTGAGATGGAAAGGGTTCGGGAAAAAGACCTCACCCGAAAACAAGTTTCCACCCTCTCCTTGTTAAGGAGAGGGTCGCCGCTTGCGGCGGGGTGAGGTCTCTTGCGGTGGGGTGAGGTCTCTTGCGGTGGGGTGAGGTCCCTCGCGGTGAGGTCTCTTCTATATGCTCCTCAAAACTGGCTCAGAAACTCAAAACTGGAGCGCAGGCAGTCGAATGGGTCACGTCTGCACTCGTCCTGCTCGACGGCGTACCACTCGACGCCCGCCGCCGCGCAGGCGGGCAGTAGGTGGGGCCAGTCTAAGTTGCCTTCGCCGACCGGGGCCATGACCGCTTCTTGTCCGGCCATTTCCTTGTCTTTGACATGGATGACCGGGACGCGGCCCCGGCAGCGTTCCATGAGACGCTCTGGGTTCAGGCCCGCATGGGCAGCCCAGTAAACGTCAATCTCCAAGCAGAAGTCCGGTCCGCCCGCGTCAACAAACGTGTCATAAAGCGCCGCGCCGAGTTCGGGCCGGGCGAACTCAAACGCATGGTTGTGGTAGCCGAACCGAATTCCCGCCGCTTTCAGCGCCTCAATCGCCGGTGCGGCATCGCGTACAAACGCTGCGTAGCCGCCTGCGCCTTGCACCTGATACTCGCCGGGCAGGCCGCCAATGGCGCAGAAATCGCAGCCGAGCGTTTGATGAAACGCGATTTCGCGCTCGGTTTCGCGGCTTAACGCTTCCCAGGAACGGTGCGTCGCAATGCAGGCCAGCCCCAAATCATCCAGCATTCGCCGCGCCTCTGATGCCGAGACTTCCGGCGTATCGCCCGCCATTGCGCCGACCGCGGAAATCTGGACGGCAGGGTAGCCGATGGCTTGTATCTTTTCGAGTGTCCGCCGAAAATCTGCGGCTGTTTTCGTGAAATCGCGCACGGTGTAAAGCTGCGCGGCAAGCTGCGATGTAAGGTTCATAGTAGGCTCCCTAGTAAGTGCTGTTAATCCCGGCCTTGAAAGGCCAGGCTAATCAAAAGCCCTCCGGGCTTGAAGATTCGTTGCTGCCGTTAGCATTTAGCCCCGGAGGGGCTTTGCACACTTCTATCCTGGCCTTTCAAGGCCGGGTTCCCTGCACCGCGCGGAACTTTGCTTGCGCCATTTGCATTTTTGAAATGAGGCACATCAAATGGCACTAACACTTTCGGTCCTTGACTTATCACCTGTCAGCACCGGTATGACGGCGGCGCAGGCGCTCCAAAACACGCTGGATTTGGCCCGGCACGCCGACACGCTCGGCTACCACCGCTACTGGCTGGCGGAGCATCACAACATGCCGGGCATTGCCGGCTCGACCCCTGCGCTTCTCATCGGACAGGTCGCCCGCGAAACGATGCATCTGCGGGTCGGCTCCGGCGGCGTCATGCTGCCGAACCACGCGCCGCTGCAAGTGGCCGAGTCGTTTCAAACGCTGGAAGCGCTCTTTCCCGGACGCATTGATTTAGGCATCGGACGTGCGCCGGGCAGCGACCCGCGCACGTCCCTTGCCCTGCGCCGGGCGGGTCAATCTGAGGAATTGCCGGCTCAGCTTGCCGAGCTGTTTGCGTTCGCCGGTGGGCAGTTCCCATCAGGGCATCCGTACCAATCCGTTTCCGCCGTGCCGATGGGCGTCGGCCTGCCCCCGGTTTGGCTGCTTGGTTCCAGCGATTACAGCGCCCAAGTCGCGGCGGCACTGGGGCTTGGCTTTGTGTTCGCCCACCATATCAACCCGCACGGTGCGGAAGAAGCCATGTATCTCTACCGAACAAATTTTGTTCCGTCAGAGTATCATTCCAAGCCGGCGGCGATTATCACGGCGGCGGTCATCTGCGCCGATACGGATGCCGAAGCGGACACGCTCGCAACATCGTTTGATTTAGCCTGGCTGCGGCTATACTCTGGGCGTCCCTCAAAGTTCCCAAGCGTGGAAGAGGCCCAAAGCTACTCTTATTCCCCGGCGGAACGCGCTCAGGTGCAGTCTACCCGCGCCCGCCTCATCACCGGCAGCCCGCAGACTGTCCGCGCCAAGCTTTGCGCCCTGTCAAGCCTTGCAGATACCGACGAAGTTATGGCGGTAACGATGGTGCATGACCACGCCGCCCGCCTGCGCTCCTACGAACTTCTGGCGGAAGCGTTTCAGGGCTGAGGAACCCACCCGGCACAAGTGCCTGCCCTCCCGAAACGGGAAGGCCGGGAGTTCAAGAAACAGGCTGCGGCCTAGACCTCTTCGCCTTCCCGTTTCGGGAGGGCAGGCACTTGTGCCGGGTGGGTTCCAAACTTCACAGCCGTGGGTCAACCGGCTCGCTTTCCAAAGCCAGCACACCGAAGACGCACTCATGGACGCGGCGCAGCGGCTCATGCCGCACGAATCGCTCCAAGCCTTCCACGCCGAGCGCGAACTCCCGCAGGGCCAGCGACCGTTTTCCAGCCAGCCCGCGCGAGCGCAGGCGCTCCAAGTTTTCCGGAGCCGTGTATTCGGGGCCGTAGATGATGCGTAGGTACTCCCGGCCCCGGCACTTGACCGCCGGCTGAACCAGGCCGCGCTGCCCCTGCGTGATGAAGTCCAATGGTTTGACCACCATGCCCTCGCCGCCGCGCCCGGTCAGCTCTTCCCACCACGCAATGCCTGACGCTGCGCTTTCGGCGTCCGTAACGGAAATTGTTTTGCAGGGCGTCGCCAGCAGCAAATTACTTTCGTCTGCCGCACATAAACGAGACAACAGAGCCATGTGCCACAAGTGGTCTTTGTCGGTGTGCGCCGCGCCTTCCGACGCCAGCAGGTGAAACGGCGCTAATTTTAGCTCGGTAAGGCTGTGAACAGGCCAGCAGTAGCGCCGGTAAGCGTCCACGAACTGCCCTGCCATCACCTGCCGCGCCTGGTACTTCGCTAAAATCGGGCCGATGCCTTCCGTGTGCAGGGCTGCGCTCTCTAGCGCGAGGACTGCGGGCGGAAGCGATGCCGAAGCCGCCGCGCCGACAGCAGCATACTGCTGCTTCAGAAGCTCCTGCGCTTTGGCGGACCAGGGCATCAGCTCGCAGTCTAAGCACACCCAATCGGTGCCGAGTTCATCCCACAGGCTGCTTTTGTTCAAAGCTGCCCGCACGGTAGATAGGAACTGCTGCTCTAAAATCGAGTCATCGAAAAACCGGCGTCCGGTGCGGGTGACACAAATACCAATGCCGTCGCCCTCGACGCCGAAGCGACGTCGGGCCGCGCCTTCGTCCCGGCAGACAATCACGACTGCCCGCGACCCCATGTGCTTCTCTTCGCAGATGACCGTCGGCACACCCTGGGTGCGGTAGTAGGCAAACGCTTCGGCAGGATGCTCCAACAGGCCCGGCTCGCGCGTCGTCTCGGACGGCGACATGGTCGGCGGCAGGTAAATCAGCCATTTGGGGTCTGCGGCGAACCGGCTCATCACTTCCAAAGCCGCAATGCCGTTCTCCTCGCGGATGGTGACATTGGAATGCAGGCGCGTTCCGATAATGCGCTTGCCCAGCACGTCGTCAATGTCCAGCACGTCGTCATGCTGCTGCTGCGCCGTTAAGACAGGGGCCTGCTGCTCGGCAGGCAGGAACGGACGCGCCGGCTCGGCGTAAGTCGCAAGCGCTGGGACGGACACAATCTCCCGCTCCGGCCAGCGCAGGGCCGTAAGCTGCCCGCCAAACGCGCAGCCGGTGTCAATGTTCAGTGTCTGGTTCAGCCATTCAGGGTTTGGAACCGGCGTATGCCCGTAAACAACGCTGGCAGTGCCTCTGTACTCCGCAGCCCAGTTATAGCGCACCGGCAGGCCGAACTCGTCCGTCTCGCCCGTCGTCTCGCCGTACAGCGCGAACTCGCGCACACGCCCCGACCCGCGCCCCTGCATCTCCGCCTTCATGCCGGCATGGGCAACCACTAACTTGCCGCCGTCCAGAACGTAGTGGCTGACTAAATCGTCCAAAAACCGCCGCACTTGATCTGCAAACTCCGGCGGCTCGGCGGCCATCTGTTCCAGCGTATCGGCTAAACCGTGCGTGATCTGAACATCCTTGCCGCGCAGGTGGCGGAGAAACTTGATGTCATGGTTGCCAGGAACGCACAGCGCCGTGCCGGCCTGGACCATGCCCATGACCAGCTTCAGCACATCCGGCGACTTTGGCCCCCGGTCTACCAAATCGCCCAAAAAGACCGCCTTGCGGCCTTCGGGCGGCGTCACTAAGTGGCCTTCTACTGTGTACCCTAGCTTTGTTAAGAGCGCCGTCAGCTCATCAAAGCAGCCGTGAATGTCCCCGATGATGTCAAACGGGCCATGCTCCGAGCGCTTGTCGTTGTACAGCGGCTCCCGCGTGACTGTTGCCGCCTCGACTTCTTCGACGCTCCGCAGCACAAACACATGGCGAAAGCCTTCCCGCTCCAGGCCACGCAGCGACTGCCGCAGGTTTTTGACATGGTTGCGGACCACATGCGGCCCAAAATCTCGGTCGGACCGGCTTTGATTGCGCTCCAAGCACACCCGCTCCGGCAAATCCAGCACAATCGCCACCGGCAGGCAGTGGTACTCGCGGGCCAGAGCAACTAGTGGCTTCCGGGCCTCCGTTTGGACATTCGTCGCATCCACCACCGTCAGCCGCCCGGCAGCCAGCCGCTTGGCCGCGATATAATGCAGCACGTCGAATGCGTCTTTCGTCGCCGCTTGATCGTTTTCATCATCTGAGACCAGCCCTCGGCAAAAGTCCGACGACAGCGTTTCCGTGGCCTTGAAATGCGCCCGCGCAAACGACGACTTGCCGGAGCCGGACGCGCCCACCAGCACGACTAAAGAGAGGTCAGGAATTTTGATGTTCATAACAATGCCGCCAGCGAATTGTAGGGGCGGGGCTTGCCCCCGCCCTCTTTAGGAGGGCCGAAGCAGATAAAGAAGGTAGCGAATAAAGAAGGTAGCGAATAAAGAGGGTAGGGGCAAGCCCTACCCCTACTTGCCCGACAACAGTTACTTGGCCTGCCTCTCGAAAATCGCCATTTGGCTGGGTGCGCCTACTTCGGCGTCTTCCGGGCCGAGCGGCAGAAAGTGGACGGCGTAGCCGAAGCGGGCGCTCAGGCGGCTGCCCCATGCCTCAAACTCGGCGCGGGTCCACTCAAAGCGGTGGTCTTTGTGGCGGAACTTACCGGCGGGCAGGGTCTCAAACTTCGGGTTGTATTCGGCGTTCGGCGTCGTGACAACCACAGTTCCAGGCCGGGCGAACTCAAAAATGCTGCGCTCAAAGGCGGCTAATCGGGGCGGGTCCAGATGCTCAATCACTTCGACGACGGCTGCTGCGTCGTAGCCGTCTAAGCGCTTGTCCCGGTAAATCAGCGAGCCGTGAATGAGCGAAATGCGCTCCCGCTGCATCGGCGGCAGGCGGTCCAGCTTCAGCTTGTCCTGGGCGATTTCTAGAGCGCGATACGAAACGTCCATGCCGGTGATGTTTGTGAACTGACGCTCGCCGAGCAAAAGGCTGAGAAGACGCCCTTCGCCGCAGCCTAAATCCAGCACTTTTTTGGCGTCGCTTGCTTTGAGGGCCGCCAGCACCGCGCCAAGACGCTGCGTGTGCAGGCTGATTGGCTTTTCGATAACCTCTTCTTCGCGGTCATGCAGCTCGCCTAAATCATCCCCCTGCGGCTCTTCTGCCTGCGTAAGCTGTTCCAGCGCGTCGCGCACGAGCGAGTACCGCTGCTTCAGGTAGCCCCGAACAATCGTCTCTTTTTCCGGGTGTGCCGCCAGCCAGCCTTCGCCTTTTTGGACCAGTTTTTCGACTTCGGCATCGCCGATAAAGTAGTGCTTGCCGGTGTCCAGCGCAGGGATGAGGACGTATAGGTGGGTCAGCAGCTCAGAGAGACGGGTCGTGTTCGTGAGCGTGACCGAAAAATAGGAGCTTTGGCCCCAGTCGGGGAACGTGGCATCCAGCGGGTACGCTTTGACTTCCACACCATAGCCCAGCGGCTCAAACAGGCGGCGGATGAGCACTTCGCCGCCCCGGCTTGGCACGACTTCCAGCCGCGCTTCCAGCGGCAGGGCTGTCAGCGCGGCTTCCGGCTTGTCTTTGCAGCGCCCGCCGAGTGCGCTGCCGAGGACCTGCGCGATGGCGACGGATAGAAACGACGACGCCACATAAGGCCGGTCGTTGACATACTGAGCCAGTGTCCGCCCTTCGCTGCTCCGGGCGGATTGGCTGCGGACCAATGCCACCGGGTCAACATCGAGCAGCAGCGCTGCCGTGCAGCGCTCCGCAGTGACTTCGGGATAGAAGACATGGGCCGACCCAAACGAAAGCTCAAACGACTGCGCCCGGCTGGGGTTCTTGTGCAGCAGGTAGCCTAAATCCGTCGCCGGCGTTTGAGGCGCGGTTCGCTTGGTGGTGAGTGTGAGAAGCATAAGAAGTTCCTATGCCTCTAGTTTACTTGGAAGAGCGGCCCGGCGTCAATCGGGTAACACGGGGCTGAACCCCCATGCTTTAAAAGTGCAAGCCCCCGCCTGCGCGGGCGGGGGCTTGCACTTTTAAAGCCCTGCCGTTTAGGGCAGGGCGGCCCCTTCCATCACCGAGCGCAGCCAGGCCGGAGCCGGGGCGTCGCAGTCTTGTTCCAGAACTACCGTGGTTCCCGAAGAGCCGGTCAGGAGCCAGACCCGGTCGACCGTGTTCAGCATGAGCCAGAAGCCATGCCCCAGCGTCCCGGCAGTGGTATAGCCGCGCTCCAAAGTCGCCCTGGGCAGATGCTCCATTGCAATGCCCCGCCCCTGATCCGTCACCCACACCTGCACGGTGCCGCGCTCATTGGCGTAAACTTCGCCTGTGCCGTCCAGGCCATGTACGGCGGCGTTCATGCCGGCTTCGCCGACTGCCGTTTCCAGATCGCTGCTGCGGTCCGGCGGCAGCCCCGCTTCGCGGGCCACTTCGCGGACATGATGGCGCAAAGTTTGGATGTCCTGCCGGTGCAGCGGAATGGGGACAAGGCGCGGGCCAAGCGCCGGGGGAAGCTGATCTGCCCCGTCACACAGCCGCAGCTTGCCGTCCGTGACCGAATGCAGAACGTCCCGGATCGCCCGGTTCGCAACGGCCAGTGAGTCGTTTGCTTCAGCCAGCTCGGCAGTGCGTTCCTGGACCCGCGCTTCCAGCCCGGCCTTTGCCCGGCCCAGCGCCTCCGACTGACGCCGCGCCGTCTGCGCCAGCGAGACCGCGCCCGCCAGCACCGCCGACAGCAGCAGCCCGGCCCCAAGCGCCCCATTAGTCAGCAGCCCACCCGGCTGAGATAGGCTTTGCGGCAGAAGTCCCGGCACTGTCCCGGCACGCGCCGCAAGCTCGGCAATCAGCGCGGTCTGCGCCTGCTCCCGCACGGTCAGCGCCTGCCAAAGACACAGCGAAGCCGTCGCCCCGGCAATGCCGACGAGGCCCGCCAGCCAGCGCGGGGTAGGCTCCACTGCTTGCTGCTTTTCCTGCGTCCAGGCCAGCCCGGTCAAGCCTGTTCCCAGCAGCACAAACCCGCCCGCCGTGTGAACCGCCATGCGGGCAAGCTGCCCCCAAGCATAAGCTTCGGTGATGCCGGTAACATAGCCAAACAGCGCGACTACTCCCAGC
Source organism: uncultured Armatimonadales bacterium (assembly GCA_964243345.1). Taxonomy (GTDB): domain Bacteria; phylum Armatimonadota; class Armatimonadia; order Armatimonadales; family Capsulimonadaceae; genus JANXMY01. The sequence goes on from CAXTER010000010.1 coordinate 80,729, forward strand.
CCCGCAATGACCGCTCCCAGCAGCCCTGGCACCGTGCCGCGTCCCGGCTGGTCTTCTGACAGATTCAGACGCAGAAAAGCCATGCCGGTGAGAAAGAAGCAGAACGCCGCCGCCGCCGCCATCCGTCCGACCTGAGTTACGCCAGCCCGCGTGTAAGCGTGCATCAGCAGCTCATCCAGACCGAATGAGCGCCCCAGTGCATACTCCGCCAGCGTCGGCAGAGCCACTAACAGCGCAAAGACAACAGCAAGAAAAGAGATGCGCGGACGCCCAAGCGCTGCCGCCGCCAGCGAGAGGCCCGCCGCGGAGAACCCCAGCGCCGTGTTGAACGCCATGCCGACAAATGCCGGCAGCACATGGATCAGGGCAAGGTTGTGGGTAAACCAGCCGACTTGTACGGAAAGGCCCAGCAAGGCGCAGAGACATCCGGCAGCAAGCGGAAGCGCAGGAACCACCACATGCAGTCTTGGGAAAGTTTTTAGCATCGTCTGAGAGTGTCCCGGTTTTTAAGATGAGACCAAGAAAATGACTGAATCCGCCGCTAATTCCGTGACATTTTATACCACACTCGCCGCTGATTCTTCTATCTGGAACTTTCTCCCGAAGAGAACCTAGAAGGATTTAGAAGATAAAGAGGATTAAGACGCAGCGGACGCGAATTGGAATGCCATGACCCCTGCCGTACTGCTGCAAGCGACCCGCGCCTATTCCGCTCCCGCCAGTGTTGTTCCCGTTCTGCTCGGCACGGCGCTTGCGGCGCGGGGCTACGCCGCAGCCGGTCACAGCGCGTTTGACTTTGCAGCGTTTGCTCTGGTCCTGCTCGGCGCAGTCCTGGCCCACTTTGGCGCAAACGTCATGAATGACTACTTTGATTTTTCGAACGGCGTGGATACGCGGCCTGAGCATGGCAGTGGTGTCCTGACCGGGCGGCTGATGACTCCCTCGCAGGCACTGGGCTTCGGCCTGATCCTGCTCGGCGGGGCGGGCGTCTGCGGCCTGCTGCTGCTGCGCCGCCATGCCGGGGGGGTCGTGCCACTGGCGGTGATCGGCCTTGCCTGCGCGGTGCTGTACCCGGCCATCCTGAAAAAGTATGCGTTAGGGGACTTTCTGATTATCCTGGCGTTTGGCATTGGCCTGACGCTCGGCGCTTATGGCGTGCAGGTTGGCTCGCTCGCACCAGGCCAGTGGCTGCTTGTCGCGCTGTACGCTGTTCCTATTTCGCTGCTAGTGGATGGAATTCTGCACGCAAACAACCTGCGTGATGCCCCCGATGACCGCGCGGCTCATGTGCTGACCCTGGCGACTCTTTTGCCGCCGCGCGGCGGCCTGCTGCTGCTTCAGCTTTTGCTGTTCGGTCCGCTGCTGTTTGTCGCGGGGGGCGTCGCGCTGCGTTTTCTGCCGCTGTGGAGTCTGCTGTCCCTTGTGTCTGCTTTGCTGCTCGCGAAAGCGTACCGGACGATCAATGTGCCGCTGACGGCTCAGGCACACCTTATCTTCGGCGTCTTGTACGCCGCCTCGCTGCTGCTGCCCCCGGTTTTTGTCTGACTTCGACTACTCGTACAGTCGCCACGGCTGTACCCGCGCCTCGAATCTTTTTAAGTCATCCTCCCAGCCAGACGCAGTCTCGGTATAACTTTTCCCTGACGTGATGCCGTCCTGCGCCTCTTGATTTGCCAGCAGCGTGATCATCTTTTCCGGCTGCCATGCTTCCCGGTAAAGACGCCGCAGGGTCAGCGCAAGCGTCACGCCGACCTGCACGGCATCCAGCGCGTCCCGGTCCAACAGCAAAATCTGGACGCCGCCGCAAAGCTCGCCTCTAAAAACGCTGGTATTGGCGGTGAAGTCAACAGGAACAAACCGGACGCCAGGCAGAGCTTCGGCGTTTAGCGCAGCGGCAAAGATGCGGGCGTTTATGTACGGTGCGCCAAAAACCTCAAACGGCGTGTCCGTGCCGCGCCCGACCGAAACATTGGTCATTTCCAATAAACCAACGCCGGGATAAAGCGCGGCGGCGGGCAAGCGGCGCATATTTGGCGATGGGTTGGTCCAAAGCAGGCCAGTTGTGTCGTACCAGTCGCCGCGCTTCCAGCCTTCACAGATCACGATTTCCAGTGGGCAGGCCAGCCCCTTTTCGGCGGAAAGCAGCCGGGCCAGCTCGCCGAATGTCAATCCGTGGCGCACAGGAACAGGGTGATAGGCCACAAACGCCAGTTTATCCGTGTCGGCCAGCGGCCCTTCGGCGTGTGTCCCCATGATGGGATTGGGCCGGTCCAGCACGACCACGCGCCTGCCGTGCGTGTGCGCCGCTTCCAGCACATTCCCCAGGGTGCTGAGATAGGTGTAGAAGCGGCAGCCGATGTCCTGAATATCAAAAACCAGCGTGTCTGCACGGGCTAATTGCTCTGCCGACGGCTGAGTGCGAGCGCCGTACAGAGAATACACCGGCAGGCCCGTTTCGGCGTCTACGCTGTCGGCGACTGCCGGCTGATCAAAGTCGCCCCGGATGCCGTGCTCCGGCCCGAACAACGCGGTCACAGTCACGCCGGGCGCAGAAAACAGCGCATCAATCGTCGTCTGTCCTTCGCGCGTGAGGCCGGTATGATTTGTCACCAATCCAATCCGGCTGCCGCGCAGGGCCGCGAACCCGCCTCGCGCCAGCACATCAATTCCTGTCAGTGTCATGGGGAGATTGTACCCGGTCTTGGACAAGCCCAGGATTGAGAGGCCCAGGATTGAGAGGCCCAGGATTGAGAGGCCCAGGATT
>CAXTER010000010.1:83592-87887 GCA_964243345.1 uncultured Armatimonadales bacterium
GCCCAGGATTGAGAGGCCCAGGATTGAGAGGCCCAGGATTGAGAGGCCCAGGATTAAGAGGTCCAGGATTGAGAGGGCGTCCCAGGATTGAAATCCTGGGCTGAGGAGCCTTCGGCTGATTGTCCTGCGGACAAGGGAAAACAGCAAATCTGCTTGTTGGCTTGATCTTCTGTCCGCAGGACAGCCGGCGCAGAGCGCCCTTCAGCCCAGGATTTCAATCCTGGGCCTCTCAACCCTGGGCCTCTCAATCCTGGGCCTGTCCAAGACCGGGTACAATAGCCTTATGGCACTTCCGACCGTGAAACTTAAACCCCAGCGGCCCGACCGCCTGCGTCACCCCTGGGTCTATGACAACGAAATCGCGACCGGTCCGCCCGACGACTTTTCGAATGGCGGCATCGTGCGGGTCTTAGACTCGCGGGGCAAAACACTTGGTGCGGGGTATCTGAACGCCAAAAGCAAAATTGCCGTGCGTTATTTGTCGCGTCAGCGCGAAGAAGCTGTCAACGCGGACTTCTGGGCGTCCCGCGTGAGGCAAGCCTACTTATACCGCGTGGCTCATTACAGCGAAGCAGGCGTCCTGCCTGCCGCGTACCGCTTGATACATGGCGAGGCAGACGGCCTGCCGGGCCTGATTGTGGACAAGTACGGGGACTTTTTAGCAGTCCAATTTTTAGCGCTGGGCCTGGAACCCTGGCGCGATGTGATTGTCGCCGCGCTGCAAGAGCAGTTGTCTCCTGAAGGCATCTACGAGCGCTCCGACAGCGCTGTCCGCAAGCTGGAAGGTCTCGACGAGCGGGTAGGGGTGCTGGCCGGTGACACGCCGCCTGACGATCTGGTCTTGCAGGACAGCGGGGCAGTGCTTCTCGCCAACCTCAAAACAGGCGCGAAAACGGGCCTGTTTCTGGACCAAATCCAGAACCAGAAAGCCGCCGCCCGGCAGGCATTGGGGCGAGACGTTCTTAACTGCTTCTCCTACACCGGCTTGTTCGGCCTCCGCGCCGCTTATGCCGGGGCCAAAAGCGTGACCGATGTGGAAATCAGCCCGGAGTTCAACGCGCTGAACCTACGGCAATGGGAGCGTAATGAACTGGCTGTTCCGCACGAAGTCGTCACCGAAAATGTCTTTGACCACCTGCGGGCCTTAGAAGCCGCGAAGCATCGCACGGACATGATCGTGCTGGACCCGCCCGCATTCACCAAGAACCGCAGCAGCCGGGACGGGGCAGTGCGCGGCTACAACGAAATCAACCGCGTCGCCCTGCGCCTGCTTCGGCCCGGCGGCGTCCTCGTGACCTGTTCCTGCTCGCATCACCTGTCGGCAGTCGAGTTCCGCGAAATCATCCAAACCGCCGCCCGTGACGCAGGCCGAACGCTCAAGCTCATTGAAGGCCGAGGCCAGCCCGCCGACCATCCCGTGCTGTTAGATGCCCCCGAGTCCGAGTACCTGAAGTGCCTGATTTTAGCGGTAGACTAGGAGTGCCGGGGTTGTGGAAAACCCCGGCAAAGAAGCATCCTTCGGATGAAGATTAAGCGGATGAAGATGAGGCCCGCTTTGACAGTATCTTTGTCCGAAGGACATTTCCTGCCGGGGTTTTCCACAACCCCGGCACTCGCTTCAATCGCTGTTTCAGTCAACGACATTGACTTTCCCCGTATGCACGTCGTAAACGCAGCCGTTGACGGGGATTTCGCTGGGTATCCAGGGGTGAGATTGGATACGCTGGATTTGCCGGCGGACATGGTCTTCCAAGCCTTTGAACGCATGAAACTGTTCGGGAGCAATCGTGTCGGTTCCCCGGAGGCGGCGGATGTCTTCGCGCAGGTCTTCGTCCCGAAACGTCTGCATTCCGCATTCGGTGTGGTTGACCACCAAAAACTCTTCGACGCCTAGTTTATAATGTGCGACCAGCAGGGACCGAATGACGTCTTCGGTCACGACTCCGCCGGCATTGCGGATGACATAGGCATCGCCGGGGCCGAGTCCAAACGCTTGCTCTAAGGGAATGCGGTAATCCATGCAGGCGACCAGCGCCAGCTTGCGCGTCACCGGAGCCGTCGCCCGCGCCATGTCATAGGTCTGCGTAAACAGGGCGTTGGCCCGCAGCACTTCATCTAAAACGCTCATGGCATTATTATACCGGAAGCGCTGCCAAAGGACACTCCTTTCTGCGGGGCATTTAGCTACGGGACGGGGAAGACCTTGACGGTCAGCGCATCGGTCGGTGAGTTGTCGCCGTAACCGCCCTTGACATCGTAAAAGAAGAAATGGATCGGCTGGCCTGTTCCGGCAAAGAGCAAATAATAAGTATGATCTTTACGCCACGCACCCCATTTGCGTAGGCGGGGAGAAGTGCTTTGATCGGCCTCATCAACGCCCAGGCCGTAGTCGGTATTCGCGTCCCCAATGTCCACGGCCCCCGTGCCGTCGGCTTTGTAATCCATGTACTCGGCATCGCCTTGTCCCAGCCCGCCCCCACCGACCCTGCCGGAGCCGGATGCTTGGAGCAGATACAGGACGCCGGGCCGGGTGGTGAGGGTGGTCGCCACTTTTCGCTCCAGGACCGGAACTTGAACGGTCTCCAAAGGTATCGAAAACAGAGCAGGCACGGGAGACAGCCGAAACACGGAGACGGTAATCGCGCCCTTTCCAGTCTGGGCGCGGGGGGTGGGGAGCCGGAACGAGAGCGGCTGCCCCGCGCCGCTCACGATCATGTAGTAGATGTGGGTGGAGCGGGAGCCGCCGACCCAGCGCCTCCGGTTCGGAGTGGGTGGCAATGGAGCGTTCTGAGAGGGGACAGCCGCGTCCGCTCCCATGCCTGTGACAACCACTCCGTCTTCATTGTCGGCCCCAGCTTGAACGGTGCCGCTGGCTTTCAGCAGGTACAGTTCCCCGGCCTCCAGCGGCCTTTTGAGGCGTGTCACGCTGCCGGTGCGGACCTGCACCGACTCCAGCGCGGGCATCTGGGCGCGGGCGGGGGCGACGCTGAGAAAAGGCAAGGCGGAGAGGAAAAAGAAGTATCTCCCGCGTAAAGATGCGGAACAAAAGCGATTCGGGACTGGCGCTGCTTGGAAGACATAAAACATGGCAATCTCCTTGAAAGACTGGCTGGATGCCGTTTAGTTTACCCTGCTCCGGGCAGCAGGGCGTAAAAAGAGGAAAATCAGCGGCAATCGTGAAAATACGGATATGAAGATACTGATTATTGGCGGAACGCAGTTTGTCGGGCGGCATTTGGCGGACGCGGCGCTGGCGCGGGGCCATGAACTGACCTTGTTCAACCGAGGCAGGAACAGCGCTGATTTGTTCCCGGAAGCCGAGCATCTGCGCGGGGACCGGGACGGCGACGGCCTCAGCGTCCTGAAAGGCCGCACCTGGGACGCAGTTATTGACACCTGCGGCTACGTCCCGCGCGTTGTCAGCCAGTCGGCGACGCTTTTGGCCGATGCCGTCTCGCGCTACGTTTTCATTTCGTCCATTTCGGTTTACGCAGGCTTCAGCCAAATGGGCCTGGACGAGAACGGGCCGCTTGGAACGCTGACGGACCCCGGCGTCGAACAAATAAACGGCGACACTTACGGTCCGCTCAAAGTGCTGTGCGAGCAGGCGGCCGAAGCCGCGCTGCCGGGCCGCGCCCTCCAAATCCGCCCCGGCTTCATTGTCGGCCCCTATGACCCGACCGACCGCTTCACCTACTGGCCCCACCGGGTCAGCCTCGGCGGTGATGTGCTGGCTCCCGGCACTCCCAGCCAGCCGGTCCAAATCATTGACGGACGGGATTTAGCCGAGTGGACCATTACAATGATGGAGCAAAACTCGGTAGGAATCTACAACGCGACCGGCCCAAACGACCCGCTGACGCTTGGCGAAATACTCCAAACCTGCCGCGCCGTCAGCGACGCCCGTCTTGAGTGGGTGCCTGATGCGTTTCTGAAAGAAAACGACGCCGACTCAACTGCCCTCCTGCCGTTTTATATCCCGTCAAGCTCCGAATCTGCGGGCATCATGGCGGCAAGCATCGCCAAAGCCGTTGCCGCCGGCCTCACATTCCGGCCCCTTGCCGACACCGTGCGTGATACGCTGGCTTGGGACAGAACGCGCCCGGCGGATGCGCCGCGCAAAGTCGGGATGACGCTTGAGCGCGAGCGGGAACTGCTGGAAAAATACGCCGCGCAATCAGGCGCCTTGTAGAGAAAGCCAGACACGGACAAGAAGGGCGGACCCCCGTGTTCGTTGTCCTGAGTCCCGATACATTGTTGTCCTGAGTCGGCCGGGGGGCAATACCCTGCTCATG
>CAXTER010000011.1:0-84415 GCA_964243345.1 uncultured Armatimonadales bacterium
GCAGCGCCTTCGGGAGACGCCTCGGCGAGCTTTGCGGCACGCTCGGCGTCCCGGCGGGCGCGAGTGGCGGCGCGGCGGCGCTGCCAGCGGGAGCGGCGCGACGGCGCACCGGCAGGGTCGGTGCCTTCGGCATCGGCAGCGGCTTCGTCGCTATCACTGTCCAAGTCGGTGTCGCTGTCAATCTCGGCGGTGGTCTCGGTGATGGTGACTTCCAGCGCCTCTATTGCCGTGACGGTCTCAATGACAATCTCAGGCTCTAGGCCGGGGATAGCGGCGGAAGAAGACTCAGGGCGCGGTTCGCGGGAAGTTAAAGGCGGGGGGGCGGACACGGTCGGCGGCGCTTGCGGGGCGGGGTCCACTTCAGCGGTTTGGGCAGGCAGGTCTAAACCGGTGGCGCGGGACAAGGCCGGGCCATCGCCCCACAAAAACAGGCGCGTGGTGCGGGCGCGGACAAAAGCCCGGAACGAGCGGGCGTTAGTGGCGATGATTTTGCCGTCGAACACGTCATACACAGACGCTTTACGAGGCAGGTTCAGCGTCCGCTGACCGGTAAACGAGCCGTGAATGGTCAAAGAGCCGTCAGAGCCGGCGTAGACCGTGTCGTCCTGGGCGTCATAGACCGGAATGTTTGCGTAAGCGTACAAGCCGCGCAAAAGCTCGGTAGTCAGTTGGGGGTCGCCGAAGAAGACGGATTTCCAGCCGGCTTTATGCTCGCGCACGGCAAGCGACGCCGCGCCGGTGGCAGCGTACTCGGCGATGACCGTCGCCTGCGGGTCGGTGACGGCAAACAGCGGGTTTAGGATTTCATCGACTCCCAATTTTTTGACGCCCCGGATGCGATCGGTAATCGGGTGCTTGATGTCGGTGGCGGCGCTGCCGCCGCGTGAGTTCCAGGGCTGCTGCCTAAGAGCCATGCCGACAACTTCACCGGCTTCTTCCGATGACGGCCCGTTTTCGTCAAAGATGCCCGGCGCATACAGCCAGGCCAGCGTCTTGCCGGGCTTTTGCAGCTTTTCGCGCACGGCGGCCCGCTCTTCAGTGGTCAGCCGCAGGGCATTCAAGAACAAATAAAGCTTGGCGTCAGGGACATTCGGCTGGGTGACATCGCTTTGCAGGTAGAAGCCGACTGAAGCCCCGGCACGCAGCAGCAGGTCACGGGTGCGGCTGACAAGCGCTGCGCCGAGACCGCTGGCATCGGTTTTGAGGTACGCCAGCGAGGCTTCGTCCACAAACACAGCCACATCGGGCGCTGCCGGAGTGCTGGGAACAACCTGCTCCCAGCGGCTCGTTTCGCGGGTGAGGCTGCCCAGCTCGCGCCAGATGTCCGGGCTGTTCAGCCAGCCCTGGCCCCACAAATCCATCCAGGTGACACCGGCTCGGTGAGCTAAAGCCGCGCCGAAATGGCGCTGATGGATGGCCTGCGTGTCTGCGCCGGATGCGATTTTGGGATTGTAAGTGTCGTCGGTTTCGGTGTCGGCCAAAAACGTCTTGGTGTCGTCTTCGACCAGCCACAGCTTGCCGCGCCCCGCAACAGAGTCCAGCGGCGCACTGAAGGCCGACGGGCTGCCGACGCCGCGCCCGGCATAGGAGTTCGGCCCGGCGACAATATCCAAATGCGGCGAATCAAGCAGCTTGCCGAGCGCAAGATGCCCGGAGTCGTTGCGGCCCGCGAACTCCAGCGTGTAGCCATAAGATGCCGCGACCAGGAGATGATTTTGGGACAGCGTCTTGATGGCTTCGGCCAGCCCGCTGATGATCTCAGCGACCATGTCGGACGCAAACTGGGCATAATCCGGCCAGCGGCCTTCGCGGCGGGTGGAATAAAGGGGCGTGTCGGTCTTCTTTTGGACCGCCGCAATGCCGGGCCAGGCAGGAATGGCGGCATCTTCAAATGTCACCTCGCCATCATGCCAAGCAGCCCGAAGCGCGTACAAATTCTGGTACTTGGCATGGAGCCAGTTTTGGAACGCGGTTTGATTGAGCGGGGACTGGTCATAGCCGGAAGTGGCGTCGTAGAACCATTCACCCCGGTCCAGATGAAAGCCGATGATCCGGTCGCCGCCGGGCGTGGAGGGGTCGCTGAAATGGGCAATCAGAGCGTCTAAAGCGTCCACGCAGTCCGCCCAGAACTCGGTAGACGCCAGGGATACATCGCCCTCGAAGCCGTTGGAGTACGCGGCCAACTGATCGGGATGGATTCTTGCCCAGTAGTTTGTCGGGACAAATTGGAGGCGCGGCAGAATGTAGGCGTCGGGGTCGGCGGCGAGGACTTGCGAAACAAGCGCATCTATCGCGCCGAACGAGCGGTCGCCGTAGGCGTTGCGGAACGGCAGGTACAGAATCCCGGAAAACAGGTGAATGCCGTTGGCAGCGGCTTCGCGTATCTGCGCGTCCACCGTTTCGCCATCCCGTGCGGTTTCCGTGTTCACGAAAAAGAAGTAAGGTGCGTAGTCGGCATCATTGACGCGAATTTTGGACAGGCCGCGCGTTTGGACCGCAAGTGCAGCCGTGACACGCGGCGGCGACAGGTTATCGGCGGGCGGCAGGGCGCGGGCGACAAGCGGCGGCGCGGAATAAATGGGCGGCGCGGGCGGCGGGTAGACTAGAAGCGCGTCGTCGTCTTCCTCTTCCGCCGCTTCGGCTTCGACGGATTCCTCCGGCAGCAGCAGTGCCGAGCCGGCGGCTTCCAGCATTTCGGTGGTGACTTCTTCCAGCCCGCCGCGCCGGCGGCGACCGCGCTTGGCCCGCTTGCTGAGTTTTGCCGCGTCCGCGCCTGTCTCCGCGTCAACTGCAACAGCCTCATCTTCCGTGTCGCTGCTTTCCTCGGTTTCAGTGTCGGCAACTGGAGCTTCAACATCGGGCAGTTCTGCCGCAGGCGCGGATGCGCCTCGGCGGCGTCCGCGCCGCCGCCGTGCCGAGGCTGTTTCTGCGGTTGTGGCTCCGGCGGCAGGAACAGCTTCCAGAGCGATTTCTTCCAAAGCAATTTGTTCGACAGGTCCGTCATCGTAAATATCGCTGACTGCTTCGGCAGGCAGCTCTTCGGAGACAGGAAATTCAGCGTCAGGCACTTCAGAAGCGGCGGCGGCCACCGCAGGGACTGCTCCTTGACGCGCCCGGCCACGCCGCCGCGTCGGAGCCGGGCCTCTTGTGTCCGCTTCCGGCGCTTCAGCATCGAAAGATTCAACAATCGGCGCTTCTATATCAAAGGCTTCCGCGTCTGCCGTTTCCGGCGCTGCTGCTTCGGAGGCAGCCGTGCGCCGACCGCGACGGCGCGGCGTGGGGGCATCGGCAGCCGGCGCAGCGGCAGCCAGAGGCGGAGTCTCCGTAGAGGCAGTGCGGCTGCCGCGCCGCCGGGTCGGCTTTGGCGTCTCGGCAGACGCAGGCTCCGCATCTGCCACGGGAGGGTCTGTTTTCGGCAGGCGCGGGGCGCGTCGCCGCGGCGTTTTCGCCGGTGACGCCGAGGCGGACTGTGTAGGTTCCGCCGCTGATGAATCGGCGAGTGAAGGCGTCTCGGAAGACGTGTCAAGGGGCGTGTCGGAAGTCACCGGCGTGGTCTCAACTTCCGCCGCGTCTTGGGCGGGGGCGTCGGACGCCGGGGTGCGTCGTGTCCTGGGCATGGTGTTCGTAATACTCCGTGTAAAAATGGTGCGTCCGCGCTGACGCTGTTCTCATTATACAGGATTCAAGGCATTGTGTCAAAGTTATGAAGGAAAGACTAACCCGTTTAGGGAATAAAAGCCGCATGGAAATCACACCTGATACCGAAATTATGCTGACGCACAGCGAGTGGCAGCTTGTCACATCTCCCTACGGCGCATCCCTGCGCGGATTGACGCACAGCGGCGCACCTGTCATCACCGGCTACACCGGGGCGAAGAATAAAATCGGCGGGCAGGGCGATGTTCTAATCCCCTTTCCGGGGCGCGTCACCGAAGGCATGTATGAGTTCGGCGGCCAGACACTCCAAATGGATAAGAACGACTCGGAAGGCCCGAACGCCATTCACGGCTTTGTGCGGAAAAAGATTTGGGACAGCAAGACGACCGAAACTGAAGCGGCTTACACCACGGAAATTGGCGAAAGTGACAACCCCGGCTACCCGTTTGCCCTGAATGTGCGCGTCGCTTATAGCCTCGGCGATGGTGGATTGACAGTCTCGTTTGGCATTGAAAACACGGGCAGGACGCCCGCGCCGGTGGCGGCGGGCTTTCATCCCTACTTTACGCTTGGCTCAGCGCTGATTAACGCCGACACGCTGCACCTGCCGTTTGACGGCTACTTGGAGTACAAAGATTTAGTGCCGACTGGCCGGGTACTCTCAGTGAGCGGCACACAGTTCGACTTCCGGCAGCCGCAGCCGATGGGAAGCACTGTGCTGAACACCTGCTTTGTTGATCCGCAGCGCGACCCGGACGGACATTTACGAGTGAAGCTGTCGGATTCGCAGGCACAGAAATCCGTCACGGTCTGGATGGACGCGGCGTTCAACTACGTTGTGCTGTATTCCGGCGACCCGCTGCCGCCGGACCACAGCCGCCGGGCGCTTGCTGTTGAGCCGATGACCTGCGGCTCGGATGCGTTTAATCATTCTGACTGGGGGCTGGTGATTCTCGCCCCCGGCGAAACGCTGTCGGGAAGCTGGGGCGTGACGGCGGAATAACGCATGAAAATCCTGATGCGCTTTTGTCCTTTGCTGATGCTTCCGGCTGTGTGCCTCGCTTTGAGCCTGCTGACATTCCCCGTGCAGGCGCAAGGGCCAGACACCTGGGTCGGCACGGACGCGCTGGGGCGCACGCTGCCGACGGCGGCGCAGACGCGCCCGGCGCGGTCCGACCGCTTTGTCGGCATCTTCTACTTTTTGACCCACGGCAGCCGGGCGTACTACGACAGGCCGCAGGAGCATTTAGATTACAGCACCTATGGCGATGATCCCCGTGTCCTGCGCGACAACACACAGATTATCGCCGCATCCGGCGGCGATCCTGTGACGAAGCCAAAGTTTTGGAAAGACGGCGGCACTTACTGGTGGGGGCAGCCCGCAGTCGGCTATTTTTTGGCCGATGACCCCTGGGTCGCCCGCAAGAACCTCACGATGCTGGCGGACGCAGGCATAGACACGCTGATTTTCGATGTCACGAACGCTCCGCAGTATGTGCAGGCGTACACGGCTGTGCTGGACACCGCCGAGCAGATGCGCCGGGAAGGCCACCCAACCCCGCAGTTTTTGTTTATCACCTACAGCTCCACCGGCATTGTTGCGGATAGCCTCTATGATGCCATTTACGCCAAAGGCCGCTACAAGAACCTGTGGTTTTTGTGGCACGGCAAGCCGCTGATGCTGGGCGACCCGAACGGCTCTGCGCCCGTAAAAGACCCGGCCCGGCCTGAAGTGAGAGACTTTTTCACCTGGCGCTATTCGTGGGCCAATACGCGCGGCCCGTCAGGCGACGGCAAAGACGAATGGCAGTGGATTGATACGCTGGGGCCGCAGCAATTCGGCTGGGACGACGACCCAAAAGTCCCCGAAGAGGTGCCGGTGACGCTCGGCGGCTGGTCATCGTCGGATTTAGGCCGCAGCTACCGGGGCGGCGAGAAGACCGGCGGCAAAGAGCCGCCGCTGAACGCGCAGGAGCTGACCGCCGATACGCCAAACGGCGTCTTTTTCGCCCAGCAGTGGCAGTCGGCTCTCCAGACCGACCCGGAGTTTATCTTCGTGACCGGCTGGAATGAATGGACTGCCGGGCGTCAATCCCAGCCGGGCGTCCCGATGCTGGGCCAGGTCACAAAACCCGGCCAGTATTTCTTTGTAGACGAATACAATGAAGAGTTCAGCCGGGATGCCATGCCAATGCAGGGCGGATACGCGGACAACTATTACATGCAGCTTGCCGCCAGCATCCGCCGCTTCAAAGGTGTCCATGCCGCGCCCGAAACGCGCGGCTTTCAGACGCCGAAGGCGCTGTCCGATTGGCAGGAGATTTTTCCAAAGTTTGCCGCGTCCGGCATGGTCCCGCCCCGTGACTGGCCCGGCTGGGGCGGGCGGCACTACATGGACCACTCCTGCCGCAATGCGATTATCTACGCCAAAGCCGCCTGCGATGCCAAGAACATCTACTTTTATGTCCGCACTTCGAGCGCTTTGACTTCCTGCACGGGCAAAAACTGGATGCAGCTTTTAATTGACGCCGACCAGAACCCGCGCACCGGCTGGAACGGCTACGACTATGCTGTCAACAGCCGCGTTCTGAGCGCCACTCAAACGACGCTGAGACGGCTCTCAGACGGCAAAATCTGGCCTGTCTCCTACCAAGTGCGCGGCTCCGAAATTCAGGTGACGCTCCCCCGCGCTTTGCTTGGCTTGACTGACCTGCATCGCACTTCGTTCGACTTCCATTGGGCCGACAACGTCCCCGTCGGCGGCGATCCTAAAACAATCGCCGGCTGGTGGTATGCCGGCAGCAGCGCCCCGGACGGCAGGTTCAACTATCGTTTCACTGACACGCGCTAATGCGCGTCAACGAACGTGTTGCACAGGTTGCGGCTGACCGGGGCGGTGCAGCCGGCGTAGGACTGGTCGCAGACCTCGGAGTTCGGCTGCGTGGACGGGTATTCGTGGATTAAAGTGCAGCCGGTCAGGTCCGGGCTTGCCCAGATGTCGGTGGGCCGCAGCCATTTGGCGTGGCCGTCAAAGAACGCGCTGTTCATGCCGCCTTGATGCCAGCTTGCCATCTTGACCATGCCGGTAGGGTAACCGGGCTGCGGGTCTAAACACCCGCCGGAAGTGGTATTGTCGCTGCCGGCTTGGCATTCGTCGCCGTCAAACGGCTCCATCCAAGTTTCATTGTTGATTTTTGTGCCAGTCGGCCCAATGCCGTTGTCTACGTTCCCCCACTTTTCCGTGATGACAATTGTTTGAGTGGGATTGTCAAGCTGCGCCAGCATTAAGTCTTCGGCGGTGCAGGTGGCGACATACGAGCGCGGGATGGTCAAGTTATTGCTGCTGTCGGCGCTCAGAGGCTGCACGCTGTCGTCCGGGCAGGAAAAAACGCCGTTGGTCTTAATGTAGGGCATCATCAGGTTCCACCACTGGGCCTGCGCGTAGCCGGCAGGATTAGCCGTGCTGCTGATGACCATACCGGAGCGCCCACTGCCGGTGCTGGTGCTGGCCTTAGCGACGCGGTAAAAAAGCCGCTCGTCGCTGTCCTGAAGGTACATCTGGACGGCCAGCCCGATTTGCTTCATGTTGGACATGCAGGCGGTACGGCGGGCGTTTTCACGTACCTTCTGGAAAACGGGGAACAAAATCGCGGCCAAAATCGAGATAATGGCGATCACGACAAGCAGCTCAATGAGAGTGAAGCCACGCTTTGATTGACGTGCTGAAAACTGAGGTGACATGGATTTATCCTTCCAATTGCGTGGCGGAACCGCCGGGCGGCAAAGTGCCGAACAACAGAAGGCGCAAAATGGGGTAAGATAACCGTGCAACCGGATGTGGACCTACCGCATTCTGCACCATGCCCTGAGTGTTTCCAGACATTCAGGGCATTTTTGTTGTTGAGAACTTATCTCCGACCATTTCGGTCGGAGATTGCAGGATTATACCCACAGGCGCGTAGAATTTGTCAAGGCTAGAGGGAAGTAATTCTCTGGGAGGATTTTCAGAAGCAAAAACCTAATCGCTTCCGTGACAGTCTGCGGTGTCGTCGGGGTTTGTGCAGAACCACTTGTCGGGAGGGGTCTGCCCGACATAAAACTGTTCCAGGCGCATGGACTTGACATGGCCGTCCATGAACGCCACATTTGTCTGCCCTAGATGCCGCGCCGCCGGGCGGGCGTCATACTGGTCGTTCATGTCAACATCCGGCGCAGTCAGCTTGTAAGCGTCCATAACCGGCGTGGTCAAGTCGCCCTGATAGCCGGTCCCGACTGTTCCCACCCCCAATTCTCCCAGCATGACCGTTGCCGACGGGGTTTGGAAGGCGGCAAGCGTGGCACTCGGAACGGTCTGCGGGTAAAAATCGGTTTCATCCACAAAAGCCAGCTCGCTCAGGCCGTAGGAGTTATTTTTGTCCGTGCTGTCGGAAGGGCAGAGGCGGAGCTGTTTGTTGCTGACATAACTGTTGATCATGTCCGGCCAGAGAATGACGGTCACCCCATCAGCGGCATAGGTCGCCGTCGGCGGGACAAACTCGTCATAGTCCTGCGTGTACATCGTAAGCCCCAGGGCAAGCTGCTTTTCGTTGGAGAGACAGGCAGTACGGCGGGCATTTTCACGCACTTTTTGGAACACAGGAAACAAAATTGCGGCGAGAATCGAGATGATGGCGATGACCACAAGCAGCTCGATCAGCGTGAAGGCGCGGCGGCGAATAAGCAGAGGCATGGGAAGTCTCCTGGATTGGCTAGAAACAAAATAGCATAGGCGCTTCTGGTTTGTCAACAGAAATTCTCATGTCGTGAGAATGCCGCAACATTGGTCAACTCGCTTCCTTCACTTTTTCGGACGGCGCTCCAAAGGCAGGGTATAGTTTTCTTGGACGTGCAAAACAGTGTTTTGTGCGATCCAATGAGAACTGACTTTGTGTGAGGAGAATTGACCATGACTGCGATGCCCCCTGCCCCGGCGAATCCCCCCGCCGCTTTTCCTGAACAGTATACCGTTGCCGCTTCGTCGGTCCTCAGCAAGACAAGCCTGGAAGCAAACAACAACAAGTTTTATGTGCTGGAAGTCCACGAAGCCGAAGATGGCCGCTGCCGCCTTTGCACCCATTATGGGCGGGTCGGCGCAGCAGGCGTCAAAGAAGCCAAAGACTTTGGGGATCGTGACTCTGCTCTAGCCGCCTACGCTAAAGTGCTGGCGGAGAAAACAAGCTCCCGCAAGGGCTATGTGCTGGTGGAAGTGGAGAAAGCGACAGTCGGCAGCGCGGCGCTGCAAATGGCAACCGAGCAGGCGTTTCAAGAAAAGCGCGGCGTCAAACCCAGCTCGCTTGCCCCCGAAGTGGCCCAGTTTGTTGAGCATATTTACGATGAGTCTAAATCCGAGCTGGTCCGGCGCATTGAAACGCCGCTTGGCAGCCTCAGCAAGTCCCAGATTGAGCGCGGCGCAGACGCCCTTCGGGAAATCCGATGGGCGCTGACCCGTGACCACCAAGACAAAATCGTGCCGCTGACTTCCCGCTATTTTTCGCTTGTTCCCCATCGGTTAGGCCAGCGCCCCAATTTAGACGATGTCGCCATCAACAGCCTGGAAAAAGCCGACTCGGAAGAAGAGCTGCTTCAGCTTATGCGCGACGTATACCATATCCAATCGGATTTGGAGTCCGAGACCGACCGCAAGTACCGGGCGCTCGGCGCAACTCTGCAAGTCGTCTCGCCGGACGACCCGGCGTACCGTCAGGTCGAGCAGCGGATTTTGTCCACGCAGTCATCGTGCCACTCGTTCAAGGTGCGTGTCAACCGGGTGTTCACAACCGAGCTGCCGGATGAGCGCAGGCGGTTTGAAGCCGAAGGCAAGACTGTAGGCAACTTGCAGGGGCTATTTCACGGAACCAAAAACTGCAACATGGCCGGCATTTTGTCGCGCGGCCTGCTAATCGCCCCGAAAAGCGCCCCGGTGAACGGCTACATGTTCGGCAAGGGCATTTATTTCGCCGACCAAAGCAGCAAAAGCGCCCAGTATTCGCTGATGTGGGCCAACAACAAGCGATCCTTCGGCTATCTTTTTTTAGCAGACGTGGCGCTCGGCAAGATCAAGACTGAGAATGGCCCACAGTACCGGGAAGAAGCGCCCCGCGGCTACCACAGTGTCCAGGGCTGCAAAGGCCAGCATCTGATCCACAACGAGTTTATTATCTACAAAACGTCCCAATGCACCCTGCGCTACATCGCCGAAATCCAGATGGCATAGGCAGAAAGTCCCCCCAGCCCCCAATAATGGGGGAGTCAGATAAGAGTCTGTATCGCTTGGTCCTGCTCCCCCATTATTGGGGGCCGGGGGGACTCTGACTTTCGAGGAACCAGTCCCATGAAAAACATTCCTTTGACCAACTTAGTGGAGCAGGCCGTTCTGGACCAAATGCAGATGAAGGCCAGCTTTACGGCGCTTGACATCTCTAATACGCTGAAGTTTGAGCGTTATCCGGTCCAGCACCGGGAAGTCGCCGCCCTCGTGCGCGAGATTTACGAGTCCGGCGCGATGGCCCATTACGACTACGAGCGCGAAACTATTCCCGTGGTGACAGAGAACGGGACAAAGCAGGCGCGGGCCTTTTTGTACCACTATGAAGAAATCAAGCCACGCACCTATCAAACCCGCGCTCAGGATGCGCTGCCGGCAGTCGCGCCGAGCGCGGCACGGGACTTAGCCGACTGCGCCCCCGCCGGCGCAGCTTCAATCCTGCCCCGCCCCACCCGTTCGGCGTCTTCCCAATTGCCGCGTTCTTCGCCGCGCTGCCGGACACGGCGCGACGGAGCGCTGGCTGTGCCGAAACAGATTGTGGCCCGGCTCGGCTGGTCCGACGGCACGCGCCTCGCGCTCCGGCAGGATGGAGGCAGTGTAGTTGTTGAAGCTGCCGTGCCATCTTCCGCCGCGTCATCACTGACCGTGTGGCGCGGGCAGCGCCTGCGTATCTGCCGCACCAAGCTGAAGGTAGGGGCGCTGTCGGCGGATACGGTGGTGGTTGAGATTGCAGGGGACGGGCTTCGGGTGAAACGGAAGTGCTGAGGGACCTCACCCACGTCAAGAGACCTCACCCCGGCGCAAGCGCCGATACGCAGTAATGCTTGCATACCCTCTCCTTGCTTAAGGAGAGGGTGGAAACTTGTTTCCGGGTGAGGTCTAATTTCTTGTGCGAGGTTCTGACCCTCCCAGCAGGGTACAATCATGCTCTATGCAGAACGCAGACGCCGTTACACTGGAAGATGTCGCGGTGCGCCGGGGGAGTCGGCCCGTGTTGGAGCATGTCTTCCTCCGCATCAAGCAGGGGGAGATTACTGGGCTTCTCGGCCCTAACGGGGCCGGCAAAACTACGCTGCTAAGTGTCATCATGGGGCTGCTTCCCGTATCGTCCGGGACACTGACGGTTTTGGGCGAACAGAACGCATTCAAGCGGCGGGCGCTGCGGAGCCGCATTGGGATTGTTCTTCAGGAAACGGCCCTGTACGACGAGCTGACGACGCGGGAAAACCTGCAATTTGCCGCCGCGCTGTATGATGTCCCGAATGCAGACACGCGCATTGGGGAAGTGCTGGGCCTGCTGGGCCTGTCTGGACGCGCGGGAGACCGGGCCGGGCAGTTGTCCGGCGGACTGCGCCGCCGGGTCACCATTGCGCGGGCTTTGCTGCCTTCCCCAGAAATGCTGATTGTGGACGAGCCGACGTTAGGGGTCGATGTGGAAGCCCGGCACACGATTTGGAGCCACCTGCGCCTTCTGCGCTCCGGCGGCACGACTGTGATTGTTTCCACCAACTACTTAGATGAAGCAGTGGCGCTCTGCGACCGGGCCGCCGTGCTGCGCGGCGGCAGAATTTTAGTCGTGGAAACGCCGGACGCGCTGGTGGCCCGTGCCGGAACCTGCCTGGACATTGCCTGCCGTCAGGAGGACCAAGACGCCATTGCCGCCGCGCTGGCCGAGAACGAAAGCGTCTACCGGATCACGGCGACGCCAAGCGGCGTGTCGGTGTTTTTGGAAGGCAGCGCCGTTCCTGAGTCGGTGCTGAGTCAGGTAATGGCGGCGGCGGCAATTACCGGATTTCGCCTCCGCAGCGCGGACATGGCGGAAGTGTTTCACGCACTGGACGATTTAGAGGTCAAGGCAGCGCAATGAAAGCAGAATTACGGGCGCTGGTGGGCGGGTTCCGGGCCGAGGTGCTGTTTCTGAAGCGGGCGAGGCTCTTTGTCACGCTGACGCTGGTTCAAGCCGTCACGTTCTTGTTTTTAGTCAGCTTGTTCGGCCTGACCGGCAGCCGTGCCCCGACGGCGCTTGTTTCCGACGACGATGGTTCTTATGCCAGGATGTTTGTTGCCAATCTTGAAGCCGCCCACCACTCGTTTGCGCTGAGGCCGATGACAAAAGCGGCGGCGATGGAAGCGCTGCACCGGGGCGCACTCGTCGCTGTGATTGAGATACCCCCGGACTTTTCCGACACCATCGGGCGCGGCGGCGATGTTGTCCTGCAAGTCACCGTAGACAACGTGGATGTGGACATGACCGAGGATATACAGCGGGCGCTGCCATCCGCCATTGTCGCGTTCGGCAGGCAGGTTCCGTTTCCCGGCGTCCGCGTTCAAGTCGCCGAACACGATTTTTACAGCCATGATACGGGGTTCATTCCCTATCTCATTGTCAGCGGCCTGATTTTGGATTTGTTTGTGATTGCCGGCAGCCTCAGCGCGGCGACAGTAGCGCGGGAATTTGAGCGTGGAACCATCCGGCTGCTGGCGGCTGCGCCGGTCGCGCCCCTTTTCCCTCTCGCCGGGCGGGTTCTCGCGGCGGCGGCAGTGGCGGCAGGAGCCATGCTGCTGCCAATTGCCATTGCCTTGTTTGGGTACAAGCTTGTCCCGCTTCACCCTTTGGAAGCCGCCGGGACACTGCTGGTCAGCTTGGTGGTCTTTAGCTGCCTCGGCGTTTTGCTGGGCGCGGCGCTGAAGCGCACTTTGCCGGTTGCATCGCTGATTTTCGGGCTGTCCCTGCCGCTGTATTTGTGCAGCGGCTCACTGGAACCCCAGCGGTTCGACGGCCCGCGCCTCTGGGCTATGGCGCACTGTGCGCCGACCTATTACGCGGTTGGACTGCTGGAACAGGCGTTCCACGGATATTCCGTGACGCCGGAGTCTGAGGCGGTCAATTTTGCCGCCCTGCTCGGCTGGGCCGCCGCCGCCCTAGTCGCTGCCGCCTGGCTGCTGAAGAAACAGGCGGCGTAGCAGGGCAGGCGGTTAAAACCGCAGCAACAAAAGCACGAAACCTGCCTTCGCAGGTTCGGATTTAGTCTTAGTCCGCGCAGGCGGACTTTGTGACCTCGCTGCCGCGGTTTCAACCGCCCGACAGCCTCTCCATGCAGTTTTAAGAAGCCAAATGACAAGCCTGAAAAAAATCTGGAAATTGGCCTGCCTTGACTTGCGCCTTTGGGGTCGCCGGCCTTTGCTTGTCGCAAGCGCTCTGCTGCCGCCTCTCGGCATGGCCCTCCTGCTGGTGGTGCTGTCGCTAACGGTGACGCGGGAGCCGGTGGCGCTGGTGGTTCAATCGCGCGGGCCGAACACGCAGCGCATGGAGCAGTTGATTGAATCGGATACAGATGCCTACTCCCTGACAGTCACGGACGCGGCGCACGCGGCGCACATGCTGGCCGGGCAGGAAACCGCCGCCATCATTGTCATCCCGCCGGGCTTTGAGCAGGATGTCCCGCGCCATGCCGCTCGCCTTTCGCTTCAGCTCAACAACGTGGATATTGACTTTGCCGACGACATCCGGCGCAGCGCGGACCGGTCAGTTGGCGCGTTTGATGCGCTGCCGCTGAACCTGGATTATGACGAAGACCCGAAGCATCCCGATCACGACTCGCCGCCGCAGCTTGTGGTTCCTCCCGGAGCCGTTTCCATCAACCCCTATCATATCACGATAGCCGAGCATGACCTCAGAAAGACCCGCGTGGATTTCCTGCATTACCAAGTGCTGCCGGTGCTGATTTTACTGATCTTAAATGTCGGGCTGATGGGAACGGCCCTGCTATGCGCGGGCGATGTGGAGCGCGGCACGGCACGGCTGCTGCGCTGTGCGCCCCTTGCCGCATGGGTGGTTCCGGCGGGACGGCTAGTGGGAGGGGTACTGGCCTGCACGATTGTGCTTGTTCCCGCCGTGCTGATTTGCGTCGGGACCGGCATTATGTCCCCGCCGCCGGACCACTGGCCGGCGGTCATTGCCCTCTTTGCCTGCACGGCCGCCTGCGCGTCCGGCCTCGGCGCGGCGCTGGGCGTTTTGCTGCGCGGCAGCGGGAACATCGCCCTGGCATCGTCGGTGCTGGCGACTTACCTGTTTTTTCTCGGAGGCGGCTTCACCACTATTGCGTTCCTGCCGGACTGGCTGCGGATCGTCAGCGCCTTTGACCCGATGCGCTATGCGATTGACGGCCTCCGGCAGTCTTTGTTCTATCCCGATTTGACCGGCTTCGGCCTGGATTTGGCCGCGCTGCTGGGAACCGCCGCGCTCTCTGTCGCCGCCGGAACCGTTGTCATGCGGTGGGTGGATGCAGAAAGTACCCTGCC
Source organism: uncultured Armatimonadales bacterium (assembly GCA_964243345.1). Classification (GTDB taxonomy): domain Bacteria; phylum Armatimonadota; class Armatimonadia; order Armatimonadales; family Capsulimonadaceae; genus JANXMY01. The sequence goes on from CAXTER010000011.1 coordinate 14,264, forward strand.
CTGAACGGCAGGGCTTTGAAAGGCAACCCCCCCATCTTCATGGGCGAAGATTTCAGAACATCTTCTGCCCGCGCCCCTCCGGGTAGCCAGTGCAAAGGCGGGGAGTTGCACTTTCAAAGCACGGGGGTTCAGCCCCGTGTTCTTATCTTCTACCGCCCGCGTGACTTGCCTTTGGCTACCCGGCGGGCGGCCGCAGGGGCGAGGGCCGCTTCAACAGGGGCGTCTTCGCTGAAGAAGTTGTCTTCGTCCGCGCCCTGTTCCAGCAGCTCGGTCAGGTTCGCCATTGGGTCTGCGGGAAGCTGCGGGTCCAGGCTGATCTGGATGGACGACATGATTTGCACGACTTCGGCCTGAATGGAGGCCTGCATCTGCTGGAACATATCGTAGGCTTCTTTTTTGTACAGCACCAGCGGGTCAATGCCCGCGTAGCCGCGCCAGCCGATGCCTTCGCGCAGGTAGTCCATTGCCGACAGATGCTCCATCCAGTGCCGGTCCAATGACTGCAAGGTCACGCGGCGCTCCAAATCGCGCATTTCGGACAAGCCCTGCTCTTCGCCTAAATTCTCGGCAAAGTGCTTCTCTTTGTCAGTGTAAGAACGCTCGGCAATCTCGGTGACGAACTCAGCCAGCTCTGGGCGGCGCTTGTTCTTTAAGTCATCTACCGTAGCGTACTGGGTAATCGGGAAGGTCTGGCCCAGTGTGTTGTACAGCCCTTCCAAATCCCATTCGTCGGGCGAGACGCCTTCCGGAGCATACTGGCCGATTTCGGCTTCTACGGTCTCACTGAGGTAGCCGGCAATGGTATCGCGCAGGTCCGCGCCTTCCATGATGCGCCGCCGCTCGCCGTAGATGTTGGCCCGCTGGACATTCATCACGTCGTCATAGTCCAGCGTAGATTTGCGCTGGTCAAAGTAGAACTGCTCCACTTTCTTTTGGGCGCGGGCGATCATCGCCGACAGCATTTTGGCATCAATCGCTTGATCTTCGGCCCACGATTGCAGCAGGGGCGAGTTGGCCTTGTCGCCGAACAAGCGCCACAGTTCATCTTCCAAAGACACATAGAAGCGGGACGCGCCGGGGTCGCCTTGACGTCCGGCGCGGCCCCGAAGCTGGTTGTCAATGCGCCGGGCTTCGTGCCGCTCGCTGCCTAAAATGTACAGGCCGCCAAGCTGACGCACTTCCTCGGCTTCGCGCTGATGCTCGGCGCTGCCGCGCTCGCCGACCGGGGTTAAACCGATTTGGGGCTTGCCGCCGCGCTGGTACTCGTAGTCGTCGCCTGCGCCTTTTTCGGCTTCAATCTCGCTGACCGTCGAGCCGCCGAGCAGGATGTCCACGCCGCGTCCAGCCATGTTGGTGGCGACCGTGACCCGGCCTTTGCGGCCCGCTTCAGCGATAATGTGGGCTTCCTTTTCGTGCGACTTGGCGTTGAGAATGTTGTGCGGAATGCCATGTGAGAGAGCTTCGTCGAGACGCTCCCGGTCTTCCGGCGCGATTTCCAGCAGTTTTGCCAAAGCGTCTTTGTTTGCCTGATCATTCATGCTGACGGTCAGGCCGAAGAACTGGGCGGCTTCCGAAAGCTGCCCGGCGGAAAGAACCGGCACTTTCTCGCCTTTCGGGATGCCGTAAGGGCTGAGGCGCTGGTTCAGCACCGCGCTCCACTCGGCATACTTGGCCTTGTCCAGGCCCTTTGTGTTTTCAATCTTGTCGCGCAGCAAGTCAGTGAGCGCGAGAAGCTGCAAGCGGTCATAGCGCAGGCGGTCGGAGACACGCTCGGACATCTCGACAGAGCGAGTTCCCACAAGGACCGGCTGCTGCCGAACGAACAGGGTCAAAATCTCGCGGGCGATGCCGCGCAGCTTGGCTTCCTGGGACTTGTAGATGATGTCCGGCAAGTCTTTTCGGACCATCGGCTTGTTGGTCGGAACCGAAACAACGTCAAGCGCATAAATCTTGCGGAACTCGTCTTCCTCGGTCTTCGCTGTGCCGGTCATGCCGCCGAGTTTGGGATAAAGCCGAAACAGGTTCTGGAACGTGATTGTCGCCAGCGTCTGGTTTTCGTTCTCGATCTTGACGCCTTCTTTGGCTTCCACGGCTTGATGCAGCCCGTCGGACCAGCGGCGTCCGAACATCAGGCGTCCGGTGTTTTCGTCAATAATGACGACTTCTTCCTTGCCTTCCTCGTTCTTTTTCACGAGGTAGTCAATATCCCGCTTCCAAACCGCGTGGGCTTTCAGGGCCGCCCCGGCGTGCTGCATCAGCGATAAATTCTCGCTATCCGACAGGTTCTGGATGCCCAGCGCAAGCTCGACGCGGCGCTGGCCGTCATCAGTGAACACTGCCGTTTTCTGCTTTTCTTCAATCTTGTAATCGCGCTCGTTCTGCAATTGGCGGACAATGCGGTCCATCTTGACGTACAAATCCGACGACGCTTCTGCCTGGCCGGAGATAATCAGCGGCGTCCGCGCTTCGTCAATCAGAATGGAGTCCACTTCGTCCACAATCGCAAAAATCAGCTCCGGCTGGGCCAGCTCCTGACCCGGCACGGCCAAGTTATCGCGCAGGTAGTCAAAGCCGTACTCGTTGTTGGTGCCATAAGTGATGTCGCAGTTGTAAGCTTCCCGGCGGCTGCCGGCGGGCCGGGCGAAATCGTAGCGCGGGTCCGGGTGCCGGTATTCCGGGTCAAAAATGTAGGTTCCGCCCAAGTCTCCTGTTTCGGGACTTTGGCCCTGAATGATGCCGACGGACAGCCCTAAAAAGTGGTACAGCGGCCCCATCGCCACCGCGCCGACTTTGGACAAGTAATCGTTGACTGTGACTAGGTGAACGCCTTTGCCCGTGAGCGCGTTCAAATAGATCGGCAGGGTCGCGGTCAGCGTCTTGCCTTCGCCGGTCTTCATCTCGGCAATGCGCCCGTCATGCAGCACCATGCCGCCCATCATTTGAACGTCAAACGGACGCATTTTCAGGGTCCGGCCTGCCGCTTCGCGGACCACGGCGAACGCTTCCGGCAGCAGCGGGTCCAGCGCCAGATCGCAGACCGCCCGCTTGTCGTCCCGCTCCAAATCGTGCCAGTCGGTGCCGCGCCGCTCGCACTCGGCGTCGATAATCCCCGCAACGCGCTCTTTGAACTCGGTTGTTTTCGCTTGCAGCGCTTCATCAGACAGCGCTTTCATTTCGGGTTCCAGCTTGTTAATCGTGTCCGCGACTTTCCGGTATTTTTGGATGTCGCGCTCGTTGCCGTCAAATAAGTTTTTCAGAAATTGCATGGTAAAAAATTGCCTTTCGCGTCGAGAAGTCAGAGGAAGGACCTCACCCCGGCTCGTTCCTCGCCGACCTTCTCCTTCTTAAGGAGAGGGTGGACACCAGTGGCCGGGTGAGGTATTCAAGCATCTCACTTATCTACGGTGCGCGGGCGGCATGAGGAAAAGAATTGCAAATGCGGAGCGCGGCAGTCGTGACAGCCGCGAAAACTGCGGGCTTGGCCGGCAGAGGGCGCGGCAGAGCGGCAGCAGGCAGTTTCGCCTGCCGCGCGACAGATTGAGCCGCCGCCTTCGGCGCAGGCGCTTCAGCGCCCCGGTACTGCCAGACAATTCCGGCGGCATGAGCCGCGCCGCAGTGAGCCGGCGGCAGCAGGGACCAGCCGGCCAGGGCCGGAGTCGCCAGGATTAGAATGTTGAGTTGGACAAGCGTTTGCAGAAGCATCGGGATTCAGTATAGCATAACGCTGTGGGGATGTCAAAAGTTTCCGTGCAGCGGTTGAGACATGCAGGCCGTGGTTATAAGTGAGAGACTAACAAGCGACAGGAGAGTATTATGAGCCAGCAGGAAAATATCGCCGCGCAGCAGTCTTTCGGCGAGGCCGTCAACAGCGGCAACTTGAGCGCCCTTCGAGACATCGTCGCCCCAAACGCCGTAGACCACGACCCCGCTCCAAACCAGGGCATGGGGCCGGAAGGCTTTATTTCTTATTTCACCGAGCTTCGCACGGCGTTTCCCGATCTGAGAATCGCCGTAGACCACATGGTTGCCGATGATGACAACGTGGCTTTTGCTTATACCGTGACAGGGACGCACGACGGTCCGCTGATGGGCTTCGCGCCGACAGGCCGCAAGATCAGCGCTCGTGGAATGCAGATCACGCGCTTTGAGAACGGCAAGCAGGTCGAGCGCTGGGGCAGCTCCGACCAGCTCGGTATTATGCAGCAAATTGGAGCTGTGCCGAAGTAGGCGCATCCGATCAAATCAAAACTGTAGGGATAGGGCTTGCCCCTATCCTCTCTATGATATGAAGGCAGGGGTAAACCCTGTCCTACACATTTAATCAGCGAGTTCCAATTCCCCCATCATCGGCAACTCCCCGCCATGCCGCGTTGTTTCTACCACAGTCAGCCCCGGCGTTTCCACGAAATCTTCCAGCGTCAGTATCGGCACATCGGTGTATGAGGCAATGTAGGCACGCCAGCCGTTTGCAGGGACATCAGACACGGCGAAGCAAAGAGCGAACGAAAGCTGCACCCGGCCTGCGCGTCCCTTTGTGTCCGGCCCTTCCTGCATCTCACGAATGGCGGACGGAACTAAAGCGCCTTCGGTGTCGGTGACGGAAACCGGCGGCAGCGGCACGTCACCAGGCCAGGACATAGACGCGCGGAAGACAGCGACGCCGCTTTGAGGTGTGGAAGTGAGGTTGAAAACAACCAGCGCCCGCGACGTATCCGGGTTCTCAGTTCCCGTATTAACGCGCTCGGCGATGGATTGCAGATCAGGAGGCAGCATCATTGTTCAAGTTTCTGCGGCGAAGGCCCGATAATACTGCGGGAGGAACATCCTTATGAAACGACTTCTTCAAATCATTTGCGCTACGTTGTGTGCAGCTTGCGGCCTATCAATCCAGGTTCACGCCGGCTCACTTACTTCGCTTGGTCCCGGCAGGATATTGGAACCCGGAGTCACAGTCTACGGTGTTACCTTGCCCCATGATGGGACACAAAGCCACGCTTGGATTTATTTGCCGAACCACAAGGCGGGATCAAGATTACCGTGCATTTTCATCGCGCCAGCAGGATCACCACTCATTTGTGGAATGGCGCTTAATCAGGGCGACGTGGCAGAACATCTTCCTTATGTCCGCGCCGGGTATGCTGTCGTGGCTTATGATTTGGACGGGGACATTTCGCGAAGCCACACGGCGCGGGAACTGGGCTATGCGGTACTTGCATTCATGCGAGCCGATGCTGGCCTTAAAGATGCAGAAGCAGCCATCAACTACACGCTGAAGAACTTGCCGTTTGTTGATCCGCATCGCCTATATTCAGCGGGTCACAGCTCCGCAGGCACACTAAGCCTTTTATTGGCAGAGCATGATTCCCGCATTAAAGCCTGCGTTGCCTATGCTCCAGCCTGTTATGTCCCGCAGCGCGTCGACCCAAGAATCGTCGCGGGATTCACTAAAGCTGTGCCAGCTTATGAAAAATTTCTCGTCCGCTCGTCCCCAAGCACAACTGCATACAGCCTACGCTGCCCTCTGTTCTTGTTTCATGCCGACGACGACTCGAATGTGCCGACAAGCGATAACGTCAGCTTTGCAAGACTTGTCGCGCAGACAAATCATCACGTCACTTTTGTGCATGTTCCAACTGGCAATCACTACCAATCAATGATCAATCCGGGAATACCGACAGCGATACTGTGGCTGAGGCGCACCCAGACAGCGCATCGTTGATGACATCAGCTACTCGCCGAGCCAGCGCTTGAACACCAGTGTTGCATTGTGGCCGCCGAAGCCGAAGGAGTTAGACAAGGCGATATTGACCTGCTGCTCGCGCGGCTTGTTGGGTACGAAGTCTAGGTCACATTCGGGGTCGGAGTTCGTGAGGTTCATCGTGGGGGGCAGGATGCCGCGCTCAAGGGCGAGCGAGACGGCGATGGCTTCGATTGCGCCTGCCGCGCCGAGCAGATGCCCGGTCATGGACTTGGTGGAGGACACGGCAAGCGTTTTGGCATGGTCACCGAAAACGCTTTTGATAGCCTGGACTTCCAGCACGTCGCCGGCGGGCGTTGATGTGCCGTGGGCGTTGATATAGCCGACTTCCGCGGGCGTGATGCCGGCGCTTTTCAGCGCGGCAACCATTGCGCGGGCTGCGCCTGCGCCTTCGGGGGCGGGATGGACCATGTCGTAGGCATCATTGCTCATACCGTAGCCGATGACTTCGGCGTAGATTTTGGCGTCGCGGGCTTTGGCAGTTTCGAGTTCTTCTAAAATAAGAATGCCGCCGCCTTCGCCTAAGATGAAGCCGTCGCGGCCACTGTCAAAGGGGCGAGAAGCATGTTCAGGGTCATCGTTACGGGTGGACATGGCCTTCATGTTGGAAAAGCCAGCCATCGAAATCGGCACGACAGCGGCTTCGGAGCCACCGGCGGCAATCGCGTCCGCTTCGCTGCGCTTGATGACCAAATATGCATCGCCAATGGAGTTCGTGGAAGTCGCGCAGGCAGTGACAGCGGTTTCGCTTGGCCCCTGTGCGCCCAAGATTTTGGCGACATTTCCAGTCCCCATGTTGGCAATCATCATGGGGATAAAGAACGGGCTGACTCGGCCGAGGCCGCCTTCCATCATTTTGCGGTGCTGCTCTTCGAAGGTCGCAATGCCGCCGATGCCACTGCCGATGAAAACCCCAACGCGGGCGCGGGTGGCATCGTTGATGGGCAGGCAGGCATCGGCGACGGCCATTTGAGACGCGGCGGCGGCGAACTGCGCGAACCGGTCCATGCGCTTGGCTTCTTTGCGGTCCAAATAGTCTTCTGGCTGGAAGCCTTTGACCTGGGCGGCGATGCGCGTTGCAATGGCGGAGCAGTCAAAGCCTTCCACTGCATTGACGCCACTGCGCCCAGCCAAAAGGCCCTGCCAATATTGGTCAGTGCCGATGCCAAGCGGGGTGACCGCTCCCAATCCTGTGATAACTACTCGTCGCTGACTTGCCATAAGTTTAAGAACCCGGCACTGGAAGTGCCGGGCTACTGGTGAATGAAAGTGTCTCCGACACTGAAGACAAAAATAAGCTCACTACGCCCCGGCATTTAGTCCCGCAGGGACTTCTACTCCATAGTAGACCGGCACTTCCAGTGCCGGTGCCTTTCACCATGCTAAAGTTATGCCTACTTGGATTTCTCGTCGATGTAGCTGACCGCTTCCTGAACTGTAGTGATCTTTTCCGCGTCTTCGTCGGGAATCTCTACATCAAATTCTTCTTCCAGGCCCATAACCAGCTCGACAACGTCCAGCGAGTCCGCGCCGAGATCGTCCACAAACGATGCCTGCGGGGTCACTTCGTCTTCGGCCACATCGAGCTGCTCTACTACGACTTTTTTCACGCGATCAAAAGTTGACATGTCTTGTATCTCCTCAAATAGCTGCTAGTTTAAATTCTTTTCAGATTTCTTAAAGTATCATGCCGCCGTCCACGGTCAAAGTCTGCCCCGTGATATAATCGGCGGCGGGCGAACACAGGAAAAGGACGGCCTGAGCGACATCTTCCGGCAGTCCCAATCGGCCTGCCGGAATGTCTTTCAGGATCGACGCTTTCAAATCGTCCTTCATACTGCCCGTCATGGCAGTTTCAATGAACCCCGGCGCGACGGCGTTAATCTGGATGTTGCGGCTCGCCACCTCTTTGGCCGCCGTCCGGGTGAAGCCAATTAAACCCGCTTTAGACGCCGAATAATTGGCCTGTCCGGGGTTTGCAATCAGGCCCATCACCGACGTAATGTTGACAATTTTTCCCCGGCGCTGCTTGACCATCGGCTTCAGGGCGGCGCGGGTCATCAGAAATGTCCCTTTCAGGTTGCTGTCCAGCACGGCGTCCCAATCATCCTCAGACATTCGCAGCAGCAGGCCGTCGCGGGTTGTTCCGGCATTGTTCACTACTATATCCAAACTGCCCCACGATGTCAAGACCTGCTGCGTGATTTTTTCCACATCGGCGGCTTCCGCCACATTGCACTGAGCGGCAATTGCCGAGCGTCCGAGCGCCGTCACTTCCGCCGCGACTGCCTCGGCGGCGTCCAGCGAGGAATGTCCGGTGACAGCCACATCCGCCCCGGCTTCGGCCAGCGCCAGCGCAATGGCGCGTCCAATGCCGCCGCCGCTTTTGCTCATTCCCGTGACAATCGCCCGCTTGCCCGCTAATATCATAGGTCGTATCCCAAGTCAGTCGTTCCGAAAGAGCAGGCGACTGAAGTCGCGGCAACGCAAGCACGATACCTGCCTTCGCAGGTTAAAATTCTGAGTCGGCGAAGGCCGACTTTGTGCTTTTGTTGCTGCGGTTTTAACCGCCAGTTCAGCCGGTCTCATACGCCCAATGCCTCAGCCAGCGCCTGCACTCCCGCGCTGTCGCCAACGCTATATACCCGCACATCCGGCGCAGTCCGCTTCATCAGACCCGCCAGCACGGTTCCTGAACCGACTTCCACAAATACATCAAATCCGTCAGCCACTAAACGCAGAACGCTTTCTTCCCAGCGCACCGGGTGGTCAATCTGCGCGGCCAGATTGGCGCGTATCTCGTCCGGCTCTGTTTCATAGCCCGCCGTCAGATTGGCGACTACGGGAACTTGAGCCGGGTGAAGGACTGCGTCCCGGAGCGCGTATTCCATCGCCTCCGCCGCCGGGGCCATGAGCGCCGAATGGAACGCCCCGGAGACATTAAGCGGCAGAACCCGCTTCGCCCCAGCGATTTTTGCCATCTCCGACGCTTTTGCAACCCAATCCGGGCTGCCGGAGATGACCACCTGCCCGCCGCCGTTGAAGTTTGCCGGAGACACCAGCCCAGCGCTTTGGGCGTCCGCGCAAATCTCCAAAACCTGCGCCGCCGTCAGCCCCAGCACAGCAGCCATCGCGCCGGGCTGCGCCAGCCCCGCCCGGTGCATCTCCTGGGCGCGTCGGCTTACCAAGCTAAGGCCCACCTCAAAATCAAACACACCCGCCGCCAGCAGAGCCGCATATTCGCCGACCGAATGCCCGGCGACGGCGTCCGGCCCCGGCACACCCTGTTCTTTCAGCGCGGCCAGCACCGCCGCCGAAGTCACATACAGCGCGGGCTGCGTATGAATGGTCTGCTTCAGCGTGTCTTCCGGCCCGTAAAAACAAAGCGTGCTGATTTTCCCGCTCAGATACTCGTCAGCCTGATCAAACACAGCCCGCGCCGCTTTGGAATGAGCGCAGATATTCTGCCCCATTCCCACCGCCTGCGACCCCTGCCCCGGAAAGATGTAAGCGATTTTAGACATGGTTTTTCGGCGTTCTCGCATCAGGCTCAATGCGTTCAGCAATTTTCGCCAGCCGGTTGCACCACAAGGCTAACGCAATTAGAACGACAGCCAGAGCAACCGTCACACCGCTGAGGATGTAGAAACCAGGACAGAGGCCGTAGTTCACTATGATATTGGTGCTTAACCAGCCGAGTAATATCACAAATGGGACACTCGCCGCAAGGACAAAACGTGCAACCCAGATCATTGCTCACTCCTTTGCCTTCATAAGTACGCAGATCACGGGGCTGAACCCCCGTGCTTTGAAGTACAATTCCCCGCCTGCGCGGGCATAGGAAATGCTGACGTGATGCAAGTCTTCGTCCGCGCCCCTCCGGGTAGCCAGTGCAAGGTGGGAGCTTGCACTTTTAAAGCCCCGCCGTTCAGGGCGAGGTGCATTCCTACCGCCCCCAGCGCACGACGTTTGCGCCCCACGTCAGGCCCGCGCCGAAGCCGACGAACACTAAGAGATGACCGGGCTGAATGCGGCCTGATTTGACGGCTTCGTCTAATGCCAATGGGATAGAAGCCGCCGACGTGTTGCCGTAGCGGTCTAGGTTCACGATCACTTTGTCTTTCGGCAGGCCCATCCGCTCGGCGGCTTTGTCAATGATGCGAATGTTGGCCTGATGCGGAATCAGAAAATCAATGTCGAATGGTGATAGGCCGGCAGCTTTGACAGCCTGCAAAGCAATCTCGCCCATGATGGTGACGGCGAATTTATACACTTCTTTGCCATTTTGAAAGATCGTGCCGGGGCAGTCGCCGGAGCGCGGGACGCACAAAAGCGGCCCGCCGGAGCCGTCCGCGCCCAGCACGCCGCCTAAGTAGCCGCCTTCCGCCACTTCGCCGACAACGACCGCCCCTGCGCCGTCACCGAACAAGACTGCCGTGCTGCGGTCTTCCCAGTTCAGCACGGAAGAGAGCGTTTCGGCCCCAATCACCAAGACGTGATGATTTGCGCCGGACATGACCATCTGCGCGGCAACGTGGAGCGCATAGGCAAAGCCGGAGCAGACAGCGCCGAGGTCAAACGCAGCGGCACGGGTCGCACCGAGCTTGTGCTGAACAACCGTGGCCGTGGAAGGGAACGAGCCGGGATAGTCCGGGGTGCTGCTGGCAACAATAATCAGGTCAAGCTCGGACGCCGCCAGCCCCGCATGAACAAGCGCGTCTTGGGCGGCTGCCGCCGCAAGGTCCGAAGTCGTTGTGCCAGGGTCGACAAAGCGGCGGGCGTGGATACCGGTGCGGCTTGCAATCCACTCATCTGATGTCTTGATACGAGCCGCCAGGTCGTTATTAGTGACAACACGCGGCGGGACGCAAGACCCGACGCCGAGGATACCGGCGCGGCGCAGGGCAGAGATCATGCCTTGCCCTCGAACGCGGGCAGGGCGTCGCGGATGGCCTGGACATACCCGCCTGCCGCCGCGTCCGCCGCCGCCCGAATGCCGCCGGCAATAGCTTTAGCGTCGGACCGGCCATGCCCAATCACTGAAACGCCATTGACTCCAAGCAAGGTTGCCCCGCCGAACTCCGAGTAGTGAACACGCTGGGCGAGACGCCGAAAGAGCAGATTAAAGGCATCTTGAGACGCCGAAATTTCCGGGTCGGCTTCGGCCATGCGGTGCAGCAGGTCGAAGACCATCTCCGCCATGCCTTCGCCGCTTTTGATCAAAACATTGCCCCAAAATCCGTCGCAGACAACCACATCCACAGCGTGGTCAAAGACACCTTTGCCTTCGACATTGCCGGCAAAGTTCAGCGAAGTAGACTTCAGGCGCTGATGCGCTTCTTTTGCCAGCTCATTGCCTTTGCCATCCTCGGTGCCGATGTTAAGAAGACCGACTTTGGGATTGGGAACGCCCATGACGCGCTCAGCGTAAATTGCGCCGAGCAGCGCGAATTGCAGCAGGTTCCGGGTAGAACAATCCACGTTCGCGCCGGCATCGAGCAGCAGCGCCCGGCCTTGAATCGTGGGAATGGCGGACGCAAGCGCCGGGCGCTCAATGCCAGCAATGCGCCCGATGTCAAGAGTCGCCGTCGCCATTGCCGCGCCGGTGCTGCCGGCACTGAAGGTTGCATCCGCTTCGCCGGATTTGACCATCAGGCCGGAAACCACTAAAGACGAGTCGCGCTTGCGGCGGGTGGCTTGAACCGGGTGTTCGCCCATTTCAATCGCCTGCTCTGCGGCCCGGAGGGTCACGGTTGCAGGAACATCGCCCAGCGCGTCTAAGCACTCGCTGATTGCCGCTTCCCGGCCCACGAGAACGATCTCCAGGTCAGTTCGTTCCCGCGCGACAACCAGCGCCCCTTTAATAACTTCGGTGGGCGCATAGTCGCCGCCCATCGCGTCCACCGCGACTTTCAACGGCATAGTTTACTCTTCGGAATTAGCGGTTTCTTTGACGGCTACGGCTTGTTTGCCGTTGTAAAAGCCGCAGTCGGGGCAGGCATGGTGGTCTAAGCGAAAGTTCTGCTTTTGGCAGCCGGGGCAGTAGGCTTGCACTACTTCGGGCGGAGTCAGCTTGTAATGGGTGCGGCGCTTGCGCGTCCGCTGGTTAGAATGGCGTCGTTTCGGCAGTGGCATGAACTTAATTTCCTTCGGTTGTTATCTTGTCAGAATGCGAGGGAATAAATTCCTCTCGCTGCATAAAATCGTCCTTCGGACGAGGAACAGTCTACGCAGGCGTTCCTTGCCTGAACTCTTTTGTCCGAAGGACGACGCTTTCCAGCGAGAGGAATTTATTCCCTCGCTCTGGAGACTCTGCTACTCTTGCAGCAGCTTCCCCAGCTCGCGGAACGGCGAGTTTTCGATCACATCCGCATCCGGGTCAGCAGGCTCTACCACTGGAATGCCGGGGCAATTTTCGCGGCAAAGCGGCTGAAGCGGCGCGGCTAAAAGCGCCGCCTGACGGATCAAAACGTCCAGGCACAGAACCTGACCTTCGAAGACGCGCCCGATTTCTTCTTCTACGACCAAGACTTTCGGGTCGCGCTGGGCCGCGCTTTCGACAACTTCAATGTCGAACTCTTCTTCTAAATCCGTGTGGATCGCCGCCCGCACAGGGTCGAGGCAGCGGGAGCATTCCATTTCAATCGTCGTGTCAATCGGGCCGCGCACCAAAACCATCGTGCCGGTGTTTGTCACCGTCACACGCCCGGCAATCGGCGCGACGTACTCAACATCGTCGTCGGCATACGGCTGTTCGTAAATCTCAAAGACCTGACGCATCCCAGGAGTACGCAGGAGTTCCGCCAAATCAAATCGCAGCATGGCTGTGGCCCTCACTCGCCGGGCGGCAGACCCGCCGGCAGCACACGAAAACAAGGTACGGTCAAAGCCGCCCCTTATATTACCACAAAATCCACGAAAACAAGGCGGCCGGGGACTTTTAGCGGCGCGTCCCGGCCATTTCCGGCGCACGACCATTGCCGTTGGCCGAACCGTTGTGTGCGGCGGCAGCAGGGCTGACGCGCTGGTCCAGCTTCATGCGCCCGCGCTGAATGGTCGCCATCAGGTCGCCGACCTGCTTTTCAAGGTCGGTCATCACGCCGTGGGCGTACTCGTCCGCACCGAGGCGCAGGGACTGGGTTTCCTGCTCGGCGGATGCGATAATCTCCCGCGCCTGAGCGGTTGCGAGGCGAACGACTTCGCTTTGACTGAGCATCAGCTCGGACTGGCGGCGGGCCTCAGACATTCGCAGTTCCGACTGCTGATGCGCGTCTGCCAGCATCTTTTCCGCTTTTTGCCGGGCGTCTTCCACGGTATGCTTGGCGTGGCTCTCCGCAGACAGGTTCATCTTGTTGACCGCGGCTTCGGTTTCGCGCATGTGCTGCTCGGCGTTGATCCGGGCCTCCCGAATGATTTCGTCGGCTTCCGTAGTCGCGTCTTCCAGCGTCTGCTCGGCGGTTTCGCGGGCACCGTCCACAATTTTGTCGCTTTCGGCAGTCACCCGGCTGGCCTTTTTAACATCTTCCGGCAGGGACGCCCGGATTTTGTTGGTCAGGTCATGGTAGTCTTCGGGGTGAAAGTTCCACGCCACCCCGACAAATGACTTTTGTTCATCAATCAGGCGCTCTAGTTCATTTAAAAGTTTGATAATATCCATCGGTATCCCCTATGTATTCCGCAGTAGTCTGTTTAGGTGTTTTAGTATTTATGTGTTTCGCTGAAACTTCTCTTGCAGTGCAGCCTGCACCGGCGGCGGGACAAGACCCGTGATGTCCCCGCCGAGCCGCGCAATTTCTTTGACAATGCTGGACGACAAATACGCATGTTCCGCTGCCGTCATCAAGAATATCGTTTCTACGTTTGCTTCTAAATGCCGGTTCAGCAGGGCCATTTGGAACTCATACTCAAAGTCTGACACGGCTCTGAGGCCCTTGACAATCACCTTCGCGCCGCTTTCCACCACGTAAGACACGAGCAGCGCCGGCGGCAGCAGCGCTACCCGCACGTTCGGCAGACCGGCGCAGCTTGCCCGCAGCAAGTCTGCCCGCTCTTCCGCCGTAAACAGCGGGGACTTGGACGAGTTCGCTGCCACCAGCACAATCAGCGTCTCAAACATCCCCGCCGCACGGCAGATAATATCGAAATGCCCGCTCGTCACCGGGTCAAAACTGCCGGGATACACTGCAATCATTCGTCGTCCTCCGGCTGCCTCATTGTCCGCTGCGCTGCATAGCGAACATGAAGAACACGCGCCGTTTCCGGCTCACCATTGGCATTGAGGTCAATTAGCTCAAATAAAATTTGATACACCATTTGACCGTTGCGGTACAATACTTTTCTCACTTCCTGCCCACGCAGCGCATTATCCTCCACACGAGGATAGCGCCCTGGAAATGTGCTTAATCCTGCCAGGACACGGTCGAGGCCCACGAGCCAGCGTCCAGCAAACTCAGGATTTCGCGCGTTCAGAGAAATAAAAATCGCGTCAATTTCCGCTTCCGCGATTTCTGAAGTCTCCACAGTGAAGTTCACTTATGGGTAGTACCTTCTTCTCCCGCGAAGATTTCCTCATCCGAAAGATGTGTGGGGAGATGATACTTGGCGTTCATTTCGGCCATGAACTCAGACAACGGCCTTACCCTCCCTGCCGCGCTTGCTTCCAATCCACGCTGTATGCCTTGGATCATCTCGGCATAATCGCGGTCTTCCTCTTGCAGTGCATGAACCAGCAATGCATCAAGCAAGGCGTTAACATCTTCCCCCTCGCGCTCCGCCCGCGCCAGCAGCAGGGCCTCTGTTTTGGGTGTCAGCGTCAATGTCATAGTCTATTACTCCCGGTAGCGGTGTTTGACAGCAAAAATCAGGTTGCCGATGAGCATTTGTCCAGCAATGCTATTAAAGCCATACCCTTCGGTCCCGACTAGCTGTAGCAAAGCCGCGTGCTGCCTAACTGTTAGGTTCTCAATCGAAAAGTGTAGCGGGTCTTCATAGTGGTCCAGATAGCCATGATCCAGAAAGTCGTATCAGTGGTCGGCGCACGTTTGTAGCTCATTGTCTAGCTCGCGGAAACGCCCTGGACGGTTTTGTAGCGGCTTTTGACCATTGCTTTGAGGGCGGCGTGTTCGGGCAGGAGCAGCTTTGGGTCTTCGGCTAAAATAGCGAAGGCTTCTTCGCGGGCTTCTTTTAAGACGGGTACGTCGCGGACGACATCCACGAACGGCAGGACTTGGAGGCCTGATTGGCGGGTTCCATAAAAGTCGCCGGGGCCGCGCAGCTTTAAGTCTTCTTCGGCAATGAGAAAGCCGTCGGTAGTTTGGGCCATTGTCGTGAGGCGCGATGCACCGTCTTCGGTCTTGGGGTCGCCAATCAGAAGGCAATAGGACTGGGTGCTGCCGCGTCCGACCCGGCCTCGCAGTTGGTGAAGCTGGGCCATGCCGAACCGGTCCGCGTCTTCAATGACAATGACCGACGCATTGGGAACATCGACGCCCACTTCAATCACCGTCGTTGACACCAAAAGATGCAGCTCGCGGTCCCGAAATCGGGTCATAGTTTCTTCTTTTTCCAGCGGCTTCATCTGTCCATGCAGCAAACCCACTTTGTAGTCGGTAAAGACATGGGTTTGCAGATGCGATGCTAATTCAGTGGCGGCGCGGGCTTGCAGCTTTTCGTTTTCTTCAATCAGAGAGCAAATGACATACGCCTGCCGGCCTTCTTGCAGCATCTTCCGCAGAGTCTCATAAACTAAGCTGCGCTCGTGGCTGCGCTTCCAGTGGGTCTTAATCGGCTTACGGCCCGGCGGCATCTGGTCAATGATGCTGACTTCCAAATCTCCGTAGACGGTCAATGTCAAAGTGCGCGGGATCGGCGTCGCGGTCATCACAAGAATGTCCGGGGCCGCGCCTTTACTTTTGAGTGCCGCCCGCTGCATCACCCCAAACCGGTGCTGCTCGTCCACGACGCCGAGGCCGAGTTTATGAAACATCACATCGTTTTGGATCAGCGCGTGCGTCCCGACGGCAATATGCGCCTCGCCCGACGCGACAGACGCCAGCGCGGCGCGTTTTTCTTTGGCGGGCAGGCTGCCCGAAAGAAGGGTCACTTTGACGCCCAGGGATTCCATAGTCCGGCGTATCCCAAGGTAGTGCTGCTCGGCCAAAATCTCCGTGGGGGCCATCAGCGCAGCCTGATAGCCGCTGCGGACAGCGATTAAAAGCGCGGCCATGGCAATGACGGTCTTGCCCGCGCCGACATCCCCCTGCACCAGCCGGTTCATGGCGCGAGGCGAGGCCATGTCTTTGGCGACTTCTCCAATGACCCGCGCCTGCGCTCCCGTCAGCGGGTACGGCAGGACCGATTTTAGCTCGTTTACCGGGGCGCTCGTTTCGGCAAACGCTGTGCCGAGAGCCTTGTCGGACTGGCGCTTTCGCACGGCCAGAAGCAATTGAAGCCCAAAAAACTCATCGAACACAAAGCGCTTTTGCGCCGTCTGCCGTGCCTCTTCCGTGTCAGGAAAATGGATCTGCCCGAAGCTTTCCCGCAGCCCAGGCAGGCCGCGCCGGGCCTGGAGGCGCGGCGGCAGCGTCTCTTCGACTAAATCAGCGTACATCTCTAAAGCGGTGTAGACTGCCCGGCGCACTTTCCCCTGCAAAAGCCCGGCGCTCAGGGCGTAAACGGGGACAATGCGGCCCGATGACAGCACATCTTGGTCTTCTTCCGGCGCTTCCCATTCCACGTCGGTTAAGTCCAGGCCGCCCCGGCCGGAGCGGGACGCTTTGCCGTAAGCGACTACTGTTTTGCCGCGCAGCTTGTCAAACTGTTTTTTGAGAAACCACTGGTTGAAAAAAACCAAGAATGCAATCCCGGTGCGGTCGTCAACGGCGATCTTGGTCAGCGTCACGCGCGTCCGGGTTGGAATGTTTTCGACGCCGATCACTTTGCCGCTGATGGTGACAGCCTCGCCGTGCTTGATGTCGCAGATCGGCTTAAAGTGTGTCCTGTCCTCGTAGCGGCGCGGGTAGTGTTTGAGCAGATCGCCGACGGTAAAGAGGTTCAGCCCTTTGCCGAGGGCAGCCGCGAACTGCTCGCTGACACCCGGCAGGCAGACTGTGAGGTCGGACAAAGATCGTTCCGCTTCGCCGTGCAGCGCTTCAGTGTCTGCGGCGAGTTCGGTTTCTAAAACAGGTGTCGGCATGTCTGGTGACGGCATATTTAGTGGCACAAGTGATTAATCCAACATTATACGGGGTATCCGCCGCAAAGTCAAGGAAACAGCACAGCGAAAAACCTCACTCAAAAAACCTCACCCGGCAGCAGGCTGCCACCCTCCCCTTGATTAACCTTAATCAAGGAGAGGGTTGGAACGCAGTTCCAGGGTGAGGTTTATCTGCCTGATTTTTCGGTTCTACTTAGTGTCCCGGCGCGGCGTGACCACAACGTAGCGGTTCGGCTCGTCACCCTCGGAGTAGGTTTCTACGTCGGGATGGTCTACCAGCGCCGTGTGAATGAGGCGGCGCTCCATTGGGTTCAGCGTGTCCGTGACCGCTTCCTGGCCGGTCTTGCCGACTTCCGCCGCAAGCTCTTGGGCAAACTCAGTCAGCTTGCGGGCGCGGCGGGCGCGGTAGCTGTCGGCATCCAGGGTGACCCGGATGCGGCTGGTCCGGCCTTTGTTAGTCATCAGCATCAGGAGGTACTGAAACGCATCAAGGGTTTGTCCGTGCAGGCCGACCAGCAGCGGCGCGTCCAGGCCGGTGACGGCAAAGGTGATGGTGTCGCCGTAGCGTGACTCTTCCGCCGCGTCTGCCTCAAACCCGGCTAAAGTCAGCAGCGTCTTGAGATGTGCCAGCGCCTGGGCACTGAGGGTATCCATGACGTCTGTGGAGTCTGTATTGAGTTCAGCGGTGTTTGGTTCGGCCACGGTGGGTTCGGTTCTTTCGGCGAGATGTCCGAGTTTTCCCGGCCCTGGAAGTGCCGGTCTACTGGTGAATGAAAGTCCTCATGGGACTGAATGCCGACGAAATTGAGCTAATCTTTAGTCCCGCAGGGACTTTCACACCTAGTAGACCGGCACTTCCAGTGCCGGGGCAACTTGCTGCGAACTGTCCTAGCGCCGCTTCTTTTTGGGATGCACTTTCGGTGGGGCGATAATGCCTTTTGCTGTCGGGGCGACGCCGTTCGTGTGGGCGTCGCCTGAAGATGCGGTTTCTGACAGTGATCCCGCCGGAATGCGGCGGCTCCCGCTTCCGTTGCTGCCGTTCCCGTTTGTACCGGTCGACGCGCCGTTGCCATTTCTGCCATTGATGGGAATGGCGCTGCCGCCGCGCGGGCCGTCAAACAGAACCGGTGGGATCTTGCTGCCACCGTCGCCGCCAGGTTTGTTGTCCCCGGCGCGTTTCCGCATATAATACTTCTGCTGGGCAGTAGACAAGACGTTAAAAATTAAGTAATACAGCACGAACGCCGACGGCAGATGGTAGCTCAGAAAGAAATACGTCGTCATAAACGGCGTCATAATCGCCATCATCTTCTGCGTCTCGGCCTGCTGCGGGTCCATCGTCGGCGTCACCGTCATTTTCTGGGTGACATACATCGAGCCTGCGTACAAGAACAAAAGGAGGTAGTCTGACTGGCCTAAATTGATGCCGACATACTGCGGGAACAGATGGGACAGCGGGCTGCCGATCCACAAGAATGTCCCATGCGAAAATTGGTACTGGTACAAGCGAATAGTGTAATACAGCGTGTACATGATCGGCAGCTGGAACAAGAGCGGCGTACAGCCGGCCATTGGGTTAATGCCGTGTTCTTTGTACAGCTCCATTGTTTTCTTGCCGAGCAGCTCTTTGTCGTTTTTGTGCTTGGCTTGCAGCTCCGTGATGTACGGCTGAAGCTTCTGCATCTCTTTCATAGACCGGTACTGCTTGTTGGACAGCGGCGTTAGGGCCAGCTTAACCAGCACGGAAACAAGAAGGATTGCAACCCAGTAAGACCACGTCTGCCGCCCGGTCAGCGACACAAAGAAGTCCAGCACATGGTAGAGATACGCGCCGAAGATATGGAACGGCGTTGAACTGGGCGTGATTGTCTTGTTGAAGTTGTCTAACGCCGTGCCGACCCGCGCAATCTGCTGAGTGACGGCAGGATCGTCCGGGAACGTGTTGTGCAGGGTTTGAAGCGACTGGATAGCCGCGTTCTTATCCTGCAAATGGTTCTCTTCAATTGTGGCCTGCTGGAACAGCGCCTGCTTGGCGAAGTCAGACTTGCCGTACTGCCGGCTCTTGACAACCTGCTGAAGCTGCAAGACAGCCTGGTAATAGCGGTTATGCTCGGTTTGGTAGTCGTGCGCCGACGCTGCCGACGCCGCTTCCGCCTGAAGCCGCTGGGCGATGCCAAAGGCCGGCGGCGCGTCGACGGGCGACTGCGCCTGAACCGACGCGCCGGCAAGCATCGTTAATAAAAACGCCGCGCTGAACACGCTCCACGAGAAACGGTATCGGGCGGCGACTTTCTTCTTCATCCAAACTCCCAAACTACACGAAAATAGGTTCCACGGGGCTGAACCCCCGTGCTTTAAAAGAGCAGCACCCCGCCTTTGCACTGGCTACCCGGAGGGGCGCGGGCAAAAGAAGCATGAGCAGAAATCTTTTCTTGACATCTTCGCCCGCGAAGGCGGGAGATTGCTCTTTAAAGCCCTGCCGTTCAGGGCAGGGTTCCAATGCCGCAAAAGTCACCGCACCGGGTCGTAGCCGCCCGGATGGAAAGGATGGCAGCGGCAGAGCCGCCACAGAGCCATGCCCAAGCCGCGCACCGGCCCGTAGCGCAAGAGCGCCTGCACGGCGTATTCCGAGCAGGTCGGCGAAAACCGGCAGGCTGCCGGTGTCCACGGCGACACATACTTCTGGTACATACGCACCAACGCTACTAAAACGTGCCGCATTAGGATTCTGTGATCTTCAAGAGGCCGCCCTGCCGCGCCAGCGTCATCAGCTCCTGCATCAGCATCCCGAAATCGAGCGACGGCGCATTGGTACGGGCAACCACAAGAGCATCAAAAGGCCGCTGCGACGCCGGCAGCAGGAATTGCCGGCTAATCTCGCGCAGGCGGCGCTTCAAGCGATTGCGGTCATGGGCGCGTTTAGCGATCTTTTTGCTGATGACGAATCCCAAGCGCGAGGCGCTGTCTTCGCGCGGCGTTCGGAACCGGACATACAGCACCAAATGCGGCGACGCCCACGACGCACGGCGCTTGTAAATCGCCTGAAAATCCCGGCTGCGCTTCAGGCGAGCCGCACGCGGCAGCATAAGTTAATCCAGTATCAGAAGTTAGATGCTCTTAGGAATGGTCACGGTATGCGTGACACACAGCTTGTAGCGGCCTTTAGCCCGGCGGCGCTTCAGCACGTTGCGGCCATCCGGCGTGGACATGCGGGCGCGGAAGCCGTGGGTCTTCATTTTGTGCCGAACTTTCGGCTGGTAAGTGCGTTTCATCGTGCGTATCCTTTAAAGGTGTAAACTGTCGGCAATTATAGCACATTCCCGCCGCGTTTCGCAAGCAAAAATCAGATGCCTGCTTGACACTCTCCGCACACCGTGATATACTGAAACATCTTTTTCGGTGGAAGCGGATCATTTATGGCTAACTGGAAACTACGCAAGGACAAGACACCGGCGGAAACGCCCGGCGCAGAAGCCGAGGCCGCCGTGCCGTCGGAGACACGCGACGAAGGCACTCAGCACGAAATCGGCCAGCACACTGAGACGGCGCTCCCTTCGTTTGACTCTGGCCCCGACTCTTTCACCGATTTGGATTTTGACAGCGACGACGAGATGAAAACTGAGGCGAAAGCCCACAGTGACGGCTCACTGACGCTGGTGGATTACACGGAGCCTGACGCCGAATACTCGCCGCTCGGCAACGCCCCGCACCACGCCCAAGTCTTTGAGATGCCGGCTCCTATTGAGATGGCCCCGCCCGCGTTTGAACCGACGCCCGCGTTTGAAGCAGCGCCCGCGTTTGAAGCAGCGCCGATCATTGCCGCGCTTCCGCCGGTGACTGAGACGGTTTCGCCGAGCGTCATCCCAACCTTAGAAGATGATTTCCAGGAACGGCTGCGGACCGGGCGCTTTGAGGCCGGCGAGCTTGCGGCCCCGCCACCCGGCGGCTTTTCAGCCGACGCTTCCGGCATTCCGAGCGTTTCCCCATTTGTCCTAGACACCCCGCCGCCTGCCGCCCCGCCTGCCACCCTGCCGCAGCTCATTGTCCATATCGGACGCCTTTCCGCGCCGTTTGACGTGACCAAAGACGTCACCACAATTGGACGCCCGGACAGCGCTCTGCACTATTACCCCGATGTGGAAATTGAGATGGACGACGCCGTTTCCCGCCGCCACGCCGAAGTCGTGAAGCGCGGCGACGAATACTACTTGGTAGACACCGGCAGTACCAACGGCACCCGGCTGAACGGCGCACTGCTGCCGGCGCATGAGGAGCATCTTCTCGCCCACGGCGACCGCATCCGAGTTGGTGAGCTGACGGAAATCGTATTCGAGTAATGGCTGACCTGCAAATTGTCACCCAAAACGTCGTGAACTTATACACCGAGCCGGACACGTCCTCGGCGCTTGCCTCGCAGGCCATCCTCGGCGAGCGGGTCTCCGCCGGCGAGGAGCAGAACGGCTTTGTGCGCGTCACCACGGAAGACGGGTATCAAAGCTGGATGAAAGCGGGTCCGCTGCTTCCAGACGCCGGCATTGAACGCTACTTCACCACAATCGCCGCCCTCTTTGCGGAAGTCTATACACGCCCAGATGTGCGCTCCGAGATTTGGACGAAGCTTTCCGTCGGCAGCCGCGTCTTTCCCGCCCGTCGTGCAAACATCGGCGACTGGGTTCCAGTAGACCTGCCGGGAGGCTACATCCATAGCGTCAACCTCAGCCAGACCCACGAGAACTTAGAGATTTCCAGCGCGGACAAATTGAAACTAGCCCAGGAAAGCGGGCTGCGGCGTGGCGACATTATCAGCGCCCTGGGCATCAACATCACGGAAACCGCCAAGCGTCTGATTGGAACACCTTACTTGTGGGGCGGCACGACGCCGTTTGGAATGGACTGCTCCGGGCTGACCCAGTTGGCCTACAAGCTGAACGGTATCCAGCTTCTGCGTGACGCCTCCATGCAGTTTGCCGACGGGCGCTTTGTGCAGGTCGAAGAAGGGCAATCGCTGGAAACGGCCATTTTGGATGCCGGGGACTTGGTCGCCTTCAGCCGCCGCCCTGACAAGCGGCCCACCCATATCGGCCTGGCGCTTGGCGATGGGCGCTTTCTGCATTCGCGCGGCGGCCTCGGCGTGCGGATTGACTTCTGCGATTCCGAAGACTACTCAGCGTCCTACCTCGGCGCTGTCCGGCTTTCGGCGGACGCCGATTTTGGAGTCCAAAGCGCGTAGCAGCGGCTGGCGCTCAATAAGCTGCGTCAAGGAATGCTGCTCACACCAGACTTGAAGCGCCAGCAGGAGGGCGACAAGAAGCCCCTGCGCCCAGCGCGGCAGGAACACCGCCCCCGCCACTCCTAGCACCGCGCCAAACGCATTCGAACCCGTATCTCCCAGCATCGCCGACCCAGAGGCGTCCAGCGGGTACAAAATCAGCGCAAACGCCGCCGCCGTCCAGAGCAGCAGCCCTGACCCCGCCGAGTGCTGGCCCAGCAGGACCAAAAGAATCGTCAGTGTCCCTATCCCAAAGCCGAACAAGCAGCGGCCCGGCCTCAAATCCAGCAGATTCAGCGTGTTCGCCGACAGCGCAATCAAAAGCGCGGCAATGAGCGCTGCCCAGAGCGGCCCCGGCGTTGTGACAAAATATCCGGCGATCAAACTCAGCAGCCCGCCGCCAATGGCTTTGACGGCTCCCGTCGTGACCCGGCCTGAGCGCAGCGCCTGAAAATGCCCGCGAAAGCCGCCCGCGCTCCGGTCGCCTTTCAGGTCATCCAGCAGCCCTAAGCCGCCGAACCCCAGCATCGCTAGAAAATAGACCGATGCCAGGCTCGTCCGCCAGCCTTGCAGCAGGGCCTCGCTGCCGTAGAAGAACTCTCCGCCCAGGACAAACGCCAGCCCAGCCACAAACGGAATACGCCGCCCCAGAAAGTTTGGGCGGCGCAAATCGTAACGGCGAACCAGCCAGGCTGTTCCGCCGAAGCCAAAAGCAAGAGCGGCGAGAAGGATAAGGTATTCGGGCCAGGTCATACCCACCTCCTTACTTCGCAGGGGTCCTCCCTATTAGGGAGGACAAGGAGACAAGAGAAAGGGCGATAGAGGGCTGTCTGAAACTCTTCGTCCTCCCCAATAGGGAGGACCCCTGCGAAGCAAGGAGGTGGGTTCACTTGCTCATCGCCAGCGGCACAAAGGCGCGTGCGCCTAGAGAGACGGCTTGGGCAATCCGCTCAGCGACTTCCCGGAACACCTGGGCGTAGGGGCCGTTCGGCGACGCAACCACCGACGGCGTCCCTTCGTCGGCTTCCGAGCCGATTTCAAGCGCCAGCGGAATGCCGCCGAAGAACGGCACTTGCAGCGCTTCCGCCGCCTGCTGCCCGCCGCCGTGCGAGAACACATGATGCCGTGAATTACAAGTGGGACACAAGAAATAAGACATGTTCTCGACAATGCCCAAAATCGGAACATCAAGGCGCTTGAACATAGACACCGCCTTGACTGCCACAGCCGCCGCCAAATCCTGCGGGGTCATCACAACGACGGCTCCCGACAGCGGGATCGCCTGCGCCAGCGTCAGCTGAGCGTCGCCGGTGCCGGGCGGCAGGTCAACGATCAGGTAATCAATCTCGCCCCACTGGACATCGCGCAGGAACTGCTGAACAGCTTTGGCGACCATCGGGCCGCGCCAGATTACCGCCGAGCCGCCCGGCTGCAAAAAGCCCATGGACATAATCTTGACGCCGTACTGCTCAATCGGCAGCATGACTTCCTTCTTCTGATCCACTTCCGGCTGTCGGTCTTCCACGCCCATAATGATCGGAATGGACGGGCCGTAAATGTCGGCATCCAAGAGGCCGACTTTCGCGCCCATCTGGGCCAGCGCACAGGCAATGTTAGCAGACACCGTGCTTTTGCCGACACCGCCCTTGCCCGACGCAATGGCGACAATGTTTTTCACCCCCGGCAGCGGCTGCTGGGTCGGAATGCCGCGCCCGGTGTTGGCCCGAACCACGGCGGTCATTTCAATAGTAATGGTGCCGATGCCGGGAATGCTCCCAACTTCCTCCCGGCACATACGCTCGATTTCTTCTTTTAAGGGGCAGGCCGGTGTGGTTAATTCGACGGTGAACGACACGTTGGGACCGTCCACAGCGACGTTTTTAATCATTCCCAGCGTGACCAAGTCTTTTCGAAAATCCGGATCTATCACACGGCGCAGTGCACCGAGTATCTGTTCTTGTGTCATTGGTTCTGTTGTGATCGGCATTTAGGGTACAATCCTCTCACTTATTGTACCCGTCTCAAGAAGACACTGTCAAACCGAAAGTCCTGCGCTTATGTCCCTCTTTCGCCGCTCTGCGCCGCGCCCCAATTCCAGATCCGGCAGCGTTCCGCCGCCCGGCCAGTGGTCCTGTATGCTGATCCCTGCTGTGGACCAAGCGTATTCTAACCGCGCTTTAGAAATGGCTTACCGATTGGCTGAAGGCACCCAGACCCAAATCCAGCTTGCGTATATCATTGAAGTCCCGCGCATTCTGCCGCTCGATGCCGCCCTGCCCGATGCCGAATCTGTGGCCGCAAATGCTCTCAACATCGCCGAACGCGCCGCCGTGCCTTACGGCGTGCAGGTCGAGTCCGTCATTCACCGCACCCGCAACGCCAAAGACCGCATTCTGTCGCTGATTGCCGAAGAAAAAGTGGATTTGCTGGTCCTGGGCGGTCGCCCCGACCGTCTGCGCGGGCTATCCGCCGAGATGAACCGCGAGCTGTTCTTCGCCGCCCCCTGCGAAGTTATCGTTAACTACATCGCCAATGAGAAGTAAAACGTGAAGTCAGCGTGTCCCTTGCCAATGGCGCGTGACTGAAACCACACGCCGTTTGTGACAAAAGCCACACTCTCGCCGCCGCGCCTCTGCTACAACACTCTTGTTCAGATAAAGCAGCAAAGGATACGGCAATGCGGCAATCCCTTCAGCAGAGTTATCGCCATCTTGTTCAGCAGCAGATTGTCCGGCAGATCATGGCATCGCAAAAGACGTGGCCTAAAGGCTGGAACAATGGAGCGTGGGAAATCAGCGGCCTCTTTGCCCTGTTCAGCGCCGCCGCCGTCTGCGGCGCATTGGCCCAAATCCGTTTAGGCTAGAACACAGCTTCAGAGCAGCGCCAGCACTGCTTTTGCCGGGCGATTGTGAGGGTCATCCTGAAGCGCCGAACCGAGCAGCGTCCGCGCTTCTTCCTGCCGGCCTGCCAGCGCCGCTGCAATGCCGCGCGTGAGGTCAAAGTCCGCCTGCTGCGCTTTGGAGCGGCCCGGCGCTGACGGCGCAATTTCGCCCAGCAGCACACCAGCGCGGGACAAATCCGCCGCCTGCCCCGACTTCAGCAGCAGGACGGCAAGGCCAAGCCGCAGGGCGTCGTCGTGCGGCGCGGCGGCATGGGCCATCTCCATCTGCGTCCGCGCTTCGTTCCAGTAGACGGGCTTCTGTTGGGCGATATTGAAATCAGCATCCGCTAACAAGACACGCAGGTAGACTTGCGGGCGGCGGTGCAGCTCCCGGCGGCAGGCAGCGGCAAGCAGAACATCATCGCCGGTAACAGCTGCGACGTGCATCTGATAATCAATCGCGTCCTGCTGACGCGGGTTCTGCTGCAACGCCAAAGCAAGAGACTTTTGCGCTCCTTTGGGATCGTAGCAGAACTGGAATTGCACCCAGGCCCGTGCGGCATAAGCGGACGCCGAAGGCGCTCCGGTCGTGGACTGTGCGATGGCTGTGATGCGGCGCAAAGCAATCTTCGCCCGGCGAATAGCCGCCGGCGTTTCCTTTGCCGCCGCCGCCGGACTGGTAGGAAGATCGTAGTGCGTCTCTACATAGGCATAATCTATGGTCGGAACCATTGCCTGCGCGTAGGGGTCATTTGGAGAAAGGTCTGCGGACCGCTGGTAGTCACTCAGGCCGTCCGTGGAAAAGAATTTGCCTTGAAGGCGCGGCACACTCCAGGTGTGGAAGCCGCCGCGCACCGCCCAGACCGCCGGGTTTTGGGGCGCAAGCGCAAGCGCTTTGTTGTAGGCGGCCTCTGCCTCGCGCTCGAAGTGCTTTGGGGGTTCGCTTTGCAGCGTCGCTTCTGAGGCTAGTAAACTGGCAAGCGCCATCCACACGTCCGCGCTTCCTGGCGCAATCTGCGCCGCCTTCCGCAAGTATACTCTCGCAGCGGCAGCTTGTCCTGATGCTCTCAGCGTTTGTCCATAGCCCGCAAGCGCTGGGCCGTCATCAGGCCGCCGGGCCAGCACGGCGTCATAAAGCGCTTCGCTTTGCTGAAATTCCGCTTTTGACGTCATCGGCAGGCCCGCGCTGCGGTACAAACCACCGAGTTGGCGATACCGGGCTGCGTCTGCTGTGCCGCCGGTCATCTGACGGCGCAACGCAGCAATCTGTGCGTCATAGTCAGTCCTCTGCCTCGTCAGAACAAAGCCTTGCCCTAAAGAATAGCCTATCCCAAAGTTAGACACTTCCATCAGCGGGTCAAGCGTTGCGTCCGGGAACGGCAGCAGGCGGCGCAGTTTGGCGTCAGTTGCGGGGGAAACGGCTGGCACAGGGGACTGCGCGGAGCAGGCTTGGGTCAGCGGCAACGCGCTGGCAGCGGCGAGAACAGCAAAGAGGAGCGGCAGGACGCGGGGCATGGGCGGTTTCTTTCCACAGAGGTTCCACAGGGCTGAACCCCCGTGCTTTAAAGGGGCAGATGCCCGCCTGCGCGGGCAGAAGATAAGCTGAGATTCTCCGTATCTTCTCCGTATCCTCGCCCACGAAGGTGGGGGCTTGCTCTTTTAAAGCATGGGGGTTCAGCCCCGTGTAAACCGTAAAACACAAACAGCCCGTGAAAACCCTCAAAGCCGCTCCGCGCAGACGGCTTTGCCCGCGACAAACTTCATGCTGACCCGGCAGCCTTCCAGCAAAGCAAGACCCATGCGCGGCTCAAATCCACCGGCCAGGAGGTCAACGTCCTGCGCTTCGCCCATCAAGAGGATTTGGGCAGGATGCACCGTGGCTTCAATCTTGCTGCCGTCGGGAAACACGACCGGGCGCAGGTCTGCGCCGATTTTGCCGATGACCATTGATTTTCTCCTTATCAGCTTGTCATTCATAGATCCAGCAGGATCGGCAGGATGAGGGGGCGGCGGGCGGTTTTTTTGTACAGGAACTTGGAGACGGCGTCGCGTAAATCCTGTTGGACGACCATCCAGTCGTTGTCTTCTTCGGGCAGGTTCTTGATTTTGCTGATAATCACCTGCTTGATTTCTTCCACCAACTCTTCCGACTGGTCCATGTAGACGAAGCCGCGTGAAATGACTTCGGGGCCGCTGACAATCTCGCCGGTTTCTGCGGAAATGCCGACCACCAAGACCAGGAAGCCGTCGGAGCCGATGTGCAGGCGGTCGCGCAGAACAATCTCGCTGACATCGCCGATGCCCGTGCCGTCAATCAGCACCGCGCCGCTTTTCTCGACGCGCCCGATGACGCCCGCGACATCTTCACCGACTTCAATGATGTCGCCGATTTCCGCCCGAATAATATCTTCCGGCGGCCAGCCCATGTCTTCCGCCATTTTGGCGTAGCGGTGCAGCATTCTATATTCGCCGTGGACCGGCATCACATACTGCGGCTCGACCAAGTTCAGCATCAGCTTCAGCTCGTCCGCATAACCGTGGCCGGAAACATGCACGGTAGAAACGCTGTCGTAGTAGACGTTCGCGCCGCGCCGGAATAAGTGATTGATCGTGCGGTAGACGGCATCTTCATTGCCTGGAATGGCGGACGCCGAGAGTATCACGGAGTCGCCTGCCACGATTTTGATCTTGCGATGCTCGTCCTGGGCAATTCTTGAAAGGCCGGCCATCGGCTCACCCTGGGAACCCGTCGTAATCACCGTCACCTGCTGCGGAAAGTAATCTTCGATTTCATCCGCCCGGATCAGCGTTCCTTCCGGCGCTTTCAAATAACCCATCTGCTGGGCCATCTGCATGTTGCGCTCCATCGACCGGCCCATCAGCGCGACCTTGCGGCCATATTTGACCGACACATCAATCGCCTGCTGGACGCGGTGGACATTGGACGCGAAACACGCCATGATAATGCGCTTTTGGGCGTCCCGGAAAATCTTGTCAAATGCGTCGCCGACGATGCGCTCCGACGGCACAAATCCGGGCCGCTCGACATTCGTGCAGTCTGACAGCAGGACCAAAACGCCTTCCTGACCAATGCGGGTCAGGCGAGCGATGTCGAAAAGCTGGCCGTCCACGGGTGTCTGGTCGAACTTAAAGTCGCCCGTATGCACGAGCGTTCCCGCCGGCGTATGCACGGCGAAGCCGACCGCATCGGGAATGGAGTGCGAGACCCGGAACGGCTCAATGTCAAATGTGCCGACTTTAAACCGGTCTTCGGCGCTGAACGTGTGCAGCTTGGCTTTGTCTAAAACCCGGTACTCACTCAGCTTCCCTTTCGTGAAGCCGATGGTGAGGCGCGTCCCGTAAACAGGCACATTGAGCTGCTTCAGCACAAATGACAGCGAGCCGATGTGGTCTTCATGGCCGTGGGTCAGAATAATTCCCTTGACCATCTCTTTGTGTTCAATGAGATAGGAAATGTCCGGGATGACTAAATCCACGCCAAGCTGGTCTGCGCCGGGAAAGGCGAGGCCGCAGTCAATGACGATAATCTCGTCGCCGCAGCGGATGGCGGTCATGTTCTTGCCGATTTCGCCGATGCCGCCAAGCGGGATAATTTGCAGGGTTTTCGTGTTGGCCGCTCCAGTGGAGGCGGCTGGGTTGGTCTTGGCGCTGGCTTGCTTTGCGCCGCTTTGCTTTTTAGTTGTTGTTGTCATAATGTGTTGTGTTTTCCGGCACTGGAAGTGCCGGGCTACTGGTGAATGAAAGTGTCTTCAACACTGAGGACGAAGATGAGCCTATCGCTTCCAGCATTTAGTCGCGGAGCGACTTTCATTCACCAGTAGCCCGGCACTTCCAGTGCCGGGTTCTTGTCTTTCTGCGCTATCCGCGCAGTAATCCGTATTCTTTCAGCGCCGCATGGATGACCGCCCGCTCTTTTTCGCTGGCGTCTACTAATGGCAGGCGAACCCGGCTGCCGGGCAGCACATCCATCATCGTAAGCGCCGTTTTGGTCGGGACCGGGCTGGGAGCGCTGAACATCGCTTTCGTCATCGGCAGCGTGCCGAGGTGCAGACGCCGCGCCCGGTCCATGTCGCCTGCAAAGAACGCCTGGTGCATTTCCTGTAAATCCGGGCCGACGACATGGGAAATGACGCTGATGTTCCCCACCCCACCGAGCGCTAAAATTGGCAGGTTGACTTCATCCGCCCCGCCATACAATTGGAAGCCGTCGGGCGCGTTCAGCGTAATCTCGCCAACCTGAGCCATCAGGCCGCTCGCTTCCTTGACCGCGACGATGTTCTCAATCTGGGCCAGTCTCAGAACCGTTGCCGCTTCCAAATTGACTCCCGTGCGGGCCGGGACATTGTAGAGCATTACGGGCAGCTCCGTCGCCTCGGCGACGGCTTTATAATGCTGGTATAGGCCCTCCTGAGAGGGACGGTTGTAGTAGGGCGTCACCACTAAAAGGCCGTCCACGCCGGCTTCTTCGGCTTCCAGCGACAGGACGACCGTTTCCGACGTGTCGTAGCTGCCGGTGCCGGCAAGGACAATAGCCTTCATGCCGACTGCTTCTTTGACGGCTTTGTACAGCCGCAGCTTCTCTTCCCGGTGCAGGGTCGCGCTCTCGCCCGTGGTTCCCGTCACCACCAGCCCGTCCGAGCCGTGGTCGGTTAGCCACCGGGCCAGCCGCCCGGCCTCGGCGTAGTCTACATCTCCTGCCGCATCAAATGGCGTGACCATCGCGGTCAGCACCCGGCCAAATCTCGGTTCCATACTGCTCATTGTTCTTGCTCCCGGAAAACCTCACCCCAGCCCTCTCCTTCCGAAAGGAGAGGGAGCCGGAAGGGTCATTCTTCTCTTAACCCTCTCCTTTTGGAAGGAGAGGGTGGCGGCTTGCCGCCGGGTGAGGTTCTTAACGCTTCCTCAACAACCCCTGCTCGACCAGGCTTTCAGCAATCTGCACGGCGTTTGTTGCGGCCCCTTTTCGCAAATTATCACTGACTACCCAGAAGTTCAGGCCGTTTGGATTATCCAAATCCTGCCGGATGCGCCCGATAAACGTCGTGTCCTTGCCCGCCGCAAACAGCGGCATCGGGTACGCCCGGTACGGGTCTGCGCTGCCGAGTTCATCCAGCACGGCCAGTCCCGGCGCGTCCGCCCACAGTGCCCGCGCCTCGGCAGCAGTCACCGGCCGCTCGGTCTCGACACTGACGGCTTCCGAATGCCCGACCATGACCGGCACACGCGCCGCAACAATCGGCGTCACGCGCAGCGTGTTCAGTTCCATGATCTTGCGGGTTTCATGCACCAGCTTCATCTCTTCTGTGGTGTACCCCAAATCGTCAAACCCGCCAATCTGCGGAATGACATTCGCTGCGATCTGCGCCGGGAACACCGGCCCGGCCTGAGCTACTGCCCGACCCGCCGCCAGCCCTTCATTTTGCAGCTTCAATTCGTCTGCCCCGGCCCCACCCGCGCCCGACACGGCCTGGTAGGTCGCTACCCAGACCCGCGTGATCTTAGCGAAATCGTGCAGCGGCTTCAGCGCCAGCACCAATTGTGCCGTCGAGCAGTTTGGGTTCGCGACAATTCCTTCATGCCTTTGCAGCGCTTCTGCGTTGACTTCCGGCACGACGAGGGGAACGTCCGGGCGCATCCGAAAATCCGCGCCGTTGTCAATTACCACCGCGCCGCGCTTCACCGCTTCCGGCCCGAACACCACCGCCGCGCCTTTCTCGCCTTCGGTCCCGGCAAACAGCGCAATGTCGATCCCGTCAAAAGCTTCAGGGGTCGTCGCCTGAACTGCATACTCGCGCCCATCTACGATGAGCGCCCGCTCGCTTCGGGCCAGCACTTTGACTTCACCGGCCGGAAACTGCCGCTCCGCCAAAACGCGCAGCATTTCCTTTCCGACAACCCCCGCCCCGACAACCGCAATGTTGTATTCCGTCATAGTTTTATCCTACTGGAAGCCGTACTTAGAGATCGGCTTCGGTCAGTCCTGTTTGCCTCAGCAGCGCCGCCTGAAGGCCGCGTCCTAAATCTTTTCCGGCATGAACCGGAACCGTCACATCCGCATAGCCCGACCTGCTCCAAGTCTGGTGACTGCCTTTCGTTCGCAGATGCACCCAGCCTTTTTTTCGCAGAACCCGGCAAAAGTGTCCGCCGCTGACAACTTTCACGCGGCGATTTCCAGCAGACCCACCCGAACGTCATCAGTCTCTAAATCCAGATGACAAGCAATAGCCTCTTTCAGATTGCTGTAAATCTCATCCAGCGTCTCCCCCTGCGTAAAACAGCCGGGCAGTCCGTCAACTTCCGCCCAGTAGCCGCCTGCCGCTTCCGGGTGAACCACCGCCTTGTAAACAGTTCCCGAAGCGGTTAATGTTGCGCTCATAGTTTTTCTCCAACAACCCCCGTACCGACAACCGCAATGTTATAGTTTCTCATAATTTCCAATCCATCAAAAATACAAAACCCAGGAGCTATGCTATGAATGGTATGGTGGCGTTAGGATAAAGGTAATCGGTGGCGGCTACGGAGGGATGGATACAGCAATCGAAACCCTTGATAGTTTGAAAGCAACTCTTCAACCGCATAAAGTTATTCGAGCGTGAGCATTTCAGGCTGGCACGATGCCTCTAACCTGTTTGTTGCTGCATCATAGAACACAGCATCCAGCGGCCAAATCTCATTGTTAAAACCGAGACCAACAGCTCCTTTAGGACCAGAAGCGAGGCGCATCAAAGAACTCCAATTCTCCCTCTCCTGCTCTGGATATTTCCCCACAAAACGTAGGCAAAGACCAGGATATGGGACAAAATCTAAAAGGATTGTTTTAATCAGCACAACGCGATGTTTGCCAATGTCTTTAAAGACGTTAGGTGGGTTCAGGTTTATGTAAATATCAGTTTTTATATCTTCTCGCTTTCATAGTGTTGCACCACTCATCCTACGCTCCGAACTCCACGCCTTCCGCTTCGGGAGAGTCGCCGCTTGCGGCGGGGTGGATTTCTACTTTGCCGGCATTTCCCAGGTTGGGATGGCCCGGCTGAGCTGCTCGCAGAGCGTATCTAAAAGTGCGCCGGGAGCGTCGGTGTCCGGCCCGGCGGCGGAGGGCAGGACGCTTTGGGCGATGTCGTCGGTCAAGAGGACAATCGGGATGCGGGCGGCTTCTTCTTCAAATTTCAAAGCGCACAGCAGGTCAAATAGTTCCAAGTCGGGCAGGACGGCGTCAATGACAATTAATCCGGGCATTTCGGCAACAGCGAACACTATGGCTTCGGCGGCAGTGTCGACGGCGCTCAGAACAATCCCGTGGG
Organism: uncultured Armatimonadales bacterium; assembly: GCA_964243345.1. Classification (GTDB taxonomy): domain Bacteria; phylum Armatimonadota; class Armatimonadia; order Armatimonadales; family Capsulimonadaceae; genus JANXMY01. The sequence continues at coordinate 46,709 of CAXTER010000011.1, forward strand.
CGGCGGCAAGCTCCGGGGCGGCAGCCTCGAAAGCCTGGCGCACTGCCGGGTCCCGGCTGACCAGCAGGGCGTCGGTACGCTCCAGCTTGCTGCTGAAGGCGGCGGCGACGGCTTTAGGCAGGAGGGCCTGCACGAGAGGCTTTTGCCCAAACGAAAAAGCACCGAGTGACAATTCGCCGTGGGCCGGGTCGCCCAAGACGGAAACGGGCAGGACAGGAATAAAGGCCGTGGCCGGGTCAGCTTTCAGCGCCCGGAGCGTCCGCAGGCCGTCCATGCCCGGCATCATCATGTCAAGCGTAACCGCGTCGGGCTTGTGCAGACGCGCTTTCTGCTGGGCCTCGGCGCAGTCCGACGCCTCCAATGTCCCGTAGCCGCGCCGGTGCAAAGCTTGGCGCAGCAGGCTGCGGACATAAGCGTCGTCGTCCACAATCAGCACCAGGCCGATGCCGCGCTCCGGCAGCTCCACCGGCAGCGGCGCGGGGTGAGCGCTTTCTTCTAAAAATAGCGGCAGCGTGAAGTAAAAGCGGCTGCCGTGTCCCGGTTCGCTTTCCAGCCAGATTGCGCCTCCCATCAGCTCAATCAGGGTTTTGGCAATGACCAAACCTAAACCTGTGCCGCCGGCCTCGCGGGTGGATGTGTTATCGGCGCGGAAAAACCGCTGGAATAGCTTCTTTTGATCTTCCGGCGCGACCCCAATCCCGCTGTCGGCGACGCAGGTGGTGACGCCGGCCTCGCCGGTCACTTCCAGGCTCACCTTGACCCAGCCGCCTTCTGGGGTATACTTGATGGCATTGGACACCAAGTTGGTTAAAACTTGGGTCACTTTGTCGGCGTCGCCGCGCACCGGCGGGATGAGTACCGGCAGGGCAGCGTCCATGCTGATTTGCTTGGCGTCGGCGGCGGCTTTCATTAAGCGCAGCGTGTCGGCGACGATTTTACTGTAATCAATTGGCTCATGCTTGATTTTCAGTGTCCCGGACTCAATGCGCGAGATGTCCAAGATGTCGTTGATGAGGTTGGACAGCCGGGTTGTACTGAGCTGAATTATGCCTAAGAATTCGGCTTGCAGCTCACTGGTCTCACCCGCCGCGCCTGATAAAAGCAGGTCCGTATAGCCTTTGAGGCTGGTCAGCGGCGTCCGAAGCTCATGGGAGACGACCGAAATAAAGTCCGTCTTCATTTTGTCCAGCTCGCGCTCACGGGTGATGTCGCGCAGGGCGATAATCCGTCCAATCGTTTCCGTGCCGTCTTCCCCGGCCACGGGGGCCGTGTAAAACTGCAAATAGCGGCGGTCGGGCATGTCCAGCGCAATGATCTCTTCGGCGACCGTGCGCGTTTCTGTCGGAGCCAGCGCGGCCAGGCGGTGGCTCAGGCGGTCAATCAGAAGCGGACGCGCTTCTTCCAGCGTGTGATGGAGCAGCATCTGAGAGCGCACCCCCAGCAGCTCGCCAAAGCGCCGGTTGACCAGCACAAAGCAGCCGTCCGAATCCAGCATGGCGATCCCGTCATTGGCGGCGTTCAGGACGGCCTCGAACCGGTGGTTCAGCGCGGCTAAGGTCTGGTTTTGCTCCCGCAGGGCGCTTTCGCGCTGGTCCAGCACGTCCGCCATGTGGTTAAGCACGCGGGCGAGGTCGGCGAATTCGTCTTCCGAGGTCGGCACGACGCGGGCCTGGTAATCGCCGCGCTCAATCTGCTCCACGCTGCGCCGAAGCTGCTCCAAATGCAGCGTCATGGAGTAGGTCAGCAGCCGCCCAATAATCAGCGCCGGGATCAGCACCAGCACCATGCCGATCATATAATCGGGCAGCGCAATCTCGTCGCCGTGCAGGTGGATGACCAGAATTCCCAGCGCCAGCATGAACGCGACCGGGACCAAATAGGCCAGTACAATCCGATTTGCGATTTTACGCCCAAACGCCATGTCTTTTATGAAACCAAATATGCTTTCAGAATACCCGAAAACCCGCACAATCGTGGTCATCCCGACCTACAATGAGGCCGGCAACATCGAGAAGATCACCGAAGAAGTCCTAAAGCAGCCTGTCGCCGTGGACCTGCTGATTGTGGACGACAACTCACCCGACGGCACGGGCCAGATCGCCGACACGCTTGCCGCGCTGCCCCGGAGCGCAGGCCGCATCCATGTGCTGCACCGCACCGGCAAGGAAGGTTTGGGCCGCGCCTATTTGGCCGGCTTTGCCTGGGCGCTGGCCGCAGGTTATGACGCGGTGGTGGAGATGGACGCCGATTTGTCCCATGACCCACTCTACCTGAACAGCATTTTAGACGCCGCCGAGGCTGCCGACGTGGTCATCGGCTCGCGCTACTTAAACGGCATTTCAGTCATCAACTGGCCTCTCAGCCGCATTCTGCTGTCGTGGGGCGCGAACTGGTATGTCCGCACCGTCACCGGCCTTGCCGTCAACGACTGCACTTCCGGCTACCGCTTGTACCACCGCCGCGTCTTGGAAGCTTTAGACCTGCCCAGCGTCCGCTCCAACGGCTACTCGTTCCAAGTCGAGATGACCTTTCGCGCCCAGCTTCGCGGCTTTACGATCACCGAAGTCCCGATTATCTTCATGGAGCGCCGCGCCGGCCAGTCCAAGCTTTCCAAAGGCGTTGTCTGGGAGTCCCTGCTCATGCCCCTCAAACTGCGCTGGCACGCCCGGTCCATGCAGCGGCGGATGCAAAAAGCGAAGCAGGCGAAGGCGGCATAGAGTCACTCTGAGGCCGCCGAAAATCTTTTGTTTTGTATCTCGCAGGAGGATAGCAAGGAAACGCAGTATAATGACAATGATAATGTAAGCAAGCCAAATCACAACTCAGCACATCTACTCTTGATAAAGGCGGACTAATGCAGATGAACCCACAGCAAACCGACCCAGCGCAGACAGATGAAAAAGGCTCTATCAGTTACGCCCTGTCTCAGTTTGAGGCCCAGTTGTCTCGACCAGATGCCGCCTCCCTTCAGCTGCTCATGTACCACGGCGATCCGGGCAGTGGCAAATCCGCAAGGCTGACAGAAATGCAAGAGCGTTGCGACACACTGGAAGTTCCATGGGTGCTGGCTGATTTCAGCACATTTTCTGCTGAGACGAACAAGTTGACTTCCCTTCACACCACGATTGCAATGTTGTCGGAGATCGGCAAAGAAACAACCTCTAAGCCTATCCGCAGTGGTTTAGAAAAGATACATGCCGATTCAAAGAAACTTGATCAGCATAAAAACGTACTCGGCTGGTCGGATGGGGCGGCCACTGCTTTTAACACCGTTCAATTTTGGGATGCAATTCTTAAGGGTGATGTTCACGCGATTATTTTCAGCGGCATCAATTTTGCAGTTTACAATCATAAAACTGTTTCAACAACTCTTAGAAATACGCTTGATGAACTCCAACATACGAGAAAACTCAAAAAGCTGAGTCAGGAAGAGCTACAGGCCGAGATAGATAAAGATTACCTCGCTCGTTTTGTATCTTCTTTTTCCGCCGGTGTACAATCGGAGCACCCAATCAAAGCAGTTCTGTTCTTCAGTGCCTATGATCTATCGCCCAAAAACGAAGGCTATGATTGGTTATATGAGGCTTACAAGGTCTTGCACCATTATGGCTTTTTGTTTGTCGTGTCAGGACAGCATGAGACCGCGGGCTGGCCTGATAAAGATGTTTTCAACATCCCTCTTTATGGCTTCACTGAAGATGAAGCGCGTGCTTACCTTGACCAAGTGGCCCAAACACAGCAGGAAAATTATCACCTCCTTGAGAGGATGCCACAAGAGATCGCAGAAAAGCTTCTCAAGAAGTGCAAGGAGAGCAGGAGGCATGGAAGAAACTATTATCATCCTTTATCGCTTAAAGGATGGGCCGATGTTCTGCGTCTTGGGCTTGATGAGGATAAGCAATACTCCACAGATTTAGTGGCTAGGCTTGACGCGCCTCAAGTCGGAAACCGAGATGAACATCTTCTTAACCAAACAATAGAGGCAATTCCGTCTGAGTACCGAGGCATCAAGACCTGGCTCTACGACATGGCGTTGGCACCTTTGTTTGATAAAGAATTTGCGATTGCTGTGAATCGCAGCAACCCGACAAGAACTCATAGCATGTCGCCTGAGATAGACTGGACATACTTGAGCAGACTGAAGATTTTGAACAAGCACGAAGTAAAGTACGATAGCGAGGAACACACATTCTACAAGTTGCCCCGTATCTATCAGCAAATCTTTGCAAAAAAGCTTGAGTCAAAAGAAAAACAGCAGATACATCGCATTGGCGTTGAGCACTGGCTTGGTCGTGCTGAGAAGGCATTGTCGGAAAATGAGTACGATCTTTACCAGATGGAAGAGCCTTACTGGCGAAGCCTCATGTCTAACGGCTTGTTTCACCTAAGCAAATTGGAAAAGCCTTCCAATAAGCGGAAGAAGCCTGTTACTGACAAGGCAACTCTTTCAATCACGAAACTATTGCTCGACTTTTATTGGTGGTGGTGCGAGAACTTGCCGCATGAAGATTGGCATGAGATGTTTGAGATGATTGAAGCCGTGACGCACGACAGGCAAAGCAACATCAGTAAGACACTGGAACAGTTCAAGGCTTTTGACGCCGCATGGCCAAAGCGCTGGCAGCTCAACCCGCAGAACTGGAAGCCGGACGCAGAAAAAACCGATGAGGAAAAGAAGTGGAACTATTCTGTCGTGCTTGCCAGCATGGAGACGCTCAGAAAAATATCAGCCGCTGGTGATAAAAATGCACAAGAGGGAACTGATGCAAAAGACTTAAGCCATCTATCTGAGTATTTAGATGCCATGATCTCTTATTATGAAGGTCTTGCACATCATTATGGGGCTTTGTCTCCAAGTTTGAACCCCGACGCAACATTCAAAAGGTCCGAAGTGGCGTTGAAAAAGTACGGTGAGTACGGCGGCTTCAAGCCAGAAAGTCATGCTCAACTCAAAAAAGCGTGGTCGTTAATCGCTCTCGCCGACTTGTATACGGACATGAAGGATTATAAATTAGCCGATTCCTGTGCCAACGAGGCTCTTGGGCTGATCTCAGAGATTGAGGACCAGACAGGAGTTCATAGGGAAGGAGCAAGCAGTGCTTATCATGTTTTGTCTGTTGGCGCTCTGCGTCAAGGTGACTGGAAAAACGCCGGTGAGATGATGGGCCAAGCCATGGTTCACAGCTTCGGCTTCTATGCCGCTGACCAAGATGCATATTCTTACACTTACCACTATTTCCACCAGCGTAAATGCATTGAGGATGACCTGAGCACGATTTACAATGTGTCCTTGAAGGGTGCGTTGGATTACCTGGAAGGATTCCAGCGACAATGGCGAGGCACTGGAAGTAAGCTCGGAGAAACTGCCACAGTTCAAGAGTGCGTAGAGGCGTGTTTTCAGGCTATCCTGCCACTTCCTGCATTGCCTGATGGAAAGCTTGATAAAATCTCGTTAGAAAGCTTTGAGAAGGCGGAAGCAGAGTTTCAGCTTTTGTTAGGCCGGCTGTCAAGCCCAATTAAGCCAAGCTGATCTTCGGTGCGGGTCAGCGTCAGCAAGCCGCCGGCCAGAGCGTAGGCTTCTTCCGGTTCCATCGGGACGAAGGGGTGCACCATGACGTGCATGGGAACAGGCGGCTGGTTGTCCACTTCTTGCAGGTAGTGGATGCCGCCAAGCAGGAACGCGCCCCGACGCTGGTAGAACCGAATGCGCCGCTCGGCAAAAGCGCGGCCTTCTTCGGAATGAGCTTGGTCAGGGCGCTCGACTTCCAGCACAACGGCTTTGACGGAAGGCTGCGTTTCTTGAACGCGGCGGACAATCTCACCGTAGAAACGCCGGCCGATGCCGGCGTTCCGCTTCTCTTCCGTCACCGCCAAATAGATAAGGTAGCCGACAGCAGGCTCGCCGGTGATGTCGCAGCGTGCCATGCCGACGAGCGCGGCGTTTTCAAGCGCGGCCAGCAGGCACCTATCGGCACTGTTTGGGCCGCGCTCCTTCAGGACAGCCAAATGCTCGGAAACATAGACCTTCTCGTTCGGCGGAAACGCCTGCTCGTAGAGGTCCAACCAGGGCAGCAGCAGGTCGTCCTGAATATCCGTGATTTCGTGAAAGCTCAGCTCAGGCATCACAGCAGGTTCTCCAGGCCATAGACCAAATCGCCGCCGTTTACGGCCAGAACGGAAGCCTGGCGGATGGCGGCGAGGACGCCGGGCATGAAGGATTTGCGGTCTATGCTGTCGTGGCGGAGCGTCAGCGTCTGGCCGGGGCCGCCGAAGATGATCATTTGGGACGCGACAAAGCCGGGCAGGCGAACGCTATGGATAGGAACATCACCCGCCCCTTTGCCGCCTCTTGCGCCGGGGACTTTCTCAAACGCCTCGGCGGGCATCGCAGTCGGAACTATCTCGGCGCGGCCCTCGGCGATCATCTCGGCGGTCTTCGCGGCGGTGCCGGACGGCGCATCGAGCTTTTTCTCGTGGTGCATCTCGATAATCTCAGCGTCCGGCAGGTAACGGGCAGCGTCGCGGGCGAAGCGCATCAGGAGAATCGCACCGATGGCGAAGTTTGGGGCAATCAAAGCTCCCAGCTCGTACTGGCAGCACAGCTCGCGAACAATGGCAATGTCAGACTGAGACAGGCCGGTCGTGCCGACAATCGGAACGACGCCTTGAATGAGCGCCGTCTCGATGTTGTCTACAATGGAGTCGGGAACCGAGAAATCTACCAGCACGGCAGGCTTGACCGATGCCAGCACATCGGCCAAATTGTCGCCCCGGCCGATCTCCGCAGCGAGTTCCAAGTCATCTTCGGCTTGGATGGCCGCGACGGTTTCCCGGCCCATGCGGCCCGCCGCGCCGGCCACGGCGACTGTGATGATGTCTGCCATACGTCTGACTCCTGCTTTGCTGAGGGCGCGGACCGGGCGATTGAAATCGCGGCAACAAGGTCACAAAGTCCACCTGCGTGGACTAAGTCCTAACCTGCGAAGGCAGGTTTTGCGTTTTTGTTGCTGCGGTTTTAACCGCCCGCATCTTATCGTTTCTTACTTCTCCAGCTTCGGGCCGACTGTCGCCAGCGCGTAGGTATCCGAGCCGAACAGGTACTCGGCGACTCCGGCGATGTCGTCAAGCGTGACGGCCGTAATTTTTGCCATTGTTTCGTCAATGGGGATGACCCGGTCATACACGAGTTCGTTGCTGCCGATCCGGCGCATCCGGGAGTTCATGCCTTCCTGGCTCATCACGATGCTGCCCCGGAACTGGTTCTTAGCCCGGTTCAGCTCGGCTTCTGTGATGTTATTTTTGCGGATATTGGCAAACTCAGTCTTGACCAAGTCTATCACTTGTTCGGAAGTCGCCGGGCTGGTGCCTGAGTAGACCGCAAAGTAGCCGCCTTCTCTAAATGACTGGGAATAGGAGCCGATGGAGTAGGCGAGGCCGCGCTTTTCGCGGATTTCCTGAAACAAGCGGCTGCTCATCGAGCCGCCTAAAACGGCGTCTAAGATAGACAGCTTGTACTTGTCGTCGTTCATCTGCGAGTAGCCGGGTGCGCCCATGACTAAATTGACCTGCTCGATAGACTTCTCGATATAGGCCGTGCCGGGAACAAACTGCGGGATCGTGTCCGGCTCGCGCCAGTCGGACTTCCTGCCTGTGAGATGCCCAAACCGCTCCCGGACCATCTCGACGATTTCTTCATGGTTCAAGTTGCCTGCCGCCGCAATGACAATCGTGTCGGGCGTGTAATGCCCCTTCATGTACCCTTTGAGGTCTTGGGACTTCAGCGCGGCGACTGTTTCCGGCGTGCCGATGACGCTTTTGCCCAGCACATGCCCCGGCCAGAGCGTTTCGGTGAACACGTCATGGACCAAATCGTCGGGTTCATCATTGCGCCGTTTGATCTCTTCCAGAATGACATTCTGCTCGCGCCCCAGCTCTTCCGGGTCAATGATGGAGTTCAGGAACAAATCCGAAAGCACGTCGACGGCCAGCGGCACATGCTCGGACAAAATCCGCACATAGTAGCAGGTATTTTCTTTGGACGTAAACGCATTGATGTCGCCGCCGACGGAGTCAATCTGGTCTGCGATCTGCTGGGCGGTGCGCGTCGGGGTTCCTTTGAAGAGCATATGCTCAATGACATGGGAGATGCCGCGCACATCACTCGCTTCGTCCCGTGCGCCGACGCCGACCCAGATGCCCAGCGCAACCGACTGGACATAAGTAATGTTTTCCGTGACGATGCGGACGCCGTTCGGAAGCACTTCACGCTGTATCATAAATTATTCGAGTCCTGACTATTGGATTTAGTTTGTCAAACTGCTGTCTTAGTATACCTGATTAACCTTCCCGCCCGTCACCCGGTTCCGCAGAATTGGAAGGGCGCGGCGCAGGCGGCCACACGCCGACAGTGCTTGGAATGGGCGGCTCAGGCAATCCTTTCGCCTCACGCCAAAACTGCAACGCAGTTTGGTAGAAAGCATCCGCCTCAGCACGGCTGTCAAAGGCAGACTTTGGGATATAAAGATGGCATCTCCATCCGACAAAGTGAAAATAATCCGGTTCTTCTGTCAACTTCGCAAAACGCCGCCACGGTGACTTTACACTGATAAGACTTTTTCGTAAACAAAACTCACGTTCAATGGTGACCGTCGCTTTGGGTTCTATTGCGACCGCTATAACGGTACCAAGCGTCATTGCAACAACAAAAAACAAATAAGTGGCACCGACAGCAGGCAGAAAAAGAAGCCGCATCGTATGTTCAGCTGTCGAATTTGGCGTTGTATGGTAGAGCGCCACAGAGGGGCCAATAAAAGGAAAAATGACATACACGGCAAGGAAGCACCTGCCAGCGATTGTCCTGGTAGTCAGGTAACTCATTTGATGCCAGTAATCTGTTAGAGATGATCGAAACGAAACGGTCATGGGCGGCCTCCGCCGCAGAAGCAGGCGGCGGAGAATTATTCGCCGCCTGCTGTTTGTCCTGCCGAAAGGCTATGGGAAAAAGCTTTCACAGGGCTGAACCCCCGTGCTTTAAAGGGCAAGTCCCCGCCTGCGCGGGCAAAATGCCAATCAACAAAAGTCTTAATCTTCGCCCGCGCAGGCGGGATTTTGCACTTCAAGGCACGAGGGTTCAGACCCGTGAAGCACGCTGTCAGCGGATCGTTTACATCTTCCCTGGCCCGCCGCTCATAGACCCGCTCATCGCCCCCGCCATCGCGCCGCCCATGCTCATGGGCGCAGGCTCAGCGCCATTCGCTTCCCCAAGTGTGCCGTCGGCGGACTGCGAGCGCTCTTTCGCGGGGCGGGACGCGCAGGTGGGGTCGATGCCGGCCAGCATCATGCCCTGACCGTTGGATTCGTGGGCGCGGAACGAAGGCGGGTCGGCAGGGTCGCGCATCTGGATTAAGATAGTGGTCCGGGCTTCGTCGCTTTCGTTGATGCCGGAGCCGTGGATAGTCAGGTACGAGAAGAACAGGGCGTCGCCGGCTTTGGCTTCAATGGGAACGGCATCGGACAGCGGATACTCGTCCACCGGCAGATGCCAGGAGCCTTCAGGATTATGCGGCAGCATCCCGCGCTTGTGGGAGCCGGGAACGACCCGGACACAGCCACGGTTTAAGGGCGCGTCGTCGAAGTGGACAATGGCGGCGATCATGGAATGGTTCTCGTGCGGGAAAAACGGCGCGTCCTGGTGCATCGGGAACGGTGCGCCTTTTTCCGGCGGCTTGATGAACATTTTGGTATGGTGCAGCTGGACATTCGGCCCGATGATGTCGGCAGCAGCCTGCGCCAGACGCTCGTTCGACAGCAGGCGCGTGAACACGGCGCTTTGGAACTGGACATCGTGGCAGTGCAGCAGCGACGTTTGCTTGCCCATCGCCACCGCGCTGGCGCTGCCCCAGGCGGCGTTGGTATCGCGGATGGCGCTGAGGCGGCGGCTCAGGTCGTGCGCTTCTTTGCGGCACGCGGCAGCTTCTTCGGGGGAAAGCAGGCCGGGAACGAGAACGTAGCCATTGTCGGCATAGAATTGCTTTTGTTCAGGTGTCAGCATAAGATGTCTCCTTACCCACCTCCTTGCTTCGCAGAGGTCCTCCCTAACAGGGAGGGGTAATGAGCCTCAGCGAATGGGGTGGGTTCCTCATCTTACCATTTCCTTTGATAAGCGTCTTTAGACCAAATCGCCGGGGTTTTGGATATTTGGGACAGGACACAATTCAGGATTACGGCGTGCTTCGCCCGGCGGACTGCCGAAATGAGCGGTAAAGACCCGCGTAAAGTGGTGAATGTCCGGATAGCCCACCGACGCTGCGATCTCTTTCAGCGGCAAGTCCGAGCGCAGGATTAGCCCCCGCGCCCGGTCCATCCGGGCGTGGGTGATATAGTGCGCGGGCGCTTTGCCGGTGAACTTTAGAAACACGCGGGACAAATGCCGAGGCGAGAGATGCACCTGCGCGGCAATCTCCGGCAGCGGCAGCGGGCGATTTAAGTTGTCATGGATAAAGCGCACGGCAAGACGCGCAGGCAAATCGCTTGGCTCTGTTCCAGTGGTTTCCGGCACGGCAAACTGCTCCGCGCCGGCCTGAGCGATGCCGAGAAGCAGGGCCGTCGCCAGCAGACGCCGCTGCTCTTCCCCAGCCAGCCCCGGCGGCTCGCCTGCCGCCGCTTCCAGCGCCCGCCAGAGCGCGTCTACGGTGCCGCTTTGCGCCGCGACAATGCTTGACTCTGAGAAGGCCCGAAACAGCGTGTCGGCTTCACTGCTTGACTGCGGGGGCGGCGTCCACTGAAACGATACCCAGCGCAGCTCCATGTCCGGCTCGCCGGTGTTGACAATCTGGTGAATGACGCCGGGCCGGGCGACAAACACGTTCCCCGGCCCAATCGGATGCACCTGTTCCTGCACGAGAAACTCACCACGTCCGTGTGCGCCGACAAGGCAGACCTCAAAGAACGTGTGCCGGTGCGGGCGGTTGTCGGCCAAATGCGGGGCATAGGCCCATTGCAGCACTTCCACCGTCCCCGACCCCAGCGGCATTCGCCCGCCGTCCCGGTTCAGCCGCTCCGTCCATTCCATGTTTCAGGCCCCAGGGCGCGGGGCGGGCGGCCAAGAGCCTTCTATTTTTTGCTGCTTCTGTTTTGCTGCCTCCCAGTATTGGCGCGACTGTATAAAGAAAGCTTGAGCGTGAGCGTTGTTGTCAAACGCGGACTTAGGAATGACCGCAAGATGCTGCCCCCTCTCGTTGTCAAACATCAAGTAGTCGCCCAAATCCGCGATATTTCCCAGGTGCATCCAGGGGTGGCGCTGCTCGGGGTTGTCATTATCCTTCAACACGAAGTCGTCGCTGCTGATTTCCAGCAGGCATGTTGCTGAACTGTTCGCTCGCCTGTTGTGAGCCTTCAGCACCCAGAACGCAAGTGTTAGCAGGCACACAATCCCATAAATGCCAGCGACTAAGTCCAAGACTATCGCCTGCCGAAAGCCGTTGACATACGCGAGTACATACGCTAAAAGCGGCGAAGCAAGCAGAGGGAGGCGCTCACGCAATGGCATTGGTGGAGCAAAGCGTCGCATCAGTTCATTATGTGTTAGCGTGTAAGTGATTTTCAATACGCTCTCCTTGCACAGAATAAGGCGGCAGAAAATAATTCTCCCCCGCCTGCGTTTTGTCCTGCTGAAGAGTTGTTGACGTGGGTGCGTTTTAGGACCATCTGTTGAAACCTACGGCTACACGGCGCGGACGCCACGAAGTACCGCTTCGCGGGACTCGGAGCTTCTTGACATTGTCTTTCTAACCCCGCGCCCTCCAGGTCTGCCAGTGCAGAGGCGGGTGTTTGGTGGCGTCTGCGCCGTCTCGCCGCGCCATTCATGGCAGGGTTCCAGCTTTTGCCTCGCGCCAGTAGGTCAGTGCGGTTTGGAAGAACGCATCGGCGGCGGCGCGGTCGGGAAAGGCGGAAACGGGGACGAACACGGTGCGCTTCCAGTAGGCGAAGTAGAAATGGCCGGCTTCTTCGGTGATGCTGGAAAAAGAGCGCCACGGGATGTCTTGGGTGTAGATCGCTTCCAGGCGGCAGAGTTCGGGGCTGAGGGTCACCGTCACCGGCGGCGCGATCCAGGGTGTGACGGCAGCCCCCAGCAGCAAAGCAAGGCTTAGAAGGCTATACGGGAAAATCAAAACAGCCAAAGATGCCGCAAGCGTCAAAGGCTTGTCGTGCGGGTCTGAGGCGGCGGGGGAAGCCACGGCAAAGACAAGAATGGGCGGAATGGAAAGAACGAAAAGAGCGACGCACGCGCCCAGCACGGTTTTTGTCACGACATGACGCAGAAAATGCAGGGTGTCAGTCCCACGCGGCTGAAACGTAACTGTCATGGCATCCCTCGCGCAAAAGCTTTTTCGCAAAAGCTTTTGCGCGGAAATAAAGAGTCAGGCACCGGGACGCGGCGCAGGTGGCCAAACGCCGGTTGTCTCAGGGACAGGAAGCGGCAGCGTTCCTCTTGCCTCATGCCAGAAATCAAGTGCCATGCCGAAAAATGCGGTCGCGGCCTGCTCGTTTGGAAAGGCTCGGCGGGGAACCACAAGCGCGATATTGTTCTCGGAACAGATAGTGATGTGTTCCAATCCCTGAAAAACATTCGTGATGCGCTGCCATGAGTATAGGACTTTGCCGCCATACTGAGAGCAGGCAATGCCACCATACTTAAATTGGACAATGACATAGGCATCTTCCAATACAACCCTTCGTGATGACATGCTCCAGAGCAGGAATACAAAGCCGAGCGGCCCAGCGGTGAATGCAAACAGCATTATATGTATGTAATGCCACGGGAACGAATGCTGACGTTGCCAGGCGTGCGCGTATCCATAGTAGAATATGGCTATCGCCAACGCCAAGCAAAACAGCGCCAACCATATACCGGATGTGACACGGGGGAACCGTCGGAAATGAGTTATCCCTTCCCGGTAAGCGGCAATCCAGTCCTGAACTCCCATTGTATAAGAGATTTCCAAAGTGCCGACTTTCAGCCGCAGCGCAAAAACAGGCGGCGGAAAATTGTTCTCCGCCGCCTGCGTTTTGTCCTGCTTTTGACAAAATGCGTAATGAACGAGGGCATGAATGCCTCACTGGGGAGCGCGGACGCTGAGGTCCCGCCTGCGCGGAACAAGGCTGCCCGGACTCTTCCGCCACGGCGGTGGCGGCTTGGCGCTTCGCCCCCCGCCCCAATAAAACCCTAGCGAGGGCGTTCACGCCCTCGAACATTAACGCCCTCGGCAAAACACGAAAAGGCCACGGCAAGGATGCCGTGACCTTTTTGTTCCACGCTCCTGCAAATGCTTTAACGCCGGGGGCGGAAGCGGGCGCGGGGGGCTTCGTCGTCGGCTTGGGCGAGCGGAGTGGGTTCCGGCTCGGTCAGCGGGGCGGCAGCGGGAGCGCTGTCGTCGGTTCCTTCGGGGCGCGGCGGCTCGAAACTGACCGGGCGCTCGGTGCGCTCGGAGTTACCGCCGCCGTTGAAGCCGCCGCGTCCGCCGCGATCTCCATTAGGGCGATCCCCGCCGCCGGGACGCGGGCCGCGATCTCCGCCGCCGCGCTCAGGGCGAGGGCCGCGATCGCCCCCACCGCCGCTTGGACGGGCGGGACGGCCCGGTTCCGGGTTTGCCGGGTCGAAGGGCTGGTCTAAACCACGGGCCGTCAGGTTGACACGGCCCTGGGGATCAATTTCGGTGACGCGGACACGGATTTTGTCGCCCATTTTGATGACATCTTCGGGCTTGCCGATCCGCTCATCGGAGTCGGTGAGCTGGGAAACATGGACGAGGCCGTCTTTGCCGGGCAGGATTTCGACGAATGCGCCGAACTGAAGGAAGCGGACCACGGTGCCCTCAAACTCATCGCCGGGCGAGAGAGTACGGGTCAGGTCTTCCACAGCCTTCTTGGCCGCGTCGCCTGCTGCGCCGTCCACAGCGGCGATGTAGACCGTGCCGTCCTGCTCAATGTCGATTTTCGCACCGGTATCGGCAGTGATCTTTTTGATGGTCTTACCACCGGGTCCGATGACCAAACCAATCTGTTCGGGTTCAATGTGCAGGGTGATGATGCGCGGAGCATAATTCGAGAGAGTTTCACGGGGAGCAGCAATCGCTTCGGTGATCTTGTCTAAGATAAATAAGCGGGCTTCGCGGGCCTGAGCGAATGCCTGAACAAAGACATCACGCGGGACACCGCCGATTTTGGTGTCAAGCTGAAGCGCCGTGATGCCTTCGGCGGTGCCGGCGACCTTGAAGTCCATATCGCCGGAAAAGTCTTCCATGCCCTGAATATCGGTCAGGACTGCGTACTTGCGTCCCTGCCCGTTCTCGCCGCTGCCTTCGGGGCCTTCAATCAGGCCCATTGCAATGCCGGCGACAGGGGCTTTGATGGGAACGCCCGCATCCATCAGCGCCAAAGTTGAGCCGCAGGTGGAAGCCATTGAAGTCGAGCCGTTGGATTCCAACACTTCAGACGTCAGCAGCATGGTGTACGGGAACGACTCGCGGGCGGGAATGACCGCACGCAAAGCACGCTCGGCCAGTGCGCCGTGGCCGATCTCGCGGCGTCCGGGGCCTCTCATTGGACGGGCTTCCCCAACCGAGTAGGGCGGGAAGTTGTAGAAGTGCATGTAGTGTTTTTCGCTGTCTTCTTCCAGCGTGTCCACCATTTGTGCGTCTTCGCCGGAACCGAGAACCAGCGTTGTGAGAACTTGGGTCTGGCCGCGTGTGAACAGTCCCGTGCCGTGGACACGGGGCAGAAGGCTGACTTCGCAGGTAATCTGGCGAATGTCGGTGGTGCCGCGCCCGTCGGGCCGCTTGCCTTCGGTGAGAATGAGATCGCGGAGCTGCTCTTTGACCACCTTGTCGGCGGCTTCTTTGAGGTCGGCGATGTTGTCCGGGTACTCAGACTTCAGCTCGTCAACCACCTGGTTGATTAAAAGAGTCAAGCCCGCTTCGCGCGAAGACTTGTCCGGGTCCTGCAAGCCTGACCGAAGCATGGTGCTAAAGCGCTGGCGAATAACTTCCAAAATCTCGGCATGGGTGTGGTGCAGGGGGATGTCTGTTTTGGCTTTGCCGACTTTGGCGGCAAGCTCGCGCTGCATGTCGCACAGCTTGCGGCAGGCATCATGCGCGAAGTCCATCGCTTCCAGCATCTTTTCTTCGGTGACTTCCGACGCGCCTGCTTCCACCATCGCAATGGCGTCATCGGAGGCCGCAACGATTAAATCGAGCGGGCTTTCCTGCTGCTGCGGGAACGAAGGGTTCAAGATAAACTGGCCGTCGGCATCAAGGCCGACTCGGACGCATCCAATGGGGCCATTGAACGGGATGTCGGAGACCATCAGCGCGGCGGACGCGGCGGTGACGGACAGGACATCAGGCGAGAATTCCGGCTGATACGAGAGCGGCATGGCGATAACCTGGGTCTCGTTCCTCATGCCGTAGGGGAACAGCGGGCGCAGGGGCCGGTCAATCAAACGAGAAGTAAGAGTCGCTTTTTCGCCGGGCCGTCCGCCGCGCTTGACAAAGCCGCCGGGGATTTTGCCGACCGCGTATTTTCTTTCTTCGTAGTCGCAGGTGAGGGGAAAGAAGTCCAAATTGGACTTGGGTTCTTTGGACATCGTCGCCGTGGCTAAAATTATTGTGTCGCCATTCGAGAGCAGGACCGAGCCGTTGGCCTGCTGGGCGAGTTTGCCGGTGCTGATACGCAGTATCGCGCCGCACCATTCTGTTTCGACAAATTGTTCCATGTGTGTTGGGGTGTTTTCCTAAGAACGTCTCGTGTCAGAAACGCCAAAAGCCTCCCTTGCGCTTTTCGCCGGGAGGCTTTGCCGTCGATGACGCCCCGCGCCGGGTGTCTGGGCAGGGCAGTGTCGATTAGTGCTTGCTGCGGATGCCGAGCTTGGCAACCAGTGCACGGTAGCGGTTGATATCTTTGGCGGCAAGGTAGTTCAGCAGACGGCGCTGCTTGCCGATCTGGACCATCAGCCCGCGCTGCGTGTGGTTGTCGTGGCGATGCACCTTCAGGTGCTCGGTCAAATTCTTGATGGACGAGTTGAGGAGTGCGATCTGCACTTCCGGCGAGCCGGTGTCCCCTTCGTGCGTCTTGTTGCCGTCAATGACAACTTGTTTTTGTTCTGTGAGCAGAGCCATTTAGCTCTTTCCCTCCCTGTCGGTTCTGTTTAATTTTCGTGTCAATCTTTGAATAATCATTCTATCGTACCTGATTGACAAGGTGATTGTCAAGGGCGACGCCGACGCAGGAAAAAGCCGCAGGCACTCAGCCTGCGGCTTCTCTTAAACGGGCTGATGTACGCGCGTTTTGCGGTCGTCCGCCTGAATTTCCGGCTCCGGGGCAGCAGGCTTGGGGGAGATCTGGCCGTCTTTTCTGGCTTCATCCCGGTTGACGTTGGAAATTAGGCTGTCCGGCATGTCAGACCAGTAACGGTACAAATGAACAATCGTGACAATGACTAGGGCCGTGACCGGTGCGGCGAACAGAGTCCCGACAATGCCGTTGATTTCCAGGCCCGCGAACAGCACAAACAGCACGACGACTTCATGCAGACCCAGCGCTTTGCCGACCAGCTTCGGATACAAAATCTTGCCGCCGGCCTCATTAATGACCACAAAGAGCAGAACAACCGCGCCGGCAGCCAGTCCAGGGCTATGAATGTGCGTCGGGCTAATGAGCGCAATCAGCACGGCGGGAACCGCCCCGACATAGGGACCGAACACCGGGATTAGCGATGCAATGACAACGAACAGCCCAATCAGAAGCCAGGGACCAATCCCGATTATTAGGCAGCCTACCGCCGCCGCCGCACCCATAATCAGCGCGATTGTCAACTGGCCGCTGACAAAGCCGCCCAAAATGCGGCTGGTGTCCGTTTCCCATAAATCCGCACGCCGGGCCAAATCTGACGGCAGCATTCCATTGAACTTTTCGCGCATCCCCGGTCCAAAGATCAGAAAATACAGGGCAATCAGCAGCACGATGACACATTCAGCGATGTCGGTGAACGACCGGCGCACAATCGGCAGCGCTTCTTCTCCAGCCTTTTTTCCGAAAGTCGTCAGGCTGGACGGCGGATGCTGGATCGAGTCCGTCAGGCTGAAGTTGATGTGACGCGCTGCCAGCTTCTGGTCCAAGTCTGCGGCCCGAACGAGCGCTTCCTGCTTGTAGCGCGGGAAATTATGCGTGACATCCTGCACCTGCGCGACAACCTTATCGCCCAGGAACCAGAACCCCAGCCCAAAAATCACTAAAAGGCCGACAAAAACGAGCGAAACACTGGCCGGACGCGACAAGCGTGTTCGGCTGAGCCGCTCCACCAGCGGGCTGAGGGCGTATGCCACCAGCGCCCCAAACGCGAACAGCAGCAGCGTGTGATGCACCGACATGGCGAGGCGTACTACCGCTGCGATCAGCGTCAGCAGCAGCAAAGTTGATGCAACAATCACTAAAAGACGAGTCCATTTTTCCATGCCGCTCTTGTACCCAAATATAGAGGAACCGTGCGTTTCAACGCATAGCTTTAAATCTCTTGCAATTGCCATGCGTTCTTGGTAAGATTACTCGGTATGATCAGGCCGACACCGCGTTCACTTGACCATTCCTCATTGAATTGAAGGAGCCGCAGCCATGATTTCTCGGATTGCGTTAGGTGTTCTTTCGGCGACGCTTGCAGTCGCCGCCTCTCCGCTTTATGCCGACCCCGCCGCGTCATCGCAGGCGGCTCCCGCCGCCTCAATGACCTACCACATTGAGCGGCATGGCCCACAGGTCACCGTCAAAGACGCAGATGAGAAGACGCTGACTACGTTCTCCACAGCCACAACTAATCTTCAAACACCCACAACTAATCTTCAAGGCGTGCTGATTAGAATTACGCCCCCCGGAGCCAAGGCTTCTGCCGTGAGTGCTTTGGACAAGATAACTCTGATGCTGGAAGACCAAAATGGGCGCTTGTTCTGGTCAACCCCAGTCCCTATTACGTTTCCACTTCAAACCAATGTCAGCTACAATCCTGACGTAGGTGGAACGCTGCTCATCGTCAATCATCAGACAGAAGACGCCTCTGATTCCAGTGATCCCAGCCAACCGCCGCCGTCACGCTTGACGTTTGTAATTGGGCCGGATGGGCGTCCATTGAGTTTTGGGGATGCGACGCACCAATTCAAATATGTTTATGAAGCCAACGGGTTTTCACTGATTGGTTCAGATGGGAAAGTCCTGATACACGGCGAGACGACAAAAAACGGTGTTGACATCAGCGCAAAGAATAGCGTCATGGCGCATTTGAACCTAAACCAAGACGGCACAGGGACAATGCAGCTCAACGGAACGAACATTCCCATTGGTAAAGTTGTAAAAGACGGCAAAACGTACTCGTCGTTTCCCTGGAACGGCCACAAGGTACTGGTAGACCAGTCATGCAGTTGGAGCGTCACCAGCGATGGGGATTTGACAGTAAATGGTCCAGCCCCAGCCAAAACAACCGCCAGCAAATAAGGCACGGTTTTCGGCGCGGAATGATGTAGGGGCAGGGTTCACCCCTGCCCTTCTTTTGCCTGCCCTCTTCTTTTGCCTGCCCTCTTCTCTTGCCTGCCCTCTTCTCTTGCCTGTTATATGCCTGTCGTACATTGAAAAAGGCAGGAGGGGTTCGGAAGGGCAGGAGGGGTTCGGAAGGGCAGGGGCAAGCCCTGCCCCTACGGGTGCGGAGAATCAGGGGACGCGAGATTAGCGGCAATTCCTGATACGTCCAGCGCCATTTGGGACACTAAAGCGTCTAGGCCATCAAACTTTTGCTGGCCCCGGACCTTGAAGCGAAAGTCTAACGCGAAGGGCTGGCCGTATAAGTCAGATTGGAAGTTGTCCATTAGGAACGCTTCCACTTTGCGCCCTCCATCGGTGTCGGTAGTCGGGTTGGTGCCGACGCTGACGGCGGCGCGAACACGCTCGCCGGATGCAAGCTCGGCGTAAGCGGCATACACCCCATCACCGGGCAGAAGCTGGTTCGGCTGGGAGGGAACAAGGTTTGCCGTGGGGTAGCCGAGGGTCCGGCCAAGCTGCTTGCCGGAGCCGACGGTCCCCTCGACGACAAACGGATGCCCCAGCAGATCAATTGCGGCGGGCAAGTCGCCGGCGGCGACTAGGCCGCGTATCTGGGTGCTGGAAACGCGCTCGCCGCGAATGAGAATGGGAGGCACGACGGTGACGGTGAAGCCGCAGGACGCGCCCGCCTGGAGCAGCGTCGTGACAGTCCCGGCCCGCTGCCAGCCGTAGCGGAAGTCCGCGCCGACTAAAACGTGCCGTGCGCCGAGGCGGCCTTCCAGAATGTCCGTCACGAAAGCGTCCGGCGAGAGTGACGCGAACGCCTGGTCAAACTGAACAAACGCGACAGTTTCTACCCCGCCGTAAGCACCAATCAGCGCGGCCCGCTGGGGCAGCGACGCGATATACGGCGGCGAGTGCTCCGGCGCGAACAGCTCTCCGGGATGGATGTCAAAGGTCAGCGCCGCCGGAGTCAGCCCTTGCGACTGCGCCTCACGCACGGTCTGCTTGAGAATCTCCTGATGCCCCCGGTGGACGCCGTCAAAGACGCCGATGGCGACAACGGTGTCCCGCAGCGCTTCCGCCGATGTTTGAAGTGGATGAATGATGTGCATGGTCACTAATTATAAAGCAATTGCTTTTCCGAAGCAGGAGTTGGCATGATGTTTGCAGTATGCTGACATAACGCCATGTCAATTTCTACCCAATCTTCGGCAGAAGTGTCTTCTAACGCCCCTGTTTTAGCCCGGCAGCCGGCCTCGCCTCGGCTTCGCATTGATTTTCTGGACGGGATGCGCGGCCTGGCGGCATTCTATGTGATGCTCGCGCACATCTATTCAATCACGGCCTACGACGACAGCGGCCATGTCAGCGCGGCCCTGCCTGCGGCCTTCGTGTGGGCGACGCGCGGGCTGTGCTTCCCGCACTATGCTGTTGCCGTGTTCATTGTGCTGTCGGGCTTTTGCCTGATGCTGCCGGTGGCGCGGGCCAAAGACAAGAGCCTGCCCGGCGGCCTGCTTGGGTTTGCGAAGCGCCGGGCCAGGCGCATTCTGCCCCCGTATTATGTCGCGCTGACCCTGGTGCTTGCAATTTTGTTTTTGTCCCACCACCTAATGAAGCATACTGGCGCGGGTTCCACAGACCTCTCGGCGGCGGACATTGGCGCTCACTTTTTTCTCATTCACAACCTGTTCAGCAAGTACAGTATGCAGATTGACATTCCTATGTGGAGCGTCGCATGGGAATGGCAGATTTACTTCTTTTTCGCCCTGCTGCTGCTTCCAGTCTGGCGGCGCTTTGGGATTGCCTGGACAACCCTGCTGGCCTTTGGCCTCGGCTTTTTGCCGCTGATGCTGCTCCCAGCGTCGTCCAACTTAAGCTGGACCAGCCCGTGGTATTTAGGGCTGTTCGCCGTAGGCATGGCGGCGGCGGTCGTGGTATGCAGCGGGGACGCTGAGTACAAGCGTTTCAAGTCGCCGCGCTTTCTGCGCCTTTCGGCAGGGGTTCTCGCCGCCGCTGTGGTTGTTTTAGCCGTCTGGCAGCCGTACTGGTTTTCCGCGTTCTACTGGCTAGGCGACACGCTGATCGGCGCTTGGGCCGCACTCTTCATTCTTGCGGGCGCGGGCCTTCCCAAGCAGCCGGAACCCATGCTGCTGAGAGCAGCCGTGCGGAGCCTCGAATCCCGGAGCCTAATGACCCTGGGCGCGTTCTCTTACAGCCTCTATTTAGTACATTTTCCGCTTCTGATCAAGATGCAGGAGATCCTGCACAAGCATCAATTTTCGCACCTGACGCAGTTCTTTGTTTTGCTGCTGGCCGGCACGCCGCTGTGCCTGGGCGCGGCCTATGTGTTCCATCTCGCGTTTGAGCGTCCCTTCATGCCGGGCCATCCTAAAACCGAGCGTCAAGCCGAAGCCGCCGCCTTAGTCAGCCCCGCGCCGTAAGTTTAATTTAAAAAAACTTTGAACGGGCGCAGACACTCGCCGTCGGCCCGGCCCAGCGCGATTAGTTCGCCATGAATGTCTAAAATCCGGGCGGCTGTTCCCGGCGGCAGGGCGGACACTAGGGCGCGGCCGGATTTGATGTCGCTCCACTCGGCATTCGTGGCGGCGGACTGCGCCGGCCAGTGCGCCAGCGCGTCTGCCGACGAAACTAGCAGGCCCGGCAGGTTTTCGGTCGTCAGATCGCCGAGCGGCGTCGCGGTGTCCGCCATGAACGCGCCGACACGAGTGCGCCTCAGCGACGCCATATGTCCCCCCACCCCAAGCGCCGCGCCTAAATCGGCGCAGAGGGTTCGAATGTATGTTCCTTTGCCGCAGGTCACATCCAGTGCCGCCCGCGCTAAGACGCCGGGCGTGAAATCTCGCAGTTCAATTGCGTCAATGTGAATGGTTCGGGCGGCACGCTCAACGGTGACGCCAGCGCGGGCGAGTTCATACAGTCGCTTGCCTTCGTGATGCACGGCGCTGACCATCGGCGGGATTTGCTGGATGTCGCCCACAAAGCGCGGCAGCAGCGCGGCCAGATTGGCTTCAGTGATGCATGAGGCGTCGGCCTCGGCCAAGACTTCGCCGGACGCATCTTCGGTGGTGGTTGTTTGTCCCAGCACCAGCACGGCTTGATATTCTTTGCCTTCATCAGCCAGGTAATCCGACAGGCGCGTGGCCTGCCCCAGACAAACCAGCAGGACGCCGGTCGCATCGGGGTCTAAAGTCCCCGCGTGGCCGACCCGCTTCAAATGCGCGATCCGCCGCACCCGGCTGACCACATCGTGCGAGGTCATTCCGGCAGGCTTGTCAATGCTGAGAACGCCGTTCATAAAGAAAACCCTGCCGAATACACACCGTTTTGGCGGCGCACTTCCACCGACTCGCCGAACAGCGCCGAAAGATTGGCGGAAGTCAGCACGTCTTCGGTGGCTCCGTCCCGAAACACTTTCCCCTGCCGCAGCAGCACCGTTCGGCCAATTTCCGGGAATATCTCTTCGGCATGATGCGTCACCAGAATGATCGTTTTGCCCGCCGATGCGATCCCGCGCAGCGTTTGCAAAAAGCGCCGCCGGGCCGATAGGTCTAGTCCCGTAGTCGGCTCATCCAGCAGCAGTGCTTGAGGGTCGGGCGCAAGGGCACGGGCAATCAGCACTCGCCTCGCTTCCCCCGTGGACATCTGCGCCATCGGCTTTCCTGCGAGAGGCTCCGCCTGCGCCAGCCGCAGCGCATCTTCTGCCCGGTCTTTCATTTCCGCCGTGACTTGGTGATGCGCGGCAACCCCGCGTGCGGCAAAGAACCCCGACAGCACAACTTCCCGCCCAGTGAGCGTGTCGCCGGACACAAACCCTTGATGCTCGTCCGCTGAGACGATGCCAAGCTGAGAGCGCAGCGCGAACACGTCCCATCGCGCTTGTCCAAATATTGTCATGCTTGGCTTGCCGTCAGGCTTGGCTAACGGATAATGCTTGCGCGTGATCAGCTTAATCAGTGACGATTTCCCGGAGCCGTTCGGTCCCAAAATCGCTGTGTGCTGCCCCGGCGCGATTTCCAGGTGCAGGTCATCCAGCAGCCGTGTCCCGTTTTTGACAATGGTGGCCCCATCAATTTTCAGCAGCGGCACAGAAGTCGGCATAGGAGGAGTATACCCGGAGGAACCCCTCCCGCTCGTCCCTCGCTACCCCAAAACCCCCGCCGCTTCGCGGGCGATCTGCCGCTCCTCATCTGTGGGAATGACCCACACCGAGACCGGGGCGTCTTCGGGGCCGAGCCGCGCGGCGGCTTTCCCGTCAGCCATTTGGTTGGCGTCGGCGCTCAGGCGCAGGCCAAAGAACTCCAAGCCGGCGCAGATACGCGCCCGCGTGGATGCCGAGCGCTCGCCGATGCCGCCGGTAAACGCGACCGCGTCAAGGCCTCCCAGCGCCGCTGCATACGCGCCGATGTATTTGCGGACACGATAGGCGAAGAGGGCCAGCGCAAGCTCCGCCTGCGCGTTTCCCTCAGAGGCCGCTTTTTCTAAATCCCGCACGTCGGCGCTTAGGCCCGATACGCCTTTGAGGCCGCTTTCTTTATTCAGCAAAGCATCTAAATCTTTGGCGCTGATCTTCTGCTCGCGCTGCAGGTACAGCAGCAGGCCGGGGTCCACATCGCCGACGCGGGTTCCCATGACCAAGCCTTCCAGCGGCGTCATGCCCATGCTCGTGTCCACGCTTTGTCCATTTAGCAGAGCGCAGGCGCTGGCCCCGCTGCCCAGATGACATGTCACCAGCCGCGTCCCTTCAGCCTCACGGCCCAAGCATTCCAAAAGACGCCCAGACACATACTGATGCGACAGGCCATGAAACCCATACCGGCGCAGATGAAGCTCTTCCGACAGATCGTGCGGCAGGGCGTAAGTGTATGCGACAGGCGGCAGAGTTTTGTGGAACGCCGTATCAAACACGGCCACATTCGGCACATGGGGCAGAAGCCGCTGCGCGTCCTCAATTAGCCCGACTTCCGTGGGATTATGCAGGGGGTCCAATTCTTTGAGGCCGCGCAGGCTCTTCAATGTTTCCGGCGTGATGCGCGTCGGCTCCTTGAACTTGCTGCCGCCCTGCACTAGCCGATGCCCGACTGCATCAATGCCGAATGGTTTGCACTGCCCAATTGCCTTTTCAGCGGCAGCCGTCAGCATGTCGCCGTCCACCCGCTCGGCAGTCCCTTCAGTCAACACTTCTTCCGTATTACCGTCCACCCGAAACAGCCGGAACTTCAAGCTGGAACTGCCAGCATTCAGCGCTAAGATATTCATCGCGTTTCTCCTGATAGTTTTATCTGCTGCGTGTCAGTCCCACCAGAGATACAGACGCCGCGTTTCCCGCAGATGCGCCGCGAGTTTCTCAGCCAGGGCACGGTTTTCGGCTTCGCCTTCCCCGTAGTTGCCGAAGCCGTTCATTATTTCGTCAAGTTCCCAGCACAGAAAGTCGACCCTCTCAGCGAAACATATAAGGTCGTCTGGCAGCGTTTCCAGGACTAGCTTGACATTGTTGCAGCCCGCTCCGTTGATGTTCAGGCAGCACTCCTGCTGCCACGAGGCAAGAATCCTGACTAGGTCCTCACTTGTGTAAGCTGTGTCTTGGAAGTCCCAGCCGTGTGTTTCCTGCACACGAAGAACGTCATAAGGGTCAGTTGTCTTCAAGATTGTTAAATCCGGGCGGTGGTTGGAACCCGTGAGAAATGCTTGATAACCCGCAGGCAAAATCTCGCGCAGGCTGTCAAGAACACCCACAGGCCATTTGTCCGCAGGCCGAGTTCTGGTGTAGTCGCTTTCAATTTTGACGGTAAAACCTTTCCACTGAGCTTTTCCATCTGCCTTGATGACAAACTCCAACATCTTCACATCCGCCTCGATGACAATCTTCTGCCCTTTGTACATGAACTGATAATAAGGCTCAACATCCCTACCGACCATACTTTTGACCGCGCAAAGAACCTGTGGGTCAAATTGAATACGGGAGGCCAGCAAAGTTTCAGCAGGTGTCAGGGTAATATCGGCTGGGTTTTGTGTCATTGGGCTACCTCCTGTCGTTTGAGCTATGCAGAGTGCCATGCGTTGAAACGCACGGCTATTCAGCGCACACGCTAAGAAGATACCGCTTCGCGGCACTGAGAACATTTTGGCATTATCTGAACCCCGCGAAGCGGGTGTTTTGTGGCGCTTCGCCGTATAGCCGTGCAATTCATTGCATGGTTTCCCAACTGCTCTCAAAACTCATGGCCTAATCCAGTTCTCAGCATACCCGCCAAAGTCGGCAAACTGTTCATCCGGCCCCAGTGCTGTCAGGTATAATTCAAGAACGAAGCGGCGGAAAGAGCAGCCGGGTGAGGCATAGTCACATGAACAATGAACTGGAAGGCTACGGCGACTTTCTGGCAGACATTAAAGGGCGTATTCGGGCGGCGCAGGTGCAGGCGGCACTGTCGGTCAGCCGCGAAATGGTCTGGCTTTACTGGCAAATCGGCCATGAGATAGTGGAGCGGCAGGGACAGCTCGGCTGGGGGGCGAAAGTCGTGGATCGCCTTGCGGCAGACCTGAAAGCGGCCTACCCCGGTGTCGCCGGGTTTTCATCGCGCAATCTCAAATATATGCGTACTTTTGCCGAAGCCTATCCTGATGCTGAAATTGTGCAACAACTGTTGCACAATTCACCGCTGCCGTGGGGACATCACATTCGGCTGCTGGAACAAGTAAAGGACGCAGATCAGCGACTTTGGTATTTGCAGGCCGCGCACGAACACGGCTGGAGCCGGGCCGTGTTGGAATTGCAGATTGAAAGTGGATCGTTCATGCGTCAGGGCCAGGCGCTGACGAACTTCTCGCGCACTCTTCCGCCGCCGCAGTCCGATTTGGCCCAGCAGATACTGAAAGACCCATACAACTTTGATTTTCTCTCCCTGGGCAGGGACGCGCACGAGCGGCAGCTCGAAAAGGGGCTGTTATCTCATCTGCAAAGCTTTCTGCTGGAAATGGGGGCAGGTTTTTCCCTGGTGGGAAGCCAGTATCATTTAGAGGTCGGCGACAAGGACTACTACATTGACCTGCTGTTTTATCATCTGCGCTTGCGCTGCTTTGTCGTTGTTGACTTGAAAATGGCCGAGTTTGCGCCTGAGTTCGCAGGCAAAATGAACTTTTACCTAGCGGCAGTAGACGATCTGCTGCGTCATCCCACAGACGCGCCGAGCTTGGGGCTGATTTTGTGCAAGACGCAGCAGCAAGTGACAGTCGAATATGCCCTGCGTAGCACTACCGCGCCGATTGGAGTCGCCGGGTTCCGCGTCACGGATACGCTCCCCAGTGAGCTTTGGGACACGCTGCCGACCGTTCAGCAGATTGAGGCGGAATTAGGCTTGTCGGCAGAGGATACTCAGCGGGGAATAGAAGCGACGGAAAAAGTTGACGCTTATTAAAATCTGCGGGATTACGAACTGGCAGGATGCGGAGGCGGCGGTAGAGGCCGGGGCGGACGCGCTGGGGTTTCACTGCGACGAGAACAGCCTGCGCGTGATCGATCCTTTGGAGTTTGCGGACATTGCGGCGCGTCTGCCGACGGGTATGACAAAAGTAGGCGTGTTTGATAAAACAACGGACTATCGGTGGCGGATTGAGGGCCGCAGCCTCATCAAGCAGTTTGATCAAATCCAGTATTACCAGGGCAGCGTGTGGACCGATATTGTCCGCGAAAACTGGCCGATGGAGCGCAAAATCAAGGCATTCCACTTAAGCAGTGACCGGGATTTACGGGCGATTGCAAACTTTAACGGCACGGTGCAGTCTTATTTGCTGAACGTCCATGCGTCCGCGCCGAACGGCTACACAAATGCTGAGGCTTACGGGTGGGAACTGGTGCGCGAAACGCGGCAGTACGGCAAGAAAATCTATCTCGCGGGCGGACTGACGCCGGAGAATGTCGGCGCGGCGATGGCCCGCGCCCTGCCCTACGCTGTAGATGTGACGGTTGGGGTGGAAGCCGAGCCGGGGCGCAAAGACGCCGTCAAGATGCGCGATTTTGTTCAGGCGGTGCGGGCGGCGCAGGGGAAATGAAAAGTCCTCACCGGGCGGGCTGCTGGGTGAGGACTTTTTCTGACTACTTGGGCATCAGCACGGTGTCGATGACATGGACAACGCCGTTGGACTGCGTGACATCGGCGATGGTGACATGGGAAACGCCGCCTTTGGCGTCCACGATCTCCAGGCTCTTGCCGTAGGGCTTGACGGTCAGCGACTCGCCTTGAACGGTCTTAACGGTCGCCTGGCCGTGGCCCTTCTTAACCAACGCCACTAACTTCGCGGCGGTGTAGTCCCCGGCAACCACATGGTAGGTCAGGATTTTCGTCAGCGTGTCTTTGTTTTCCGGCTTCACCAAAGTTGTGACGGTGCCGGCGGGCAGTTTGCCGAAGGCGGCATTGGTCGGGGCGAACACAGTGAAAGGACCGGGGCCTTCCAGCGTGTCTACCAGCCCGGCGGCTTTCACGGCGGCGACCAGCGTGGTCAAGTTCTTTGCCGCGCTGGCGTTCTGAACGATGTTCTTGGACGGCAGCATTGCCGCGCCGCCAACCATCGGCGTCTTCGCCTGGACAATCATCGGCGCGGCGACGGCGCTGAGGCTCAGTGCGGCGGCCAGCCCAACTACAGCTTTCGTGTTCATGTGTCTCTTGTCTCGTTTCTAAATCAGCCTGCCGGCCCTCACAATAAGGGCCGCATCTTATCATACGCAAAAAATGGCTTTTACAAACAAAAGTAACTTAACACAAAGTTACAAACGCAAAAAAGCACTCCTTGTGGGGGAGTGCTTTTTTTCATCGGCGGATGCACCCGACTGGTCTCGAACCAGTGGCCTCAACTTCCGCAAAGTTGTGCTCTATCCGCTGAGCTACGGGTGCGTGAATTACCGAAAATCGATCACCAAATGTAATCGGCGGCCATAAGGCATTTTTTTGTTTGGCTGTTTTTCGCCGGTGCAGTTCTGAGTGTCAGATTTCCCCGGCCATGAAAAATCTCCGGCCCTAGCCAGATCACTTTGTCGAGTAATGGCAGGTAGACCAAGATAACATCAATCTCGTCTTGACTATAGAACAGCTGAGACCGCTGCCCGCCGCGTGTCACTTTTCGCAGGTCAAGCAGAAAGCTATCGGCGGCTTTGACCGACCTCGATCCAGCCCATTTTACCTGCGCCCGATAAAACCTGTCGCTGCATTCCAGGACAATATCGTACCGCCGGTGGCCTGTCGTTGGCTTTAAAACCACAATTCCCTGCTCGGCAGCTCTGATCTCGACCTTCAGCAGAGCAATCTCGCCTTTGTCATTTGTATCCAGACTTGACAGTCCCTGGCGGGAGAACGAGAAATAGTATACCTGCCGGCGACGGCTGTGTCAAGGGCAGGAAGGCAGAAATTCTTTTGCGCCGTGATAATGAACCCGTTGACAACCTGTGCGTCTCATGCCATAATACGATGAAAGCATTCTCCGACTAAATCAGTCGGAGATAACAGCGCGAGTGAAACATTACGTTCCATGAAAACACCAATCAACTGCGTACAGTCGGCCTTCTGCCGATGGCGGGAATGCCGGGACGGGAACCGCTGCGCCGCCCGCGCTGCGGAGCTTGCCGGCTACACGCCCGACGAGACCGGTCATATCGAAATGCCTTTAAGCAAGCTGGCCCCCGGCGAGTTCGGCCATGTCCTGGGCCTTTGCCCGGACTGCGATGTCCGGGCGCACCTGCTGGAACTGGGCTTTACACCGGGGACGGAAATTACGGTGCTGCGAGTCGCGCCGCTGGGCGACCCGCTGACCGTGCGGATTCGCGGCTACCAGCTGTCCTTGCGCCGCCGCGAAGCAGAGGCTATCTTCATGCGCCGCTGTCCGCCGGAGATTGATTTAGATGACAGTTTAGACACAGGCAACAAATCATGACCGCCGCTTCGGCCCCCGCGCCGCTTTCGCCCGTGAGCGCCAGCCGCGTTCCCCTTTACGCTCTGGTCGGCAACCCGAACTGTGGCAAGACTACTGTTTTCAACGCGCTGACCGGCCTTCGCCAGAAGGTCGGCAACTACCCCGGCGTCACCGTTGAGAAAAAAGAAGGACGCCTGCGCCTGCCGGACGGCGCGACAGCTTCTTTGATTGACCTGCCGGGCCTGTATTCTCTCACCCCGCGCTCCCCCGACGAAGCCATTTCCCGCGATGTTTTGCTGGGACACCGTTCAGATGTCGCGCAGCCGGATGGCATTGTGCATATCGTGGATGCCGCCAATCTGGAGCGCAACCTCTACTTGACCGCCCAGATTTTAGATTTGGGGCTGCCGACGGTGATTGTGCTGACCATGACCGATGTGGCGGCCCGAACTGGGCAGACAGTAGACGTTGATGCACTGGCAAAGACGCTGGGCGTGCCGGTGTGTGCCGTATTGGTCTCAAAAAAGCAGGGCTTGGACACCGTGCTTGAAGCGATTGCCCGGCTGCCGGAAACGCCGCTGCCGCCGCGCCGGGACTGGATGCTGCCCACGGACGCCGAAGAAGAAGTCTTGGAACTGTCGCAGATGCTGGAAGCGCGGCACGGCACAAAGCCCGCCCAAAGCACGGAAGAAGCCGTTGGCCTGCTGATGGCCGAAGGGCCGCGCCCGGAAGAAGCGGCCCGCTGGTCTCCGGTAATTTGGGAGCATGTCAAGGCCGATAAAGCCAAGCTGTCGTCGCTTGGCATTGACTTCTCCGCCGTCGTGGTCGAGTCGCGTTATGCCTGGGCGGGACGCATTGCCTCGAAAACTGTCCGGAAGCCGCGCCGCGCCGCTGAAACACTCACCGATAAGATTGACAGCGTTGTCATGCACCCGTTCTGGGGCTATGTCATCTTTTTCGGAGTCATGGCGTTTGTGTTCCAGACAATTTTCACCTGGGCGCAAATCCCGATGGACTGGATCGGCAGCGGTGTCAGCGCTTTGCAGAACTTGGTGACGGCGCACATGCCGGCAGGCGACTTGCAGGACTTGATTGTCAACGGCATCATTGCAGGCGTCGGTACGACAATCACGTTCCTGCCCCAGATTTTGCTGCTGTTCTTTGCGATTGCCCTGCTGGAAGACACCGGCTACATGGCACGCGCCGCGTTTCTGATGGACAAGCTGATGTCCAAAGTCGGCCTGCACGGGAAGTCGTTTATTCCCCTGCTGTCGTCATTTGCCTGCGCCATTCCCGGCATCATGGCGACCCGAACCATTGACGACCGCCGCTCGCGCCTCGTGACAATTTTAGTCGCGCCGCTGATGTCCTGCTCGGCGCGGATCCCCGTTTATACGCTGATGATCGCGGCATTCATCCCGAATCGGCACGTTTTAGGGCTGTTTACTCTGCCGGGCCTGACTATGATGGCGATGTACTTTTTAGGCACCTTTGCCGCGTTCGGCATGGCCTGGGTGTTCAAGAACACGCTCTTGAAAAGCGCCGCGCCGGTCTTCTTTATGGAAATGCCGCCGTACCATGCGCCGAACCCGCGCACCGTGGTAATGACCATGCTGGAGCGGGCCGGGCTGTTTTTGCGCCGGGCCGGGACGCTGATTTTATCGGTATCCATTGTCTTATGGTTCTTGTCGTCGTACCCTAAGTCGCCGACGGGGACGCCGCCTGCCGCCCAGCTCACGCACTCCTACGCCGGACGGGCGGGCCATACAATCGAGCCGCTCATCAAGCCGCTCGGCTTTGACTGGCGCATCGGGGTCAGCCTGGTGTCGTCGTTTGTCGCCCGCGAAGTGTTTGTTTCTTCGATGGGAACGATTTACAGCGTCGGGGACAAGAACAGCACAACCGAAGAAGTCTCGCGCTCCCTTAAAGACAAGCTGCGAGCCGACACGTTCTTTTCGCCGCTGCTTGCGGTCTGCGTGATGATCTACTATGTGCTGGCGATGCAGTGCCTGTCCACCATCGCGGTCGTCAAGCGCGAAACCAACGGCTGGACTTGGCCGCTGTTTATGACCGGCTACATGACTGCGCTGGCCTGGCTCGGCACCTTTGCCGTGTACCATATCGGTTTAGTAATGGGCTGGGGCGTTCGCTAGAAGAAGGAATTTATGGCAATCGCAATGCTGGAAGAAGCGCCAATAGCTGCACCGGACCCGCGCAAGATGTGGACACGCACCGAATACCGGCATCTTATTGAGATCGGTGTTTTGGAAGACGGCAAAGTGGAGCTTGTCAACGGGGAGATTTGGCAAAAAATGGGACAAGGACGTCGGCATACAGCCACAGTCACATGGATATTAAACGCGCTGGGCAGTATATTTGGATTGCTTCGTCTTCAAACCCAGTCGTCGCTGCCTGTTTCCGAGTACGGCGATCCGGAACCCGATGTTGCAGTGCTGGCTCAAACGCTGGACAAGTATATTGAGGAAGCCAAGCTCGCTTTGGATGAAATGCTGCTTGTCGTTGAAGTTTCAGACAGCACGCTGCGGGCGGATTTGACGGCTAAGGTCGTTCAGTATGGCAGTGCAGGCATTCCTGAATACTGGGTTGTGGACATTCCAAACCGGCTGCTGCACGTTTTCCGGGAGCCTATTGAAACAGGCTACGCTTCCGAAACCATCCTGACTACTGACAATGAAGTCCGTCCCCTCGCCGCGCCGGACGCCACTGTCCGTGTTTGTGATCTGCTTCCCTAATTTTTCTTCTTAACATCTTCTCCTAACATCTTCTCTTAACATCTTCTCCCTGTACACTTGCTGCTAGGGAAACTACGATTCATGGTACAATGGCTTGTGTGGCGCTGCTTCTGCCATAATCGCACTTTATCCGCCGAACGACCTCTTCAATTAAGCATTATCAAATCAAAGGAAACTATAAATGCGGACTCACCACAAGGCTTTTCGGCGCTTGTCTGGCAAAAATTGTTTTTACACAATGCTGCCCGGAATGGCTGGCGCATTGGCGCTTTTCTCCTTATTATGCACCGCACCAAGCCTGGCGCAGACGACCGCGACGGTGACAGTCAGCGCGAACACGCCGCTTGGAACCATTCCCCGCACGGCGGTCGGCGTCAACACCGCCGTTTGGGACGCCGATTTACTGGATGCGGCGGTTCCGAAGCTGCTGGGTCGAGCCGGCGTGACAGCTTTGCGGTTCCCCGGCGGCTCGACCTCCGATACTTACCACTGGCAGACCCACAGCCTCACCGGCGGCGGGCATCTAGACACCCGCAGTACGTTTGACGGCTTTATGGGTGTTGCCCATCAAGTTGGGGCCGTGCCGATTATTACTGTCAACTACGGCTCCAATGCCGCCGGGAACGGCGGCGGGGACCCAAGTGAAGCAGCCGCGTGGGTGGACTATGCCAACAACGCCAAGCACTACGGCGTCAAATACTGGGAAATCGGCAACGAAATCTACGGCAACGGCGAATACGGCGCGTCCTGGGAAAAAGACCTGCATCCCGACCATTCACCGTCGGCCTACGGCGCGAATGTCGCCGCGTTCGCTGCGGCAATGAAGCAAAAAGACCGGGCAATCAAAGTCGGTGCCGTGCTGACCTCGCCCGGCGACTGGCCTGATGGGAAGTCTCCCGACTGGAACACGAGTGTCCTCGCAGCCTGCGGCACGAAAATTGACTTTGTAATCATCCACTGGTACGCGCAGCAGCCGGGTTCGGAAAGCGATGCGGGCCTGCTGTCCAGTCCCAGCCTGCTTGCCGCCAAAGTCGCCAAAGTCAAGGCGCTGGTGCGCCGGTACTGCGGTGCAAATGCAGCCGGCGTACAGGTCTTTGTTACGGAAGACAATTCCGTGGCATTTAATCCGGGCAAGCAGACAGTGAGCCTGGTCAACGGCCTGTTCGCGGCGGATAACGAGATGACATGGCTTGAAAGCGGGGTCGCCAATGTGGATTGGTGGGGCCTGCATAACAGCGCAAGCGCCGGCAACAACAACAGCGCCAGTTTGTAC
Source organism: uncultured Armatimonadales bacterium (assembly GCA_964243345.1). Classification (GTDB taxonomy): domain Bacteria; phylum Armatimonadota; class Armatimonadia; order Armatimonadales; family Capsulimonadaceae; genus JANXMY01. The sequence continues at coordinate 79,235 of CAXTER010000011.1, forward strand.
GGCACAGCTAATTATGGCGACTACGGCCTGCTGTCCAATGCCAGCGGCAGCGAGCCGCCCGCCGACACGCCGTTTGCGCCCTACTACGGTATCCAGATGCTCTCGCATCTCGGCAAGCCGGGCGACCGGATGGTTTCAGCGTCCTCGTCGCAGAGTCTGCTGGCGGTTCATGCCGTGAAGCAGGCCGGCGGCAAGCTGGCGCTGCTGCTGATCAACAAAGACCCGAATAATTCCATCGCGGCCACTATCTCCGTTTCCGGGTTCACCCCGTCCGCCGCCAGCGCTATTTACTTTTACGGCCAAAGCAGCGCCGCCATCACATCGGCCTCCGGCAGCGCCGGGCGCAGCTTCACCCAAGTCGTGCCGCCGTACTCGCTGACGACGGTTGTTCTTGCGCCAAGCAGCACACACTCGCCGGCTCCTGCGTTGTGAACAACCTTTTTGCCGGAACTTTTTCACCCATGAAATCGTTTCTGGCAAAACGCGGGAGGATAAATACTCTCGCCGAAAGGAACCCAACAATGAATTTTGTCCGCAAAATCGCTGCCGCCGCCGGGCTGGCTGCTGTTGCCCTCAGTATGTTCGCCCAGACGCCGGTGCAGGCGCAGGGCTTTCACCCATTCCGCCACGAGCGGATGCACCGCGCCGCCCGCCTAGACCGTCAGGCCGCACATGCCGCCTACAACGGAAACTACCGCAAGGCCAGCCGGCTTCGCGCCCATGCCAGCCACCTGCGCCATGTGCGCTACGGCCTGTAATCCACAGCAAACCTTCAGAAAGACAACTAACATGAACATTTCCCGCATTGCCGCCGTCTTCGGGCTGGCTGCTGTCGCTCTTGGCACACTTGCTGCGCTCCCGGCCAGCGCTCAGTATTACCATCACCCGATGCAGCGCCACCATGCCGCCCGCTTGGACCGGCGAGCCGCCCATGCCGCCGTCAACGGTAACTTTGGACGTGCCGCCCGTTTGAGCAGTCACGCAGCCCGCCTGCGCCATGCCGCAAACCACGGCTACTAATATCGCCTGCTCGTTTGAAATCAATGAAAAGCGCCGGGAAGCAGTGCTTCCCGGCGCTTTTTGTGCCTCGCTGCTGAAGTTGTCACAGCAGCGGCGGGACTTCGGACGTGGTCGGCACGACAAGCACGGTGACTTTTCCGGACTCCAGCGCGGCTTTGGCGGCAGAAGTGATCGCTTCGGGCGCGTCAACGCGCATGGCCTCACAGCCGAAGCCTTCGGCAAGTGAGACAAAGTCCAGGCCGGGCAAGTCTAGGCCCGGCACGCCCGGCGTTTTTCCAAACTCAGCAAAGGCTTTCAAAATGGCGTACTCGGTGTTTGCCGGAATAACCACCAGCAATGGTAAATTGTGCTGAACGGCAGTCCAAAGCGACTGGATAGAGTACAGGAACGAGCCGTCGCCGATGACGGCAATCACCGGACGATTGCGGCCCGATTCGCGCTCGGCCAGCGCAATCCCTACCGAGGCCGGCAAGCCGAAGCCGAGGCCACCGGACGCCATTGAGAAGTACGATGCCGGGTGCATCGCCGGCAGGCGCGAATGCAGCGGCTTCATGTTGGACGGCGACTCCTGCACCAGAACGGCATTATCCGGCCGGGCCTGAGCCAGCGCATAGAACAGGTAATCGGGCGTCACCGGCGTCTTAGCTTCCGGCGCAGGCTGCTTTTCCATCGGCGTCGGCATCGGGCGCGTTGAAGCGGAAACCATGCTGACAAGTGATGTTAAAGCCAGCGCAGAGTCGCCTAAAATGGCGTCGCCGACCGGGGCGCGGGCCGCTTCGCCGGGATCGTCGGTGATTTGCAGCAGGCGCACGCCGTCCGGGAGATACTCGCCCGGCACATACGGGTAGTAGCGGAACACCGGCGCACCGACCACCAGAACCACGTCATGCCCAGCCAGTTTTTCGCCCAGCGGCTTGATTGCAAACGGCAGCGCCCCCATGAACTGCGGGTGGTTTTCTGGAAAACCGGACCGCTCGGCGACGGGCGCACCATACACAGGCGCACGCAGCTTTTCGGCCAGCGCAACGGCAGCGTCCCAGCCCAAACTCCGGTCCACGCCCTGCCCAAAGACAAGCGCCGGGTTTTTCGCCTCAGACAGCATTTTGGCCGCTTCCGCCAGCCGGTCCGGGTCGGGCGCGACCCGCAAGCTGACCTGACGCGCCGGGGTCTCACGCTCGGCCTGCTTGTCCCAATCATCCATGGGAATGGACAGAAAGACCGGTCCCGAAGGGGGCTGGAGCGCAGCGGCGTAGGCTCGCATCAGCGCCGCCGGAGCGTCTTCGGCACGAACCGTTTCGTAGCTCCATTTGACATACGGCTTCGGCAGCTCCGTGGCCTCTAAGTTGGTCAGCCAGGGTTCCAGCAGCATCATTTCGCGTGTCTGCTGGCCTGCGGTGATAATCAAGGGCGTCCGGTTGTGCCATGCGCCCAGCAGGCTGCCCATGGCATTGCCGACACCCGGCGCAGTATGGATGTTGACAAACGCAGGCCGGCCCATCGCCTGCGCGTAACCGTCGGCCATTGCTACGACGCTTGCTTCCTGAAGTCCCAAAACATAAGTAAAGTCGTCTGGGAACTTCTCCAAAAAAGTTTCCTCGGTTGAACCGGGGTTGCCGAACACTGTGGTCAGCTTCAGTTCCCGCATGAGCCGAAATGTTTCTTCGCGAATGGTTGTCATTGTCTTGCCTTTCAAAGCGATTACTTTTCAGAAAAATTACTTGGCCTGAGTCAAGTCTGGCAGAGTCGCCCGCATCCGGCCCGCAAACTGGTTCGCCAGCAGCAGCGCCGTCGTCTTCGCGTAGCGGCCATCTGTACTGGTCTCGGTGAAAAGCAGATGCCCCTTCACGCGCACGGCGGCATCTATGCCCTGAGCACTGACGGTAATGTCGGAAGGATGGATCGGCCCCAGCGCCAAAACCTGGTTAAGCCGCTCCTGCACGGCTGACGCCCGCTGGTGGGGCGAATAGCCGGCCACAGAAACGTAGACGCGCAGGATGGGTGTCCCGCCAACAAAGACGGCATTGCTGCTGCTTGTATTGGAAGGAGCCTGCGCTCCCGCGCCGCCAGCCAGCAGGGCCAGGCCCGCCGCGATGATCAGTTTCTTGATGATCAGTTTCTTCATGTTGGTCTCCAATAAAAATGGGTGTACCCGATTTCTTGGGTCATAACTCCTTCAGCGCTTTGTGACAGAAGGTCGCCCCCGCTACAGGCAGGGTATACTAAGGCTATGCAAACCGACGACCCTCTGGGACTGATTTCTTTAGACCCCTGGCTGGCTCCCTACGCCGATGCGCTGCGGCGGCGCGGGGCGCATTACGCGCGTCTGCGGGCGTCTATTGATGAAACCGGCGGCTTGACAGGTGCAATCAGCCTGGGGCATCGGTTTTTCGGATTCAATCGGGGCGAGAAGGACGGCAAACCGGGCCTCTGGTACCGGGAGTGGGCACCGGGCGCGTCAGGATTGTCGCTGTTTGGGGACTTCAACGGCTGGGACCGGGATAAGAACCCGCTAACCCGTGAGGATTTCGGCATTTGGAGCGCGTTCTTTCCCGACAGCGAGTACGGGCAGGCGCTGACACACGGCAGCTTGATTAAAGTCCATGTCCGCTCGGCATCAGGCGGACAAGACCGGATACCGGCCTATATCCGGCGCGTCGTGCAGGACCTTCAGACAAACGACTTCACGGCGCAAGTCTGGCTGCCGCCGGCGCCGTTTGAGTGGCAAAGTGCGGCCCCGGAAACAGTCGGCGGGCTGCGGATTTACGAGGCGCATGTCGGTATGGCGACGGAAGAAGGCCGGGTCGGGACATTTGCCGAGTTTACCGAGAATGTCCTGCCGCGCATCGCGTCGCTTGGCTACAATGCCGTGCAGCTCATGGCCGTGATGGAGCATCCCTATTACGGCTCGTTCGGCTACCATGTGTCGTCGTTTTTCGCCGTATCGTCGCGCTTCGGCACGCCGGAAGATTTGAAAGCCTTGATTGACGCGGCGCACGGCCTCGGCCTGCGCGTTTTCCTGGACATCGTGCATTCCCATGCGGTCAAGAATACGGCGGAAGGCTTGAACGGCTTTGACGGCACGGACTTCCAGTATTTCCACGGCGGCGGCCGCGGCCTGCATCCGGCGTGGGACTCGATGGTCTTTGACTACGCCAAATACGAAGTCCAGCGGTTTTTACTTTCCAACGTGCGCTTCTGGCTGGAAGAGTTCCGGTTTGACGGCCTGCGCTTTGACGGCGTCACCAGTATGCTGTATTATGACCACGGCTTGAACCGTGTTTTCACGTCTTACGAAGACTACTTCGGCGGCGCTGTGGACGAAGACGCGCTGGCTTACCTGCAGACCGCGAACGACTTAGCCCGTGCTATCCGCCCGGAGGCAGTCACCGTGGCCGAAGATGTGTCCGGGATGCCCGGTCTGGCCCGGCCTGTGACTGAAGGCGGCGTCGGCTTTGATTATCGTTTGGCAATGGGCGTACCCGACTACTGGAAAAAGCTCGTTGAGGAAGTCCCTGATGAGAATTGGCCTCTGAGCGCCGTTTACCATGAGCTGCTGAACCGGCGTCCCGGCGAAAAGCGGGTCGGCTATGTGGAAAGCCATGACCAGTCTCTGGTGGGCGACCAGACTTTGGCGTTTCAGCTTATGGGCGCGGAGATGTACTGGCACATGGGCCGGGGCGACGGCAGCGTGGTTATCGAGCGCGGCCTTGCGCTTCTCAAAATCATTCGCCTCTTGACGTTCAGTTTGGCCGGGGAAGCGTGGCTTTCCTTCATCGGCAACGAGTTCGGCCACCCGGAATGGGTGGACTTTCCGCGCGAAGGCAACGGTTTTTCCTACCATTACGCCCGGCGTCAATGGTCACTTGCCGATAATCCCAACCTGCGCTACAGTGATTTAAATGCTTTTGACCGGGCCATGCTGGGCTTAGACGCGCAGCATACTCTGTTACTCGACCCGCTGATTGAACAATTGGCCCTGCACGAAGACACCAAGCAGCTTGCGTACCGGCGCGGCCCGCTTGTGTTCGCGTTCAATTTCCACCCAACAAACTCCTATCAGGACCTGCGGTTTCCGACGCCCGACGCCGCCGACTATCAAGTCATTTTGAACACCGACGACACCCAGTTCGGCGGGATGGGCCGGGGAACGCCAGGTTTCAT